>CAYXFA010000005.1:0-92937 GCA_964464165.1 uncultured Phycisphaeraceae bacterium | reverse complement strand
CGTCCTCGACCAGCAGCTCGCCGTAGAGCGCCTTGGGGGCGTACCAGCGGGAGCGGTGCGCTTCCGTCACGCCGAGGCGGAATCCGAAGGGGTGGGTCTTCTGTCCCATAGTCAGCTGCGCTCCTGGACCGAGAGAGTGATGTGGCTGGTGCGCTTGAGGATCTGGTGGGCCCGGCCGCGGTCCTTGGCCTTGAAGCGCTTGATGTGCATGCCGTTGTCGACCTTGGCTTCGCTGACGACCAGGTTGCCCTGGTCGGCGCCGAGCTGGTCCGCGTCGGCCATCGCGGCCTGCAGGGCCTTGCGGAAGTTGACCGCCGCCCGCTTGGTCGAGAAGCGGAGCATGTTGTCCGCGTCGACCGCGCTCTTGCCGCGGATCAGGTCGGCGACCAGCTTGGCCTTCTTGGGCGAGCCGCGGTGCCCGCGCACCATGCTGGTGAACACGCAGACGTCGCGGGGGAGGCACCCGACCGCGGTGGCCAGGTTCTCGATGTCCGCCCGGCGGCAGCGCGGGTGATCGCGCCCGGCCATCCAGTTGCGGACGGCGGACACGGCCGCCGGGCCACGGAGCCCGTCACGGGCGACCGCGTCGGCCAGCTGCTCGACGCTGACCCCGGCCTCGGCGGCACGCTTCTTCAGTTCTTCGGCTCGAAGTCGCACTGCATAGCCCTTTCAAAGACCCAGCAAGCCGGGGGTCAGCCCGCCTTGATGCCTTCCTTCTTGTTGGTGTGACCCCGGAACGTCCGCGAGTTGGCGAACTCGCCGAGCCGGTGCCCGACCATGTCCTCGGTCACGAACACGTCCATGAACACCCGTCCGTTGTGGACTTTGAACGTGTGCCCGACGAACTCGGGGACGATCACGCTGCGGCGGGCCCAGGTCTTGATGGCCGTGCGCTCGCCGTCCTCGTTCTGCCGCTCCACCTTGCGGTAGAGCTTCTCGTCCACGTGCGGGCCCTTCTTCAGGCTGCGTGACATCGGTTCGCTTCCTTCCGTTTACTTCAGCTGCCCGTAACGCTTGCTCTTGCGACGGCGGATGATCATCTGCGAGGACGCCTTGTTCCGGTCGCGCGTCCGCCCGCCCTTGGCCGGCACGCCCGAGGGGCTCACCGGGGGACGGCCGCTCTTGGACCGGCCCTCACCACCGCCCAGGGGGTGCGTGTGGTGGGACATGGCCACGCCGCGGGTCTTGGGCCGGCGGCCCATCCGGCGGCTCAGACCGGCCTTGCCGATCACGCGGTTCTGGTGGTCGCTGTTGCCCACCATGCCCACGGTCGCCCGGCAGTCGATCAGCACGCGCCGGGTCTCGCCAGAGGGCATGACCAGGGTGGCGTAACGGCCTTCTTTGTTGGTCAGCCGGGCCGAGGTGCCCGCCGAGCGGCACATCTTGGCGCCGCCGCCGGGGTTCAGCTCGATCGCGTGCACGTCCATGCCCGCCGGGATGTGGCGGAGGGGCATGCAGTTGCCCACCGACGGCTCGATGGCCGCGTCGGCGGAGCTGAGGATCTTGTCGCCGTCCTTGAGGCCCTTGGGGGCGAGGATGTAGCGCTTGACGCCGTCGGCGTACTCGACCAGGGCGATGTGGCAGGTGCGGTTGGGGTCGTACTCGATCCCGACCACGGTGCCCTCGATGCCGTCACGGTCGCGCCGCTTGAAGTCGATCAGGCGGTACATGCGCTTGGCGCCGCCGCCGCGACCGCGGACGGTGATGTAGCCCTGCGAGTTCCGGCCGCCCTTCTTGTTGAGGGGGGCCAGCAGCGACTTCTCGGGGGTCTTCTTGGTCACCTCTTCGTGCGTGAGCACGGAGGCGTTTCGACGCCCGGCGCTGGTCGGCTTGTAGACGCGGATTCCCATGTCTTCCGTTCCCTTCCTGCTCCGGGGTCAGAACAGTTCGATCGCCTGGCCGTCGGCCACGCGCACCGTCGCCCGTTTCCAAGCACCCGCCTCGACGGTCCCGTAGCGGTACCGGCGCGACCCGCCCTTGCGGGTCTGGGTGTTCACCTTCACGACCTTCACGCCGAAGAGCTTCTCCACGGCGTCCTTGATGTCCGTCTTCGACGCCCGGCGGTCGACCTCGAAGGCGTACACGTTCGCTTCTTCCATGGCGCGCGTGCTCTTCTCGGTCAGCAGCGGACGACGGAGGATGTAATGCGGATCGTGCATCACGCCACCTCCTCAGCGACGCGCCCGAGCGGGGCGACCTTCGCTTCTTTCCCGGTCTGCGAGGTCGGGCCGTTCAGCCACGCCTCCAGATCGGCCCGGTCGATGACCAGGAACCGGTTGTTCAGCAGGTTGTACGCGGTGAGCTGGTCGGCCCGGCAGAGCTCGACCTGCTCGATGTTGCGGGCGCTCAGGCGGGCGTTCTTGCTCTTCTCGGCGTCGCCGGACAGGGCCACCAGGGCCGACTGCTCGACGCCCAGCGCCTTGAGCATGTCCCGGAAGGCCCGCGTCTTCGGCTCGTCGAACCGCAGCCCCGCGACGACCTTGACTTCCTGATCGAGCAGCTTGGCCAGAAGAGCGTTGCGGTTGGCCTTCCGCCGCATCTTCTTGGGCATGTCCTTGTGGTAGTCCTCGCGCGTGCGCAGCTTGGTCTTCCAGTGGCCGCCCTTGCGGAAGTGAGGCACCTTCTTGTCGCCGTGACGGGCGTTGCCGGTGCCCTTCTGCTTGTACATCTTCTTGCGGCTGAACGCCACTTCGGACCGGCTCTTGGTCCGGGCCGAGCCCTGACGCAGGTTCGCGTGGTACATCACGAACGCCTGCTTGAGCAGGTCGGCATTCACGGTCTCGCCGAGCGCGACCTCGTCGACCGACATGGTGCCGGCCGGCTTGCCCTGAATGTCGTAGACGGGGACTTCCATGAGTCTTCACCTCGCCTGACGCCTCGGATCTCCCCGGGCACCGTGCCCGGGAAGTTCGCTCCGCCTCACCCGGTTTCGGCTGTCGCTTTCGCACCCCCGGGGATCCGGGAGGCCGACAACGCGGGGTCGACTCGGCATGCGGCCCGTCGCGGGGACGGGCCCGATTCTCAGTTGTCGCCGCCCGGTGGTTTCCTCAAACCAGACCTTCCGGGCCGTGCAGGGTCGAGATCATTGACTCGACCCGGACGGGAATCAACCGGCACGCTCCGCCGGAACCGAAGTTCCGACAGATTCCCCCCAACCTCAGGCCCGCTTGGCCTTGCTCTTGTACAGCCGGATCGCCGGGCGGACCTCCACCCACGACCGGTTGTGCCCGGGGACCGGGCCCTTGACCAGCAGCAGACCGTTCTCCGCGTCCACCCGGATCACGTCCAGGCTGCGGACCGTCACCCGCTCGTTGCCCATCTGGCCGGCCATCCGCTTGCCCTTCTTGAGCTTGCCCGAGTGGCCGCGGTTGGTGGCGTGGCCGCCGATCGAGCCCGGGGAGCGGTGCTTGCGCTCGACGCCGTGGCTGGCCAGCTGGCCCTTGAAGTTGTGACGCTTCATGGTGCCCTGGAAGCCCTTGCCCTTGCTCGTCCCGATCACGTCGACGAACTTCACGCCGTCGAAGGCCCCCACCGTCAGCTCCTGGCCCAGGCTGTACCCGGACAGGTCCGCGTCCGGGACCCGGAACTCCTTGTGGTGACGCAGCGGGGCCGAACCGGCCTTCGCGTCGTGGCCGATCAGGGGCATGGTCGAGTTGCGGGCCTTGATGTCCCCGGCGCCGACCTGGACGGCCGAGTAGCCGTCGACCTCGGGCGTGCGGAGCTGGGTCACCACGTTGGTGCCGATCTGGATCACGGTGACCGGGATGGACACGCCGTTCTCGTCGAACACGCGGGTCATGCCGATCTTCTGCCCGATCAGGTGGGCGCCCGAAGAGGGAAGGGTCATGTCGAGAACCTCGAACTCCCGGATCGGCCGGGCTCCGCTTCGTGCCGCGGCCCCGGAGGCCCGGCAGAGGAAGGTTTCAACGCAAAACCCCGCCGCAGCGGCGGGGTTGGGTCAGGCCTTGATCTTCACGAACACGCCGGCGGGAACGACCAGGCGGTTGAGCGCCTCGACGGTCCGGGCGTTCGGCTCGTGGATGTCGATGATCCGCTTGTGCGTGCGGATCTCGAACTGCTCGCGCGACTTCTTGTCGATGAACGGGCCGCGGAGCACCGTGTAGCGCTCGATCCGCGTCGGCAGCGGCACGGGGCCCTTCACCTTGGCGTTGGTGCGCTTGGCGTGGTCCACGATCTCACGCGCAGACGCGTCCAGCGCGATGTGGTCGTAGGCCTCCATCCGAATGCGAATCCTGCCGCCGTTCATGCGAGTTCCGTCCTCGTGCGGTCCAGCCGCGGGTCGGGCCGACCACCCGCCCGTCCGCCGGGCGCCGTGGTCGGCTTCTGTCATCTGGATTCGCCGCGGGTCGCGGCGGGTCAACACGCCCGGGTTCCGTCCGATCCCGGTCGAGCCGAGTAGCGTAGACCCCCGCCCCCGCGAGTCAATCGGCCCGGCCGATCCGCCCCGATTTTTGACCCCGCCGGCACGGACCGCCGGGAATCCTCCACCCGCCGGCCCGGTTCCGCCGAACCATACCCCCGGCCCCCAGCCGCGGCCGACCCCCGGAGATGCAGCCCATGCGACCCTTCCCGCCGGCCCCAGCCGCCCTGATCCTTCTCTCGCTTCTCGCCGGCCCCGGCGCGGCCCAGCCGGCCGCCCGCCAGCCCGACCGCACGCCGGCCCCCGCCCCCGCCAAAGCCCCGGGGGACCTGGGCGTGCGGCTCCAGGCCAGCCCGACCCGGATCGACCCCCTCGGCCTTTCCTTCTTCCTGCCCGAGGGCTCCGTCGCAGAGACCACCAGTTTCGGGGCCAACGCCACCGTCGGTGTGGAGCTCCCCGACAACCTCGGGGTCATGGTCATCAAGGGCCAGCGCTCCACCAACGCCGAGCTGACGGTCGAGAAGATCGTCGACTCCATGATCGAGCAGCTCCAGGAGGCCCGGGGGGTCCATGACCGCGACACCGGCCGGTTCCAGACCAAGGCCCGCCTCGACGCCCGCGAGACCATCAAGCTCGCCGGCCTCGAGGGCGAGCGTTTCTACATGTCCTTCCCCCCCGGCGAGCAGGGCCCCGCCCTCATCCGCGGCGTGTCCGTCTTCAGGACCGAGCCCGGCCGGTTCATCGTCTTCGACCTCATGGCCGAAGCCAGCGTCGCCGACCGGGCCAAGCGGACGTACGAAACCGTGGTAGGCACCATGGACGTGACCGACCGGGACGCCCTGGCCGCCCGGCGCGGGGCCGCGGTCCAGCGCATGCAGGGCGTGCTCCGCTCCCTCAACCCTTCCGAGCTCCGCGCCCTCGCCGAGTCGCACGGCGAACGCTGGGAACGCCTCTACACCCCGGCCCGCTCCGGCGACGACATGGACGCCACCGAGCACGGCTACCGACGCGTCCGCGTCAGCCGGGGCTTCCGCGGCGAGGTGTCCGGCCGGCCCGAGCGCAGCTGGGGGCCCGAGGAAAAAACCCCCGGCCTCATCGTCCGCCTCGACGCTATGGCTCTCGAGACCGGCCTCCGCATCGACACCCGGGCCGTCTACTTCGTGTCCGAGGACCTGGAGAGCGAGGCCTGGACGGTCCGCATGGCCCTGCGTCAGGGGGACGTCACCACCGATTCCAGTGTCACCGGCGCCCGCTCGGGCACGCAGATGACCATCCAGACGAGCCAGAACACCCTGCCCCCCACCGTCACCCGCCCGGTGATCCAGGGGGAGGGCTACGTGCCTCAGGCCATCACCCACCTCCTCGCCCCGGTGCTGGCCCGGCGAGCCCAGGCCGGCGAGCACGCCGGGTACGCCTACAACCCCGCCACCAACACGGTGTCCCTCCGCTGGGACACCGTCGAGGAGGTCCCCGACAAGCCCGGCCTGTGGGTCGTGCGTTCCCGCCCGGACGACAACACCCCGGCCACTTCCCACCTGTTCAACGCCAAGGGGGCCCTGCTCCGCTCCGAGCTGCACAACGGCCGTATCTGGGAGCCCATCGAGCTCGACCGCCTCGTGGCCCTGTGGCGCCGCAAGGGCCTGCCGCTCGAATGACCCGAGCGATCCCGCGCCGTTCCGAGTACACTCGCGCCGTCGCGTGCCCTCGGCCCCGTCACGCCCGCAACCCGGCGTGAGGCGCCCGGTTCACGCGATGCCCGCCCGTTCTGGGCGGGCCGCGCCATGCCCCTCGGAGTTCGCCCCATGCGCTACCGTCCCGCCGGTCTCCTCGTCCTGATCGCCTCCGCCGGTCTGCTGGGCGGTTGCCAGGCCACGCCCCGCACCACGCCCGCCCCGGAGCGGTTCGCCGTCATCAACGGCGAGCGGGCCCCCGCCCCCGACATCGAGATGGGCGACCCCGCTGTGATCGAGGCGATCATCCGCGAGGGCACCGAGCGCACGCGGGTCCTGGCCCTGCTCACCGAGATGTGCGAGACCTTCGGCCCGCGTCTGACCGGTTCAGAAGCCCTCGAGAACGCCCAGCGCTGGACCGTGGCCAACTTCGAGTCGTGGGGCCTCAAGAACGCCCGCCTGGACGAGTGGGGCACGATCGCCACGCGCTTCGACCGCGGGCCCAGCACCGGCAGCGTCCACCTCGCGGACGGCGGCGAGCGCAGCAAGCTCCGCGACCTGCAGTTCACGACCCTCGCTTGGAGCCGCGGCACGGACGGCCCCGTGCGCGGCCCGGCCGTGATGATGCCCGGATCGGTCGAGGAATATGAGGCCAGCACCGGCTCGTACGCCGGCGCCTGGGTGCTGCTGCCCCCGGACTACTCCGGCCGCCGCGGCATCCGTTCCGTGGGCTTCCTGATGCGCGAGCAGCACGAGCTCCGCGACCGCATCCGCGACCACCTCGCCGGCCAGGCCCCGGCCAAGGCCGAGGACGGACGCCCCTCCGCCGACGCCGACAAGCCCCGCAACGCCTGGGTCGGCACGATGGACTACAACGGCTCGGCCGTCCCGGTCGAGCTCATCCTCACCTCCCTCGGCGAGTCGCCCCAGGGCGCGATGTCCATCCCCGGCTTCCACACCGGCCCCATCCAGGACGCCCGGCTCGAGAACGACACCCTGACCTTCCGCTTCAGCCACGCGATGGGCGTCTCCGAGATCGAGCTGAAGATCGACGGCGACCGCGCCACCGGCTCCTCCTCTTCCGCCAGCGGCAACCGCTACGCGCTCGACTTCACCCGCGACGCCGGCAGCGCCGCCGAGCCCGAGGCGGCCGAAGACCCCGTCCTCGCCCGCGTGCTGGCCGAGAACCCCGCGGGGTTCATCTCCAGCTCCAAGGACGAGCGGGTCTGGACCACCAGCGCCAACGGCTGGCGTGAGCGCCGCGTCGAGGATTACCCCATCGACGTCGAGGTCAACGTGCGCGAGTCCGACTTCGACTTCATCGTCGCCCGCATCACCGGCGGCGTGCCGGTCGAGGTCGAGTTCGACCTGCCCCACCGCCTCGTGGACGGCCCCATCCCCGTGTACAACGTGATCGCCGAGATCCCCGGCGTCGAGCGCCCGGACGAGGTCGTCATCATCTCCGCCCACCAGGACTCGTGGAACGGCCCCGGCTCGCTGGGCGTCGTGGACAACGGCACCGGCACGGCCGTGACCATGGAGGCCGCCCGCATCCTCGCCGCGGTCGGGGCCAAACCCAAGCGCACGATCCGTTTCGCCCTCTGGTCGGGCGAGGAGCAGGGCCTGCTCGGCGCCCGCGCCTACGTCCGCAACCTCAGCGAAGCCGAGCGGGCGAAGATCTCCGCCGTGTTCGTCGACGACGGCGGCACCAACTACCAGGGCGGCCTCCCCGCCGCCGACGACATGGTGCCCTACCTCGCCGCCGCCACCAGCTGGACCAACGGCCGCTTCCACTCGCCCACCGACGGCAAGGACCTGCTCGTCAACATCCGGCCCACCGGCCCGCGCATCCAGTCGCACGGCGGTTCGGACCACGCCGCGTTCAACGCGTTGGGCATCCCCGGCTTCTTCTGGGACGAGATCGGCCGCGCCGAGTACTCCTGGGCCTGGCACACCCAGCACGACAAGCTCGATCAGGCGATCGAGGAGTACCTGATCCAGTCGGCCACGAACTCGGCGATCACCGCGTACAACCTCGCCAACGCGCCCGACCTGCTGCCGCGCGGGGCCCCGCCCGAGGCGGGCGAGGGCCGCGCCCGGCGGGGCGGGGGCAACCAGGGCGAGTAAACCCGGGCACGCACGCCCCGGCCGGCCGATACACTCTCCCGCCGTGGCCACAGAACGCCTGATCTCGCCGACCCAATCCCCGGAGGAGGAGACCGCCAACTGGGCGCTCCGGCCGCGCTCCCTCGACGAGTACGTCGG
This sequence comes from uncultured Phycisphaeraceae bacterium, assembly GCA_964464165.1. GTDB lineage: Bacteria > Planctomycetota > Phycisphaerae > Phycisphaerales > UBA1924 > UBA6054. Next base: position 84,621 of record CAYXFA010000005.1, on the reverse strand, counting down.
GCAGGCCGAGCTGGTCGAGCGGATCCTCATCGCGGTCGAGGCGGTGCACACACGCTCCAAAGGCCGCGCCGACGGCGTGCGCGAGCACCTGGAGCACATCCTGCTCCACGGCCCCCCCGGCCTGGGCAAAACCACCATCGCCCACGTCATCGGGGCCGAGCTCGGCACCCGGGTCCACACCACCTCCGGCCCCGCCCTCGCCCGCGGCACCGACCTGGTCGCCGTGCTCACCCGGCTCCAGCCCGGCGACGTGCTGTTCATCGACGAGATCCACCGCCTCCCCGTCGCCGTCGAGGAGTTCATCTACCCGGCGATGGAGGACTTCCGCATCGACGTCTGCCTGGACACCGGCCTGAACGCCCGCACGGTGCAGATCAAGTGCGCCCCCTTCACCCTGATCGGGGCGACCACCCGCGCGGGGCTCCTCAGCTCGCCCCTGCGCTCGCGCTTCGGCATCACGCACCACCTCCGCTACTACGACCGGGCCGAGCTGGTCCGCATCCTCGCCCGCTCGTGCGCCCTGCTCGGCGTCCAGGGGGTCGAGCCCGAGGCCCTGGCCCGCATCGCCGACCGCTCGCGGGGCACGCCCCGCATCGCCAACCGCCTGCTCCGGCGGGTGCGTGACTACGCAGACGTGCGCGCCGGCGGCCGGGTCGGCGTCGGGGTGGTGGACGACGCCCTCCGCCTGGAGGGCGTGGACGACATCGGCCTGGACGCCCTGGACCGGTCCTATCTCAACACCATCGCCACGGTCTACGGGGGCGGCCCGGTCGGGCTGGAAGCGGTCGCCGCGACCATGAACGAGGACGCGGGCACACTCGAGGACGTGGTCGAACCCTACCTGCTCCAGATCGGCTTCCTGGCCAGGACGCGCCGGGGCCGGGCCCTGACCGGACGCGGCTTCGAGCGTCTCGGCCTCACCCGGCCGGACGCGGGGCGCGAGCCCGATCCCACGATGTTCTAAAAACTGTCCGGCGCGGCTTACTTCTTGCTGAACGAGGAGATCAAAATCTCCTCGGCCTGCTCGGTCAGGTAGAGGATGCACCCGTCGTTGGGCGACAGGGTCAGCTTGCCCTGCACGAGCTGGGCCGCGATCTCGACCGGGACGGACATCATCGACGAGCCGCACACGTACTCGTGGCGCTTGCGGTCCACGATCTCCAGGGGCGCCATCGCCTCGTCGCCGCGCTGGCGGACCAGCTCCTCGTAGGTCCGCAGCGCGTCGGGCGGGACCTCGGCCGCGAGCTCCTCGCGCTTGGCGCGGAGCTCGGCGAGCTTGCCGGCGATCTCGTCGGCCCGCTCCTGGCGTTGGTTCTCGGCCACGCCGCGGACCTTCTCACGCTCCACCCGGGCGGCGCTCAGCTCGTCGAGACGCTTGCGGATCGTCTCGATCTTCTCCATGTGCCCGAGCGCTTCGTCCTCAAACGAAGAACGCTGCTCTTTGAGGTTGTTGACCTCGCCGAGCAGCGCCTTGTATTCCTTGTTCGTCTGCGCGCTGTTCATTTTCTCACGCAGCTCCCCGATCTTCACCTCGAGCCGCTTGCTCTCGCCCTCGGCGTTGTTGGCCGCCGCCTGGAGCTGCCGCATCTGGGCCTCCAGCGAAGCGACCTGGGTGGCGATTTCGGCGAGTTGCCGGGTCTGCTCGCCCAGGAACCGCTCCGCGGCGTTCAGCCGAGTGCTCAGCCCCCGGATCTCCTTGTCGACTCGGAACAACGCGAGCAGCTTCTTGGTCACCGTCATCCGGCCCTCCCGCCGTTCGAAACGAGCGGCATGCGGTTGATCCTATGCGTCCCGGCCTCCGGGGTGCTACCTCCCCAACCCGTGCAGCAGCCAGAACGCCAGCGGCGCGACCAGCACCGGCGAATCGATCACGTCCAGCACCCCGCCGAATCCGGGCAGCGACCGGCCCGAGTCCTTCACCCCCGCGTCCCGCTTGAGCAGGCTGGCCGACAGGTCGCCGACCTGCCCGAACCCGCCGAACAGGACGCCCATGGCCGCCCCCACGACTGCCGGCGGCGCCTCCGTGCCCCCTCGCCCGAGCAGCCACGCCCCTACCGCCCCGGCCACCCCCGCCGTCAACAGGCCGCCCACCAGGCCCTCCCAGGTCTTGCCGGGGCTGAGCCACGGGATCATCTTGTTGCGTCCGATCGAGGTCCCCGTGAAGTACGCCCCGATGTCGCAGCACTTCACGCACGCCAGCACCCAGATCACCACCCAGATCGAGTGCTCGCGACGCAGCAGCACGAGGAACCCCGGCATCAGGCCCATGTACACGTGGATCAGCAGCACCGCACCAGCGACCGCGATCGCCCCCTGCGTCGCCCGGTTCCGCACCGCGTACACCAGCCCGAGCGACCAGCTCAGGACCGCCGCCCCCGCGCCCAGCCCGAGCCCCGCCACGCCGTTCATGCCCTCGGCGCCGAACGACATCACCCCCATCCCCAGCAAGGCCGCGAGCACCGCCGGGCCCGTCTGGATCTCCACCCCCTTGGCCCGGAGGATCCGCGCCACCTCCCGGGCCCCCATGCACGCCAGCAGGGCCACCACCGGGACCACCAGCACGCCGGGCGGGAACGCCGTCCGCCCCGGCCACCACCCCGCCGGCCGGCCTTCCAGCCACTGATCCCCGAAGGCGAGCCCGGCCAGGACCAGGATGAAGAGCGAGCCGAGTGTGAGCCGTTGTTTCAGCACGGTCGGGAGGATATCCGCTCAGCCCGGCGCGTTGTCGTCCGACGCGAGCCCGCCGAAGCGCCGGTTGCGCCCCGCGTAGGCCCGCACCGCCGCGTGCAGGCTCGCCTCGTCGAAGTCCGGCCAGTGCTCGTCGGTCACGTACAGCTCGGCGTAGCTCAACTGCCACAGCAGGTAGTTGCTCAGCCGCATCTCCCCGCCCGTGCGGATCAGCAGGTCCGGGTCGGGCAGGCCCGCCGTCGTCAGGTGCGACGCCACGACGGCCTCGTCGATCGACGCCGGGTCGATCGCCCCCGCGGCGGCCTTGGCCGCGATCGTCCGCACCGCGTCCACGATCTCGTCCCGGGAGCCGTAGTTGATCGCCAGGCACAGCGTCAGGCCCGTGCACGACGCGGTCGCGGCGGTCAGCGCGTCGATCGCCGCGAGCACGCCCGGGGGGAGCCCCTCCCGGCGCCCGATCACCCGGACGCGCACGTTGTTGCGGGCCAGCTCCTCCCGTTCGCCCTCGCAGTACGCCACGCAGAGCCGCATCAGCGCGTCGATCTCCTCGTCCGGCCGGCGCCAGTTTTCCGTGCTGAACGAGTACAGCGTGAGCACCTCGACGCCGATGCGGGCGCACCCCCGGATCGCCTCCCGCACCGCCGCGGCCCCCGCCCGGTGCCCGAAGACGCGCGGGAAACCCCGCTCCGCGGCCCACCGGCCGTTGCCGTCCATGATCACCGCGATGTGGCGGGGGATCCGGGACGCGGGCACGCCCTCCAGCACCGCCGACGGATCCACGCCCGGGTACTTCGCCCGGATGCGTTCGAGCGCCTCCGCGTCGCGGTCCGACACCGCAACGGGCCCGCTCACGAGCGCCCCCCGGCCACGACCCCGGCCTCACGCTCGATCGTCTGCTCCCGGTCCGGCCCCACGCCGATCGTCCGCACCGGCACGCCGACGAACGACTCGATCGTCTCCACGTACGCCCGCGCCGCCCGCGGCAGGTCCTCGAACGACCGCACCCGGCTGACGTCCTCCCCGAAGCCCGGCATCCGCTCGTAGACCGGCCTGGCCCCCGCCAGGTCGAAGCCGTCCGGCAGGAAGCGGTCCGTGCGGCCCTCCGCCGTCTCGTAGGCCACGCACAGGTTCAGCTCGTCCAGGCCCGCCAGCACGTCCAGCAGCGTCAGGCCGATCTCCGTCGCTCCCGACACCATCGCCGCGTAGCGCGCCGCCACGAGGTCGATCCACCCCACCCGGCGCGGGCGACCGGTCGTCGTCCCGTACTCGCGTCCACTCTCGCGGATGCGGTGAGCCGTGTCGTCGAACAGCTCCGTCGGCATCGGCCCGCCGCCCACGCGCGTCGAGTACGCCTTGACCACGCCGATGATCCGCCCCACCTTCTGCGGCGGCAGGCCCGACCCGGGCCCGATCCCCAGGCTCGAAGCGCTCGAACTGGTCACGTACGGGAACGTGCCGTGGTCCACGTCGAGCATCGTCGCGTTGGCCCCCTCGAACAGGATCGTCTTGCCCGAGCGGTCCAGGTCGTGCAGCAGGTAAGTCGTGTCGCGGATCAGCGGACGCAGGCGCTCGCCCATCGCGACCATGCGGTCGCCGATCTCTTTCGCGCAGAACGGGTCCGGCTCGCCCGGACGCAGCCCGCGGAAGATCGCGTTCTTCATCGAGCACACGAGGTCCAGCTTGGCCCGCAGCAGCTCGGGCCGCAGCAGGTCGCCCACCCGCACCGCCGTGGCCCGCTGCACCTTGTCCGCGTACGCCGGGCCGATGCCCCGCCCGGTCGTCCCGATCGCCGACACCGCGTGCCGGGGGGCGCTGGCCGCGTCCACGGGCGCCGCCCGCAGCAGCTCCTCACGCAGGGCGTCCTCGGCCTTGTGGTAGGCCAGCACCACGTGGGCCCGGTCCGACAGAACCAGCGAGGAAACGTCCACGCCGCGCCCGGCCAGCGCGTCCAGTTCCTCGATCAGCCGCTCGGGGTCGACCACCACGCCGTTGCCGATCACCGCCAGCACGCCCGGGGCCAGGATGCCCGACGGCACGAGGTGCAACGCGTACCGCTCGCCCCCCACCACCACCGAGTGCCCCGCGTTCGCGCCGCCGTTGTACCGCACCACCGCGTCGAAACGCCCGGCCAGCCGGTCGACCAGCTTGCCCTTGCCCTCGTCCCCCCATTGCAGGCCGACGACCGCCGAATGCCGGCCCGAGGGCTGGCGCGAAAGGTCCGAAAACTCGGTCACGGCGGGGTCCTCCACGCGGTTGTCGCCGCCGAACCATACGCGAACCCGCCCGCCCGCGTTCGGCCCCGCCCCCGGCCCAACCAGAACAGCCCGCACGAACGCGCCCGTTCTCGGATGCTCGCCCCCGCGGGCTCCAGACCGCCCGGCGCGATCGCCGAAAAAGCCCGGGGAGTCAGCGCATGGGCGAAGCCACGGTCCGAATCATGTGCCCGAACCTGACCTGCCGGAAGGTGCTGGCGGTGCCCCCCGTCGCGCGGGGCAAGACGGTGCGCTGCCGCTCCTGCGGCACGAACATCCGCGTGCCCGAGGCGCGCAAATCGGCCAAGCCGGACCCCCAGGCCCCCCCGGCCGCGGCGGAGTAAGCCGTCACAGGGGCGGCTGGTCGTCGTCGTCGTCGAACTCGAAATCGGCCAGGCTCGACTCGTCCGGGCTCTTCTTGGGATTGGGCCCGGAGGCCGCCGGGACCGAGGGACGCGGGGCGGGGGCCGCGGCGGCGGACGCCTCCTCGGGCAGCCCGTCCTCGTACAGGAACTCCGGGTCGAAATCGTCGGGCTCGCCGTTCACCTGCACCAGGAACACCTGACCGCCCAGGCTCAGCAGGTCGCCCGGGGCGAGCGGCTGCTCGGTCACCCGCTCCTGATTGACGAACGTGCCGTTGCTCGAGCCCAGGTCCTTGACGACGATCGACCCGCCCTCAACGCGGATCTCGCAGTGGGCACGGGAAACACCCGCGATGGGGATGCGGAGCTGGCACCCCTCCTGGCGTCCGATGACGGTGCGGTCCTTGCCCAGCACCACCCGCTGCGTCTCGCCATCAGCCGTCACCCGAACAAGCGCCACTTCCACCGCGTTCTATCCTTTCTTCCCCGCCGGTCGGAGCCGGCGTCCCGTCCCCCAAGCCGCCACAGGACTTTGCGTTGCAGGACGATACCGCCATCCGGCTGCCCATGCAACGGTCCGTCGCCAGCGCCGGGGTCGCGGCCCGGGCCGTCGCCGCCGCGGCGTCCACCGATCCGGGGGTCAAACCCCGGTCGCTGTACCTCCACGTGCCCTTCTGCTCTCACAAATGCCATTACTGCGACTTCTACTCGATCGTCGACACCCGTGACCGCCAGCGGCCCTTCGTCGAGCGGATGGTCCGGGAACTCGCCGCGCTCGCCCCCCTCGCCGGCCCCCTGAGCACCGTCTTCGTCGGCGGCGGCACCCCCAGCCTGCTCCGCCCCGACCTCTGGCGGGTCCTGCTCGACGCCCTCTCCGACCGGTTCGCGTTCGCGCCGGACGCGGAGTTCACCGTCGAGTGCAACCCGGAATCGGTCACACCGGACCTCATGGCCGTCCTGGCCGCGGGCGGGGTCAACCGCGTCAGCATGGGCGCCCAGTCCTTCGACCGCCGCCACCTGGCGACGCTCGAACGACGCCACGACCCCGAGCGCCTCCCCGCGGCGGCCGGGATCGTCCGCGCGGCGGGCATCCGGCGCCTGTCCGTCGACCTGATCTCCGGCGTGCCCGGCCAGACGCTGGCCGAGTGGGACGCCGACCTCCGCCTGGCCCTGGACCTGGGCACGGAGCACCTCTCCGCCTACACGCTCACCTACGAGCCGGGCACCGCCATGACCGCCCGCCTGCACCGCGGCGAGTTCACCAAGACCGACGACGACCTCGAAGCGGACATGTACGAGCACACCGTCGCCACCCTGCGGGCCCGCGGCTTCGACCGCTACGAAGTCTCCAACCACGCCCGCCCGGGGGCCGAATGCCGCCACAACCTGGCGTACTGGCGTCAGGACGGCTGGCTCGCCGCCGGCCCGAGCGCCAGCGGCCACGCCGCAGGCTGGCGATGGAAGAACACGCCGCGCCTGGACGAGTATTTGGAAGCGGACGACGCGGGCTTCGCCCCGGTCTGCGAGCTCGAACCGCCCGACCCGCGCCGGGCGCTGATGGACCGGCTGATGACCGGCGTCCGCCTCCGCGAGGGCGTGGACGCCGCCCGGGCATTGTCGGACGCCGCCCCGCTCGGGGCGGACCGGGCATTGGCCGAGGCCGCACGCGGGGCCCGCGAGGCGGGCTGGCTGTCGCAGCGCGAGGACCGCTGGTCACTCACCGACGCCGGATTCCTCTTCGCCGACCGGGTCGCCGCCGACCTCATCGGCGCTCTCTGCTGAGCCGGGCTCCAGGTCAGGCCGGGGCAGGCCCAGCCGCTTCAGCAGCGACCGGAGGTCGCGCGGGAAGGGCGTGCGCACGTCCACCGCTTCGCCGGTGACGGGGTGCGCGAAGGCGAGCCGGTGGGCGTGCAGCGCCAGGCGGAACGACGCGCCGCGGGAGCGGTGCGAGCCGTACACCGGGTCGCCCAGCACCGACGCGCCGATCAGGTCCAGGTGCACGCGGATCTGGTGCAGCCGCCCCGTCACCGGGCGCGCCTCGATCAGGGCCCCCAGCTCGGTGCTCGCCAGCACGCGGTACGCGGTCAGCGCCGGCTTGCCGCTCGCGCTCGGCCGGGCCGTCCGCTCCGAGGTGTAGCGGTCCTTGCGGCGCAGCACCTCGTCGATGGGCTGGCGGATCACGCCCTCCGGCTCGCGCGGGGCCTTGATGGTCACCGCCCAGTAGAACTTGCGCACGTCGCGGGTCTCGAACATCGCGCGCAGCCCGTCGTAGGCCTCGCGCGACAGGGCGACCGCCAGCACGCCGGAGGTGCCCTGATCGAGCCGGTGGACCAGCCCGTGGTCCCGGCCCGCGCCGAGCTGGCGCAGCCGCTCGCCCCAACGCGCGTACAGCCCGTTGAGCAGCGTGTCGTGCTGGTGGCCCACGCCCGGCGTGGTCACGACGCCCGCGGGCTTCTCCACGACCACCAAATCCGCGTCTTCCATGAGAACCCGGAACGAAACCCGGGGGTTCGGCTCGACGTGCGTCGGGGTGTCGCTCACGGCAGGTCCTCCAGGTTGTCCCCGCCGCACGCCCGGTGGTCGAGATACCAGCGCAGCTCCCCGCCCACGGGCTCGATGCCGATGCTGTTGCGGTCCGCCTCGAGCGACCGCACGACCGGCTCGGCCTCCCGCCCCGTGCCCACGACCATCAGGAGCCGGGCCCCGCGGATCGCCCGCGCGGTCAGCCCGACCCGCGTGCCGTCCTCGCTCGGCCCCACCAGCCTGTCCAGCGGATCGACCGTTCCCCGCACCGCGCCGCGGTCCAGCGGCACCAGCACGCAGTCCAGCCGGTCGTGCCCGCGCTCGCGCCGCCCGAGGTGCGCCCGCAGCTCCGCCTCGTACCGCGCCTCGGCGTCGTGCAGGTGCGCCGGCAGCGGGTGGGCCTGGTCCCGGGGCATGTCGGAGGCGTGGACGATCATCTCCTCCAAATGCGTGTGGCTGTGCTCGGCGTCCCCCACCGCCACGCGGGGCTCGGCCACCGACCAGAGGTGCGTCCTCGACCAGGGCAGGTCCCGGTAGTTGGGGTCGGTCATCAGCCGGAGGATCAGCCGGTGCTCCTGGGGCCCGTAACCCAGCGCCAGGTGGAACTCCCCGAACGCGCGGACGCAGGCGTGGGCCTGCATGAACAGGTCCGCTGCCGCCGCCGCCATCGCGTCGTCCGCCGACGGGCGGAGCACGACCCGGCCCGGCAGCGCGGGCTTCTCCGTCTCTCCGACGATCTCGTAGGACCGGTCCATCGGTCTATTGTGGCGCTCAGCACCCCCCCACTCCACACCGGCGCGGAAATGACGGATGGACCCCTTCGCACGCCTCATCGACGCGACCGCCAACCGGGCCAGCGAGGGCCTGCGCGTTCTTGAGGACCTCGCCCGCTTCGTGCTCGACGACGAGGGCCTGACCCGGGCGCTCAAGGACCTCCGCCACGACCTCCGCCGGCGGATCGAGGCCCTGCCCGTCGCACGGGCCGACCTGCTGGCCGCCCGCGACGTGCCGAATGACGTGGGCGCCGACCTGACCGGGGCCGGGGAGTCCGACCGGGGCGGGCCCGCCGGGGTCGCCACCGCCGCGGCCAAAAGGGCCCAGGAGGCGCTGCGCTCGCTCGAGGAGGCGGCCAAGGCGCTGGGCTCGGACGCCCGCGGCTTCGAGTCGGCCCGCTACCGCCTCTACACCGCCGAACAACAGCTCCTGCAGGCCATCGCCCCGCCCTGCCCGCAGTGGACGCTGTGCGTGCTCGTCACCCGTGACCTCTGCGCCCACCACGCCCCCGCCGAGGTCATCCGGCGAGCGGCCGAGGGCGGGGCCGACTGCGTCCAGATCCGCGAAAAAGGCATGGACGACGCCGAACGCCTGGACCACACCGGCGAAATGGTGGCCGCCTGCCGCAAAGCCGGCGTCCACGCCGTCGTCAACGACCGGCCGGACCTCGCCAGGCTCGCCGGGGCGGACGCGGTACACCTCGGCCAGCGCGACCTGCCCGTGGCGGCGGCGCGGCGCGTCCTCGGACCGGGCCGGTGGATCGGCGTCTCGTGCTCCACGCCCGACCAGGCCCGCGCCGCGTGGGCGGACGGGGCCGACTCCATCGGGCTCGGCCCGATGTTCCCCAGCACCACGAAGCCGAAACCCGACCTCGCCGGGCCGGCCCTGGTCCGCGCCGTGGTCGAAGACCCCCGGGCGGGCCGCCTGCCCCACCTGGCCATCAGCGGGATCAACGCGGCCAACGCCGGGACGCTCGCCGCGGCGGGCTGCCGCGGGGTCGCGGTCAGCGGCGCGGTGTGCTCGGCGGAAGACCCCGCCGGCGTGTGCCGCGCGATCATCGCCGCCCTGCGCGGTCCACACGCTACCATCGCCCCATGAGCGTGACCTATCGCGAAACCGTGCTCGACAACGGGCTGCGCATCGCCGCGGAAGTCGCCCCCGGGGCGCACTCGGCCGCCGTGGGCTTCTTCGTGCGCACCGGCGCGCGGGACGAGCCCACCCCCGTCATGGGCGTGTCCCACTTCCTCGAGCACATGATGTTCAAGGGCACCGATGACCTGACCGCCGACGCGATCAACCAGGCATTCGACGACCTCGGCGCCTCCAACAACGCCTTCACCTCGCGCGAGATGACCTGCTTTTACGCACACACCCTCCCCGAGGGCATGGGCCCGGCGACCGACCTGATCGCCCGCATGATGCGCCCCGCGCTCCGCCAGGCCGACTTCGACACCGAGAAGCAGGTGATCCTCGAAGAGATCGCCATGTACGCCGACAACCCCTTCTGGGTGCTCTACGAGGAGGCCATCGACCGACGCTACAACCGCGACCGGCTGGGCCACCGCGTGCTCGGGACCAAGGAGTCCATCACCGCGCTGACCCGGGACCAGATGAACGGCTACTTCGCCGACCGCTACGCGCCCGACGCGATGGTCGTCGCCCTGGCCGGCAACCTCGACTTCGACGCCTCCGTGGCCGCGATCCGCGAACGCTGCGCCGGGTGGGAAGCCACGGGCGCCGTCCGCGACCACGCCCTCCCGCAACGCGCCACCGGGCGCTTCGCGCTGACCGACCCCAAGGTCAACCGCGGCTACCTCATCGGGATCGCCGACGCCCCCGGCGTCGAGGACCCCCGGCGCCACGCCGCGTCCCTGCTCGCCCAGGTGCTCGGCGGCCAGGACAACTCCCGCCTGCACTGGGCTTTGATCGAGACCGGCCTGGCCGAGGAGGCCCAGGCCGCGTACGACCCGATGGACCGCCACGGCGAGTTCTTCGTCTACGCCTCCGGCGACCCGGACCGGCTGGGCGACATCGAGGAGGTCGTCCGCAAGGAGATCCGCGCCCTGCGGGACTCGATCGAGGAGGACGACCTGGCCAAGCTCCGGTCCAAGGCGCTGACCGCCCTGACCCTCGCGTCGGAGCGCCCCTCCGGGCGCATGATGCGCCTCGGCCGGGTCTGGACCATGCTCGGGCGCTACCTCTCGCTGGACGAGGAGCTCGAAGGCCTGTCCCGCGTGACCGCCGAGGACGTCAAACGGATCTGCGACGAGTTCCCCTTCGACGACTGGCTGCTCGGGACCATGAAGCCCGCGTGATCGATCAGGCCGCCTTCGGCCGCGGCACGAACACCCGCACGCAGCTCGCGCCCGCCCCGCGGGCCGCCTGCACCGCACGGCTGGTCGCGGCGACCAGCATCTCCGGCGTGGCGAACAGCTCGCGGGTCCCCTCGTCCATGGTGGCCACGCCCGCGCTGATCCGCACGACCCGGTCGGCGTCGGCGATCTCCGGCAGCCAGCCCCGCACGCCCGGCCCGAACCGCTCGCACACGCCCTGCGCCGCGTCGCACGCCGCACGGCGCCCCGACCGCGGCAGCACGACGGCGAAGTCCGTCTCCGTAACGCGGGCCACCACGCCGCCCATGGGCTCGAACGCCCCGAGCAGCATCACCGTCACGCCGAGCACGACCTCGTCCTGGGCGTGCTGCCCGTGCCGGGCCAGCATCTCGCCCAGGCCGTCGACGGCGAACTGGGCGACCGTCAGCTCGATCTCGCCCCCCCGCGCCGCGGGGTGGGCCGCCCGCACCGCCTGCCCGAACGCGTCGCGGTCCAGCAGCCCCGTCAGCGGGTCCCGGCCCTGCTCGCCGGCCAGCACGCCGGACAGCTCGCGCAGGGCGAAGCTCTCGATGCGGTTCTCGCGCGCCATGCGGATCAGCTGCCGGTCGGCCCGGGCCAGCACGTCGCGCGGGTTGGGCATGTTGACCGTGTCCAGCTCGAACAGCGTGCCCAGCTCGCGGGCCGCCTCGCCGGCCTCGCCGACCAGGGCGTCGACGGCCTCCTCGTTCAGGCCCAGCCACTGCTCCGCGCGGCGGTACAGCTCGCGCAGGGCGTCCGTCGGGTCCGGCGAGACGAGGACCTGATGCACCAGGTTGCCCGCCGCCACGCACCGGGCCGTCCGCGAGTGCTCGGTCGGGCACGCCGTCGGCCGGTCGTGGAAGCGCAGGGGGATGACCAGCTCGGCGGGCAGACGCCAGGACTCCGCCAGCGCCGCGCCGATCTCGGCGTGGTGGGTCTCGAACGCCTTGATCTCGGCCCGGGCCAGGTCGGCGTGCGTCGGCGCGGAGGCGACGACCTCGCCGTATGGCTCGCGCATCGCCCGGAACATCGCGATCATGCCGATGTCCTGGAACAGGCCGGTCAGGAACGCCTCGTCGGCGCAGCCGAACTCCAGCCGGTCCGCGATCAGCTTGCCGGCGACGGCCGTCTCCAGACCCCGGCGCCAGTAGTCGGCGTAGTCGAAGCCCGCGTCCTTGTCCTGCTTCAGCGCCGTCACCAGCGAGAAGCCGAGCACCAGGCCCTTGACCGGCCCGAGCCCGAGCAGCACGAGCGCCTTCTCGATCGAGGTGCACCGCCGGCGCAGGCCGTAGAAGCTGGAGTTGACGGTGCGGAGGATCTTCGCCGCCAGGGCCTGGTCGGCCTGGATCGTCCGGGCGAGCTCGTCCATGCGGACGTCCGGGTCGGCCGTCAGTTCCAGCACCCGCACCGCCACCGCGGGGAGCGTGGGCAGGCTCGGGCAGCTCAGGATTTCCTGCAGCAGTTCGGAGTCCATCCGTGGCTCTTCTCTGTGCCTGTAGGGGCTTGGCGGGGCGGCCCGGCGGGCCGCTCCCGGTGCATCGGACGGATCCGCGCCGGCCGTGAGCCCCGGTCCGTCTACTCGGACCTTCCGGCGGCGATCTCGGGGTAAACCCATGCCAGGGCGGGGGGTTCCGCCCCGATCAACGCCCGGATCCGCGCCGCCAGCACCCGGCCCGCCCGGAGCGTGTCGTCGGGCGTGCCGAGCAGGCCGTCCGGCCCCGCGCCCGCGTCGAGCCGGCGCAGCACCGCCGCGGTCCCGGGGCGGATGCGCCCCACGCCCGGGCCGGCCGCCCCGCCCCGCCCGACGCGGACCAGCCCGCCCAGGTCCCAGGCGAACCCCACCGGGTTGGCCTCGGCCAGGTCCTCGCCGGTGCGCACGTCCAGGGCGACCTCCGGCTTCGAGCCGGTCTCGTCGAGCAGACGCCACTGCAGCCACGCGAGCCAGGCCGGGATCGCCTCGCGGGCCACGCCGTCCGCGCCGCCGATCGCCCCGAGCGTCGCGGCGAGCGCGTCGTACAGGCCCGGGTGGGGGTCGTGGTCGTGCACGAGCCGGGGCACCAGGTCCACGCAGTAGGTCGCCGCGGCGTAACGGGCGTGGTCCCGGCGCACCAGGGGCATCGGCTCGAGCAGGTCCCACGAGGTCAGCTGGGCCATCTCCGCGCTGGGCTTGATGATGACCGTCAGCCCCGCCCGCGTGAGCAGCTCCACGCCTCCCGAGAACGGCGCCTTCTCACGCTTCGAGCCCTTGGCGACGCAACGCAGAAGCCCGTGGTTGCGGGTCAGCACCATGACGGTCTGGCTGGTCTCGGACCAGTCCCAGTGCCGAACGCACACGCCTTCGTCGTGGTAGGTGGGCACGCCGGGGCGACTGTAGCTCGACGCCCCGCGCCGGCGTGCAGCCCGGACGGGCGCGGGCTACCGTCAGCCATGCATTTCTGCCTTGTGGACCGCATCCTGGAACGCACCGCCGACCGCGTCGTGACGATCAAGCTCGTCTCGAACGCCGAGGAATACCTGCTGGACCATTTCCCCGGCTTCCCGGTGCTGCCCGGGGTGATGATGCTCGAGGCGATGGTGCAGGCGGGCCGGGCGCTGGCCGACCCGGACGGCGCCGCCCACCCGCCGCTGGTGCTCGGCGGCGTCAAAGCCCTCAAGTACGGGCGCTTCGTCAAGCCCGGCGCGACGATCCGGGTGACGGTCGTCAAACAGAAGGACCTGGACGGCGGCGGGGTGGATCTGAAGGGCGAAGTCCACCTGATCGAACCCGGGGCCGAAGCATCGGACCCCTTGCCGGTGGCCTGCTCGGGACGCTTCGTCCTGCGCCCGGCGCGGGTCGGCGCGGGCGCGGCATGACGCTCGTCTGCGTGCCCATCCTGGCGGACGACCCCGTGCAGGCGCGGCGCGACGCCGTGCTGGCGGCCGAGAAGGGCGCGGACATCGTCGAGTTCCGGGTGGACCTGCTGATGGAGGCGGATCTGTCGCTCGACGCGCGGATCGGCCGGGTCAAAGACCTCGTCGCCGAGTCGCCCCTGCCGTGCATCGTCACCTGCCGGCCCGAGTGGGAGGGCGGCTTCTACGGCGGCGACGAGGACGAGCGGGTGTCGATGTTCGAGGCTTTGGGCACGGCCGATCACCCGCCCGCGTACATCGACGTGGAACTCAAGGCCTACACCGCCTCGGCCAACATCCGCCAGAAGATCAACCTGGCCGTGGACCATCCCAAACAGGAACGCCACGTCCGCACCCGCCTGATCCTGTCGACGCACGATTTCAACGGGCGGCCCGCCGACCTGACCCGAAAGATCCTGGCGATGCAGACCGAGCCGGCGTGCGCGGTGGTCAAAGTCGCGTACCGGGCCCGGTCGATCCGGGACAACCTGGAGCTGTTCGACACTTTGAGCGAACGGCAGAAACCGACGATCGCGCTGGGCATGGGCGAGTTCGGCCTGATGAGCCGCGCGCTGGCGCCCAAGTTCGGCGGCTTCCTGACCTTCGCCTCCCTGCGTGACGAGTCGGCCACGGCCCCGGGCCAGCCGACCATCGACGACCTGCTCGGCATGTACCGCTTCCGCTCGGTCGGCAAGGACACGAAGGTCTACGGCGTGATCGGGTGGCCCGTGACGCAGTCGATGTCGCCCTTGGTCCACAACGCGGGGTTCGCCGAGATCGGATGGGACGGGGTGTACCTGCCGATGCCGGTGGAGGGGAGTTACGAGTCGTTCAAGGCGACGTTCGGGTCGCTGATCGATCACGGAACACTCGGGTTCGCGGGGGCGAGCGTGACGATCCCGCACAAAGAGCACCTGTTCCGCTTGGGCATTGATCGCAAACTTGCCGGCACGGCCGAAACGGACGCCGTCGGCGCCTGTAACACCTTTGTGCGTGGCGGCGGCGTGCAGATCCACAACACGGACGCGACGGCGATCCACGAACTCCTGGCGACCGGCGGGAGCGTGCCGGCGAGCGTCATCGTCGGGGCGGGCGGCGTGGCCCACGCGGCCGCGTTTATCGCCGGCCGCTTCTCGGACACCGTGACGATCTTTGCGAGGAAATCGGAGCAAGCGAGGGCGCTGGCCGCCGGCCTCCGTGATCATGCGAACGACGCCCGGATCGTCGCCGGCGACTGGGACGGGTTGTCCCAGACTCGCGCGACCGTCTACATCAACTGCACCCCAGTCGGCATGGCCGGCGGCCCCGACCCCGACGGCCTGTCCATCCCAATCCCCGACATGCCCGGGCTGCCGCCCCAGACGGTCTTCTTCGACACCGTGTACAACCCCATCGAGACGCCGATGCTCAGGGCCGCCCGGGAACGCGGCTACCGCACCATCGACGGCGTGCGGATGTTCGTCCGCCAGGCGGCGGCCCAGTTCGAGCTGTGGACCGGCCAGGCCGCGCCCGCCGAGCTGTTCGACCGGCTGGTGCGCGAGCGGCTGGGCTCGAAAGGCGACTGACGGGTCCATCGGCGGGCTCGGCGGGGGTCGCATGGCGGGAAGATACCGCCCGCCCGGCCGGCGCCAAGCCGGATCACACCGACGTCCACAAAACGGCGCACCGGCGCGGTCATCGGACAAAAAAACCGCGTGCCCGGCACGCGGTTGGGTGCGGGTTCAGGCGGGCTCAGCGCCCGGCGTCCTGATCGGTCCAGGGGTTGCCGGGGTACAGCTTGGCGCCGACCGGGTAGAACAGGTCGCCCCAGCGCGCCTCGGGGCGCTCGATGCCGTACTGCTCCTTGTAGTCCTGCTTGAGCTCGAACAGCAGCGTCGGCTTGCGGACCTTCTTGGCCGTGTAGGCCAGCACGGTCTCGCGGTGGGCGGCGTCCATGGCGTCGTAACGCTCCCACAGCGTGTTCATGTACGACCGGTGCCACTGCATGCGACGGCGGTTGGTCAGGAACCACTCGATGTCGTCGGCGAACTTCGCGGCGTCGTCGGCCAACTCCCGGGCGGCCAGCACGCGGTCCGCGTCCGCGCCCTCGGTCTCCAGACGCCGGGCGTGGTCCGCCGCCTTGACGGCCAGCGAGTGCGCCTCGTTGAAGGTCAGCACCAGACGCTTGTACGCCGGCCCGCGCATGGCGGTCTGCGGCGAACGCATCCGCTGCTCCCGGGTGGGCAGCTTCTCGGCGGGCGAACGGCAGGCGGTCATCGTCAGGGCCGCGACGGCCATCGTGAGGATCAGGGCGGCGTGCGTCGTGCGTCGCATGGGGTCTCCTCCGGTGTTCGGGCCACGCCGGGCCCGGTCCAGCATACCGGATCAGGTGATCGGGTCAATGCCGCTCAGAGACAAGAGCGTCGCGAAGGACTCCGAGAAGACGAAGTTGTGCTCCGGGTACTTCTCGCCGGCCAGGTTGTTGTCGAGGTGGCTGAACATCAGGTCGATCCGTCCGAGAACGACCGGATCGGCCGGCCCGGCGGGGGTCCACGAGAGCAACTCGACCACGCCCCGGGTCGAGGCCCCGACGCTGGACAGCTGCTCGATCTCGGCGGTGTACCGGAGTGTGTCGCCCGGCCTGGCCTCCAGGTCGAACTCGGCCCGGGAGACCTTGGCGAGCACCACCTTCTCCCGGAACCCCTCGGCGTGGCCCACCAGGATGCCCGCGGACTGGGCCATGCCCTCGACGATCAGGCTGGCGGGCATGATCGGGCTCGGGGGCCGGGCCGGGCCGCCCGGGGACGCCGGGACGCCCGGGAAGTGGTCGTGGAGGTGCTCCTCGGCCATCGAGACGTGCTTGATCGCCACCAGGCGCTGGCGGGGGACGAGCTCGACGATGCGGTCGATCCACATCCAGCGCATGGGAAGTCTCGCGGGCGTCCGGGGATGGTGGGCGGCGGGATCAGGCCGTCTGGAGCTTCTGCTCGCAGAAGTTGACCAGGGCCTCGACCGTGAAGATCTCGCGGATGTTCGCCACGGAGGGGTCGGCCTCGACGGCGGCGAAGTCGAAGTGCGGCAGGCGCTTGCGCAGCATCTCCAGGCCCTTAGCCGTCACCTTGCCGTCCTGCACGTACTCGGGATCCTGCGTGACGCCCTCGGGGAACAGCTCGCCCTGGGCGATCTTGAAGCCGAACGCCTGCTCAAGCTTGAACGAGATGTCGAGGATGTCGATCGACTCGGCGCCCAGATCCCCGATCAAGGTGGCCTGCGGGGTCACCTCGTCCTCGTCAACGGCGAGGGCGTCGACGAGCACTTCCTGGATCTTGTCGAAGATTTCGGATCGTTCCATTGGAGGGGTCTTTCCTGTCGCCGGAGTGGCGGATCCCCGCGGGCGGGGTTGGCCGCAATGCTAGGACGGGCCGGGCGGAGGGGCGAGGCGGGAGGACGCCCGACGCCCCCCTAGGGGAGCCGCCCGCCGGGCGCCGCCGGACGCGTCACAGGGCCGCCAACCGCCGGGCCGTCTCCTGCTCGATCAAGGCCCCGATCAGCGGGCCGAGGTCGGCCTCGTCCAGGACCTTCGACTTAGAGAACTTCTGGTCCAGCCGCTCGTCGGACACGATGTTGTCCTGGTAGCGGTAGGTGCGGATCTTCTCGCTGCGTTGGGCGGTGCCGATCTGGCCGGCCCGCTGGCCCGCCCGCTCCGCCTCGATCCGCCGGCGCTCGATCTCGTAGACCCGGGCCGTCAGCAGGCGCCGGGCCCGCTCCCGGTTCTGGGCCTGGCTCTTGGTCTCCTGCATCCGCACCTCGACCCCGGTGGGGTTGTGCACCAGATGCACGGCGGTCGCGACCTTGTTCACGTTCTGCCCCCCGGGGCCCTGGGAGGTCGTCACGTGCTCGGTCACGTCGTTCGCCCAGTCGATGGTCACCTCGACCGCCTGGGGTTCGGGCAGGACCGCCACCGTGCAGGTGCTCGTGTGGATCCGCCCCTGCGTCTCGGTCGCGGGCACGCGCTTGACGGCGTGGACCCCCGCCTCGAACGACAGCTCCTGCCACACGCCCTCGCCCGCGACGTTGACGACCGCGCGCCGGATCCCGCCCGTCGACGGGTCTGCGTCCAGCTCCATCTCCTCCACCCGCCACCCACGCCGGGCCGCGTAGCGGGCGTAGACCTGGAGCAGGTCCCGCGCCCACAGCCCGGCCTCGTCGCCCCCGGTCCCCGCCCGGACCTCCAGGATCACCGAGCCGATCTGGCGGTCGTCGGACATGACCAGGAGCGACTTGATCCGCTCCGCGGCGAGCGCGGCCGCACGCTCGATCCCCGGCAGCTCTTCCCGCGCCAGGTCCGCCAGCTCCGCGTCCGCCCCCGCCGCGGCCTCCCGCATCTCCAGGCTCTCGGCGAGCAGCGCGCGGAAGCGGCGGTACTCCGTCACCACCTCGTCGATCGCCGCGCGGCGCACGGCCATCGACGACGCACGCCGGTGGTCGGACGCGGCGTCCGGGTCGGCGAGGGCCGCGGTCAGCTCGGCGTGCTGGGCGTCGATCTGGTCGAGCCTGGCGCGGACCGAGGCGGGCAGCATGGCGTCGAGGTCGGGCACGGCCAAGGGTAGAACCGGGCGCGCCCGCCGCGTCAGCCGCCGATGGTCAGCTCGCGGAAGTGCGGGATCTCGAAGCCCTCGGGGGCGAGCCGCCCGTTGATCGCCGCGCCCGCGGGCAGGGGCGTGTAGACCTCGATCGAGATCTGGCTGATCGGCATCGGCCCGGGCAGGCGTTTCTCGCCGCCGAGCGTGATCGCGGCCATGACCATCACGGGGGCCTCGCGGTTCTCGACGTGGCGCAGCGGCTTGCGTGCCTCCGGGTCGCCCCCGAAGAGGCTCATGAAGCGCGTGTGCGTTTCGGAGTAGTACCACCGCTCGACCGCCTCGGCGTCCTCGAACCAGGCGACGATGCACACCTTCCCGCTGGCGAAACGGGCGGTGTCCACGCCGAGGCAGCCCTCGCTGGCCGCCAGCCCCCGCGTGAGCATCGCCCCAAAGTCCGGCGTGCCGGCGGCGGGCGCGGCGGGCGGCGGGGCCGGATCGCCCGGCTCGGCGGGCCGGAGCTTGGCCCCGGTAACGGGCGCCAGGGCGGCCAGGCAGGCCAGACCGACGGCGGCGGCGAGAACGATCGGGGTTCGAGGCATGGGCTTGTTCCTTCCTGAGCGTGAGCCCGGCCGCGTGCGCCGGGCACGGACTGATACGGGATGATGGCCGGGCCGTTTCACCAGTCGATCGAAAGCCCGGCGGGCATCCCCCGATATACTCGCCGCGTTCTTCCCACCAAGCCCCCCGGAGACGCGGATGGGTCATGCGATCGAGATGAGCGGCGTGCGGAAGACCTTCGGCCCCAAGGTCGCCGTGGAAGGCATGGACCTGGTCGTCCCGGAAGGCTCGCTGCACGGCTTCATCGGGCCGAACGGCGCGGGCAAGAGCACCACCATCCGGATGATCATGGCGATCCTCTTCCCCGACTCCGGCGAGCTGCGGGTGCTGGGCCGGGGCTCGGCCGTCGAGAGCAAGGACCGCATCGGCTACCTGCCGGAGGAACGCGGCGTCTACAAGAAGATGAAGGTGGCCGCCTTCCTGACCCACCTGGGCCGGCTCAAGGGCATGGACCCCGGCCCGGCCCTGCGTCGGTCGGTCTCGGACTGGCTGGAGAAGGTCGGCCTGGGGGACTGCGCCAAAAAGAAGTGCGAGGAGCTCTCCAAGGGCATGCAGCAGAAGACGCAGTTCATCGCCTGCGTGCTGCACGAGCCCGACCTGATCATCCTCGACGAGCCCTTCAGCGGCCTGGACCCCGTCAACATGCGCCTCCTCCGCGACCTCATCCGCGAGCAGCACGAGGCGGGGCGCACCGTCATCTTCTCCACCCACGTCATGGCCCAGGCCGAGCAGATCTGCGACCACATCGTCATGATCCACAACGGCCGCAAGGTGCTCGACGACCCGGTCGGGACCATCCGCTCCCGCCACGAGCCCAAGGGGGTCTGGTTCGAGCCGTTCGACCCCGCCACCGAGCGGGAGGCCGTCGAGGCCGTCCGGCGTCTGCCGGGCATCCAGGAGGTCCGCCGGGTCGACGGCAGGCTGGAGGCCGTGCTCGGCGAGGCCGCCCCCGCGGACGCCGTCCGCCTGGTCGCCTCCGCCGCGTCGATGGCCTCGGTCGACCTCCACCGGCCCGGCCTGGAGGACATCTTCATTCAGATCGTCACCGACGGCCGGGCCTCGGCCGACGACCGCGCCCAACTGCGGGCCGCGCTGCGCGACGCCGGGGGTGATTCGTGACGCGACAAGGTTTCAGCCTCCGCAAGGTCCTCCGCGTCGCCGGGCGCGAGTTCGCCTCCACGGCGCTGACCAAGGGCTTCATCATCGGCGCCCTGATCGTGCCCGCGGTCCTCCTGGCCATCATCCCGCTCATCGGGGTGCTGGCGGCCACCGCCAAGCCCCCCGCCGTCACCGGCGCCATCCTCGTCATCGACCGCTCGGGCGAGGTCTACGACACGCTGACCGAACGCCTCAGCGAGGAGGCCATCCGGGCCCGCCGCCAGGAGGAGGCCCGCCGAGCCGCGGAGTTCGCGCAGGGAACCCTGGGCGTCCTGGGATCCCGCATGGCCGGCGGCGCCGAGAAGGCCATCGAGTCCATCCCCGTACCGAGCTTCCGCTTCGAACGCCTCGATCCCGACACCGACCCCGAGGCCGCCAAGGAACGCATCCGCCGCCAGCTCGGCGGCGGCCCCGACGCCGGCGCCGAGGGCCCCGACCGGGTGCTGGCGGTGCTGGAGATCGACCCCGACGCCGTCGTCCGAGCCCCCGGCGGAGAGGCCTACGGCGGCTGGCAGCCCTTCTTCCGCCCCCGCCTGAACAGCGAGGCCGCGGACGAGATCCGTGACGGCGTCGCCTGGTCCATCCGCGAACGCCGCTACGCCCTGGCGGGCATGGACCGCGCGGCGATCCGCACGCTCGACGCCGTCGAGCAACGCTCCGCCCAGCAGGTCACCCAGGCCGGCGAGCAGCGCGACACGACCCTCCTGACCAGCATGGGCATCCCCGTCGCGGCCATGATCCTCATGCTCATCGCCACCTTCACCGGCGGCCAGTACCTGCTCACCACCACCATCGAGGAGAAGTCCAGCCGGGTCGTCGAGGTGCTCCTCAGCGCCGTCAGCCCGATGGAGCTGATGACCGGCAAGATCCTCGGCCAGATGGGCGTCGGCCTCAGCCTGCTGGTGATCTACAACGCCACCGGCATCGTCGCCCTCACCGTCTTCTCCGTCACCGGGGTGGTCGGCGTCGGCCTCCTGATGTCCTTCTTCGTGTTCTTCGTCCTGGCCTACTTCATGTTCGCGTCGATGATGGCCGCCATCGGCGCCGCGGTGAACGACCTCCGCGAGGCCCAGAGCCTCATGACCCCCGTCATGCTCTTCAGCATGCTCCCCTACTTCCTCTTCTTCCCCGTCGTCCGCGCCCCCAACAGCACGCTGAGCACCGTCCTGAGCTTCGTCCCCCCCATCAGCCCCTTCATCATGATCATGCGGATCGCCAGCCCGGAGCCCGTGCCCGCCTGGCAGGTCGCCGCCGCGATCGGCGTCAACGTGCTCGGCGTGCTCGCCCTGCTCTGGTTCGCCGCCAAGGTCTTCCGCGTCGGCTTGCTCATGTACGGCAAGCCGCCGAACCTGCGCACCCTGGCCCGCTGGGTCCGCATGGCATGACCGGCCCGACGCCACCCACGGAGCGCCGCATGGACGAGCACGCTTCCGCCGCCGACGTCCGCGCCCCGAGCGGCGTCGCCTGCTTCTCCTGCGGGTACAACCTCGTCGGGGTGCGCATCGGCGACCCGTGCCCCGAGTGCGGAACGGCCGTCAACCAGTTCGGGACCTCCAACCAGACCCAAGGCAAGGCCGTCGCCTCGATGGTGCTCGGCATCGTCTCGCTGGTCACCTGCATGGCCTACGGCGTCATCGGGATGCCCTGCGCCATCCTCGCCATCGTCTACGCGAAGAAAGCCCGCCTCGCCGTCCAGGCCGGCGCCGCCCCGGTCACTTCGCTCGGCATGGCCACCGCCGGACGCGTGTGCGGGTGGATCGGGGTCGTGCTCAACGGGATCGGCCTGGCCTTCCTGCTCTTCTACCTCGCGATCCTCCTTGTCGCGGTCGTCGGCGGCGCCGCCGCGGCCTCGGGGGGCGTCGGACCATGAACGACTACGACAAGCACGACCTCTACGAGCTCTGCGTCCAGTCGCCCAGGCACCTCGCCCCGCTGCTGCGGGCCGTGCACGGCGGATCGCCGGCCGTGCTCGGCGAGGACTTTTCGGGCACCGCCGCCCTGTCCTACGAGTGGGTCAAGCGCGCCGGCGCCCGGGCCATCGCCGTCGACCTCGACGCACGGGCCCTCTCCAAGCACCCCGACCACCCCGCGGTGTCCAAGGTCGTCTCCGACGTGCGCACCGTCCCCGACGCCTGCGACGTGCTGTTCGTCGGCAACTTCTCCATCGGCTACCTCCACACCCGGCGCGACCTCGTCGCCTACCTCCGCCACGCCCGCGCCCGCCTGAACCCCAACGGCGTGTTCATCTGCGACACCTACGGCGGCGAGTCGGCCTTCCTGACCGGCGAGGTCCACCGCCCCCACCCCCTGCCCAACGGCTGGCTCTGCCGCTACACCTGGGAGCAGCGCCACGCCGACCCCCTGACCGGCATGGTCACGGACGCCATCCATTTCCGGCTCGAAAAGGCGGGCGTGATCGAGAAGGAGATGATCGACGCGTTCGTCTACGAGTGGCGGCTCTGGTCCGTCCCCGAACTCCGCGACGCGATGGACGAGGCGGGATTCGCCAAGACCCAGGTCTACGCCAAGCTCGCCGACGCCTGGGACGACGAGGGCAACGCGTACGTCGAGCCGGTGGTGGACGCGGAGGACGAACTGGACGAGAGTTTCATCGTGATGGTCGCGGGGCGCCCATAGCCGGTGGCACAGGCGTCCCGCCTGTGCCACCAAAGTCATGTTCACACGGATGCTCACAGCCCGAATCGCACGGCGCCAGTCCTTGCCACACTGCAACGCCTGCGGCTACGACATGAACGCCCGCCCCGCCGGCGATCCTTGCCCCGAGTGCGGCACGCCCTTCGACGCCCGCCCCGACGCGCCCGGCTCGCGGACCCGGTCGATGACCATCCTCATCTGCCTCTGGGCGGCCTTCGTGCTGATGCCTTTCCTCGCGCTCCTGTCGCTCATTCTTTGGTTTGCTGCCTACGCGAACGAGCTCGGCATCCGGCGGTCCGGGGCGGAGCATCGGTTGTCGTACCGCGTCCGACGACGACTCCGCACGGCCCGTTGGCTCTGGTGGACCAACGCGGCCGCGTTCTGGTTGCTGATGCTGATCTCCTTCATCTTGCCCGACGCGCTCAACTGGTGGTGACGACCACGAGCCCCGAACGCAAGAGAAGAAAGGAATCGGCCCGATCACCAGGTCCGATCCACCCGGCGGGAACATTGGACCACTTCGCGCTCTTCGCGTTAAAACTCCGACCGGACCTTCCTCCGCGTCCTCCGCGTGACCTCGGCGTCCTCCGCGTTCTCCGTCACGCTCCGCACGAACGATGAACGCCACGCGATCCCCTGCAAGCTCGGGGCTCTTTCCGTGACTCCTCCCTACCCTCCCCCCATGACCACCCTGACCCCCGCCACCGCTTCCACCATCACCACCCTCGACTCGATCAACCCCGCCACCGGCGAAGTCGTCGGCTCCGTCCCGCTGACCCCCATCGCCGAGATCCCCGCCGTGGTCGCCCGGGCCCGGACCGCCGCGAAGGACTGGGCCGCCCTGACCGCCCGCGAGCGGGCCGACGTCCTCCGCCCCGCCGGGCGGGCCCTGGCCGACCGGGCCGAGGAACTCGGCCGACTGCTCAGCCGCGAGCAGGGCAAGCCGTTCCGGGAGGGCATCGGCGAGGTCCGCGGCTGCGGCCTGCGCCTCTCCGACGAGGCCGACGAGATCGCCGCCGCCGTCGAGCCCAAGACCCTCACCAGCGAGGGCGTCGAGACGACGCTCTACCACGACCCCTACGGCGTGTGCGCCGCCATCACGCCGTGGAACTTCCCGATCCTCATGCCGCACTGGATGGTCCTGCCCGCGCTCATCACCGGCAACACGGTCGTCTTCAAGCCCAGCGAGGAAACCCCGCTCATCGCCCAGGCCTACGCCGACGTCCTCAACGAGTTCCTGCCCGAGGGCGTGCTGCAGGTGGTCCACGGGCGCGAGCAGGGCCCGGCCCTGGTCAAGGCCGACGTGGACCTGATCGCCTTCACCGGCTCGAAGGCCACCGGCCAGGCCATCATGCGCGCCGCCGCCGACGGCCTGAAGCGCATCATCCTCGAACTCGGCTCCAAGGACCCCCTGCTCGTCCTCAAAGGCGCCGACCTCGACAAGGCCGCCGAGTTCGCCGCACGCAACTCCTTCCGCAACTGCGGTCAGGTCTGCGTTTCCACCGAACGCATCTACGTCGACCGCCGCCTGCACGCGGAGTTCCTCGCCAAACTTATCGAGCACGCCAAGGCCTTCACCGTCGGCCCGTGCGACGACGAGACGGCGATGATCGGCCCGATGATCCACGCCCGCCAGAAGGCCCACGTCACCGCCCAGGTCGCCGACGCCATCGCCAAGGGCGCGAAGGTGGTCTTCGGCAACGAACCCCGCGCCGGCAACTTCATCTCCCCCACCGTCCTCGACGCCGTCACCCACGACATGGACGTCATGACCGTGGAGACCTTCGGCCCGATCGCCTGCGTGATGGCCGTCGATTCGCCCGACCAGGCCGTCGAACTGGCCAACGATTCCGAGTACGCGCTCGGCGCGGCCGTCTTCGCCGAGGAATCCCTCGCCCGCGCGACCGCCCGCCGCCTCACCGCCGGCATGACCGGCGTCAACCGCGGCATGGGCGGCGCCCCCGGCACCCC
This sequence comes from uncultured Phycisphaeraceae bacterium, assembly GCA_964464165.1. GTDB lineage: Bacteria > Planctomycetota > Phycisphaerae > Phycisphaerales > UBA1924 > UBA6054. Next base: position 59,818 of record CAYXFA010000005.1, on the reverse strand, counting down.
CTGGGTCGGCGCCCGCCAGTCCGGCATCGGCTACCACGCCGGCCCGATGGGACACCGCCAGTTCTGCCAACTCCGGGCCGTCACCACCAACGCCTGACCGCCCTCGCACGACCATCCGCGACTGTCAGGGAGCGTTCTTCCAGAGGTACGCAGAGCTCGCAGAGATCACGCAGAGGGCGCGGAGGATGGCCTGGGGAATGTGCTCAACGCGAAGCTCGAGAGGACCGCGACGGGGCCGGGGAACCGAACAGCCCCGAACGCGCGTGAAGGGGCGGCCGCGCTTGCCTCGCACCTCACGCTATCTTTGAGCAATGCCCCCGCCCGACGCCGCATCACCCCGCTGCTTCCACTGCGGCTACGACCTCCGCGGCTTCGCCGTCGGCGACCGCTGTTCGGAGTTCGGCCAGTCGATCATCACGCTCGAATCAAGCCCCGACGTCCCGTGGTCACTGGCCGTCGCGTCCGGATTGACCGGCTTCGCCTGGCTGTCGATGCTCGCCGTGTGCAACGGCGCCTGGCCCGCCATCCTCTTCTGGCTCGGCCTGTCGGCCGCCGGGATGCTTTGTGCGTTGATCGGCCACCGCACGACGCGTCGCAACCCCCACCGTTACACCCCCACAGCCCGCACCATCGCGCTCGTGTCGATCGTCGCGTGCATCCCCGGCACGGCGGTCTGCCTCTTCATCGCCGGCCTCTTCGTGCACGCTTGGGTCGGGTGAACCGCCGGCCGGACTTCCGGCGTTCCGCCCACCCGCCTGGGGGCCATCCCGCAGCGGGCGAGCGCGGCCGCGGCCTGAGCCCTACGCCTCATTCAACCCGCCCCCTCCGGCGCATCTTGACACGCATGATGCGTTTCGACTAGTTTGGGCCCCGCTCAAACAGGGCGGGCATCGCGCCCCGCCACTCGCATCCTCGCACCCACAGTCTGGAGACCCGCCTTGAACACGCGGTTTGCGCCGTTTTCCGCTGTCCCGGCCGTTTCGATGGGGATGCTCGCGCTGCTCGCCGGCCAGGCGAGCGCGGAGCCGACCTACCAGGTCCACTACTTCGAGCTGCGCGCCCCGCCCAGCCCCATGCCGCACGAGCCCCACTTCTGGATGGAGACCGAGGTCTTCCCCGCCGGCCTCCACCTGGAGGAAAGCGTCGGCGCCGCGTCCGGCGGCGCCATCGCCGGCCACATGATGAGCATCAAGAACTTCCGCCCCGTCCTCTGGACCGAGGGCGAAGGCGTCAGCCTCATCCCCGACCGCGAGGTCGAGCCCGAAGCCGACTTCGGCAGCGTCCGCGGCATCGGCGGCGGCCAGCAGGTCGGCTGGATCGGCGGCGCCCACCGCGCCGCCCTCTGGAGCGGCAGCTCCGACTCCTATGTCCGCCTCCACCCCGACGGCCCCGTCTTCGGCCACTCCTGGGCGAACGGCACGAACGGCCGCTTCCAGGTCGGCCAGATCGGCGAGGTCGGCGTCGGGAACCAGGCGGTCCGCTGGGAGGGCTCGGCCGATTCCATGCTCCGGCTGCCCACCCCAGGCCTGTTCGCGGGCGAGGGCCGGGCCACGACCGACGAGCAGGCCGTCGGCACCGCCTTCGACTCCGAGATGCGCATGCACGCCGTGCTCTGGAGCGTGGCCGAGTCGCGCGTCACCTTCACCGACCTGCACTCGGCCAACTACTTCCACACCCAGGCGCACGCGCTCGGCGCCGTGCAGCAGGTCGGCTTCGGCACGTTCGAGAACGTCTTCTTCGACGGGCCCGTGCGCGCCCTCCTCTGGCAGGGCTCCGCCGACAGCCTCGTCGACCTCCACCCCGAGGGCTACTACAGCAGCGTCGCCGCGGGCACCAACGACCACGCCCAGGTCGGCTTCGTCCAGCCCCACCCCGGCGGCTGGGACGCCCGACGCGCCGCGTTCTGGGCCGGCTCCGCCGACTCCTTCGTCGACCTGCACGCCCACCTCGAAGGCGAGTTCATGGCCTCCCAGGCCATCTCGATCGACGCCGACGGCGTCATCCACGGCATGGGCCTGCGTCCCAACGGCAACGGCCACCCCATGTGGCACGCGGTCGTCTGGACCCCCGTCGCCGCCAACTGCCCCGCCGACTTCAACGCCGACGGCCAGCTCAACTTCTTCGACCTGTCCGCCTACCTCAACGCCTTCACCTCGGAAAGCCCCGACGCCGACCTCGCCGCCCCCTTCGGCGCCTGGAACTTCTTCGACGTCTCCGCCTACCTCGCCCTCTTCAACCAGGGCTGCCCCTGAACAACTCATCCAACCCCCCGCACCCCCACAGGATCAGCCAACGGCTGATCCTGTTTATTTTACACCCCCGATCCCCCTCCGCGTGATCTCCGCGGGCTACGCGTACCTCGCCGGACGAAGCGCCTCCAACCCCACCAGCGCCAAAAAGGCCGCACCCCCGCGGGTGGTCCCCGCGGGGGTGCGTCGTGCGGCTGGGCGCGGCCTGTAAGCCGGGTTCTGTCCCGTCCCGCGGTTTCCGGTCCCCTCCTTCTGACGGGGGCTCGGGACCGGACCTGCGGGCCTCGGGCGGCCATTTCTCTGCCGGACGCCGTTGCCGACGCCGGGGGAGCCTTCGCTCCCAGCACCCGACCCGACCCCACGATCCCCGGACCGGGGACGCACACCCGGGGGTGTGCGGGGGCCTGCTTGGGCTTGCACGCGGCGGGGTTTACCGTGCCCCGTCTGTCACCAGACGGGCGGTGCGCTCTTACCGCACCCTTTCACCCTTGCCTGATCCGGGGCGAGCCCCGGCCATCGGCGGTTTGCTTTCTGTGGCACTTTCCCTCGCCCTCAGCCGCCTCCTCTCGGAGCCTTGCGGGCGGGTGGGCGTGACCCACCACCGTGTCCTGCCGTGCCCGGACTTTCCTCCCGCCGGGGCCGAAACCGCCCGACGAGCGGCCGCCCGGCCGCGCCTCGGGCCATCATACGCCCCGGCCCCCGCACGGTTCGTCCGCCGATCTGGTAGCATCCCCGCGTGCCCGAGAGCGTCCCCAAGGCGGCGTGCTGGCTCAACCCCGAACAGGCCGGGCTCATCGGCCGCGCCCTCGCCGCCGCCGGCATCCGCCCCGTCGCCGCCGGTTGCCCAGAGCCCACCCACACCGGCCAGGTCGCCCGCGACCTCGGCTGCGAGCCCTGCGGCGACCTGCGCTCCGCCCTGACCACCATGCCCATCGACCTGGTCTTCATCGCCGCCCCGGGCGACTTCGCCCACCGCGACGCCGACCAGGACCTCACCGCCCTCCAGATCGCACGCTCCCGCGCCGTCGCCGTCGCCACCATGGAGCCCGTCCCCGCCGCCGCCATGGAACTGGGCGGCACGCGCTGGAGCGAGACCGTCCACAACGGCGCCCTCGCCGACCTCGTCCGCATCACCCCCCGCACCCACCGCTCCGCCGCCGCCGTCGAACTCCACGCCACGCTCGAAACCTTCGGCGTCCCGCGCACCTGCTCGGTCCGCATGATGGGCCCCGCCGTGCTCGGCACGCTCGGCGCCCGCCTGTTCGACGCCATGGACCTCGTCCGCACGCTCATGGGCGTCCCCGAGGCCATCGACGCCTGCTTCGTCGCCCCCACACAGGGACGCGCCCTCCACCAGCTCCCCGGCGAATCGCTCCGCGGCCTCTCCGGCGACATGACCGCCCACCTGCGCTTCGCCGACGGCCGCGCCGCCGCCCTGCACCTCTCCGACCAGGCCCCCCGCTCGCTCTTCGACCTGCGCATCACCGGCGCCGAGGGCGTCATCACCCTCGACCCCGGCCGGCTCGTCTGGACCCACCCCGGCGGCGAGCACGACGCCACCACGCTCGAAACGCCCCCCGGCGACCCCGGCGAGGCCGAGCTGATCGCCCAGCTCAACAGCGTCTGCGCCGGCGTCGGCGCCCCGCTCGCCCCGGTCGACTACCCCGCCGTCCTCTCGATGGCGCACGCCGCCCTGCTGAGCTGCCGCACCGGCCAGGCCGAAGCGCCCGACACCATCCGCCGGCTCATCCAGACCGCCTGAACCCCAGGCTCACACCGGCACCAGCGTCGACGACCCGCCGGCGATGTACGCCTCCATGATCTGGATCGTCTCCACCAGCGTGTCGTGCTCGGCGTTGTTCAGGTCGCCCAGCGACAGCATCCCCACCACCCGGTCGCCCTCCAGCACCGGCAGGTGCCGGATCCGGCGCTCCCGCATCACCAGACGCGCCTCGTTCAGCGTCGTGTCCGGCCGGCAGGTCAGCACCCGGCGCGTCATCACGTCCGCCACCCGCGTCAGCGACGGGTCCGACTGGCGCGCCACCACCCGGGTCAGGATGTCCCGCTCGGTCAGGATGCCCACCATCCGCCCGCCGTGTACGACCACGACCGACCCGATCTTGTGGTCGTTCATCACGCGGGCCGCCTCCAGCACCGAAGCGCCGGACTCGACCGTGTGCAGGGATCTCGCCTTGCGTGACAGGACGTCTCGAACGCGGGCCATGGCTCGCCTCCTCGCGGGATGCGCCGCCGCGACGCCCGACCGGCGCAAGCCCGGGGTTTCGTCCCACGCAGTATCCCACAATCCGAGCCAGATTGGAAGTGCTTTACACCCAAAGACTTGAAGAAGCCCCCGACCCCGCTCAGGACCACCTGATCAGGTGCCAGTTCTTCTTCCCGCGACGGACCGCCATCAGCGACCCGTGCAGCAGGTCCGCCGGCGTGAGCCGCTCCTCCGGGCCGATCTTCCGCCCGTTCACGCTCACCGAGCCGTTGCCCACGAACTCCCGGGCCTCCCGCTTGCTCTGCGCGAGTTTCACCGACACGAGCAGCTCGACCGGGTCCACCCCGTCGCCGTCCAGGTCCGCCCGGTCGGCGTTGGACGACGGCACGTCGGCCAGCACGTCCAACAGGGTCTGACGGTCCAGTCCGGCGACGTCGCCGGAGAACAGCGCCTTGCCCGCAGCTTCCGCCTGCTCCATCGCCTCAACCCCGTGCAGGATGGCGGTCGCCTCCCGGGCGAGCGTGCGCTGCAACTCGCGCGCGCCGGGGTTCTCCGCGTGACGGGCGAGCAGGGATTCGATCGTGGGCCGGTCGAGGAAGGTGAAGACCTTGATCCAGTTGGCCGCGTCGGCGTCGGAGGCGTTGAGCCAGAACTGGTAGTAGGCGTACGGGCTGGTGCGGTCGGCGGTCAGCCAGATTGCGCCGGCCTCGGTCTTGCCGAACTTGCCGCCGTCGGCCTTGGTGACGAGGGGGGCGGTGAGGCCATAGACAGACTCGAAGTTCAGAACGCGTTCACCAGCGTCGACAACTTGCATCAGCGCCTCTTTAACTTCTGTTGGCGCATCCTGATACTCGCCTTCGATCAGTACCTTCGCTCGATCCGTGATGTTCCGATGCCCTTCTGGCATCACATCGACGATGTCGGTTGTGCCAAGACGGTAGTTTGAGTATCCAAGATCTTGGAAGTATTTTTCGAAGAACTCACTACCCCCGTCCAAGCAAATCTGAAGGTATTTTCGCTGGCTGTCATAGAATCTCTGTCGTACCCTGCGAAAGACGAGATCGATCCCACCGACGATGTTCCCGAACTGGTCGCTACCGCCCATCTGAACGGTGATCCCCTGCTCCTCGTACAGGTACGCGAAGTCGTACGCCTGCAAAATCATGTACGAGAACTCGGTGTACGAGATCCCCTGCTCGCGGCTCTCCAGCCGCGCCTTCACCGACTCCTTCTGCATCATCATGTTGACGCTGAAGTACTTCCCGATGTCGCGCAGCGCGTCGATGAAACTGATCTTCGTCAGCCAGTCCGCGTTGTTCACGATCGTGTGCGCGTGCGCCCCGCGCACCTTCTCGCCGCCGAGCACGCGATCAAAGATCGGCCGCTGCGCGTTGATGTGCGCCTCGACCGTCTCCCGCGTCATCAGCGTCCGCTCGGCGCTCTTGCCCGACGGGTCGCCGATCAGCCCCGTGCCCCCGCCCATCAGCACCACCGGCACGTGCCCGGCCCGCTTCACGTGCGCCAGCAGCATCACCGGCACAAGGTTCCCGATCGTCAGCGACGGCGCAGTCGGATCGAACCCCGCGTAGATCTTCCTGGGCGACCCCTCCGGGTCCTTCAGGTGCTCGCGCAGCCCGGCCTCGTCCGTGCACTGGTGCAGCAGACCCCGCCACTTCAACTCGTCGATCAGGTCGATCCGCTCGCTCATCGGACCGTCAGCGTAGCACGACCAAGCCCGCCGCGAACCCCGACCCCGGAGCCCCGCCGGCCCACCTCAGGGCAACCGAGCCGGGATCCGCCAGTCCGGCGCGTTCGCCCGGTCCGCCCACAGACGCATGTCGTTGAAGGCGTCCCACCCCAGCATCTCGGCGTGCCCGTCCAGGTGCGCCGCCGCCCCCTTGCCCCCGAACCGCAGCGACACGAACCCCGAGTTCGACCCCGGCTCCGCGGCCCGCGGGTCGTACTGCTCCTCCCACTGCCGCCCAGCCGTGCTGTACAGGTACGGCGGCTTGATCGAATAACTCCCCTCGATCACCCCGTAGCCCGGCAGCAGCGAGGGCTCCGCCCGACGCCGCGCGGACGCGAAGGCCAGCAGCGAGCCCGGGCTGCGCACCTGGTGCATCCGGGTGACGTGGAAGTCCCCGAACAGCCTCTTGCCGTGCACGCTGAACGGGATCGTGTCCCCCGCGTCCCCGCCGCCGCCGAGGAAGTAGGTGTTCAGCCCGAAGCTCGGGTACAGCGAGACGATGTAGGTCATCGGCACGTGCGTGGCGCCCGTCTCGTGCGCCTCGGACAGCGCCTCCGTCACGCGCCGGTCCAGGTACAGCCCGTCGAAGTTGTACTCCAGGTACGGCGCCAGACGCCACGGGTACCGACGCGCCGGCAACCCGGTGATCGTCTCCCCGTTGCGATCCCGCGGCAGCTCCCTGCGGGCCACCGCCTCGTTGTACGGCGCGTCCTGGAGATAGCCCACCAGCAGCTTGTCCCGGTTGTCGTCCGCGTACATCTGGTACGCCAGGATCACCTGACGCGAGCCCGCCAGCTCCTTGGCCGCCCGGGCCGTGGTCCGCGCGCTGCCCAACGCCGGCAGCAGGATCCCCGTCAGCGTCGCGATGATCGCGATCACGACCAGCAGCTCGATCAGGGTGAATCCCCCCCTGTCGTGGGAGGCCGGACGGTCGGAACAAGCGGGCGTCATGGCTTTGGTTTCGTCCTTCGGCCTCGGCCGGGAAGGCGGCGGAGGGGGGTGGGGATCAGAAAACTTGGCCAATCGCTTGACGCGATTGAGAATCAGTCTCAATGATCTTTGCTTCATGTGTCCGGCCAGACAAGCCGGGCTCCTGCAAAATCAGAACGCCGGAAAGCGCAGCTGTTGCGCGTCCGGCCAGGAGGACCGAGTGATGAAGACCCTCTCCGCCCTCGCCGGCGCCGCGATCGCCCTCGCCGCGATGCCCGCCGCAGCCCAGCTCGTCCACTTCGACGCCCGCGCCAGCCTCGACCGCTGGATGTACCCCTTCAACGGCACGCCCGGCATCCGCCTGAGCGCCTCCACCTTCGGCTCCCCCCGGCTCGACGGGTTCGACGACTACGACGCCCAGTTCATCGTCGGCTTCGACACCTCGGCCGACATCCCCGCCGGCCTCGACCCCTCGGCCTACCGCATCGTCTCGATCACCGTGTACACCTCGGTGTCGAACCACGAACAGTTCCGCTTCGACCCAACCTACGACGCCCACAACACCTACGACTCGCAGGAGGGCGGCTACCCCGACCTCGTCCCCGACGCCGACCTCGGCCGCCCGATCACCCTCTGGGGCCTGGGCTACCGCGACGGCTTCACCATGACCTCCTGGACCGAGACCAGCCCCTTCGGCTTCAACCCCGTCGTCCCGCCCGCGCAGGGCGCCCGCACCGCGTTCATCGCCACCTTCGACGCCGCGGGCAACCCCACGGACGTGTCCAACCAGCTCAAGGAAGGCGTCGACCGCACCCCGCTGGCGATCGGCCAGACCGACGCGGTCGCCCCCGGCGAGCTCGTGCCCGCCGACGCGACCTTCGCCTTCGAGGTCAACCTCTGCGACCCCGGCGCGCGCGCCTACCTCAGGCAGAGCCTGGCGGCGGGCCAGCTCCGCTTCGGCGTCGCCTCCCTCTCCCCGGCCGACGGCAGCCCCAGCGGCGGCTCCGGCGACGTGACCTACCCCGTCTGGTACACCCGCGAGAACCCCATCGCCCAGATCTTCGACCTCGCCCCGCGCATCGAGGCGGTCGTCCGCGTCGGCAACGCCGGCGACTACAACGGCGACGGCCTGCGCAACTTCTTCGACGTCTCCGCCTTCATCAGCGACTTCAACGCCGGCTCCCCCGCGGCGGACATGAACTCGGACTGCGCCCTCAACTTCTTCGACGTCTCCGCCTTCATCGCCGAGTTCAACGCCCAGTAACCACCACCCCACGCCCGCGGCCCAACGGCCGCCGGCTCCTCGGAGAGACCCATGCACCGCACCGTTCCCGCTCTCACCCTCCTCATCGCCCCCGCGGCCCTCGCCGGCCCGGTGACCCCCTTCACCGAGACCTTCGACGCCGGCAACGCCGCATGGCTCGACGGCGTCCAGAGCCCCGCCGCCTGGCACGCCCCCGGCTACCTGAGCACCTCCGCCGACGTGTCCTCCGCCGGCGCCTTCGGCCTGCTCCTCTTCCGGGCCCAGCTCAACAACGGCTCCTCCGGCGGCGCCTTCGCCGGCGACTACGTTGCCAGCGGCATCGACCGCATCTCGTTCGACGTCCGCCACGACGCCGACCGCGACCTGTCGTTCATCGTCCGCTTCGCCACCGCGAACAACAGCCCCGCCTTCGTCATCTTCAGCGAGCAGTCCGTCGCCGCGGGCGAGTGGACCACCGTCTCGTTCGACATCGACCCGAGCAACCCGCTGCTGACCTTCGCCGGCGGCACCTACGACCAGGTCGCCCCCCAGATCGGCAACGTCCAGGTCCTCGTCAACCGCGTCGACGGCCTGACCGAGCCGCTCCTGGTCAACTTCGACCTCGACAACGTGTCGATCGTGCCCTCCCCGAGCGCCTACGCCCTGCTCGGCCTCGGCGCCCTCGCCGCGACCCGCCGCCGGCGCTGAACGATCGACCCCAACATGATCCACGGAAAACCGGGCGCCGGCCCGGTTTTTCAATAGGCCCGGTCGACCACCGCGTCGGCCATCAGGCCGAGCATCTCCCGCCCCGGCCCCTCGCCCAGGGGTTCGAGCGCCGCGCGGGCCCGTTCGACCAGCCCAGCCGCCTTGGCCCGCGTGGCCTCGATCGACCCCGTCAGGGTCAGCAGCGTGCGCAGCTCCGCCACGGCCCCGGGGTCGCGGGCGTCCCCGATCAGACGCAGCGACCGCCCCCGCACGCGGGCGTCCGCCGTCGCCAGGTGGTGGATCAGGGGGTAGGTCAGCTTGCCCTTCTCCAGGTCCTTGCGAACCGACTTGCCGACCACGCTCTCCTCGCCCGTCAGGTCGAGCAGGTCGTCCTGGATCTGGAACGCCACCCCCATCGCCCGCCCGAACGCCCCCACCGCCCCGACCCGCGGATCATCGGTGCGCCCGAACCCCAGCGTCACCAGCGCCCCCAGCTCGCACGCCGCCCCGATCAAGGCCGCGGTCTTCCGCTCCAGGATCTCGAAGTAGGTCCGCTCGTCGAGCGAGGCGTTCTCCCGGTGGTGGAGCTGCAGCAGCTCGCCCGTACACATCACCGTGCTGGCCCGCCCGACGATCCGCGCGGGCACCGGGGAATCGAACCGCGAGCACAGCTCGTACGCCGAGGCGATCAGGTAGTCGCCCAGGATCACCGCCTGCTCGTTGCCCCGCAGGGTGTTGACGGTCGCCCCCCGCCGCCGCACCTCGGCCTCGTCCAGCACGTCGTCGTGCACGAGCGTGGCCATGTGAACCATCTCGCACACCGCACCCGCCACCACGTGCCCCTCGGTCACCACGCCGTCCAGGTCGCCCGACTCCAGCAGGCCCCCGAGGCCGTCCCGCACCGCCGCCCCGCACAGCAGCACCAGCGTCGGACGCAGCATCTTGCCGCGGTACCGCTCCACGTGGGCGCACATGTCGTCGACCGGAGGCAGGTCCGACCCGAGCTGGCGGTCGAAGCACGCCTCCACGCGCGCCAGCGCCCCCGCCAGCAGGTCCTGCAAGCCGAGCAGCCGGTCCGGAACGTCGAGCACGCCGCGCATGGCCGATGATAGCGGCCGCCCGGCCCTACTTTTCCGCCGTCAGGTAGCTGATGAAGGCCGGGTCCGCCGACCCCGTCTCGGACGGGGTGAACTCGCCGTTGCCCTCCCCGGTGGGCTCGCCGTTCTCGTCCAGCTCGTCCCCCTCCCAGTACACCGTGACCTTCGAGAAGCCCGCCTCGGCCAGCAGCTCGCGGATCTCCGGCAGCGTCCACAGCCGCCAGTGGTACTCGAAGGCGTTGACCATCCGCGTGCGGTCGGGGAAGCGGAAGTGGATACGGCAGGTCATCTCCCCGGTGATCGGGTTGTAGCTCGCCTGGTCCCACTCGTAGGTGAACGACCGCCCCTTCCCGGGCTCGATCTCCCGCTTCTCGACCATCTCCGTCATGGTCTCCGACCCGCCGTAGTGGTCGAGGAAGAACACCCCGCCGTCGGCCAGGGAGGCGTGCACGGCCCGGAAATAGGCCCGCAGCTCGTCCCGCGTGCGGAACAGCCAGTACGAGAAGTTCATCGCCAGAACGCAGTCCACGCCCGTCGCGTCCCCCGGCTCCAGCACGTTGCGGTTCAGCAGCCGGACCCGCCGGCGCTGGGCGGGCGTCAGGGCCGCCACGTTGTGCGCCACGCCCCAGTCCAGCGTCGGCTGGTCGATGTCCAGCCCGATCGCCCGGTTGGTCGGGCGCCGGCGCACCCACTCGCAGGACGTGTTGCCCGTGCCGCAGAAATCCTCCCGCAGCAGCCTGGCCCGCCGCCCCCGCAGCCTGCGGTAGGTCTCGTCCACGAAGTCGATCTCGGACTCCACGTTCTGGACCGCCAGCTGGTACAGCTCGTGCCGGTCGGCCGTCGCCGCGGTGTACCCGCCCTTGCGGCCCGCCTTGGCGGCCCGCGCCCCGGGCTTGGCCGCCCGCTTCCCGGACGGCTCCCCGGCGGGCTTGCGGGCGGGCTTGGCGGACGGCTTGCTCGACGGTCTGGGCATGGCTCGGTCACTCCGGCGGAACGCGGCTGGGCCGGCATGGTATCGGACCAGACCGCCCGGATCATGCGCCGCCGGAACGGGACCCGCCCGGCCCCGGCGGGCTACCATGGGCCACTTCCACAGGGAAAGGGCCGCGAAATGCGTTTGACGATGGTTGGAACCGGGTATGTCGGTCTCGTGACGGGCGTCTGCCTCGCCAACACAGGCAATGACGTCACCTGCCTCGACGTGGACCCCGACAAGATCGCCAAACTCGAGCAGAACGTCTGCCCCATCTACGAGCCCGGCCTGACCGAGCTGATGATCAAGAACCGCCAGGCCGGCCGCCTGACCTACACCCTCGACAAGGACAAGGCCTACCGCGACGCCGAGATGATCTTCATCTGCGTCGGCACCCCCTCCGACGACAAGGGCCACACCGACCTGACCTACGTCGACGGCGCCGCCGAAGACATCGCCCGCGTCCTCAAGGCCCTCGGCCCCGACCAGAAGCCCAAGGTCATCGTCCTCAAGTCCACCGTCCCCGTCGGCACCACCTTCCGCGTCAAGGAACGCATCCGCTCCATCGCCGGTGACGACATCCCCTTCCACGTCGCCGACAACCCCGAGTTCCTCAAGGAAGGCGACGCCATCAACGACTTCAACAAGCCCGACCGCGTCGTCGTCGGCGTCGAGTCCGAGGAGGTCGGCGAGATGTTCCGCGACCTCTACGACCCCTTCGTCCGCAACGGCCACCCCGTCTTCGTCATGGATGTCCTGTCCGCCGAGATGGTCAAGTACGCCTCCAACAACTTCCTCGCCACCAAGATCTCCTACATCAACGAGATGGCCAACCTCTGCGAGGCATACGGCGCCAACATCAACCGTGTCCGCGAGGGCATGTGCGCCGACTCCCGCATCGGCCACGCCTTCCTCCACCCCGGCCTGGGCTACGGCGGCTCCTGCTTCCCCAAGGACACCCTCGCCTGCATCATGATGGGCGACAAGGCCGGCGTCACCATGCAGATCTCCAACGCCGTCCACGGCACCAACGAACGCCAGCGCAACCTCTTCTTCAACAAAATCATCCGACACTTCGGCGGCGAGCAGAACCTCCGCGGCAAGACCATCGCCTTCTGGGGCCTCGCCTTCAAACCCCGCACCGACGACATCCGCAAGGCCCCCGCCCTCACCCTCATCCGCAAGGCCCTCGGCTACGGCGCCCACTGCCGCGGCTTCGACCCCGTCGCCATGGACAACGTCCGCAAGGAACTCGGCGACACCGTCACCCTCGTCGACGACATGTACGCCTGCGCCCAGGACGCCGACGCCCTCGTCATCTCCACCGACTGGGCCGAGTTCAAGAGCCCCGACTTCGACCGCCTCGGCTCCGTCATGAAGGCCAAGGTCATCTTCGACGGCCGCAACCTCTACCGCCGCCAGGCCCTCGGCGAGCTCGGGTTCCACTACTACTCCGTCGGCCGCGCCCCGGTCGTCCCCGTGTGACCGCCGCGGTCGTCCAGGCCGACTGGCTCGACCTCGTCGCCACCCTCGACGACGCCTCCGTCGACCTGCTCTACGCTGACCCGCCCTTCAACACCGGCCAGCCCCGCACCGGGCCCGCCGGCGCCTACCCAGACGCATGGCCGGACACCCGCGACTGGGTCGCCTGGCTGCGCCGCCGCCTCGGGGCCACCCTCCCCAAGCTCGCCCCCACCGCGAGCCTCCTCCTCCACATCGACTGGCGCACCAGCCACCACGCCCGCCTCCTCCTCGACGAACTCCTCGGCCCCGACCGCTTCGTCAACCACCTGATCTGGTCCTACGGCCTCGGCGGCTCCTCCCCACGCCGCTTCGCCCGCAAGCACGACGACGTGCTCTTCTACTGCGTTCACCCCGACCGCTACTTCTTCGACCCCCCCATGGTCCCCGCCACCTCCCGACGCATGGCCGGGCGGCTCAAGAAAGCCACCGACGTCCTCGAAATCCCAGCCATCAACAACATGGCCGCCGAACGCACCGGCTACCCCACCCAAAAGCCCCTCGCCCTGCTCGAAACGCTCGTCGGCGCGTGCTGCCCGCCCGGCGGCCTCGTCGTCGACCCCTGCTGCGGCTCGGGCACAACCCTCGTCGCCGCCCTCCGCCTCGGGCGCCGGGCACTGGGCTGCGACGTCAACCCCGACGCCGTGCGCATCGCAGCCTCCCGGATCCCCGCCCCCGCGACCGAATAGGATCGCGCCATGCCGCGGCGCCTGTTCAACCTCTACCAGCGCAAGCGGGTCGTCAACATCAATGTCAACGTCACCGCCGCCGGCCTGGCCGCCCTCGCCTTGGCCATCCTCCCCGTCAAGTGGATCGGCCAGACCCTCCCCGACGACCAGCGCCTCCTCCGCGTCGTCATCCCCTATTTCATCGACATCGTCTTCGACGGCACCGTCTACTTCGCCCTGCACTGGCTCGCCAACCACTGGCGCCCCCAGGCCCCGGAGCCCCTCGACCGCGCCCGCGTCCGCCAGTTCTTCGCCGACGCCCTCAGCGTCCAGGCCGAACGCATCGCCCTCGTGCCCCTCTTCGCCCTGATCGCCTTCGGAGGCATGTGGTTCCACGAACACCACAAGCTGCTCTCCTACCACTGGGCGTTCTTCTTCACCTACCTCATCGCCATCGTCATCACCCGCGTCGTCCACACCATCATCGGCTACCGCACCGGCACCTTCGACGACGCCCGCCACGCCAAGATCGAGCGCATCCGCCGCCGCCGCCGCGCCCGCGCCCAGCGCCCCTGACGGGAAACCCGCCCCGACCTACCACGCCTGCGCGCCGTTTTGTGGACGTCGGCCCCTCCCCTCTTGCGTCCGCACGCCCCGCCGGTATGTTCGGGCCATGCAAACACACACACCCGAACTGACCGCCAAACTCTTCGCCGACGTCCTCGACGACGCCCTGAGCATCCCCGAGGTCTGCAACAGGCACGGCCTCGCCATCGACGAGCTCGCGGCGGTCACCGCCTCGCCCGACTTCCGCAAGGCCGTCGCCGACCTCGACGCCATCCACCGCGCCCGCCTCGCCGCCCAGCGCCCCGCCCGCGAGGCGCGCGCCCTGGCCACCCTCGACGCGATCGCGGCGCAAACCCCAACCTCACCCACCCACACCGAGACCGTCCGCCGCGCCGCCAGCGCCCTGCTCCGCCACAAGCACCCGCCCGCCCCCGCCGCCGAAGAAGAGGCCGCGCACGCAACGCCCGATGCCGACCTCCCGCATTCCCCCGACGACGCCCCCAACGGCGCCGCCAACGCCCAGTACACTCCCCCACCATGTGCGGCATCGCCGGAATCCTCAAGCTCCACCCCCCCGGCGACCCCGCGCCCCACCCCCTCGACGCCATCCCCGAGCACTGGCTCGACCTCCTCGACGACTCCATCAAGCACCGCGGCCCCGACGGCGCCGCCCGCTTCCGCGACCGAGCCACCCGACCCGACGGAACCGTGGTCGACGTCGCCCTCGTCCACCGCCGCCTGAGCATCATCGACCACGCCGGCGGCCACCAGCCCATGGTCCACGACGGAGCCCGCCTCCGCCCCGACCTCACCTACGGCCCCGGCGACACCCCGATCCTCGCCCACGAGGCCGCGCCCGACCTGCCCCTCGTCGCCGTCGCTTTCAACGGCTGCATCTACAACCACCGCGAACTGCGGACGGAACTGGAGGCGAGCGGATGCCGTTTCGAGACCGATCACTCCGACACGGAAGTGCTGGTGCATGGGTGGCGGGCGTGGAGTCTGCGGATCATCGACGAACTCGACGGCATGCACGCCGCACTCGTGTGGGACAGAAGGACGGGACAAATCGCCTCGGGGACGGACCCCGCCGCGGAAAAACCGCTGTATCAGGGCGCCGTGGGCCCCGACCTGACCCGCGTGTGGTGTACGGCCATACCCGGGCTCGCCTCGCTGGCAAGCCGGACCGCGCACGGTGAATCGCTCATCGGTCTGCCGGGAATTGAACCGTGGATCCAGAAGGGATCAGACCGGATTCCGGCCTTCACCGCCATCGCCGGGTCGGCCGGCGTGTGGAGCATCTGCCCCGAACACCCACGCCGGGACGCCCCGGCGCCGGAACCACGCTACGCGAGCCCGCCGTCGCGCAGCGCCGGCGACCGGCGCCGGCCGGTCGCACGCGGACAACGACCGGGACGCGATCTGAAAGACAAGGAACACGCGGCTTATCTCCTCGAGCACGCCGTCACCTCCCGCCTCGAAGCCGACGCCCCCCTCGGCCTCTTCCTCTCGGGCGGCCTCGACTCCGCACTCATCGCCGCCATCGCGTGCAAATCCCGCCCGGACGTCAAGGCCTTCACCGTCCGAATGCCCCACCCGGACTACGACGAGTCCGCCGCCGCCGCCGACACGGCCAGGTCCATCGGCGTCGACCACACGATCCTCGACTGCGACCCCAACCCCGCCGACGACCTGATCAAACTCATCGAGCAGCTCGGCCTGCCCTTCGGCGACTCCTCCCTGCTCCCTACATACTGGGTCTGCAAGGCCGCCCGCCGGCACGTCAAGGTCGCGCTTTCCGGCGACGGCGGCGATGAACTCTTCGGCGGCTACCGACGCCACAGCATCAATACCACCCTCAACCGCTGGCGCCGACTGCTCCGTCTGATCCCGACCGGCCTGCTCGACCAGCGCAAGCCTTCAAGCCGCTCGACCTACCTCGCCCGCCTCGCCACCGCCGCCCGCCACGGCGGATACCCCGAACTGCTCGCGGTTTTCCCAACCCCCGACCTCCGCCTCCTCATCTCCGAGATCGACGGCCGCCCAACCGGCGACGGCACATTCCGCCCTATCGACGACCCGCTCCGCCACGACTTCGAGCACTACCTCCCCGACGACCTGCTCCGCAAGACCGACACCGCCTCCATGGCCGTCGCCCTCGAAGTCCGCGCCCCGTTTCTCGCCCGCGACCTCGTCGACGCCGCCCTCCGCACGCCGCTGGACATCCTCATGCCCAAGGGCGAACGCAAGGGCCTCCTGAAACAAGTCGCCCGCCAGTACCTCCCCGAGCACATCATCAACCGCCCCAAGCAGGGCTTCGCCATCCCCATCGGCGAGTGGTTCCGCACCGACTACGGCGGCATGCGCCAACTGCTCCACGACCACCTGCGCTCGGCCGACCCCTTCCCCGGCCTCGCCGACGCCGGCGTGGAGATCAACATGGCCTTCGTCGAACAGATGCTCAACGAGCACGACGCCGCCGGCGAGAAATCCCGCAACCCCTGGCGCGGGCGCGACCACAGCCAGCGGCTGTACGTGCTTCTCGTACTGTCCATCTGGTCGAAGTGGCTCGACCGGATCCGCGCGGCCTCCGCGCTGCCCGCCTCCGACCCGGAGGGCAAAGGCGGCGACTTGCGTCACGACCCCGACCGATGCTCGCCCTGACGCACCACCCCGTCCAGGTGTACATCCATCTGGGGGAACGGAATGCCGATCTTCGCCTCGTCCAGCGCCGCCTTCACGCCGCGGATCAGCCGCTGCTTGACCGCCCCGAAGTCGGACGACGCCGCCCACACGTGCACGACCCAGTTGACCGACGAGGCCCCCAGCTCCAGCAGGATCACCGCCGGCGCCGGATCGGCCAGCCCGCCCTCGACCCCCGCCGCCGCCCGCTCCAGCACCCGCCGCGTCTCGTCCAGGTCCGCCCCGTACGCCGTGCCCACCGCCACCTCGACCCGCCGGCGCGGGTGGAAGCTGATGTTCTCGATCGTGTTGTCGAACACCTTGCTGTTCGGCATGATGATCCGGCGGTTGTCGAAGGTGTCCAGCTCGGTGTTGAACAGGTTGATCTGGTACACCTTGGCCGTCACGCCGTTGACCACCACCGTGTCGTCAACCCGGAACGGCCGGAAGAACAGCAGCATCAGCCCCGCCGCCACGTTGCTCAGCGTGCCGGACAACGCCATGCCGATCGCGAACCCGGCGGCCGCCAGCGCCGCCGCCAGGCTCGTCGTCTCCACGCCCAGCGTGCCGAGCACCATCACCACGCCGGCCAGCAGCACGCCGTACCGCGTCAGGTTGCACAGGAACCGCGTCAGCGTCGGCTCGACGCCGGCCCGGGACAGGGCCCGCTCCGTCACCCGCGCGACCCAGCCCGCCGCGGCGAACACCGCCATCAGCAGGACCAGCGCGAGCAGCACCGGCCGCCCCACCGAATCCCACAGCAGCAGCCACGTCTCGGCGCCGAGGTCCCCGTCCGCCACGCGATGCACGAACCGCCCGAACCCCGTCACCGTCGGCGGGACGTGGCTCACGGTCTCCGCCGCCGCGGGAGCGGCGGCCCCGGCCTCTTCCTGCAGCATGGGAACCTCCCGGCCCGGCTCAGAAGGTCCAGCCGAGCGTGGCGAAGTATTGCAGGTCGCTCTTCCGCGCGTCGCCGCCCGGCTGCGAGTCGTACTGGTGCGTCACGCCGGTCTTGAGATTCAGCCCGCTCGCCTCGTCCAGCACGATCTCGTACCGGGCGTACGAGTTGGTGCGCCAGTACTCGGAGTCGGTCACGTCCAGCAGCAGCTCCGTGCCGGCGGTGAACTTCTGGTTCTCCTTGATCTGGAACGTGTAGTCCAGGCCCGCCACGGCCTCGGGACGGAAGTCCTCGTCGTCGTCGCCGTAGGTCTGCGAACCGCCGAAACCGAGCCGCCCGACCAGCAGGTGCTTGTCTTCCTTGATCAGCTCGTAACCGATACCCGCCGAAGCGCTCAGCCGGTGGTCCCACGCTTGGAAGTCGTCGAACTCGTACGCGCCCTTCGCCCACCAGCGGATCCGCGAGCCCTCCGGCGGCAGCCAGTCGTTGAAGACGTCGAACCGGAACTGGTTCTGCGTCGTCTCCCCGCTCTCCTTCGCCGTGCGGTAGAGGGCCGAAACCTTGGTCTCCGTCTTGTCCGTGTTCCGCTCGCCCGCGACCTGGATGCGCAGGTTCAGGCTCTCGGTGTTGCCCGAGGCGCCGTTCACGCCGATGTCGACGGACTTCTTCCACGCGTCCCAGTCGAAGAACCCGCGGGACGGCGCCGTGGCCGCCGCCGCCTCTCCCGCCGCCGGGGCGGAGACGTCCGGCTGCGCGGCGACGCTCGCCGCGGGAGCGGCCGGCCGCTCGCCCTCCGACGCCGCGAGCGCGGCCTCCGCCGCCTGCAGCTCGGCCAGGGCCGCCTCGTACGCCGCACGCGCCTCGGCCACGCGGGCCGCCGCGTCCGTCACGTCGGAAGCCGACGCCGGGACGCACGCGCCCGCCGCCAGGAACATCGCCACCACGGACCAGCCACGACTGTTCGATCGCTTGTTCATGGGTTCCCTCCAGGTCGGCCGCACGGTAGGACCGGAAAACCCCGCTGGCCCGGAGGCTGGAATCCGCATTTTGGGCCCCCGGAACGGGCCTCGCCCCGCGCCGCGTTTTTGCTACCATTGCACCGTCGCGGGCCGGTTCGCCGATGGAATGGCCGGACGCCCATGACGACCGACCCCGAGGCCAGCATCATGCCGCACGAGCCAGCGCCGACGCGTCGCGACGCCATCCGATCGATCGCCGGTCTCGGCCTGCTGGGCGTCGCCGCCCCGGCCCTGCTGGCGGGCTGCGGTACGGCCGCCAAGCGCCGCGTGCGGGCCAGGGGCGGCCTGCTGGGCGAGCCGATCCCCCCGGATCCGGCGCTCGAAGCCCGCACCTGGACGCCCGCCCCCTCAACCCACGTCGAGGTCGGCTACGACGCCAACCCGGCCGCCGGCGTGATCCCGCGATCCAAGTGGGCCGGGGGCAACCCCATCGTCTCCCTGGCCAACCCGATGGGCCCCGTCCGGCGCATCACCGTCCACCACGACGCCATCGACCCCCTGCCCGTGGGCGGCCCGGACGAGGTCGCCCGGCGCCTGGAGGCCATCCGCAGCGGCCACCTGAAGCGCGGCTGGGCCGACATCGGCTACCACTACGCCATCGATCCCAGCGGGCGCATCTGGCAGGGCCGGCCCCTCACGCTCCAGGGCGCCCACGTCGCGGACCAGAACCAGAACAACCTGGGCATCGTGCTGCTCGGCAACTTCGACCGCCAGGCGCCCACGAGCCGATCGCTCGAAGCCCTCGACCGCCTGATCGCCGGGGAGATGCGCCGGTTCCGGGTCTCCATGCGCGAGATCCGCACCCACCGCGAGATGGCCCCCACCGCCTGCCCCGGGCGTCACCTGCAGCGAGAGATGGACCGCACCCGGGACCGGGGGGGTCGCCTCGCCGCCCTGATCCAGAACGACTTCCGCGGCTGAACCGTCAGTCCTCGGCCACGCCCGCCGCGGCCTCGTCGGACTCCGGCGAACCCTCCCCAAAGATCGCCGAGCCCACCCGCACCAGGTTGGCCCCCTCTTCAATCGCGATCTCGTAGTCGCCCGACATGCCCATCGAGAGCAGGTCGAACCGGCCCTCGCCGTAGCCCTCCGCCCGCAGCTCCTCGAACAGCTCGCGGCAACGGGCGAAGTGGGCCCGGGCGTCCTCCGGCCGGTCCGACTGCGGCGCCATGGTCATCAGGCCCCGCGCGTGGACGTTGATCATCGTGTCGATCTGCTCGACCAACGCCGCGGCCGCGGGGATCGGCACGCCCTGCTTGGACTCCTCGCCGGACACGTTGACCTGGACCAGGACCTCGATGTCCCGGTCGTGCTTGTTGGCGAACTGCTGGAGCTCCTCGGCCAGGCGAAGCGAGTCCACGGAGTGGACGAGGCGGCAGAGGTCGGCGACCTTGCGGGCCTTGTTGCGCTGGAGCCGGCCGATCATGTGCCAGCGGACCGGCTTGTCGGGGTCGAAGGCGAGCTTGTCCGCCGCGGTCCGGGCGAGGAGGCGGGTGCGTTCGAACCACTCCTCGACGATCGAGGCCCGCTGGACGAGCTGCTGGACCCGGTTCTCGCCGAAGTCCCGGTGGCCGAGCTCGATGAGCTCCCGGATGTCCTCCGGCTCGGCGGTCTTGGTGACCGCGATGAGGTAGACGGAATCGGCGGACCGGCCGGCCCGCGCGGCGGCGTCCGCCACCCGCTGCTTGACCTCCGTGAACCGCTCCTGGAGCTCGCTCATGTCGCCTCCTTGGCATCCTGCCGGCGATGGCCTCGCCCCTAGGATACGCCAAGCCCGGCGACCGCGGGCCTTTTCTTACCGGAGCCGAACCATGCCCCCGACCACGCAGCTGCCGCCCCGCTCCGAGCCCCTGTCGCCCGGCGACAAAGCCCCGGATTTCACCCTGCTCGACCAGGACAAGCAGGAATGGACGCTCTCCAAGGCCCTCGAAAAGGGGCCGGTGGTGCTCTGCTTCTTCCCGATGGCCTTCACCGGGGTGTGCGCCACCGAGATGGAGTGCATCACGCGCGAGTTCGACCGCTGGGCGGGCAAGGGCATGGAGGTGGTCGGCGTGTCGTGCGACAGTTTCGCGACGCTCAAGGCCTGGGCGGACCACGGCGGGTTCCGGCACCGGCTGCTGGCGGACATGCACCGGGCGGTGTGCCGCGGGTACGGGCTGTACTGGCCCGACCTGAACATCGCGCGGCGCGGCACGGTGATCGTGGAGCGCGGGGCGGACGGGTCGCCGGTGGTGGCCTGGAGCCAGTCGCGTGAGGCGGGCAACGCGATGGACTTCGAGGAGATCCTGAAGGCCGTGGCGAGCTGAGCCGCGGGCCTCACGGCCTGCGGTCGATGCGCCGGCGGGCCGGGGAGAGCGGGGCCGCGGTGCCCTCGGGCTCCGGCTTGGGGCGCCAGCGGTTGTAGCCCGCCTCGTCGTCGCGCACCGTGGGGTCCTTGGCGTCCTCGGTGAGGCGCAGGCGGGCGGCGGTGGAGTCGTCCACGCCCTCGGGGACGGGGCGCGTCTGGCGCGCGCAGCCCGTGGCGAGCAACGCCGCGGCGGCGAGGGCCGCGTATCCGATCCGGGTGAGGGTCCGCGCGGGCATGGGTGGACTGTACGCGGGGCGGCCCGCGGGGTTGCGGCTCACAGCGGCTCCTTGGGCACGTCCGGGCCCGCGCTGTGCGGGGGCGGGACGAGCGGCGCGTCGGTCACGCCGTCCTGCAGGTCGGCCATGCGGCGTTCGAGCATCGCGAGCCTGCGGGCCAGCGAGGCGACCTCGCGGTTAAGGGCGATCACCTGCTCGCTGAGCTGCTCGGCGTTGCGGTCGGCGAAGCCGACGGCTTCCTCGAGCCGTGTCAGGCGTTCGGCCGTGTCGGGTCGTTGGTGCGGTTCCGCCATGACCGGATCGTACCGGTCAGGACGCGACGCGGAGGTTGCCGGTGCTCAGGTCGGTGAGCACGACGCGGTTGCGGCCCTCGCGTTTGGCGGTGTAGAGGTTGCGGTCGGCGGTCTCGATCCAGGCGTGGGCGGGCAGGCCCGCGGGCGTGGCGGTGCCGGCGATGCCGATGGAGAGCGTGACGGCGCGGCCGGGGTGCTTGGGCCAGACGATGCGCTCGCAGGCCTTGCGGAGGCGCTCGCAGATGCCGAAGGCCTCGGCGGGCGTGGTGTCCGGGAAGATGATGGCGAACTCCTCGCCGCCGTAGCGGCAGGCGACGTCGGAGACGCGGACGGTGCGGGTGATCAGGCCGGCGAGGCCGACGAGGACGGCGTCCCCGGCGGGGTGGCCGTAGGTGTCGTTGACGCTCTTGAACTCGTCGATGTCGAACAGGGCGAGGGAGAGGGCGGCCTTGGCGCGGTTGGCGCGCTCGTGCTCCTGGCGCCAGCGGTCGTCGAAGCTGGCGCGGTTGCACAGGCCGGTGAGGCCGTCGATCTGGGCGCGCTGGGCGAGCATCTGGACGAGGGCCTGCATGCGCAGGGCGACGCGGATGCGGGCCCGCAGCTCGGTCATGTCGAAGGGCTTGGAGATGAAGTCGACCGCGCCCAGGTCGAAGGCGGTGACCTTGTCCTCGGCGCTGTCCTGGCCGGACAGGACGATGACCGGGACGTGCATGGTGGCGGGCTCGTCCTTGAGCCTGCGGAGGATCTCGAAGCCGTCCATCTCGGGCATGTTGAGGTCGAGCAGGATCAGCGCGGGCGAGAGGGCCAGCGCGCGTTCGACCGTCTGGGCGCCGTTCTGGAGGCTCTCGATGCGGATGGACTCCGAGCGCAGCCTGGCGTGGAGCAGGCGGTGCACGAACTCGCAGTCGTCCACGACCAGGACGACCGGGTTCTGATCCATCGGGGTGGAGTCGTTGGGGTTCAAACGCGGTGACCTCAGGCGGCGCGGTCCGCGTCGGTGAAGTGCGAGCGGCAGAGGATGATCAGGGATTCCAGCTCGGCCCGGGCGGGGTTCGGGCCGGCGGGGTGGGTCAGGGCGTCCTCGAGCCGGCGGGCGGCGGAGCCGACCTCGGGGAATCCGAAGCCGGGGGCGGCGCCCTTGAGCTGGTGGGCGAGGCGGCGCAGGCCGGGCAGGTCGTCGGCCGCGGCGCAGGATTCGAGCGCGCGGACCCGGTCCGGGAGCTGGGCGCGGAAGTAGTCGACCAGCTCGGCGAACTCGGGGTCGCTCAGCGCGGGGTCCGGCATGGTCGGATCGGGCGCGGCCATGGCATGCACTCCTCGGTCAGGGGTATCGGCCCGGGGGCGGGCCGGGTTGACCGGGAATCGGAACTGGAGGCGCGGGGCGGGCGGGGACGCCGGGGCGTCCGGATAACCGGGCTGGAAAAGAAAAAAGCCCGCCGATCGCTCGGCGGGCTCAGTGACCCCAGCGGGATTCGAACCCGCGTTTTCAGGATGAGAACCTGACGTCCTGGACCGGACTAGACGATGGGGCCGATCGGTCGAGGACAGGAGGAAATCGTAGGCCGGGGCCGCGTGGGGTCAACCGGCGGCGGGAAGGGGCCGGCGGGGCCGGTCGCGCCGGGGGGCGAGACGGGGGGTCAGCCCGTGGCGGGCGGCGGGGCCATGACGACCAGGACGAGCAGGTCGTAGCAGGCGTGGACGCCGACGGCGATGCCCAGGCCGCGGCCGAGGAAGAGCACGCCGAAGTAGATGCCCGCGAGGACGCAGAAGGAGAAGAGCCGCCAGTCCGTGGCGCCGGAGGGCAGGGCGGTGTCGTGGTAGGCGGCGAAGAGGGCGGCGGAAACGGCGATGGCCAGGACCTTGGCGCCGGCGTCGGGCAGGCGGAGCAGGTCGGCGGCGACGAAGTGCAGGGCCGTGATGAGGACGAGGCGGAAGAGCATCTCCTCGTACAGGCCGGCGCCCAGGGCCAGGAGGACGCCCGAGCGCGGGTCGGCGGCGGGGCCGGCGTCCTGGACGGCGGCGGCCAGCGCCGAGTCGGGCTGGAGCAGGAGCACGAGGATCAGCAGCGGGCCGGTGAGCAGGGCGGACTCGACGACCATCGCCAGGGGGACGATGGGCTCGATGCGCCAGCGGTCGCGTGAGAGCAGGTGCTGGATGACCAGGGCGACGACGAGGGCCAGGGCGGGCAGGTGCAGGCCGAGGACGCCGAAGGTCTCGAAGAACCGCACGAGCATGCGGTGGGCGACGAGGTGGGTGCGGATGTCCTCGCCCCCGATGCCGAGCACGCCGAGCTCGGCGGCGGCGATGACGGGGATGAGGAAGACGAGGACGTGCAGGGGCCGGGACGACAGCCAGAAGTAGCCGTGCTGCACCGGGCTCGGACGGCGTGACGACCCGGTATCGCGGGGGCGGTTGCTCATGGCGTCGGATGGGCCGGGAAAGAAAAACCCGGCCGATGGTCGCGGCCGGGTCGCACGATGTCAAACGGGCGTGATCGCGGGCCCGATCAGCCGGCGACCTTGGCCTTGAGCCGGGCGTTCATGCGGCTCTTGCGGCGGGCGGCCTGGTTGCGGTGGATGACGCCCTTCTGGGCGGTGCGGTCGACGATGGCCGAGGCCTCGCGGCAGGCGGCCACGGCCTCCTCGTTGGTGCCGTTGGCGATCTTGTCGGCGAAGTTCTTGAGCGCCTGGCGCATGGTGCGCATGCGCCAGCGGTTGAGGGCGCGGCGCTTGATGTTCTGACGGACGCGCTTCTTCGCCGAGTTCGAGTGAGCCATGAGACTGCGTTTCCTTGGTTTCCGGGTGACGCCGGAGCCTGTCGCGGCGTGAAGTCGTTGGTTCGTACCGGGTTGCCGTTCCCCGGCCCGCGGCGGAAGCCGGCGGGTGCGGGGGGTGATTCTTGCCGGTCGGGGCGATGAATCAAGCCCGGAGGGCGTCCGGAGTGGGCCGGGCGCTTGCCAGCCCCCCGGGCCCGGCGTACCGTAGGGACCGCGAATGCGAGCGGGCGTAGCTCAACTGGATAGAGCACCTGACTACGGATCAGGAGGTTGAGGGTTCGAATCCTTCCGCCCGTGTTCAACCCCGGCGCCCGCCGGGGTTTTTCTTTGGCTCCGTGGCTCGGGGGGTCGGGCCGACGGGGGGGTTTCCGGCGCAAGAGGGGGCTCCCGGGACCGATAACCGCCTATTTAGGGGTTATTGGGCGGAATGACCGGCCTTCTGTAGGGCTTGGGCTAGATTGACCGGGCCCGGCGCGTCGTGCGTCGGGCTCGTGTGTTTCACGCCGCTCGCGGCGTGGCGAGAGGGCCAACGAGATGATGAACAAGACTTGTGTGGGTGCGTGTCTCGGGCTGCTGGCGCTGGCCGGGGCCGCACGGGCGGACACCCTGTGGGACAACGGTCCGATCGTCACCAACCCCGGGGGCGGGTTCGGCGGCGCGGACGCGAGCCTGGTGCAGAGCCAGCTCGGGATGACGGGCCTGGGCGGGAACGCCTCGGTCGGCTCGTTCCGCCGGGCGGACAACTTTACGGTCGGGGCCGGGGGCTGGCGTCTGGACTCGATCCAGGTGTTCGGCTACTTCACCGGCGCGAACACGACGACCTCGCCGATCGAGGGGCTGTACGTCCAGATCTGGGACGCGGACCCGACCGCCGGCGGGCAGGTCGTGTGGGGGGACGTGACGACGAACATCCTGAGCGGCAGCGTCTGGACGGGCGCGTACCGGGCGTCGGTGAACAGCCCCCTGGGCGACACGCGGCCGATCTGGGACGCGGTGGGCTCGCTGGGCGGGGTCGAGCTCGGCGCGGGCGAGTACTGGGTCGAGGTCGGGATGTCGTCGAGCCTGGGCACGATGTGGATGCCCCCGGTGACGATCCCCGGCGAGGCGACGACGGGCGACGCGCTGACCTACACGGTGTCGAGCGGCGCCTGGGCGGAGTGGACCGACGGCGGGTCGGGCACGCGGCTCGGCATGCCGTTCGTGCTGACGGGGTCCGTGGCGCCGGCGCCCGGCGTCGGTGCGGCCCTGCTGCTCGGCGGGCTAACGGCGTCGCGTCGGCGTCGCGGGTGACCGCTCCGGCCGTTCGCGGCCGGGCGTGAGGATGCAAAAAAAGGAGCCGGCCTCCCTGTTGGGAGGCCGGCCGCCTTTTTGGGAACGTGCGCCGTTCGCTGGGATCAGCGGCGGCGGCGGGCGGCGCCGACCAGGCCACCAACACCCAGGAGGGAGAGGGCGGCGGGGGTCGGGACGACGCGCCACTGGCCGATGAGGCGGGCGCTGGAGATGTCGTCGACGGTGTCAGCGTCGGCGTAGATGTTGCCGCTGGTGCCGCCGGCGAGCATGTTGGCGTAGTGGTCGGCGGTCATGGTCCAGGTGGCCGAGCCGGTGAAGGCCTGCTGACCGGCGGTGAAGTTGACCGTGGCGGCGGTGGAGAAGCTCCACAGGTTCAGGCCGGGGTCGTTGACGCCGCGGAACAGCGAGGGGCTGAAGTCGGAGGGGTTGGCGAAGGTGGTCAGGTTGCCCGAGACGAGGGTGGTGACCAGGCCGGCGCCGGCGCCGCCGTAGAAGCCGTCCATGTACACGCCGTTGAAGTTGGAGGCGGTGGTGGTGACGGCTGAGGCGCCGGTGGTGGCGGTGATGGTGATCTGGTTGGGGGTGCTCAGGTCGATGAGGAGGAGGTCCTCGGCCTGGGCAGCGCCGGCGAGGGAGGCCATGGCGGCCGCGCTCACGACAAACTTGTTCATCTTCATGGGTCGCTCTCTTCCTGACTCTCTCTATGAGTCGCGTGCAGACTCGTGGTCGGTTGACATCAACCGGACCGCTGGTATGGAGAGCATACCCCATGTGCCGGGGGGGAATGCAACCCATTCGATTCAAAATGCGGGAAAAAAGTCCGAAATGGCTGGTTTCCGCCAGTTTCGTGCTCTTTCTGGGCGGCTTTGCGGCGGGCCGGCCGGGATTGTTCGTGGGTTTTGGCGGGCCCGAACCCTTCGGATGGCGGGGTGGGGCACGGCAGAATCCCGTGGGTTGATTTTGCCCAGGACGGATCAAGGCCCCTGATCGCCGGGCCGGGGGGTCAGGGGGCGGCCCGTGCGACGGCGGCGGCGAGGTCGAGGGCGGCGTCGGACTTGATCAGGGCGACGTGGTCGCAGGGCAGGGCGACGCGTTCGGGGGGGCGGGTCAGCCAGGGGCCCCAGCCGGCGTCCGGGTCGACGGGTTCGGTCGCGGCCCCGGTGGCGCGGACGATGAGGGTGCGCCCGTCGTAGGGGCCGCTGGGGCGGTAGCCCCGGATCGCGCGGAGGTGGGCGGTCGCGACGCGGCGGACTTCGGGCAGGGCGTCGTAGCGCTCGGTGCGGTCGAAGAGGGCGACGACGCGGCGGGCGGTGTTGCGGGCGCGGGTGCGGAGGTAGCGGAGACGGCCGGGCCAGTCCGCCGCACGGAACTTTTCGAGGTGGAAGGCGATGGGCATGCGTCCCTGGCGGGAGGGGAAGCGGGCGAGGAGCTGGGTGTCGGCGAGTACGAGGAGGGCGGGGGCGCGGCCGTCGGCCTGGAGCCGGCGGGCGAGCTCGAAGGCGACCACGCCGCCGAAGCTGTAGCCGATGAAGGCGCTGAGCGCGGGGTCGTAAGCGTCGAGGCCGGCGCGCAGGGTTTCGACGAGTTCGGCGAGCGATTCGACGGGCGGGCGGGCGTCGCCGGCGCCGGGGTAGGCCGCGGCGTGGGCGGACCAGCCGGGGCCGAGGCCGTCGACGACGCGGCGCATACTGAGGGCGTCGCCGGTGACGCCGGGGAAGAGGTAGGCGGCGCGGGCGCCGGCGGGATCGCCGTACGGGATGAAGGCGCGGTCGTTCACGCCTGTTTCGGCCGCACGGATGGTTGCGGCGAGGTCCGCGGCGGTGGCGGCGCGGAACATGGCGGCGGCGTTGAGATGGGTGGGATGGTGCTGGCGGATCTGGCCGAAGGCCCGGACGGCGCGGAGCGAGTCGCCGCCGCGTTTGAAGAAGTCGTCGTGCGGGCCGATGGAGGGGGCGGCGAGCACCTCGCGGAAGGTGGCGAGGATGAGGGCGGTGAGGGGGTCGTCGGCGGTGGTGGACGCGTGGGGCGTGTCCGGGAGGGCGGTCGGGGCGGGGTCCGGCGCGTGCTGGGCGGGGGAGGCGCGGCCGGTGGGCCAGGCGTCGAGGAAGGCGGCCAGGGCGGGGGCGGTCGGGGGTTCGGCGTCCCACACGCCGCGGCGGGCGGTGACGGCGAGGCGGGCGGCGGGGCCGTCGCGGTAGACCGTGGCGAGCAGGTCGAAGCGGGCGAGGCCGTGGTCGAGTTCGTGGAGGACGGGCCGGATGGCGGGCGGGCCCGGGGGGGCGGGGGGATGGGCGATCGGGGCGCGGTCGATCCAGTTGAAGAAAACCTCGGTGATCGGGGTGCGGCCGCGGGCGGGGCCGGAGGCGGCGCGGGCGAGCAGGTCGAAGGGGATGCGGCGGAGGGCGTGGGCCCGGCGCACTGCGGCGCCCGCGGCGCGGGCGGCGGGCTCGGGCGGCTCGGCGGCGGGCAGCAGGACGGGGACGGTCTCGACGAAGAAGCCGACGGCGTCTGCGAAGGGGCCTTCGTCGCGCGTGGACACGGCAAGGCCGATGGCGGGGCGGTCGGTGCGGCAGAGCGGGCCAGCCCAAGCGGCGAAGGCGGCGAGCGCGGCGGCCTGGAGCGGGACGCCGGCATGCTCGGCGAGCCGGGCGAGGCGGTCGAGGGTTTCGGGGGGGAGGTCGGCGGTGGTGGTGATCGCGTCCGGTGCGTCGGCTGCGCGGGGGGCGGTGGTGGGCGCGCGGTCCGCGAACGGGGCGGCGGCGTCCGCGGCGAGGCGTGCGGTCTCGGGGGACCGGGCGTCGGCCAGGCGTGCCGCGGCGTGGGCGGGCATGCCGGGGCCGGGCGTGGGCAAGCCGTGCGGGGCGCGGTCGCGGCGGGCGCGGTAGAGGGCGTCGAGGTCGCGCAGGGCGACCTCCATGGACCAGGCGTCGGTGACGGCGTGGTGCATGACGACGACGGCCCACGCGGCGTCGTCGGCGATCAGCAGGCGCGTGGGTGGCGGGTCGGCAAGGTCGAACGGGCGGGTGATCTCGGCGCGGAGGCGGGCCGGGTCGTTGAGCGGGACGGACCACTCGACGCGGGGGCGGACGGCTTGCAGGAGCGTGCCCGTCGGCTCGCCCGCGTCGTCGGCGCGGAAGAGCGTGCGGAGCGCGGGGTGGCGGTCGTGGAGGTCGGCCCAGGCGGCGTCGAGGGCGGCGGGGTCGGGCGGGGCGTCGAAGTCGAAGCGGTAGGCGACGGTGTACGCCGCGTTCGAGGGGTCGATCTGCTGGATAGTCCAGAGGCGGCGTTGGGCGGGCGAGAGGGCGACGGGGCCTGCGGTCGCGGTGGCGGCGGTGTGGGGCGCGGAACGCGTGCCGGTTTCGAGCATCGCGGCGATGGCGCGGAGGCTCGGGGCCGCGAGCAGGTCGGGGACGGGCAGGTCGACGCCGGCGCGTTCGCGCAGGCGCATGCGTAGGGCCATGGCGGTGAGCGAGCTGCCGCCGCAGGCGGTGAGGGAGCGGTCGGGGCGGAGGGTGGCGGGGTCCGCGAGGCCGTCGAGGGCGGCGAGGAGGAGGCGCTCGTGCTCGGTGGCGGGCCCCTCGGCTGGTTCCGTGGGGAGGGCGGGGTCGGGGGCACGGTCGGCGAGCGCGGCGATGGCGGCGCGGTCGGCCTTGCCGTTGTGGTTGAAGGGGATCGCGTCGACCGGGACGACGGTGGCGGGCAGCATGGCGGCGGTGAGGAGGCCCGCGGCGCGCTCGCGGACGGCGGCGGCGTCGAAGGAGGCGGGGTCCGCGGGAACGACGCAGGCGACCACGCGGGCGCGGTCGCCCTTGCCGGCGACGGCGGCGGCTGCGGCGCGGACCGCGGGGTCGGCGCTGAGGGCGGCCTCGATCTCGCCAAGTTCGATGCGCTGGCCCCGGATCTTGATCTGGTCGTCGATGCGTCCGAGGTAGGCGAGCGACCCGTCCGGGAGCCGGCGCACGAGGTCGCCGGAGCGGTAGGCGCGTCGGCCGTCGGGGCCGGTCACGAAGCGGGCGGCGGTGAGTTCCGGGTCGTTCAGGTAGCCGCGCGCCAGGCCGACGCCGGAGATCCACAGCTCGCCGGGTTCGCCGGGGGGCGCCTCGGCGCCGTCGGGGCCCACGATGCGCACGGCCATGCGTTCGAGCGGCTTGCCGATCGGGACGACGGGGGGATCGAGCGGGCAGGGGCTGGGGATCTGGTGGGTGGTGCTCAGGGCGGTGCACTCGGTGGGGCCGTAGGCGTTGTAGAAGCGCGCGTGGGGCAGGCGTTGCTGGGCGCGGCGGATGAAGCGTGGGTCGGCCGGTTCGCCGCAGACGCCGATGACGGGGACGCGGTCGAAGGCGCCGGGGTCGGCGTCGAAGAGGGCGCGGAAGAGGCTGAAGGAGACGCACACGGCGCGGAGGCGCTCGGTCTCGGCGAGGGCGCGCACGGTGTCGGGGGTGAGGACCTCGTCGGTCGAGATGAGCAGGGCGGCGCCGTGCAGGAGCGGGGTGAAGATCTCGATGGTGGAGAGGTCGAAGGAGAGCGGGCCGGCGTAGAGGAAGTGCAGGTCGGGGCCGAAGGGCATGTAGTCCTGGCCGTGCACGAGGCGGACGACGCCGGCGTGCTCGATCATCGCGCCCTTGGGCCGGCCCGTGGAGCCGGAGGTGTACATGACGTAGGCGAGGTTGTCCGGGCGGACCGGGACGCGTGCGGCGGGCGCTTCGGCGCGGCGGAGGGGGCCTGGGTCGACCCGGACTGGCAGGGGATCGATGGCTTCGGACGCGTAGCCGGGCGTGGCGACCGCGCACCGGCAGGCGGCGTCGGTGACGATGCGCCGGAGCCGGTCGGGCGGCTGGTTGGTCACGACGGGCACGTAGGCGGCGCCGGCCTTGAGCACGCCGAGCACGCCCGCCACCTGGGCGATCGATCGCGGCACTGCGAGGGCGACGCGTTCCTCGGGGGCGACGCCCGCCTCGAGCAGGGCGGCGGCGACCGCGTCGGCCCAGGCGTCGAGCTCCCGGTAGGTCACCCGGTCGCCGGCGCAGACGGCGGCGGTGCGGTCGGGGAAACGGGCGGCGACGCGCTCGAAGACGGCGTGGGCGGCGAGGTCGGACACGTCCGCTTCGCGGGCGGGCGCCGGGGAGGGGTTGCTGGCCCGGTCGGTCGGGCCCATGCTCAGGCCCCCACCACGCGCGCCCGGACGGGGACGGTGGCGCGGCGCATCGCGTTGCGCGTGTCGACGACGAGCGCGGCGTGGGCGGCGATGGCGTTCCAGTCGACGGCGGTGTGGTCGGTCACGACGAGCACGCAGTCCGCGGCGCGGAGCGTGGCCTCGTCGAGGGGCACGGAGTCCATGCGGAAGCTGTAGTCACGCATGACGGGGAAGGTGGGGACCAGCGGGTCGTGGTAGCTCACGTCGGCGCCGCGTTGGGCGAGCAGGGCGATGATCTCCGCGGCGGGGGTCTCGCGGGTGTCGTCGACGTCGGGTTTGTAGGCGAGGCCGATGACGATGATCCGGGCGTTGCGGACGGACTTGGCCTCGTCGTTGAGGGCGGCGGCAACCTTTGCGACGACCCAGGCCGGCATGGAGCGGTTGATCTCGCCGGCGAGCTCGATGAAGCGGGTGGCGTGGCCGTGCTCGCGGGCCTTCCAGGCCAGGTAGAAGGGGTCGATGGGGATGCAGTGGCCGCCGAGGCCGGGTCCGGGGCGAAAGGGCATGAAGCCGAAGGGCTTGGTGGCGGCGGCGTCGATGACCTCCCACACGTCGATGCCCATGGCGTCGAAGACGACCTTGAGCTCGTTGACCAGGGCGATGTTGACGGCACGGAAGACGTTCTCGAGGATCTTGGCGGCCTCGGCGACCTCGGCGGAGCGGACGGGGACGACCTCGCTCACGCCGTGGCGGTAGAGGGCGCAGGCGAGGTCGGTCGAGGCGGGGTCGAGCCCGCCGACGAGGCGCGGGATGCTGCGCGTGGTGTGGGTCTTGCGGCCGGGGTCCTCGCGTTCGGGCGAGAAGGCGGCGAAGACGTCGCGTCCGGGCGTGAAGCGGCCGCGTCCGGCGTGTTCGGCGGCCCGGAGGACGGCGGGGAGGAACTCGTCGCGGGTGGTGCCGGGGTAGGTGGTCGATTCGAGGACGAGCAGCCGGCCGGGGCGGAGCCGGCGGCCGATGGCCTCGGCGGTGCGGATGACGAAGGTCAGGTCGGGCTCGAGGTGCGGGCCGACGGGCGTGGGGACGCAGACGAGCACGGCGTCGGGCTCGTCGAGGCGGTCGAAGTCGGCGGTGGCCTCGAAGCGGTCGGAGGCGGCGAGGCGGGCGGTGAGGTCGGCGCCGAGGTGCTTGAGGTAGTTCTCGCCGCGGGCGAGCTGGTCGATCTTGCGGCGGTCGACGTCGAAGCCGATGACGCGGAGGCCGCCGGCGTGGAGGGCGTCGGCGACGGGCAGGCCGACGTAGCCGAGGCCGATGACGCCGACGACGGCGGACTTGTCGGCGATGCGGGCGGCGAGCGTGGCGTGGGGGTCGCGGCCGGCGTCCGGGTCCGTGTTGGGCGTGTGTGCGGTCACGGGTGGGATCGGGGCGCGGGGTCCGCTGGGTCCGCGGGTTTGGTGCTGGTGAGGCGGTGCACCCCGGCGTGGGTCATCAGGCGGGCCGCCCAGGGGATCCCGTGGATGATATAACGCCGGAACAGGCGCCTGGGTTCCTGGCAGAGCCTGTGGAGCCATTCGAGCCCGATGCGCTGGATCCAGACCGGGGCCCGGCGGACGTCGCCGGTGACGAAGCTCAGGCTGATGCCGACGCCGATCCAGCAGGCGTCCGGGGCGACGGGGCGGAGGCGGTCGGCGAGTCGTTCCTGCTTGGGCGAGCCGAGGGCGACGAGGACGATCCGGGCGCGGGAGTCCCGGACCGCGGACTCGATGCGGGCGACCTCGGCGGGGTCGGACTCGAAGCCGAAGGGCGGGCAGAGGGTCCCGGCGCAGCGGAAGCCGGGGAACCGCTCGGCGAGCACGCGCGCGGCCCGGTCGGCGACGCCGGGGTCGCCCCCGAGGAGGAAGACGGGCAGGGCGCGCTCGGCGGCGCGGCGGCACAGGTCGACCATCATGGTCGAGCCGGCGACGCGCTCGGGCAGGAGGGGCGGGCCCTGGAGGCGGGAGGCCCAGATGAGCGGCATGCCGTCGGCGACCACGAGGTCGGCGCGGCGCACGAGGTCGGCGTACGACGGGTCGGTGGCGCAGCGGCGGAGGTGGTCGAGGTTGACGGTGACGACGAGGCCGCCCGCGCCCCGGGCGGCGCGGTCGCAGATCCAGTCGGCGGCCTGGTCCTGGGTGACGCAGTCGATCGCGACGCCCATCAGGCGCGTGCGCGGGGCTTGCGTCGGGGGCGTGCCGGCCGGCGCGGTCATGCGTTCCCCGGCCGCGCGGCCGCGGCCCGCTCGATGCGCGCGTGGTAGCGGTTCATGGTGCGGCGTTTGCCGAAGAACAGTGATTGGAGCTCGTAGCGGCGCAGGTGGCGGATGTAGGCGGGGTCGTCGTAGCGCTCGTGGCCGGACCAGCACGCCCGGAGATAGCCGACCAGCAGGCCGACGCTGCCGATGACGTAGGGGCGTTCGATCGAGCGGTACGCGGCGACGCCGAGCATGTAGAGCAGGGACGAGCCCATGAAGTACTTGCCGCGCCCCCATCGCTGGCGGCCGACCCAGACGCTGTGCTGGGAGCTGCCGTGCGGCCGGTAGTGGCGCACGCGGATGTCCTCCTCGTCCAGCGACATGGCCTTCCACCCGCGCATGCGGCACACGTGGCCGTCGATGCCGTCCCAGCAGACCTGGCAGACGAAGCCGCCGATGTCCTTGAAGCAGGCCACGCGGTAGAACTTGGTGGGGCCGATGGCGTTCTCATCCCCCATGCGCTCGGACACCCAGCGGCCCGCCGGGGTCTTGACGTAGGTCTTGCCGGAGAAGTTGCCGAGGAGGGGGTCGGCTTCCATGCGCTCCATGAGGCGCTCGAAGTAGCGCGGGGGCAGGCCGAGGTCGGCGTCCAGCTTGCAGACGTAGTCGTAGTCGTCGAGGTTGATGGTCGCCAGGCCGTCGTCGAAGGCCTCGATGACGCCGCCCCCCACCGCCCGGGCGCCGCGGTCGCGCCGCCGGTGCAGGCGGATCCAGGGGTGCTCACGGGCGGCCGCCTCGACGATCTCGGGCGTGGCGTCGGTCGAGCCGTCGTCGACGATCACCCAGACCGTCGGGCGGACCGTCTGGGCGACCATCGTCTCGATGGTGACCGGCAGGAACTCCGCCTCGTTGCGGCAGGGCGTGATGACCGCGTAGCGGCGCCCGGCGCGGGCCGGCGCGGGGGTCGTGGTTTCCGGTGTGTGCATGACCGCGTCGCTCACGCCGGGCCTCCCGTCCGCGGGCGCACCGTCAGCCCGTGCGATTCCATGGCGTCGATGATCCGCTCGGCGTTGGCGGTCAGGTCGAACTCCTCTTCGACCCAGCGCCGGCCGGCGCGGCCGAGGGTTTCGACGCGGTCGCGGTCCCGGGCGAGGGCGTCGAGGGTCCGCGCGAGGGCCCGGCGGTCACCCGGGGGGACCATGACGCCGGTCTCGCCGTCGCGGACAAGCTCCCGGATGGTCTCCAGATCGCCCGACACCACGCACCGTCCACGGGCCATGGCCTCCATGAGCACGACCGGGATGCCGTCCCGGTCGCCCGAGGCGGCCACGCGGCAGGGTATCACGAAGAGGTCGGCCTCGCCCATCAGCTCCATCACGCGATCATTGGGGGTGTCGCCGAGCAGTTCGACGGACGCCCCGGGCGGCAGCGAGTCGACCAGCCGTCGGAGGCGGGCCTCCTCCTCGCCGCCGCCGGCGATGCGGACGCGGACGGGCGGGCCCCCGGCGCGGGCCAGGTCGCCCGCGGCCTCGATGAGCACGTCGAACCCCTTCTTCTCGACTAGGCGGCCCACGGCGAGGACCGCGAGTTCGGGGCGGTCGGACGGGGGCGGGGGCGTGTGGAGGCGGGTGTCCACGCCGCAGCGGACGACGGGGTAATCCTCGTCCGGGCGCGGGACGATCGATCGGTAGAAGTCCCTGTGCCAGCGCGAGATGCACTGGACCCAGGCGGCGCGGGCGAGCTTCGGGCGCAGGAGGGAGCGGTTGGGGAACAGGTCGTTGGCGTGGCCGGTGAAGCTGAACCCGATGCCGAGCTGGCGGGCGGCGTACATCGCGATCGTCGCCGGCACGTGGGCCATGTGGGCGTGGACGTGGGCGATGCGGTCGGGGCGGACCCTCCTGGCGAGGGACAACGCGGCCAGGGCCTGCCAGAGGACCTTCGCCCGGCGGAGCCCGCGTGCGTCGTCGGCGGTGATCGCGTCCCGGACGGCCCGGGCGATCGTCCCGGCCGTGCGGGCGGGGCGTGCGGCCAGCTCGGCCGCGGCGTCGGCGAGGATGCCCGCGACGCCGCGGGGGTAGATCGCGAGGGTTTCCGCCGCGAGGGCTTCCAGCGGGCCATCGTCGAGGTCGCGGGCGGGGGCGTGCACGCTGGCGGTACGCACCCGGACGCCGAGTTCACGCAGGGCGAACACCTCGCGGTACACGAACGTCTCCGACCGCGTGGGCAGACACCCGGCCAGGTACAGGATGGCCGCCGGCTCACCCAACCGCGGGCTCCTCGGGCGGGCGCTGCGGGCCCTTGTACTCGATGAGCGTGGATTGCTGGCGCAGCAGTCGCTTGCGCCAGTACAGCAGCACGCCGGACGCCTGGGCGGGCTTGGAGAGCATCACGAAGAGTCCCACCAGGGTGGCGTCGCGCGGGGTGCGGGCACGGGCGAGCTCCTTGCCGCGCACGCGCCACGCCTGCAGGGCGTACAGCGCGACCACCGCGGCGAGCGACAGGCCCCACGTCCAGTACGCGAGCGCCAGGCCGAGCAGCGGCAGGGCGAGGCCCCAGGCGATCGCCGAGCGGGTCTGGCGCACGCCGTGGCGGTCCGGGCCCCTGCCGTGCAGGGCGGCGCCCTCGGCGAAGGCGTGGCCGGCCCGCTTGGCCCGCTTCCAGAACTGGCCGAAGCGCGTCATGGCCGCGTCGTGCAGGGTCATCTCGAGGCCGAGTCGGCGCACGGTCGAGCCGCCCGCGCGGATGCGCACGCAGAGCTCGGGCTCCTCGCCGGCGATCAGAGATTCGCGGTACCCCCCCACCGCCTCAAAGACGGAGCGGCGGAACATGGCGTCCCCGCCGCAGGAGCGGGCCTCGCCGACGGGCGTGTCCCATTCGAGGTCGATCAGGCGGTTGTAGACGCTGGCGTCGGGGAACCGCTCGCGGCGTCTGCCGCAGACGACCGCCGCGCGGGGGTGCTCGTCGAGGTAGGCGGCGGCGGCGGCGATCCAGCCGGGAGCGAACTCGCAGTCGCCGTCGAGCACCTGGAGGTACGCGGTCTCGGGCCATCGCTCGACCAGCCGGGCGATGCCGGCGTTGCGGGCACGGGCGGCGGTGAAGGGGACGGTCGTGTCCAGCTCCACCACTTCGACGCCGACGGACCGGGCGAAAGCCACCGAAGCGTCCGTCGAACCGGAGTCCACGTACACGACCCGGGGGGTTTCCGCGAGGGCGGAGCGCAGGCACCGCTGGAGGCGTTCGCCCTCGTTGCGGCCGATCGCGACGATGCCGACCCTGTCCGTTCCGCTCACGGCGTGCCCCCGGCCCACTCGGGGGCGGCGGGCGCGCCGAGCACGACGGAGCGGAAGGTATCGCACGACAGGTTCAGGCCGAGCATCTCGCCCAGCTCGGCCACGTCGGGGTCGAGGCGTTCGACGCACCAAGCGCGTGCCGCGGGGGAGAGCTTTGGGCGGTCCTTCATGCGCCAGCGGGACTTGATGCGGTCACGCAGCCCCTCGGGCAGGATCGCCCGGCGCAGCGCGGCCAGGCCCGGCGTCCTGACAAGCCGGGACATGACCGGCCCGTAGCGAAGCCGGTCGGCGGACACGTTCTTCGCGCCGGCGTCGTCGCGCCACCGCACGGGGCCCGGCACGCCCACATGGCGGCAGACGCGCTCGAACTCCTGCTGGGGGTGAGCGGTGAGCCGCTCGAAAAAGACTGGGAGCACCCGCTCGCGCCCGAACAGCCCGATCCACGGGCGGAGCTGCATGGCGTAACGCGAGTACTCGATCAGCTCGGGGCGTTGCGAAACGGCCTCGTCGATCGGGGTGTCGACCTCCCGGCACGACCAGGCGTGGACGTAGTGCGACACCAGCCGGTCGATCGGGTCGCGCATGACGTAGACCAGTTTGGCGTGCGGCAGGGCGCGGTGGAGGCGTTCGGCGGCGTGCGGGTGGGTCGGCAGCTTGGTGTAGTGCGTGCTGGACTCCCCGCACACCGCGCCTGCGGGCGCGTCCGCGAACAGGCCCGCGTACCAGCCGAGGCCGCGGGCCCACACGGGCTCGTCGGAGAAGAAGTTGGGCTCCTTGGGCTCGGACATGAACACGCCGGGTTGGCGGGCGAGCTGGTCGTGGAGCGTTGACGTGGCGCACTTCATGGCGCCGATGATGACGAAATGGGGTTTCGTGAGCCGGTCGGTCATGGTGACACCGCCTCGCCGCCCGGGGCGGCATGACGGAACAGCGGCTCGACCGGCGGCTCGATGCCGACGCCGCGGGGACCGGCCGGGGTGTCGGCCCTGGTGATCCAGACGTCCCGCCAGCCCCGCGCCGGCAGGCCGACACGGCGGCCGGTGAGCAGGCGGCAGGCGTGGTTCATCAGGAATCCGACCTCCCACAGCAGGTTGCCCAGGATCAGGCCGACCCGGCCGAACCGACGGTGCAGGTAGCGGGCCCGGGCGGCGTAGTAGTAGCCGGGCAGGGGGCGGCGTTCGGCCGCGTTGCGTTTGACGCTGCTCGTCCCGCCGCGGAGGTGGACAACGCGGGCGGCGGGCCAGTACCACGCGCGGAACCCGGCGTCCCTGGCGCGGCAGGCGGTGTCGATGTCCTCGAAGTACATGAACATGCCCTCGTCCATCGGGCCGATCCGCTCGAAGACCGCACGACGGACGAGCACGCAGGCGAAACTCACCCACCCGGCCTCGTGCGGCTCGTCGGAGACGGGGATCGCGGGCACGTGGCTTCCCAGCACACGGGATACGACGGTCAGACGGGCCGAGCCGACCAGTTGGGACCAAGGCGTGACAACTCTAAAGGCGGATTCCTGCGGGGTTTCATCCGGAAACTCCAGCCGCGGTCCGACCAGGCCCGCCTGCGGCAGACGCTCGGCGGCTTCCAGCAGCCCCGCGATCGCCCCCGGACGCACGAGCGTGTCGCTGTTGAGCAGCAGATAGAACTCGGCGTCGCTGGATCGGACGCCGACGTTGTTGCCGGCGCTGAAACCGCCGTTCCGCCCGGCCTCGACGACCCGGGCCCAGCCGGACCACCCCCGGGCCTCGATGCCGGCCCGGATAGCGGCGGCGGAATCGTCCCCGGACTCGTTGTCCACCACCACAACCTCGTCCCGGCCGGGGTCGACCTGGCCGTCGAGGGTGGCCAGGCAGTCGAGGACCATGCCGGGCGTGCGGAAGTTGATGATGACGACGGCGAGCCGGCGGCGTGGGGCCGCCCCGGGGGTGGACGTCCCAAAACCGCATGCCGGTTGTGCTCCGACGCCCATCAACGCGGTGTCCCCTGCCGTGCCGGATCACTCTAACGCAGGTCAATCGTCCTGGGACGGGGCGGCGCTGGAGGCCGACCGGCCGGAACGCCGGGGGGCGGTCCCGTCTGCGCCGCCACGGCCCGGCGGGGCCGGCTGACGAACCCCGCCATGGCCCCCGAGGCCAGCATGAACGAGGAGTTGGGCATGGCGTTGGCCAGGGTGTCGATGACGAACAGGAGGACCGCCAGCCCGACCGCCCAGGCCGCCCCCTGGGCCTGGTCGAAGATGCGGCTTGAGGTCTTGCGTCGGATCATGACAAACATCGGCGCGATGAACGTCCCGTAGGTCGCCACCAGCCCGAACACGCCCGTCGATCCCACCAGGATGCCCCACCAACTGTCGGAAATGGTGATGTCCTTGCCGGTGACCGGATCCTTGACCCGCCATCGCCCCCAGCCGCCCCAACCGAACATGGGGCGCTCCATGGCCTTGTCGACGATGATGGCATCGTTTTCGAGACGCGTGTTGAGCGAACTGGCCCGAGATTCGTCAATGCTTTGCGCAAAGCTGACGAGCTGCTCGCCTTCCCATCCCGCAACGCGCAGGGCGATATAACCCGCTGGGGCGAGAAGCAGCACCATCAAGATGACCCGAGACCGGAAAGCCTGTACGACTTCCGCCGCCACAATGAGCATCACGACAAGAATCGCCGCACCCGTGGAACGGAGCCCGATAGTCCCGACAACGAGGCCGATTGCAGCGAGCTTTACGGGTACCCCCGCGATCACAGTGACGGCTCGCGATCGCCAGAGCACCCACCCAACCACGGCCGTCGCACCCATCCATGCGGCTACCGCAAGACCGTGTTGCATAAAGACCATCGGCCTCCATCCGCCCCATCGCTTCGTCATCCGGAAGGACGATGGACGGAATCCGTAGAGCTGGTGGTGCAGTTGCGGGCTCATCACTGACTCCCACACGCACAGGGGAAGATACACCAGTCCACCGATGACGAACGCCACCGCGAGCTCTCGCATGGCCGCGTTGTCGGTGAGGAGCGCACGCCCTACCCAGTAGGCGACGCCCCACTCGAGAAATCGATTCACAGTTTCCGCAAAAGCGTCGTAGGAACCAAGCCCGTTCGTGAGCGAGCTAACTCCAGGGGCCAGAAGAAAAGCGAAAAAGAATAGATCGATCCGTCCTGGCCGCCAGGAAAGCAGCTTCGGCGTCGACATGATCATCGCAGCCAGCAAGGCGCCGAGGCCTGAAGCCAGTGGTTTACTGTAGTTTGGGAAGCCGGGCAGCACAATCTGCGCTTGGGGGAGGAACAGATTGCCACCGATGATCGACACCATGACCACCCGGCGGGCCGGTATGAACGCGACCAGCACGACCATGAGAATGGGCCAGGCCAGTAAAGCCGCAAGAACGGTTGGGTTTCCCATCACGGGTAGCCTTGTCTGGACTCGGTCCTTGTGTTGAGGAGCAGTTTACCCTGCTCGTCGCGCAGCAAAAGTGTCCCACTTTGCCGGCCCCAACGTCAACACGGCCATATACAAAGCCGCCCCATCGCTGGGGCGGCATAAGGTCTGTACGATTGGTCAAAGGCGGAGTCGCTCGCTCATTGTCCGAGTTTCGATGCGAACCACGCATGCACAGCCCGAGGCCGAAGCGCCGGATTGGGATTCTGCCTGGAAGAGGTCCTCGCGGCGGCAAGGAACTCCGCCACACCTCCGGATCGGCCGATGCTCCTGTAGTAATCGGCCAAGGCGAAGCCCGTCGGCGGCTGAGAGACCGCCGCGATATCGGCGGAAGGCTCCACCTGAGACACCCACTGGTCGACCGATAGATTTGAGCCGCTAACCCGGAATGGCCGGCTGTGCATCCCGTAATGCCGGTACTTGTTCTGAGAGATCAACATCCCGGGATGATGAGCCGCGAACAGAGACACCAACGGCTTATTCAAATTATTATTTGACGGGTGCGGGGTCAGATCACGAAACACCAAATTTTCACGGATGCGGACGTTGTCATAAACATGACCAGCATCCGGAGCCAGCACCTCGACCATGCCGTGCCAGTGCACAATCGCATTCCGCTCCACCAGCAGATTTGTGATGCCATAGTTCCCCTTCGAGAACAGCCGGATGGCCTGACCGTTCGAGTCCCACTCGCTTTGGCTGATGAAGTTCTCGGCAATGACCGCCTGACGGATGTTGGCGATCTCCATACCCCACGAACGCGGCGCGTCCGGAGAAATTCCACGCCCGTGAAGGATCACATTACGCCGCACAGAACCCGTAACCCCCCCCTCGTCGGGCTGGGTTCCACCACCGAAGAGGATAGCGATGGGATTGGCGATGAACAGGTTGTCTTCGATATCGCCGCCGGAACGCAGTTGAATGCCGTGAGACGATGCGTCGGCAATGATGTTGCCTCGAATGACAACATTGTGAGTGCCGTGCTGGATATAAAGGTTATGGTTAAAAATAGTGGGAAGTGCGCCCCTGTCCCTGCTAAATCCGTTAGACGCGATAACACAGTTCTCGATGGTGAGCCCGTCAATGTTTCGTGCGTAAATACCTTGCGAATGCCCATCAAGATTCCACGCATCGACCACAACACACCCATTGAGCCGAATGTTGCGAACGGGAGCAGCGTCGCTAGTCGACTGCAACGAGAAGTTGTTCGCGTAGCCCGCGACAAAGAGATCCTCGAACAGGATGTCCGTGCTGCGCCGCAGCCAGGTTACGCCGCTCACAGACTGGTCGTCCCGGCGGGCATAGGGCTCGAGGTGCAAACCCACGAAGGCGACGTGCTTGACCTCCATGTTGCCGTGGGTCCGGATCGCGGCGACTTCCTCGGAGCGGATCTGGGGCCGCTGGTTCCCCTCGCCGTACGCGCCCACCACCAGCTTCTCGGTCGGGGAACGGCCGCTCTTGGTCCAGAAGGGCATGGACTCACGCCAGCTATCGCCGCGTTTGAGCAGCATCCAGTCCGGGTAGCCGTCACGCACCAGCGACTCGGCCTTGACCAGGGTCTTGACCGGGGTCGCCGGGGTCAGGCCGGAGTTCGAGTCGTTGCCCTCGCTGCTGGACACGAAGATCAGGCGGGTGTCCGAGCTGGGCGTGAAGTGCGTCCAGAAATCGGTCGTCTGGTTGTCTGCCGCCGCCGAGGCCGGGAGGCCGGGCAGGCAGATGGCGCACGCCGCGGCGAACACGGCGAGCTTGAGCACCGCTCGGCGTCCGAGGGTGCGCGTCCAGCGGTTGGTGGGTCGAGCCTGGGTCATTTGAATCCTCCGGGCGGCATTATCGGCCCTGGCGCCGAGCCCGCGGGCAGCGAAAGCGATGAATCGGGTGAAAAGGCGTTCACAATACAGGCAAAGCCTCACAATAAAGCCCCCTCGCTGCACGCCGATCCCGGGGGGAATCGTCATTCTCCGGGCTGCCCAGACGGGACGACCGGACCCGGGCAACCGATAATCTCGTCCGATCCCCCCGCCGATGATCGATCCCCGGAGTCACGCCCCCATGAAGATCCATCAGCCCGCCCGCTTCGACGGCCCCGTGTCCGCGGCGTTCAACGAGTCTACCGCGCAGAGGGTTCCCCTGTTCGTCCCCGCCACCCCGTTCGCGGACGATCGCGGCTGGTCGCTGATGAACCAGCTGCAGGGTGTCATGCGGTCCGAGGGCCAGATCAACTTCTCGGTCCAGTACCCCGGGGTCATCAAGGCTTGGCACCGCCACGCCCGCCAGACGGACTTCTGGCTCTGCCTGCAGGGCCACATCAAGGTGGGCGTCTATGACCAGGAGGCCCATACCGGCTGGTCGATCGTGATCGGGGAGATGCGCCCTGGGGTGGTGGTCATCCCCCCGCCGCTCTGGCACGGCGCCGCGACGGTGGGCGACACCCGGGCGGGGCTCCTCTACTACGTCACCCACGCCTACGACCCCGCGAATCCGGACGAGGAGCGGATGTCGCCCGACGCCTTCCCGGGCTTTTCCTGGCAGGTGGAGCACCGTTGACCAGCGCCCCTCTGCAACGGGTTGATGCGGCCCGGCCACTGCCGGCCCGGGTGCTGCTCCTGGGGGCGCGGGGGATGGTCGGGCGATCCTGGGCTGGGCTGCTGACCGCCCACGGCGTGCCCTACCGGGCTTTGGCGCGGCCCGACTTCGATCTTCAGGATCCCGGGTCGGTCGCTGACGCAGTTCGTGAGGGCGACGAGCTGGTCGTTAACGCCGCGGCCTGGACCGCCGTCGACGACGCGGAGAAGGACGAGCCCGGCGCGACGCGAGCCAACGCGGAAGCCCCGGGGTCATTGGCCCGGCGCTGTGCGGAGGTCGGCGCCAGGCTCATCCATTACAGCACCGATTACGTCTTTGACGGGCTGGGGGCGGCCCCCTACCGGGTGGACGACCCGATCGCCCCGGTCAACGCCTACGGGCGGTCGAAGGCCGCTGGCGAGGAGGCCGTCCGGGCGGCCTCTCCGGACCACCTGATCATCCGCACCAGCTGGGTCTACGCCCCTTGGGGCACGAACTTCGTCCGGACCATCGCCAAGCTCGCCGCAGGCCGCGAATCGCTTCGGGTGGTCGACGACCAGCGGGGACGGCCCACTTCGGCCGAGCAGTTGAGCGTGACCTCGCTGGCGTTGTACTTGGCCGGGGCGTGCGGCACCTGGCACGCGACCGATGGCGGAGAATGCACCTGGCACGGGCTGGCTACGGAGATCGTTGCCCGGCTGGGATTGCCATGCCGAGTGGATCCGTGCACCTCGGCCGAGTTCCCCCGCCCGGCGACGCGTCCCGCGATGAGCACCCTGGACGTTTCGGAGACCGAGCGACTCGTCGGGCCGCTTGTACCCTGGCCGGTCGCGTTGGGGCGGGTGCTGTGCCGGCTGGACCTGACGGGCTGAAGAAATTCCAAAAAACAACACGGGAGGGCCGGAGCCCTCCCGTGGTTGGTTTCGTCACGTATGCTGACGAGATCAGCGGCGACGGAGGCGAGCCACACCGGCGACGCCGACGAGGGTCGCCAGGCCAGCGAAGGCCGCCGGGGGCAGCGGGACGACGAACAGCATGTCCTGGCCGCTGGCGGAAACCATGGCGCGGAGACCGGCGACGGTGCTGCCGGCGGTCCAGTGGCTGGACATGAGGTAGGTCATCTGGGCCGTGACGGCGGCGTTCGCGGTCACGACGCCGGGGCCGTAGATCGCGTCCCAGATCAGGGCCTGCACGGCGGCCAGCTGTTCGTTGGTGCCAGTGCCGAGGGCCAGGTCGGACTGAATCCACCCCGCGTCAATGGCCGCGGCCACGACTTCGTGGATGCGAGCGGCAATCCCCGCGCCATAAGCCGCAGGCGCGTTCGGATTCGAAGAACCGGTCGGCGGATTGGGGGCATCGGCGAGCGAAACAATGTCGTAGCTATGCGAGCCGACATGCTGATCGATTTCAATGCAGAAAGTCGTGAAGCTAGGCCCCTTGAACTGGCCAGCGGCCTGCGAGGGAGCCCCACCCGAGTACTGCATAGTGATCAGTCCGCCGGAAATCGTGGGATTCCCGTTCACGCTGATCCCGCCGGTCCCGGCGAAGGTCACGTACTGAGCGTTGAAGTCGGCCGCCGTCGCCAACCCCGACGCCGCGGTCAAGGCGACCGCAACCATGTAGCTGCACTTCATGTCCATGTCCTCTCTCATGCGGTTTAAGCCGCATGCTGTCCTAGTCCCGTGCGGTCCCCCGGAGCTGCATCTCCGGAAGGGGATACACCCCCCCGCTCCGCACGCCCACCCGCCTTCCCGCGGGTGGGTGATTTCCTCGCCCTCCCGAGCGAGGTGAATCCGTTGTACCAAGGTGAGCGAGGAAATCACTTCCCGCTCACGGCGAAATGGGGTAGTCAGCCCCGATTTCGTCTTAGAGTGTACCTGAGCAACCGCCCGTGTCGAGGGGCTCCAGCGGGAATTCTCCGGTCCGACCCCAGAGATGAGGGGTCGAGGGCCAGATGTTCGGGTAGTCCCCGTCCCGAAACCTGTCCGGCGACGGGCTACAAGGTGTTATCGGACTACCAGGGGACGCCGAACTGTGCCACGCGGGCGCGGAGTTCACGGTCCAGGCCGCCGGGGCCGGCGGCCGCGCGGGCCCGCTCGATCGCTCCGGCGAGGTCGTCCGGGCGGTTCTGGGCGACGGCGTACACCGCCGCGAGACCCAGCCAGCCCTCGACGGCCCCGCCTTCGGACTCGGCCACCCGGGTGAAGTCGGCGGCGGCGTCCTCGGGGCGACCCAGGGCCAGCAGGATCCAGCCGCGGGTGCCGTAGAAGGCGGCGACGGGCTCGTGTTGGATGGCCGCATCGGCCAGGGTCAGGGCTTCCTCGAGCCGGGGGCGGCTTGGGCTGGTGCGGGAAATCACCCCGGCGAGGTTGTTGCGGATAGCCGCGGTGAACAGGTCCTCGCCCGACATCCGGTCGAGCAGCAGGCGGTAGTGGCGCTCGGCTTCGGCGGACCGGCCCGCGGCGTCGGCGCAGACCGCGGCGGCGAAGAGGTGGTTGTAGTTGTCCGGCTGGATGCCCGCGGCCCGGAGGTAGAACTCCTCGGCCTTGGCGTAGGCCTCGGCGCCCTCGGCGTCGGGCTTGAGGGAGGCGAGCTTGTGGTACGCCCGGGCGGCGATGAAGACCGCCTCGAAGCCGTCCGGGTTTTCGGCGACCTTCGGCACGGCGATGCGGGCGGCGTTGGCGGCGAAATCGGTCGCACGCGCGGGGAATCGCTCGGCGGCGGCGAGCCAGGCCCCGGCGACCTGGAGCTGCATGGCTCCCTGCTGGCCGAACTGCTCGGCGGACCGGATCCACCCCTCGGCCTGGCCGGCCTCACGCAGGACGCCGGCGGCCAGACGCAGCCACACGTCGGCGCCGAACTCGGG
The DNA here is from genome assembly GCA_964464165.1 of uncultured Phycisphaeraceae bacterium. Classification (GTDB taxonomy): domain Bacteria; phylum Planctomycetota; class Phycisphaerae; order Phycisphaerales; family UBA1924; genus UBA6054. Next base: position 14,842 of record CAYXFA010000005.1, on the reverse strand, counting down.
CGACTGGCGAGCGACCGGTTCGAGCCGGTTGCGGACGGCGGGCTCGCCCTGCACGGTGAGGGCGGCGGCGCTGTAAAGGAAGGCCACGGCACGCTGACGCGGGTTGCCCGGCTCGGCGAGGGCGGGCTGGATCCACGACGACAAACGCTCGACGACCGCGGCGTGATCCCCGGAGGCCTGGGCCGCTTCCGCGAAGATCAGGTCGGCTTCGAACGTGGACCCGCGGGTGCGGCTGCGGAGGCTGGTCGCCAGACGCTGGGCGTCGTCGAGGCGGCCGGCCCGGAGGCACTGGATGGCGGCCAAGCGCAGGATCTCGGCGTCGTCCGGGAAGCGGCGGGCGTCCGCGATGGAGTCGGTCGCGAGCTGGGCGGCGTCGTCCTCGAGGTCGGCGCGTTCGCGGGCCACGTACTTGAGGACCGCGGGGTTGTTGATGAACGAGCGGCGCAGGTCCTGGAGACGGGCGAGGCGGTCTGCCCGGGTCATCGAGGCCTTGGCCTTCTCGTACGCTTCGACCCGCTCGATCGCGAGGCGGACGCTCTCGTTGCCCGCGTCGGCCGCGCGGAGGCGGACGGCTTCCGAGGCGTTCCCCGCGGCCATCTCACGCCAATAGCGGAGGTTGTCGTTCTCGGGGTGCACCGCGAGCGCCTCGTCGGCGCGCCGGACGGCCTCTTCGGTGTCGCCCGCGCGGAAGTGGGTCTCGATGAGCTTCATCCAGGCGTCGACGTTCGCCGGGTCGGCCTCCACGATGCGGGCGAGGATCTCCCCCGCGGCCCGGCCGTCTCCGAACAGGGCGGCGACCTCGGCGCGGGCGAACTCGGCCTCGACCCGCGTCAGGCCGTACCGCTCCGCGTTGACGAGCACGGCCTCGGCGCCCGCGGCGTGGCCGGCCTGGGTGTACCGGGCGGCGAGGTCGAGCAGCTGCTCGGGGCGGAGCTTCTCGGCGGAGGCCGCGATGCGGTCGAGCACGCGGAGCGCCGCGGCGGCGTCGCCCGCGGCGAGGTGGCTCTGCGCGAGCAGGAGCCCGAGGACGGGCAGTTCGTCGCCGGAGGCCTGCTCGAACATGCGTCCGAGCAGGGCGGTGGTCGTGCCGGGGTCGCCCAGCCGGGTCAGCTCGCGAGCGAGTAGGCCGCGGGCCGCGGGGCTGGAACCGGCCCGCGCGGACACGTCCAGGAGGATCTGGCGGGCTCGCTCCTCGTTGCCCGCCTGGCGGCACAGGTCCGCCGCGGTGAACAGGTAGCCCAGGGACGCCGGACCACCGATCAGCTGGGAGGCCGCGAGGTACTGCTCGACGGCGCCGGTGAGGTCGCGCTCGTACCGCTGCTCGGCCGGCACCCGGGGCGGGCAGGGGAACTGCAGCATGTTGGCGAGCAGGGTGCGCGCCCCGAGGTTCTGGGGCTCGGCCACGACGACCGAACGGACGATGACGATGGCCTCGTCCCGGGACGCCCGCGTCGGCTCACGCCCGAAGATCGATCGGGCCCGGGCCAGGCGCAGACGCGTGGGCGGCGTGCGACCCTGGGTGGAGGTCAGCTCGATGATCTTGTTGATGGTGCTCTCCACGAACCCGCGGTCGTACACCATCGCTTCGGATTCGATCGCTTCCGTGAGCAGCTCGACGTTCTTGGGATCGGCCTGGATCGCGGCCTGCCACGCCTGGGCGGCGTCGGGGCGGCCGGCGCGGTCCTTGACGATGGCGTCGGCCCGCAGCCAGGCGGCGCGGTCCTGCTCGCCCGCAGCCGCGATGCCCGCCCCGATCAGGCGGAGGGCGGACTCGATGCGGCTCTCGGCCTCACCGGGCGGGGAGGCGGCGATGAAGCCGAGCGCAGCGCGCAGGGCCAGGGCGGGGTGCTCGATCCGCTCGGGCAGGTCGGCGACCTCCTCGGGCACGAGCACGCCCAGGCGGAACACCGCGTCGATCTCCCCGGCGCGGGCGGCCTGCTCTGGCGTCGCGTCGGCCATCGCGTCGCGCAGGTGCGAGCCGGCCTGTTCGTCGTTGCCCAGAGCGCCTTCGAACGCGGCGAGGTGCAACGCACAGTCGGTCTTCATGGGGCCCGTCAGCACGTCCTGCATGGCGCGGGCCACGCGGATCGACTCCTGGGCGCGTGCGAAATCGAGCTGGCCGCGCAGCGCGAGCTGGGCGTGAACCCGGAGCTGCAGCACGAGGGCCTCGATGACCGTGCGGCGCGTGCCGCGGTCGCGCACGACACGGACGAGCTCGTCCGCAGCGCTGCCGGCCTCCGTCGTCCGGCCGTCGGCGAGCAACGCCATGACGCGGCGCACCTCGGGGGCGATCCACAACCCCGGCCCGGCCAGCTCGGAGGCCAGACGCCACGATTCCGAGGCGTCGGCTAGGCGGCCGAGGCGGTCGTGGACGTCGCCGAGGAGGAAGCGAAACGTCGGTTCGAAGGGGTATTTCTCGACGGCCAGGGTCGCCGAGGCGCGTGCGGCGACGAGGTCGCCGGCCGCGGCCTCGCGGCGCGACTTGAGGGCGAGCACCCAGCCGCTCGCCCGGAAGTCGGCGGGGTGCCGCGCCAGCTCCGCCTCGACGGCGGCGGCGCCTTCATGGTCGCCCCGCTCGATCATCACCAGCCCGGCGTAGCCCGCGACATCGGCGATGAACTTCCCATTCGGGGTCGTCCTCGGCTGTCGGATCAGGTCGTCCGGCAGGCCCGCCCAGAACCGCCGCCGCGCGAGCGTCCTGCTGAACTCCGGGTCGTCCGTGGACCGGGTCGCGGCCTCCAGCACGCCCATCGCCAGGTGTTCCTGACGCCACGCGTCCAGCAGCACCACGAGCACGCGGACCATCTCGGGGTCGTCGAGCGGGGGGCCGTCCCCGGGGTGGCCAGTGTCGGGGTCCATCCGGAGCGCCTGGGCGAGGTTGCGAGCGGCGTCATCGGCGGGGATGCCGTCCCCGGCGACGATGGCCCGGATGGCGTCCGCGGCGAGCGTGTCGCCCGCGGCCGCGAGGTACCGCTCAACGACGGCGTCGGCGCGGTCCAGGTCCCCCAGCGCGAGGGCGCGCGCGTAGGCCCGCCACACGTCGATGAACGCCGGGCTCTGGGCCGAGAGCAGGCGGTCCTCGATCCGGGTGACAAGGGGGTCGTCCCGCCTGATCGACGCGCGGGCGGCGGCCTCGTCGCGGATCACGCCAAGGTCGGCGTCGGGGGTCTGCTCGATCTCCGTGGGACGCAGCCGGCCCGCCAGCTCGCGGGCCTCGACCCATTGGCCGGTCTGGATGAACAGCGTGAGCAGCTCGGCGGCGGCCACGCGGTCGTCGGCGACCTCACGCAGGTACTCGCGGTACATCGAGATGGCGGCGGGCAGGTGCCCGCCGTCGCTGGCCTCCAGTTCGGCACGCGAGCGTGCGTAGGCGAGCCGGACGTCCGGCGTGACCGGGCGGTCGCCCATGCCGCGGGTGTGCCGGCCCAGCAGGCGGACGGCCTCGGCGTGATCGCCGCGTTCGTGGGCCGCCAAGCCGTCCTGCCGGAACCCGTCGAGCTGGCGGCGCGTCTGGTACTTCGGGAGCGTGAACGCCACCACCAGCACCACGAGCACGAGTGTGAGGATCGCACCGGCGAGCGCGAGCCGCCGGGCAGTTCTCGGTCTGAGGCCCATTGGGTCCCTCCAGGGTTAACGCCGGGACAGCGCCCCGAAGACCAGGTTGACGGTCTTCCAGATGATATAGAGATCCAGCCAGAAGGTGGCTTTCTCAACGTACTCGATGTCGTAGCGGATCCATTCCTGGAAATCCGCGCCGTCGGCCCGGGTGCGCCGGATCTGCCAGAGCCCGGTCACGCCGGGGCGCACGCTCAGGCGGGCCTCCCGCCAGCCCGGGCAATACTGGTTCTCCGAGTATGGGCTGGGGCGGGGGCCGACCACGGACATGTGCCCGGCGAGCACGTTGAAAAACTGGGGGATCTCGTCGAGCTGCAGGCGGCGCAGCACGCGGCCCACCCGGGTGATCCGCGGGTCGTTCTCGATGTAGAACTGCGGCCCGTCGGCCTGGTTGGCGGCCTGGAGCTCGGACTTCATGCGCTCGGCGTCCCGGTACATGGTCCGGAACTTGATGCAGCCGAACTCGCGCCCCTGGATCGACTCGCGCTTGTGTGCGAAGAAGAACGGGCGGCGGTCCTCCAGCCAGATGGCCAGCATGATGAACGGGTACAGCGGCAGGGTGATCGCCAGGGCGAAGAGCGCGAAGAGCACATCGAAGCCGCGCTTCAGCCCGCTGCTGGTGTACGGGGCGGCCTCTTCCAGGCGTCTTTCCGCCCAGCCGCCCTTGGCCTCAATGTCGCGCCAGGACAGGTCGTCGGTCTCGGGCCGGGCGTCCGGATCGTCCCACATCACCGCCGGGCCGACCGCCACGGCGCCGTCGCCCAGCGACCGCCCGGCCCCGATCCAGAGCGGGCCGGTGATGACCGCGCCGTCCGAGGCGGGGGCGTCCTTGTCCGCCCAGGCCTCGCGGCCCAGCCGGCGCACGCGTGCGACGGTCGCGTCCGGCCGGGCCCAGGTCTGGGCGAGGTCGCGGGTGAACCGGGCCACGTCGCGGTCGAGGTCGCCCGAATAGATCCGGCCGCGTTCCCGGAGCGCCGAACGCAGGTCGGGCGGCACGATCGACCGCAGCGCCCGCCAGGGGCGGCCCTCCGGGTCCATCGCGGCCCAGTCGCGGGCGAGGTGCGCATCGCTGGTCAGCGCCACGCGGGCCAGGCGGGACGACGCGCCATCGTACAAACGCCGGAAGCGGAGCACGCGCCCGTCCGGGCGGGCCTCGACCAGCTCGCGGTAGTCGTTGATGGCCCGGTCCGCCAGACGCACGATCAGCACGTCCGGCTTGAGCCAGCACAGCATCTCCAGCGAGCGGCGCAGCGGCATGATGACCAGGCGGGACCGCTCGGTCAGCAAATACAGCTCGGCGTGGGGGTTGATCTCCGCTTCGGAGCCGACGGGCACGACCTGCACGCCGTGGGCGGCCCAGTAACGGGCGTGCAGCTGGGCGGGGGTGAGCCCCCAGACCGTCGGGGTGTTCCGCTCGGGCGCCGCCAGGGTCGTCACGGGACGGACCTCCCGCCGGGCTCGGGCGCCGGGGCCGCCGGGAACAGCGAGCCGGCGAGCGGGCCGACGCTGGGACCGCCGCCCCGGGCCGCCTGGTCCGCGGCCTGGCGCGAGGCCTGGCGTGAGAAGTGCACGGACATGCTGCTGGAGGACTGGCGGAGCTCCTGGACCGACGCCCGGTTGAACACCGTGGCGACGACCGTGCCGCCCACGGCGGTGATCTGGTCGACCGCGCGGCGCACGAGCTGGCGGAGCTGGTTGCGCCCGACGACCATGAGCACGCCGTCGACGCTCGGGGCGAGCAGGCCCGCCTCGATCGAGCCGAGGATGGGGCCCGAGTCGATGAGGACGGTGTCGAACTCGCCTCGGAAGGTCTCGACGAGGTTGCGGATGACCTCGGGGCTCAGCCGGCTGATGCGCAGGTCGTCGCCCATGCCAGCTGGCAGCACGCTGAGACGCTCGAACCGCGAGGAGTGGACGAGCGTGCGCAGGTCCTCGCCCGAGGCTGCCGCCTCGGCGAGGCTCGGCGCGTTCGGGTGGCCGAAGTGCAGCGACAGGCCGCGCCCGATCAGGTCGAGGTCGACGAGCAGGGTGCGGTCGCCGCTCTCCGCGAAGGAGAGGCCCAGGGCGATGATCATGCTGGTCTTGCCGTCGCCCGGGGCGGGGCTGGTCACGGAGAAGACCGAGTGGCGGTCGCGCCCGTACAGGATCTGGAGCTGGGCGCGGATCTGGTGCACCGCGAACGCGGAGGCCTCGGCCAGCTCGCGGTCGGAGAGGGATTTGCCCAGGTCGGGCAGCACGCCGATGATCCGCGAGCGGGCGGATTCGAGGATGTCGTCGTCGGAGAACCGCACCCGGCTGCCGAGCAAGCCCAGGCCGAGCATCAGCCCGACCGGCAGGGCCCCGCCCGCGACGAAGCCCGCGGCGGCGAGCTTGATGCGCTTGTCGGACGAGGGCGTGGTCGGACGCGTGGGGTTGCTGACGACGCTGACCCGCCCGCGCACCTCGGCGATGTTGGCGGCCTGCGACTCGGTGCGGATCGCGTCGATGCGCTGCTCGGTGCGCTGAATATCGCGTTCGACGTCTTCACGCTGGACCTTGAGGTCGCGCAGGGTGAGGTTGGCCTCCCCGAGGCGGATCTGGAGCTGCTGCTCGGCCCTGAGGCGTTCCTCGATGCGGGAGAGCTGGGTCTGGATCTCGGTGCGGGACAGCCCGCCGGCGCCGGTCTGGGTGTTCCCGGAGGCCAGCGACTCTTCCAGCCGCAGGATGCGCTCCCGGATCTGGCCGTTGATCTGCTCGATGCCCGAGTCGAGGCTGCGCACCTCGCGGTGGCCCGGCAGCCAGCCGCCGGCGAGCATCTCGGTCTTGCGTGTCTGCAGGGTGCGGCGCATCTGGATCAGCTCGTCGATGGCCGGGTCGAGCTGGGCGGCCTCGTCCTCGGAGACGCCGAGGGGCGCCTCGGCGTTGTTGCGCCGGTTGGCGAGCGCTTCGAGCTGCTCGAGCCGCGATTCAAGGTCACGCTTGAGGCCCTGGAGCTCGGTGACGGTCTCGAACGCCGTCTGGACCTGGTAGGACAGCTCGTCCGTGCCCCAGTCGCGGGCGATCTGGGCGATCGACGAGTCGATGCGGCGTTTCTCGTCCTGGCGGTTGCGGAGGCGGGCCTCCAGCACGCCGAGGGTCGCCTCGGTGTCCTGCTCGGAGCGGCGGCCGTGCAGCTCCATGTACGCGTCGACGATGGCCTGGTTGGCCGCGTGGGCGACGGCGGCGTTCTCGTGCTCGAAGGAGACGGAGATGAGCTGCTGCGTGGCCCGGCTGTTCTGGACGCGCAGGTGGCTGACGAAGTCCTGCACGCTGTTGATGCCGGAGATCGCCGACACCGCCCGCCACCGGTCCGACTCCATCGCGTACTCGACCACGCTGGGGCGGGAGATCAGGTCCGCCTGGGCCGCGACGATGTTGGAGAACATCTGCGGCACGGAGCTCTGCTCGGTCTCGAAGAGGATCTTGGGCAGGACCGGCTGGATCTGGATCACGGCGTCCGAGCGGAACTGGGGCTTTTTGGCGAAGAAGCCCGCCGCGCCGCCGGCGACCGCGAAGACCGCCGCGAGCGCCGCGGTGATGAGGTACCGCCCCCGCAGGAGGCGGTGGATCATGACGAACACGTTGCCGTGCGTCGGCGCGGCCTCCCCCGACCAATCCGTGCTGCTCCCCGGGCCGTTCACCGCGACGCTCCTTTCGCGTGTTCGCCCGCGCCGGCGAGCAGCGCCGTGACCACGGGGCGGGCGATCTCGTACATCTCGTCCAGCACCATCTGGTGGTGCTCGCGGGCGACCGTGCCGTCGATCACCACCTGGATCTGGGCGGCGCCGTACGGCCGGACCATGTAGTCCGAGCCGGCGTGACGCACCGCCTCCATCGAGTCGGTCACCTCGCCGCTGGGCAGCACGAACAGGTTGTACACCGTGATGCTGCGGGTCCGGTTGCCCGCGGTCTGGGTGAACTCGTAGCGCACCGCGTGCAGGGGGCCGAAGGCGGCGTCCGAGGCGGTCTCGCCGGAGGTCCAGCCGTGGGCGGGGTAGCAGTTGGGCGGGTAGTGGCCCTGCATGTCTCGGATGTCGGCGCACTGCACGACCAGGAGGGTGGCGGCCAGGCCGGTCCGCGACTGGTGGCGGAACTCGCGGGCCACCAGCGCGTTGGGGCGCAGCAGCTTGGTCGCGGACGGCGGGATCGGCACCTCGTGCCCGGCCCAGCCGGCGTTCTCGATCGGCATGGACTCGATGGCCCGGCGCATCTCGGCGTGGTACGCCTCGACGCGCTTGTGGTCGACCGAGACCCGGCCGGACAGCGCCGCCGCCGCCAGCAGCCCCCCCGCCACCGCCGAGATGAGCAGGCCGTGGGTCACGGGTGGTGCTCCGACATCTGGTGCGCGAGGGTGAACCGGTAGGTCGGCACGAGCGCCCAGCGCAGGGCGCGGGTGACGCCCATCAGCAGCAGGAACGCGATGGGCAGCATCGCCCAGCCGGCCACCTCGTGGAACATGTCCGCCGTGGCCTCGTCCGAGTAGCCGTAGAACCGCACGGTCGGGGTCAGCCGGATCACGTTGCACAGGATCGCCACGACCGGGCTGAGCAGGAGGATGACCAGCCGCACCGAGTTGCGCAGGGGCACCGTGAAGGCGAAGGCGTACGAGACGAGCACGAGCGCGAACACCATCCGCATGCCGTTGCACGCCTCGTGAACGGCGACCGGACGCTCGTTGATCAGCAGCAGGTTGCCCGAACGCTCGACCCAGTAGCCCAGGGCCTCGAGCACCACCTTGGTCACCTCGGCGGTCGCGGTCTGCAGGGGCCCGGCGATCAGCAGCCGGAGCTTGCCCGGCACCGGCACCAGCATGGCCGTCAGGGCCACCGCGGGCACGAAGCTGGCCATCACCGGAACGCCCACCACCGTGGTGACCGCGCCGAGCAGCATGACCACCGCCCCCGCGTGCCACCCGGCCTGGAAGGCGCTGCGGAAACTGTACCACGACAGGGCCCACCCCACGCCGATCAGCACCGGCCCGATCCACGTGAACATCGGCCGGCAACGCCGGAAACGCACCCGCCGGATCCAGACCAGCCACAGCAAAATCGGCGGCACGAGCAGGATGTGGCTGGACTCTTCGTCCCGCCACGCGATCGTGAAGATGTCCGCCCACTGGGCCCACCCCGCCCAGACGGCCAGCAGGCACAGCACGGACAGCGCCGTGATGTGCCACCCGTTCCAGCCGTAGCGCGCCATGGAAGCCATCAGCGTTTCCTCCCCGCGCCGACGACCTGGCCCACGTGCCGCGCCCCGCCCGGCACCACCGCCCCCGGGCACACGACCGAACGCACGATCACCGCGCCCCGGCCGACCGAGCCGCCCGACAGCACGACCGAGTCGTGCACCGTCGCGTCCGGCGCCACCTCGGCCCCGGGCTCGACCACCGAGAAGGTCCGCTCCCACTCCTCGTGGTACGGATCCTCGTCGACCGAGGAGGCCTTGAGACCGCCCGTCGCGTGCAGGCGCACCGCGGCGAGGTATTCCGTGATGTTGCGGGTCCGCACGGCGTAGGCCCGCCGGTGCTCGACCACGCTGACCCCCCACCGCCCCACCCACTCGGGCAGGGCCTGTTCCTTCAGGTCCACGTAGCCGACCTCCCGCACGGTGCGGAGCACGCCGCAGCGGATCAGCCAAAGCCCGACCGGCGTCCCGTCCGAGGCCCCCACCATCACCACGTCGGCGTCCTTGCGGAGCATGGCGTGCATCAGGTCGTCCAGGGGGTGGCGGAAGACCTGAGCCCCGTTGATAACGCCGACGAACGAGTCCGGGTCGCACTCCCGCGTGGCGTCGGCGAGGATGCCGGCCACGCCCCGGATCGGGCTCGCGTCGCGCTCCACGCGGCAGACCAGGGCCCCGTGCCGGCCCGGGTTCCGCGGCGGGTCCGATTCGGCGTCGACCAGCAGGCGCACGCTCAGACCGTCCAGCCCCCAGCGCTCCGCGAAGGCGTTCAAGCCGTCGAGGTGGTGGTCCATGATCGTCGTGCCGTCGGACAACGGCAGGTCCACGATCGAGCGTCCGATGGACCGGGCCAGCGGGGTCCGGCGCACGGCCCCGCACAGGACGATGCAGGACTGCACGCGCCGCGCCCGCCCGGCGACGCCGCCGGAGGTCAGCACGCTGGCCTGCTCGCTGGCGTGATCCAGTCCCGACACGCCTGTTCCTTCCTCACACGCACCATCCACCCGCCCCGAGCGACGAACCAGCGCCGGAGTCACCCCGGTTTCGACCAGCGGGAGCCCCGGCTTGCACCGCCGCGGGCCAAGTGTAGGAAGGCCGGCCCACAGCGACCGCGCAGAGGCCAGGGAGCGTCCGGTATCAAATATGGAGAACGGTTCAATCGGGGTCGTGGAACGCCAGCTCGATGACCGGGCTGGCCGCGGCGACCGCGCCCACGTACCCGGCCGGGGTGGCGAAGCGGCGTACCCACCACGCCGCGCCGCCGACCCACGCGGCGTTCCAGCCCCACAGCGTGCGGATGTCCGTCGAGACCTGGCCCGGGCTCAGGTGCATCCCCCGCCCGTCCGCCTTCAGCAGCGCTTCCAGGACGCACCAGGCGAAGAGCATGCGCTCGGTGCGGTCGGGGATCAGCTCGATGGCAGGTCCGGTAACTGTTTCGACCGCGCGGTTCACGTGGTCGTCCACCGTCGCGCCGGCCGTCGCTTCCATGTCCACACCCACGCGGACGCCCCGGCCCACCGCCAGGGTCACGAGGTTCCCGGCGTGGCTGGTGCTCAGGTCGCCGACCGTGCGATCCAGGCCCGACGGGCAAGGACGGCCGTAGGGGGTTCTCTCCACCACAACCCCCTCGGGGCTGGTCTTGAGCATGCCCGCGGCGGCCCGGCGCCACACCGCCCGGGACACCGCCCCCGTCCGCCGGTCGCGATCCACCGCGAGGCGGTCCAGGTCCTCGATCTCCTCCGCGGAGAGCACCGCTCGCGCCCGGGTTTCGGCCTCGGCGTCTGCCCAGAACATCCACACGCCGACGCCCCCGTCCGGGGGCGCGTCGATCGGGCGATTGATGGCTTCGATCGGCTGGGCGTCGGTGAGCACGTCGGTCCCTCGCTTATCGGACTCTGAAAGTCCAGTTCCGGATGATCCGGTTCGGCATGGCCGGGTTGTCGGCCGCCGAGAACATCGTCAAGGTCACGGTCGTGTTGGCATCGTACTCGAGCTTGAGCGGGGCATGGAGCTGCTCGGCCTTGGTGAGGGGCTCGCCCGAGCCCGCGGGCCGGCGGTTCCGCATCACCGCCCCGTCGAAGGCGAACCGCTCGCCCTCGATGAGCTCGAACGCCTCGGTCGACTGCACGATCTCGGCGCCCCAGATGAAGACGGTGCGCCCGACGACCATGGCCGAGATCCCGGCGTCGTAGAAAGTCACGTCCTGGCCGCCGGTCGCGGCGTCCTCTTCGTACCGGGGCGAGCCGATCGTCGGCACGGGGCCGGTCTTGGGCCCGCGGGCGGCGACGATGCCGCCGATCCCGGCGCTGCCGGTGGCGCTGCCGCCCCCGCCGCCGCCTCCCCCACCACCCCCGCCGCTGCTCGACCCGCGGCCACCGCCGGCCGAGGCCGTGCTGCCCCCGCCCCCGCCGCCATTCCCGCCGGCGGCGCTGGTGGCCCGGCCCGCCGACTGGCGGCCGGACGAGGCGGACTTCCCGCCGCCGGACTTCCCGCTGCTGCGCCCCGACGACGCCTTGCCGCCGCCGAGCCCGTAGCTCATCCGCGAGCCGTCGGCCAGCACGCGGACCACCCGGGAGGGCCCGGGGTCCTGAGCGTCGGCGGTCTCCTTGGGCCGCTCGATCACGTACTTGCGCCCGTTGGGGAGGCTGACGACGATGCGCTCGACCTCGGGCTCGGCCGGTTCGGCCTCCTCGATCGCGGGCTCAACCACGGCCGGGTCGGTGTTGGTTGCGGCCGCGTCCAGGCTCGCTGCGGTTTCGGCGGCGTTCGCGGCGGCGCCCGCGAGGAGCACGAGCGCGCCGAGAAGGCCGGGGATCGCCGTGGTGTTGAGCATTGCTTGCCTCCTGGCCGCCCGGCTCTGCGGGGGCCCACGGACAAACCTGGGAAACACCCGCGCCTTTGTCGAGTCAATCGGGGCAAGATGCGGCGACCCGGGCCGGACAGGACGGTCGCACGGGTCCGGGAACCGGCCCGGTGTCGCGGCAACGCACCCCCGGCCTTGATCGACCACGCCGGGCGGGGGGTGTGCCGCTCAGCCGGCGGGCGGGGTTTCCGGACCGTCCGTGGCCAGGCCGAGCCGGGCCAGCGACACGCCGCCCTCGGCGTGGACCCGCTCGAGCGCCGCGTGGGCGCGGAGCCAGGCGATCAGGTCTCGGATCTCCGGGCGGGGCGGCGAGACCATGACGAGCGGCATGCCGTCGAGCGGGTGCTCGAACGCCAGCAGCGCTGCGTGGAGGGCCTGACGCTCGACCCGGACCTTGCCGTCCGGGGAGAGGAACGGGCGTCCGCCGTACATGTCGTCGCCCACGATGGCGTGGCCGAGGTGGGACAGGTGCACGCGGATCTGGTGGGTGCGGCCGGTCTTCAGTTCCAGTTCCACCAGGGTGTACGAGCGGCCGTCGGGCGTGCGGTAGCGTTCCCGGACCCGGCAGATGGTGACCGACGGCTTGCCGAGGTCGTCGTGCCGGACGACCCGCTTCTCGCGGGCGCCCTTGGCCTTGGAGGGGTGCGGGCCGAGCGGCAGGTCGATCACCTGGTGCTCTTCCGTGACGCGCCCCTGCACGACGGCCAGGTACCGCTTGTCGACCGTGCGTTGCTCGAACTGGCGCCCGATCTTCCAGTGCGCCTCCTCGGTCTTGGCGAACACGATGCAGCCGGAGGTGTGGCGGTCGAGGCGGTGGACCACGCCCGGTCGTGCGAACTCTTCGCCGACGGGCGAGAGCTCACCGCCCGACACGTGGCGGAACCGCCACGCGAGCGCGTTGATCATCGTGCCCTTCAGCTCGGAACGCGCGGGGTGGACGATGATGTCGGCGGGCTTGTCGATGACGATGAGGTGCTCGTCCTCGTAGAGGACTTCGAGCGGGATCTCCTCGGGCTCGATCTCGCCCGAGGCGGGGGGCGGGATGACCAGCTCGACCGCGTCGCCGCCGCGGAGGCGGGTCGAGGCCTTGGCCGGGCGTCCGTTGACTGTGGCGCCGCCGCCGTCGATGAGGCGTTGCAGGGCGCTGCGGCTCATGAAGGTCACGCGGGTGACGAGGTACTTGTCCAGGCGGGTCTGGAGGTCGCGCTGCAGCTCGAAGCGCACGCGGGCGACGAAACCCTCGTCGCCGTCCTCGCGTGCCGCGTCGTACGCGCGGCGTACGGCCTCGGGGTCCACTTTGCCGCCGGGCTGAAGGAGCCCCTCGGGCCCCGGGCGCTGCGTCGGGACCGGTCCGTCCGTTCCGGTCACGGGCGCGGGTCGTCGCCGGGCTGGGCGGGTTCCGTGCCCGGCTGGTCGGCGGGCTGATCCTGGGGCTGGTCCGCGGGCGCCGCGTCGGGCTCGGCCGGAGCCTCGCCGCCCTCGCCGGAGAGCGCCTCGAGCAGGCCCGGCATGGACAGCAGCTCGTCGAAGTTCATGGGCAGATCGCCGGGCTCGGTGAAGGCCGCTTCGCCCGGCAGCTCGGGCAGCTCGTCGCGCGACGGCAGGGCGATCGGGCCCGCCGCGGCGTCCGCGCGGGCGAGCATCTCGTCCGCCACGGCGCCCAGACCGGGGAAGCCCGCGCCGCGGGCCGCCTCGCCCGCCCGGCGGTACGCCGCCTTGGCCGCGTCGATCTCGCCCAGCCCGGCCTCGGCCGCGCCCACGCGCATCAGCGCCTGGACGAACAGCAGGACGCGGTCGGCGTCGTTCTCGGTGGAACCGACCACCTCGCGCGCCAGGTCGCGGGCCTGCGACAGGTACCCGAGGACTTCCTCGGGGGCGAGCACGTCCTCGTCGTTGAGGGGGCGGCCCGTGGCCGGGTCGACCTCCGCGCCGGGCTCGACGCCCGCGATCGCCGCACGCAGGTAGATGTCCGTCGTCTGGAGCAGGGCCAGCTCGCCGACGGAGCCGATGCCGCCGTATTCGGACGCGATGTTCCGCAGCGAGGCCGGGGACGGGTTGCCCATGCTCACGGCGCTCTCGAACGCCGCGAACGCGTTGTTCCGCTCGGTGATTTTCGCCCGCTGCAGGTAGTTGTACCCGAACCAGCCCAGCCCGATCAGACCGATCAGGATGAGAACGGGCGAACTCCACTTGTTGAGGAAGTCGATGAGCTCGGTGTTGATCCGGGCTTCCTCGAGTCCGGCTCCGTGGCGGATCTTTGTTTGGCGTTCGTCCATGGGAGGGGATGATAGCGCCGACCGACGCCGTCCCGGGCCGGCCTGGGCGGAGGGGTTCGGGGGCCCGGACGGGCGGGCCGCACGGGGTCAGCGCAGGGACAGCAGCTCGCGGTAGGTCGGCATCGGCCAGAGGTCCGCGGCGACCAGGGTCTCGAGGCGGTCGCCCAGCCTCCGGAGCTCCTCCATCGCGGGGAACACGGTGTCGCGGACCACCCGGGCGCCCTTGTGGGCGTCGTGCGGCACGGCCTCAAGGGCGGCGACCAGGGCCGCGATCTGGGCCTTGAACCGGCCGACGAGATCGGTCACCTGCTCCAGCGACTCCCGGGCGTCCGACGCGTCCACCCCGGCCCGCTCGGTGGCGGCCACGGTCTCGGCGATGCGGCGCTGGTGCTCGAACGCGGCGGGCAGGATCTGCTGGCGGGCCATGGCGACCATGGTCTCGGCCTCGATCCGCATGCGGCTGACGTACTGCTCGCCGAAGATCTCGGCGCGGGAGTCCAGCTCGGCCTTGCTGAGCACCTTGTACTTCTTGAACAGGTTGCGGGCCTTGGGGGTCAGCCAGGCGGGCAGGGCGTCCGGGGTCGAGCGGAGGTTGGGCAGGCCGCGGCGCTCGGCCTCCTCGTGCCAGGCGGCGGAGTAGCCGTCGCCGTTGAAGATGATGCGTTTGTGCTCCTTGACGACCTGCTGGAGCACGGCGCGGACGACCTTCTCGAGCTGGGCCTCGGTCGGGGCGGCGCTCTTCAGGCGGCCCTCGATCTCGGTGGCCAGGTAGTCCAGCGACTCGGCCACGATGGTGTTGATGACCGTGGTGGGCCAGGCGACGGACATGCTCGAACCGACGGCGCGGAACTCGAACTTGTTGCCCGTGAAGGCGAAGGGGCTGGTGCGG
>CAYXFA010000004.1:0-101543 GCA_964464165.1 uncultured Phycisphaeraceae bacterium | reverse complement strand
GTGCCCGAGTGGACCAAGGGGGCGGATTGCAAATCCGTTTGGCGAAAGCCAGTCGTGGGTTCGAATCCCACCGCGGCCTCTGACGGCCGGCCCGCCCCGGGCCGGCCGTTGCTGTTCACGGGATCAGGGGTGGGGCCCCGGCGAGGTCCGAAATCCTACCATCGCCCCCATGGACGCCGACGAACGCCCGACGCAGTTGGACCCAGCGGACCCCGCGGCGGCCGCGGACCGCTTCCGCGCCGACTTCGCGGGGGTGCGCGAGCAGGTCGCCCGGGTGGTGGTCGGCCAGGAGGCGGTCGTCGAGCAGGTCCTGACCTGCCTGTTCGTGGGCGGGCACGCGCTGCTGGAGGGCGTGCCGGGCATCGGCAAGACGCTGCTGGTGCGGACGATCGCCCAGGCGGTCCGCCTGGACTTCGGCCGGGTGCAGTTCACCCCGGACCTGATGCCCGCGGACATCACCGGAACGACGGTGATCGACGAGCGTGAGGACGAGC
Organism: uncultured Phycisphaeraceae bacterium; assembly: GCA_964464165.1. Taxonomy (GTDB): domain Bacteria; phylum Planctomycetota; class Phycisphaerae; order Phycisphaerales; family UBA1924; genus UBA6054. The sequence goes on along the minus strand of CAYXFA010000004.1, from coordinate 101,049 downwards.
ACGGGCGGATGCGCCGCTCGTTCCGGTTCCAGCCCGGCCCGGTGTTCAACCAGATCGTGCTCGCGGACGAGATCAACCGGGCCACGCCCAAGACCCAGTCCGCCCTGCTGGAGGCGATGCAGGAGCGGAGCGTGACGGTGGGCAACCAGACCCACCGCCTGCCGCGGCCGTTCTTCGTGTTGGCCACGCAGAACCCGATCGAGCAGGAGGGCACCTACCCCCTGCCCGAGGCGCAGCTCGACCGCTTCTTCTTCAAGGTGCTCGTCGGCTCGCCGTCCCGCGGGGACCTGAAGAACATCATCGCCCGCACCACGGGCGCCGCCGAGCCCGGCGCGGAGCCGGTGCTCGACGCGGCCGGCCTGCTGGCCCACCAGGCCCTGGTCCGACGCGTGCCCGCGGCGGATCACGTGGTCGATTACGCCGTGCGGGCGGTGCTCGCCACGCACCCCCGGACCAGCCCCGGGGGCGGCGCGGGCTTCTCGACGCCGATGGTGGACCGCTTCGTGCACGTCGGGGCCTCGCCCCGCGCCGCGCAGGCGCTGATCCTCGCCGCCAAGTGCCACGCGCTGAGGGAGGGCCGGCCCGCGGCGTCGATCGAGGACGTGCAGCGGGCCGCGCTGCCCGCCCTGCGCCACCGCGTGCTGCTGAACTTCGAGGCCGGGGCCGAATCGGTGGACGCCGACGCCGTCGTGCGCAACCTGATCGAGACGCTCCCGCGGGACGCGGCGTCATGAGCGGGGCGACGCCGGTCAGCCTGCTGATCGTCGACGACAGCCGCGACCTGGTCGAGGTGTTCACGCTCACCGCGCGTCTGGAGCCGGGTATCCGCGTGGTGGGCTCGCTGTTCTCGGCTGACGGGCTCGTCGAGCGGATCGGGGAACTGTCGCCGGACGTGGCGCTGGTCGACCTGACCATGCCCGGCAAGGACCCGCTCGAAGCCGTGCGTGAGGCCGCCGCCGCACATCCGGCGACGCGGTGCCTGATCTGCAGCGGCTACCACGACCCGGAGCGCGCCGCCGCCGTGGCGGAGGCCGGGGCGTGGGGCCTGGTGTCCAAGGGCGGGGACATCGCGGCGATCCTGGACGCGGTGCGTCGGGTCGCCGGGGGCGAGCGGATCTTCTGAACCCGGGCCCGCCGGTCACCCCGGCGTGCGCCGGGCGAGCAGGCGGCCGATCGTGCGGACCAGCTCGGTCGAGTCGACCGGCTTGCTCAGGTGCGCGTCGTACCCCGCCTGGAGGGCCCCGGCCCGGTCCTCGGCGCGGGCGAAGGCGGTCAGCGCCACGGCCGGCATGGCGCGGATGGCGGGCGCTCCCGAGGCCCGCACGGCCCGGATCAGGCTCAGCCCGTCCCGCCCGGGCATGCCCACGTCGCTGACCAGCAGGTCGATGCGGGCCCCGGCGAGCATCACCTCCGCGGCGTCGGCGCTGTCGGCCACGAGCACGACCGCCCCCGCCTCGGCCAGCAGGCGCTGGATCGCCCCGCGCCCGTCGGCGTCGTCGTCGACGACGAGCAGGACCGCGTCGCTCAGGTCGACCTCCGCCCCGCCCTGGTCGGACGGCTCGTCCTCGGCCCGGGCGGGCACGGTGGGCAGGCGGACCTCGAAGCAGGCGCCCTTGTTGTGGCCGTGGCTCGCCGCGGAAACCCGCCCGCCGTGCATCTCGACGATCTGTTTGACGATCGCCAGGCCAAGGCCCAGCCCGCCGTGGCGGCGCGTGCTCGACGCGTCGGCCTGGCGGAAGCGGTCGAAGACGCTGGTCAGGAACGCGGGGTCGATGCCCACGCCCGTGTCGCGGACGCGGAGCATCATCTCGCCGTGGCCGCGGTGCAGCTCGGCGTGCACGCTGCCGCCGGGGGGTGTGAACTTGACGGCGTTTCCGAGCAGGTTCGAGACGACCTGCTGGAAACGGTTCGCGTCGAGCAGCAGGGGCGGGCCCTCGTTGCCGGCGTCGAGCGAGACCGTCAGCCCGCGCTCCTCGGCCGAGGGGCGGATGCTGTCGACCGCCGCCCGCACCACGGCGCCGGGGTCGACGGGCCCCAGGTCGAGCCGGGCCTTTCCGGAGACGATGCGGCTCATGTCGAGCAGGTCCTCGATGAGCTCCTTCTGGGCCCCCGCGTTGCGGCCGATCGTCTCGACGGCCCTGGCCTGGTCCTCTTCCGAGAGCACGCCCCGGCGGAGCAGGTCGGCCCAGCCGACGATGGCGTTCAGCGGCGTGCGCAGCTCGTGGCTGAGCGTCGAGAGGAACTCGTCCTTCAGCCGGCTGACCCGCTCGGCCTCGGCGCGGGCGGCGCGCTCGCTCTCCAGCAGGCGGCTTCGTTCCTCTTCGTCCCGCTTGCGCTGGCTGATCTCGCGGGTCGATCCGGCGACGGCCTCCACCCGGCCGCTCGCGCCGCGCGCTGGGACGAAGATGTACTCGTACCAGCCCCGGTAGCCCTGCGGGCTGACGTACTCGGTCTCGCCGCGCACCTGGGCGCCGGTCTCGATGGTGCGGAGCACGTCGCGGTGCAGGCGGTCGGCCAGCGCGTTGGGATAGCCCAGCTCGCGGAAGGTCTTGCCGACCACGTCCTCCAGGCGCACCTGCCAGAGCTCGAGCAGCGAGCGGTTGGCGTAACGGAAGCGTGCGTTGAGGTCGAAGACGTAGACGAAGTCCGGCGTGGCGGAGAGGGCGGTGTCGAAGATCCGCGACTGGCGCTCGATCTCCCGCAGCAGGCTCTGACGCTCTTGTTCGGCCCGGACGCGCTCGGTGATGTCCACCGCCACGCCGGGCAGGGCCACCGGCTCGCCGGACGCGTCGCGCTCGATGCGGCCGCGCCCGAGCATCCAGCGCGTCTCCCCGCCCGGGCCGAGGATGCGGTACTCCAGAGCGATGCTGTCCGCGTGGTCCAGCGCCTCGGCCAGCGACTCGCGGAAGGGGGCCCGGTCCTCGGGGTGCAGCCGGGCGATGAAGGCGCCGAGCGGCGCGCCGGCGCGGTCGGCTTCCGGCAGGCCGAACATCGAGGCGAGGTTGCGGTCGCCGACGACCCGGTCCGAGCCCACGTCCCAGACCCAGGTGCCGATCTCGGCGGCGGCGAGGGTCGCGGCGAGCCGGGTGCGGGCCCGGTCGAGCTCGGCGTGCTGGCGTGCGATCTCCTCGCGGGCCGCCACGAGCTGGGTCATGTGGTCGCGCATCAGGTACTGACGCCGCCGGGCGCGGAGGGCGGCCCGCACGACGGCGACGAGCGTGAACGGGCGGGCCGGGCGCTCGACCAGCGTCACGTTGGCCGCGGGCGAGAGGCGCTCGAACAGGTCGGCCCCGCCGGACGAGTTCGCCCCCGCCAGCACGACCATGGGCAGGTCCGACCAGAGCTCCTGGCGCGACAGGGCCTCGCGCAGGCCCGCGCACGCGACCGGCGTCAGCGCCTCCTCCGCGACGACCGCGGCGTCGGAGTCCAGCAGCCGCTCGCTCAGGTCGCGCGCGTCGCGCACGACCGTGACGGGCAGGCTCGCCCGCCGGAAGACCGCGGCGATAAGTTCGGCGTCGCGCCCGGTGGGCGCGAGCACCAGCACGCCGTGCCGGCTCTCAGCGGGCCGGTCCATGGCCGTCCCGATCGGCGAGGTCGCCGGGTTCACCCACGTACACCGGCACGCCGGTGAGCACCCCGCGGAAGTCGGTCAGCGCCTTGCCGAGGCGCACGCCGCCGGCGCCGAAGTGCAGCTCGCGGATGGTCGTCTCGTGCGCCCCCGTGCGCTTCTTGAGGACGGAGACCGCCTTGTGCACCGCCCCGAAGGCCTCGAAGAGGCGCAGCATGACCACGGTGTCGGCGAGGTAGCTCACGTCGGCCACCGCCGGCATCGCCGGCCCCGTCATGTTGCGCTGGGCGAGCACCATGATCGTCACCACGCCCCGCCCGTTGAGGAACCCCAGCAGCTCGTGGAGCTGGGCCGCGAGGAAGCGTTCCTCGGGCATGGAGTTCAGGTAGCCGTTGAGGCTGTCGATCAGCACCACCCGCGCGCCGTCGCGGTCGACCGACTCCCGGATCAGGTCGGCGAACTCGCCGGGGGAAAGCTCGGCGGGCAGCACCGAGCGGATGCTCAGCACGCCCTCCTCCGCGTGGCGGTCGATGCCCATGCCGAGCTGGCGGGCGCGGTGCATCACCGTCCGGATGTTTTCCTCGAAGCCGAACACGGCGCAGCGCTCGCCGCGCCCGGCCGCGGCGCCGATGATCGACATGGCCAGGGTCGACTTGCCGGTCCCCGCGGGGCCGATCAGCAGCGTGCTGGTGCCGCGGTCGAGCCCGCCGCCCAGCAGGGCGTCCAGCCCCTCGACGCCGGTGGTCGCTGGGGTCTCGTCGAAGGCCCGGCCGTCGTGGGCGCCGGACAGGCGCGGGAACACCGCCAGCCCGCCGCGCCGGATCACGAAGTCGTGGTACCCGCCGGTGAACGACGCCCCGCGCAGCTTGACGATCCGCACCCGCTGGCGCTCGGCCCCGTACTCGATGGACATCCGGTCCAGCTCGATGACCCCGTGCGCGATGCTCCGGGGCTGCAGGTCCGACGACGGGGCCGTCCGATCGTCCAGCAGCAGCACCGTCGAGGCGTCCGCGGCGAAGTAGTGCTTGAGCCCCAGGATCTGCCGGCGGTAGCGCAGCAGCTCCTGCGACATCAGGCGGAGCTCGGACAGGGAGTCGATCACCACCCGGGCGGGACGGACGCGCTCGACCTGCTCGATGAGGCGCTTGGTGGTCTCGCCGAGCTCGATGTCGGCCGGGCTGAACACCGTGTAGGCCTCGGCCCCGGTCGGGTCCTCGCCCGTGGTGGACAGCTCGAAGATGGTGACGCCGTCGAGGTCCCAGCCGTGGGAGCGTGCGATCTGCTCGATCTCGGACCTGGTCTCGGACAGCGTGCAGTAGAGCACCTGCTCGCCGCGGTCCCGGCCCTCCAGGAGGAACTGCAGGGCCAGGGTGGTCTTGCCGGCCCCGGGGTCGCCCTCGAGCAGGTACAGATGGCCCCTCGGCAGCCCGCCCGGCAGGATCGCGTCCAGCCCGCGCACACCCGTTGACATCATCTCGTGCATCGCTCGCTCGGCCGTGGTGGTTGACCGCCAGCGTCGCGCGGGCAGCGGTGGATAGTAGCTCGGGGCCGGGATTCTCCGTATGTTGCGGTTGGGGCCCGGGTTAGGAGATTCCCCTCCGCCGGATCCGCGGTGCGACCGTCGGGGCCCGGGCCGCGAACAATCGCCCGTGCGGCCGTGGCTCGTCATCCCGCTCGTGCTGGCCGGGGCCGCCGCGTTCGCCGCGGCCCAGGTGCGCCCGGCGGTCGAGCGGATCGACGCGATGGTGGGCCGCCCGCTGGTGCTTCCGGTCGCGGTGGGGGAGCGCGGGCCACGGGTGACACGGGTCGCTCTGGACGACGGGCACGAGCCAGCCGTGCGTTATTTCCGGGTCGAGACGACGGGCTGGACCGACGCGGGCTGGATCGGCCTGGTGCCCCGGTACCGCGCCACGCCCGCCGAACGGGCGGGGGCCGGCCCGGGCGGGTGGTTCGCCCTGATCGCGATGCCCCTCGAAGCGGTGTCCCAGGGCCTGTGGTTCGGGTCCGAGCGTTTCGAGGTCAACTGGCTGCCCGATCCCGAGCGGGCCGCGCTGGAGGCCGAGGGGCGTCCGTTGTGGCAATCGCCCGTCCCGGAGGAGGCCCGGTCCGCGCCGGAGGTGGCCGCGGCGCTCCGGGCGTTGGCGGGCGACCCGTTCCAGGCCTGGCGGGCCCGGCTGGTGCGCGACGGGCTGGCCCCGACCGGCGGGGACGACCGCACCGGCCCCGAGGGCACCGACCTCGCCGGGCTGCGCGAGGACCTCGCGACCGCGGACGGCGACCGGTTCCTCGCCGAGCTCGCCCGGCACCACGAGGCCCGGTGGCAGCTCATCCTGGGACGCATGGCGCTCATCGACCCCGGCGCGGCGGAGCGCATGCGACGGCGTCTGGGCGGGGTGGTCCGGGTGGACGGACGGTGGCTTCCCATGTGGGCCCCGGACGCGCCGGACCTCCGGGCGCTGCAGCTCGACCTGCTCTCCCCCTGGGTCGACGACGAGACGCGCGTGCTCCGCGCGCTCGGCTGGCTGGATTCCCGCCCGCGGGCTTTGGCGTGGGTGATCGACGACGCGGGCGACGCCGGGCCGGACGAATCCCGCCTGACGGCCACGCTGGGCGTGCTGTCGTTGCCGGCGCGGCCCGCGCCGCTGCTGGTCGAGGTCGGCGGGAACTTAGGGGCCCCCTCGCTGGACACGGCGCCGTCGCACGAGTCGATGACCGTCCGGGCGGGCGTGCCGGTGGTCGATCGCCACGCCGACGGGCTGCGCACGACCGCCATCCCGCTCCGCGTGGGGTCGTCCCCGGCCACCGTGGCGGGCATCGCGGCGGTGCCGCGGGCCCTGCCGCCGGGCGTGCGGATCGGGCCGCTGTTGCGGACCTGGACCATGGGCGCACTGCTGGCGTCGGATCCGGCGCTGGAGGCGGTGCCGCCCCACGCCGCGACGGGCGTGCTGCGCCGCGGCGCGGACGCGCGGGGCGGGCCGGGGGAGGGCTGGTCGCTGTACCTGGAATGCCGGGCGCCGGCGGGCGCGGCGGACGCGGTGACGGTGTGGGTCGGGCCGTACGGCGTGCCGCGGGGCGTCTGGCGGATCGGGCGGGACGGCTCGGTCCACCGTCTGTTCGGGTTTTCGGACCTGGCGCGGGTGACGGTCGTTCCCACCGCGGACGGCTGGGCGCTGGACGCCGTGCTCCCGGCCTCCGCCGTCGACGACGACGGCGTGCTGCGCCTGGGCCTGACGCGGGAGCTCGACGGCGTGCGGACGAGCTGGCCCCGGCGGATGACCCCGGGCCAGGACGAGCCCGGACGCCTGCCCGTCGACCTGAGCGCCTGGTCCGGGTTCTGACGAAGGCAACCGCGCCCCGCCCGGCGGCGTATGAAGCCGGGCCGCCCGGGTTCTCCGGCGCCGGCCCGACCCAACCAGACCCGAAGCCCTCGGAGCCGCCCATGCGCCACGCCGATGCCGCCCGCTGCCTGTTCGTTCTGACCGCCTGCGCCGGGCTGGCGCACGCCGCCGGCACCACCCACGACTGCGCCCTGCACGGGCACGCGGTCGCGGCCCCGGGCATCGAGCTGGTCCACGCCTGCTGGCCCGGCGAGGACGGCAACCTGACCGGCCGGCTGATCCCCCTGGAAACCCTCACGCCCGAGAACGCGGCGCTGCGGGCCGAACTCGACCGCAGCTACGCCCGCGGCGCGCCGAACCGCATCGACGTGGTGTTCGTGGGCGACGGCTACACCGCGGGCCAGCAGGCCCTGTTCCACAGCGACGTGGACGGCATCGTCGGCGACATGTTCATGTACGAGCCGTTCACCACCTACCGGCCGTTCTTCCGCATCCACCGCGTCGAGGTGATCTCGAACGAGTCGGGCGTGGACCACGACCCGGTGGAGGGCATCTTCCGTGACACCGCCCTGGACATGGGCTTCTGGTGCGGCGGGACGGAGCGGGCGCTCTGCGTGAACGTCAACAAGGCGCTCGCGCGGGCGCGCCAGGGCGTGGAGACCGACGTCGACCAGGTGGTGGCCATCGCCAACACCACCAAGTACGGCGGCGTGGGCTACCCGTCGAACAACCTCGCCACCAGTTCCGGGCGCAACTCCTCGGCGACTCAGATCGTCATCCACGAGCTCGGCCACTCGCTCGGGGACCTGGCCGACGAGTACAACTACGGCGGGCCGACGAACTACACCGGCGGCGAGCTGGCCCCGGCGAACGTGACCATCCACACGGCGGCCCAGATGCAGGCCCAGAGCCTCAAGTGGTTCCGCTGGCTCGGCTCGAGCCTGCCCGGCTTCGACGGCGCCGTCGGCGCGTTCCAGGGCGGCAACTATTCGGAGACCGGCGTCTACCGCCCGACCAACAACTCGATGATGCGCAACCTCGCACGGCCCTTCAACCTGCCCAGCGCCGAGGCGCTCATCCGCGAGTTCTACCGCGAGGTCCCGCCGATCGAGGACTCCACCCCGGCCGGGCCGGTCGACGGTTCGGGCGCCGTCTACGTGATCCCCGTGCAGCCCGACGGGCACGACCTGGACATCTTCTGGGAGGTCGACGGCCAGCCCCTCCCCACCCTGACGGGCCGGACCCACGTGGACCTGGCGGCGCTCGGCTTCGACGACGGCGTCGAGCGCGTCCTGAAGGCCACGGTGGTCGACGGCACGCCCTGGGTCCGCGACCCCGTGATCCGCGCCGCGTTCCTCACCGAGACGCGCACCTGGACCGTCAACCCGTGCGTCAACGTGGCCGACCTCGACGGCAACGGCGTCAACGACTTCTTCGACGTGTCGTCCTTCGTGATCGCCTTCAACATGCGCCACCCGATCGCGGACATGGACGGCAACGGCGCGTTCGATTTCTTCGACTTCGCGGCCTTCCTGCGGGCGTTCAACGACCCCTGCTGAGCCCGCGTGACAAACGCGTGACAAACCCGGACACGGGGCCGTGACAAAGCGGTGACGGCCGCCGGCGCGGTCGGTCGGTATGACTCTCCTGCAAACGCAAGGAGAATCGCCATGACCATCCGCCGTCCCATCCGCGCAGGCCTCGCCGGGCTGCTCCTCGCCGCGGGCGTACCCGCCGTCGCCCAGCCGTCCCGCGCGACGGCGCCCGCCACGCCGGGCGTGCCGATCGTGCCCGCCCGGCCGCGACCGGGCCTGCCCTCCGTCAGCGCCGTGCGGGCGGTGGACGCCGCCGTGCGGATCGACGGGGCGGTCGCCACGACCACGCTGCGGATCGCGGTGTTCAACCCCGGTCGCGCGACGGCGGAGGGCTCCGTGCTCGTGCCCGTGCCGCCGGGCTCGTCCATCCGCTCGTTCGGCATCGACGGCGTGGGCGACGAGCCGACCGCCGAGCTGCTCCCGCGTGAGGAAGCGACGCGCCGCTACCGCGAGATCGTGGCCCGCATGGTCGACCCCGGGCTGCTCGAGTTCGTGGGCACGGACCTGATCCAGTCCAGCGTGTTCCCGATCCGGCCCGGCGCCGAGCGCGTGGTGACGGTGGTCTACGAGCACGCCATGCCCGCCCACGCCGGCCAGGTCGAGTACGTGCTGCCGCGTTCGGCCTCCGCGGGCGACGGCGCGGCCTGGACCGTCACCGTCGAGGTCGAGCGCAAGGGCGGCGGCCCCGTTTTCTCGCCCACCCACCCGATCGCCACGCGGGAGGAGCCGGGCAAGGTCGTCGTCACCGTGCCGTCGATGAGCGAGCCCGGCCCGTTCCGCCTGTACGCGGCGGACGGGCGGGGCGACGGGCGCGCCGCGTGCCTGCTCTACCCCGAGAGCGAGCACGCCGGGTACTTCATGTTCGTCGCCGACGCCCCGGAGCCCGCCGGCGAGCCCATGCCCCGCTCCGTGACCATCGTGCTCGACCGCTCGGGCTCGATGGCCGGCGCCAAGATCGAGCAAGCCAAGGAGTCCGTCCGCCAGGTCCTCGCGGGCCTGCGCCCCGGCGAGCCGTTCAACATCATCGACTACGCCTCCGACGTGCGCGTCTTCGCCGAGGCCCCGGTCCCGATGTCCGACGAGACCCGGGCGCGCGCCCTGGCCTACGTCGACGCCATCCAGGCCCGCGGGGGGACCAACCTGCACGATGCGCTCGTCGAGGCCCTGCGTTCCCCGCTGCCCGACGGCCACCTGGGCATGGTCCTCTTCCTGACCGACGGCCAGCCCACCACCGGCGTCACCACCGAACCCGACATCCGCCGCGCCGCCCGCCAGCGCAACGCCGCCGGCCGGCGCGTCTTCACCTTCGGCGTCGGGCTGGACGTGAACGCCCCCCTGCTGGACGCGCTGGCGGCGGACACGCGGGCCGAATCCGCCTTCGTCCTGCCCGGCGAGAGCGTGGAGCTGAAAGTCGCCCAGGTCTTCGACAAGCTCGACGGACCCGTGATGATCGACCCGGTCTTCGCCGCTCAACCCTCGGAAGCGGACGGGCCCGTCAAGGTTTTCGACCTCGAACCCCGCGTCGTGCCCGACCTGTTCCGGGGGTCGCGCGTGATGGTCGTCGGGCGGTATGAAGGTTCGGGAAGCGCGACCATCGGCCTGTCGTCCGATGCGGACGCCGAGCCCGGGCTGACCGCGGTGCTCCGCGCGGCGGACGCCTCCGCCCGCCACGGCTTCGTGGCCCGGCTGTGGGCCCAGAAGCGGATCGACGCGCTGCTGGCCGCCATCCGGGCCGCCGCCGCGGACGGCTCGGCCCCCAGCACCGAGCTGGTCGACGAGATCGTCCGCCTGTCGCTCGAGCACGGCATCATGACCGAGTACACGGCCTTCCTCGCGGCGGAGGACCTGGGCCTGGCCGATGCCGTCGCGCCGACGCGCGACGACGGGTCGGTGGGCTTCGGCTACTCCGCCGCACGCGAAACGGTCGCCCGGCGGGCCGCCGAGCGCTCGGGGTCCTCCGGCGTCAGCCAGAGCGTCAACCGCAAGGACCTCGCGGCCGAGCGGGTCCGCGGGCAGGTCGCCGCCACCGACGGCCGGGTCGAGTCCTTCGCGCCCAAGGCGAACGTCTATTACGACGCCGACATGCAGCTCCAGACCGTTGCCACCGTGCAGCGCTCCCTCGGGGGCACGCTCTACCGCAAGGCCGGCCGTTGGGAGGACGCCCGCCTCGGCGAACACGCCGACGGGACGCCCGACCTGATGGTCGAGTTCGCCACCGACGACTACTGGGCCCTCGCCGACGACCTCGCGACCCAGGGCCGCCAGTGGATGCTCGCCAACCGCGGCGAGGTGTACCTGGTCAACCACGGACAGCGCGTGCTGGTCCGCAACCCGTCCTGAGGCGTCCGGCCCATAGACTCAACCCAAGGAGGAAATCGGTATGAAGAAGTCCCCCAGGTCCATCGCCGCCGTGCTGCTGGCCACGGCCGGGAGCCTCACCCCCGCGCTCGGCGCGGACGGCGCCGCCCTGACCATCTATTCCACCGCCACCCCCGGCGCCATCCCCCCCGAGATGTACCGCCCCACGCCCGGTCAGAGCCGGTCGAGCTACGGCAACCCGTGGGGCCAGATCCCCGGTTACGCCATGGTCCGCCAGGACCGCTCGATCGAGGTGGACGCCGGCGTGTCCACGGTGAGCTTTGTCGACGTGGCCGCTCTGCTCGACCCGACCACGGTCCGATTCGAGTCGCTCAGCGATCCCGACGGCACGCGCGTGCTCGAACAGGACTACCGCTTCGACCTGCTGAGCATGGACAAGATGCTCGAGCGCTACATCGACAAGACCATCATCTTCCAGGGCAAGGAAATGACGCTGCTCTCCGTCGCGGGCGGCGGCATGCTGCTCCGCGGGCAGGACGGACGCATCCAGTTCCAAGAGGGCTACAACGGCGTGGTGTTCCCCTCGCTCGCGGAGGGGCTCATCACCCGCCCGACGCTCGTGTGGACTTTGGACGCCGCAGCCGCGGGCACGCAGGAAACCCGCGTGACCTACCAGACCGGCGGCATTACCTGGTGGGCGGATTACAACCTGCTCTTCGAGCCCGGCGAGGACGAGAACACCGGCACGCTGGACGTGGGCGCCTGGGTGTCGATCCTCAACCAGTCCGGCGGGTCGTACGAGAACGCCACGCTGAAACTGGTCGCGGGCGACGTGCACCGCGTCGAGCCGCCCCAGGCGCAGCGGATGTACGCGCGCACCGAGATGGGCTACGCGGCCGACGCGAAGGGCTTCGAGGAGAAGGCCTTCTTCGAGTACCACCTCTACACCCTCGGCCGCCCGGTCACGATCCCGGACCGCTCCACCAAGCAGATCGAGCTGTTCGACACCGCCCGGAACGTCCCCGCACGCAAGGTCCTGCTCTACGACGGCGCCGCGGGCGTGTACTGGCACGGCGACCAGCCCATGATCGATCAGGGGTTCGGCGTGCAGTCCAACGCCAAGGTCGCCGTGTACCTCGAGTTCGACAACTCGAAGGAGAACGGCCTGGGCATCCCCCTGCCCTCCGGCCGCGTCCGCGTCAGCCAGACGGACGACGCCGACGGCTCGCAGGAGTTCATCGGCGAGGACGTGATCGACCACACCCCCCGCGAGGAAGAGGTCCGCATCAAGCTCGGCAACGCGTTCGACGTGGTCGGCGAGCGCCGCCAGGTGGCGTTCGAGCGCGGGCGCAACTGGGTCACCGAGACCATCGAGGTGACCCTGCGCAACCGCAAGGCCGAGCCGGTCGAGGTGATCGTCCAGGAACGCCTCTACCGCTGGGTCAACGCCGAGATCCAGAGCATCAGCGACGAGCACGAGATGCTCGACACCCGCACCGTGCAAGTCCCCGTCCGCATCGCGCCGGACGAGGAGCGCAAGGTCACCTACACGGTCCGTTACTCCTGGTGAATAACTCGGGGCGGGGGGCTTCCAGCCCCCCGATCGGCCGCAGGCCGATGCTCGCTCACCAGCATTCCCCCCGGTAGCACGGGCACCCCGCCCGTGCTTCCCTTCAAAAATCCCCAGACACAGGCCCCGCCTGTGCCCTGTCAGGAGCCCGCATGTCCCTCGGCGTGATCCTCGTGGTCGAAGACGACGCCGCCATCCGGCGTGGGCTCGTCGATGCGCTGCGCTTCACCGGCTACACCGTGCACGAAGCGCCGGACGGCCGCGCCGGCCTCGCCGCGGCCCTCGCCATCGACGCGGACCTCGTCCTGCTCGACATCATGATGCCCCGCATGGACGGGACCGAGGTCCTGGCCGAGCTCCGCAAGGCCCGCCCGGCCCAGCCCGTCATCTTCCTCACCGCCCGCGGCGAGGAGGAGGACCGCGTCCGCGGCCTGCGACTCGGGGCCGACGACTACGTGGTCAAGCCCTTCGGCATCGACGAACTCATCGCCCGCGTCGAGGCCGTGCTGCGCCGGTCGCCCGCCCGGCCCACGCGGCGCGAGACGCTGTCCATCGCCGGACGCACCGTCGACTTCGACCGGCGCGAGGCCGTGCTCCCCGGCGGGGCCCGGCGCACGCTCACCGAGCGCGAGGCCGAGGTGATCGGCTACCTCGCCGCCAACCCCGGGCGCGCCGTCTCGCGCGACGAGCTGCTCCAGCGCGTCTGGGGCCTCGACCCCCGCGGCACGCACACCCGCACCGTCGACATGACTATCGCCCGCATCCGCGAGACCCTCGACGACGACCCCGCCGACCCCAAGGTCATCCAGACCGTCCGCGGCAAGGGGTACATGCTCGTCGCGGAGACCGGGGAGCACGCGTGAACGCACGCCCGTTCATGTGGTGGGTGTTCTGGATCGGCGCGGCGATGGTGCTGGGGGCGCTCGCGTGGGCCAGCCTCGGCGTCGCCGGTCTTGAACGCCGCAACGAGATCAACCGCCAGCACGCCCAGCGTCAGGAGGCGATCCGCCTGGCCCTCTGGCGACTCGATTCGCGTCTGGCCCCGATCATCGCGGCGGAGGCCGCACGCCCCTTCGGCGCGATCGGCGTCGCGCTGCGGACGGCCGACGAGCGCGACGCGGACGCGCCGGCGGGCGCTCCGCCGGTCCAGAACCGGTTCGTCGAGGGCTTTTTCGCCCTCACCCCGGGGAGCGAACCCGCGGCGAGCGACGACCGCCAGCAGACCATCGCCCGGCGGGTCGTCGAGGTCGAGAGCCGGGCGGCGTCGGGCCCGGCTCCGGCCGACCGCGCCTCCGGTCCGACCGAGCCCGAAAAGTCGGTCTCCCAGCGCCAGGAAGAGGCCCGGCTGGGCTTCGACTACCAGGACCGGCAGAGCATCATCGAAACGCCCCAGGCCGTGTCGGCCGCGCCGGCACGAGCCATGCGGGGAGCTCTCAAGGCGTTCGCCGCGCCCGGGTCGGGCGAGCCGCCCGAGGCCGAGCAGACGCCGGTCCTGCAGGCCCGCTGGGTCGACGACGACGCCAACGCCCCCGTGCTCGTGCTGGTCCGGGTCGGCGCGACACCCGAGGGCCCGCGCACCGAGGGCGTGACCATCGACTGGCCGGCCCTCCGCGCCACGCTGGAGGACTCCGTCGCGGACCTGCTGCCCGGCGCTTCGCTGCTCCCCGTCCGCGGCGAGGCGGCCGAGCGCATCGAGCGCGAGGGCCGCGGGTTCCGGCTGGCCACCATCCCGGCGCTGCTCATCCCGGGCGAGTTCACGCCCGCGGCGACGTTCCGCATGACGCCCACGCTCTGGGCGCTGGTCATCACCTGGATCGCGGCGGTGGGGGCGCTGGCCGCGGTCGGGCTGGTGCTGCGGGCCACGGTGCGCCTGTCGGAGCGTCGGGCCCGCTTCGTCGGCGCGGTCACGCACGAGCTGCGCACGCCCCTGACCACCTTCCGTCTCTACGCCCAGATGCTGGCCGGGGGCATGGTCACCGACGAGCAGGCGCGCGCCGAGTACCTGAGCACGCTGGAGCGCGAGTCCATCCGGCTCGGCGAGATCGTCGAGAACGTGCTCGAGTACGCCCGCCTGACCCGGCGTCGGCCCGGCTCCGGGCGCCCGCCGGGCGAGCGGCCCGTCACCGCCCCCGAGCTGCTCGCCCGGGTGCGCCCCGTGCTCAGCCGGCGGGCGGAGCAGTCGGGCATGGACCTGATCGTCTCGGTGGCCCCGGGCCTCGACGCCCCGGGCCGCACCGTCATCTGCGACCCGCGCTCGGTCGAGCGCATTCTGATGAACCTGGTCGAGAACGCCTGCAAGTACGCCGCCCCGGCGGACCCGGACGCGGACGCCGACACCCGGATCCACCTGGACCTCGCCGCGTCCGACCGGCACCTGGAGATCCTGGTCGCGGACCACGGCCGGGGTGTTCCCCGGCGTCAGCGGGAGCGGGTCTTCGGGGAGTTCCAGCGCGGCCCCGGCGCCGCCGAGAGCAGCCGCCCCGGCCTGGGCCTCGGCCTGGCCCTTTCCCGCGCCCTCGCCCGCGAGATGGGCGGCGACCTGCGCCTCGTCCGCCGGCGCGGGCACGGGGCCGAGTTCCTCCTGACCATCCCCTTCGACCTCGCCTCCGGGTCTCCGGCGGGGGCCCCTGCCCACGGTGCGCCGGCCCCCGCCACGCCCGAGAACGCGGATCACCCGACCCGCCCGGTTGCTTGATGACGCCCGCCCGGGGCGGGTCTATACTGCCCGCCCCAAGGGCCAACGCCCGAC
This sequence comes from uncultured Phycisphaeraceae bacterium, assembly GCA_964464165.1. Classification (GTDB taxonomy): domain Bacteria; phylum Planctomycetota; class Phycisphaerae; order Phycisphaerales; family UBA1924; genus UBA6054. The sequence continues at coordinate 85,910 of CAYXFA010000004.1, read as the reverse complement.
GGGCCTGTAGCTCAGTTGGTTAGAGCGCACCCCTGATAAGGGTGAGGTCGACAGTTCGAGTCTGTCCAGGCCCACTTCTTTCGATTCCCGCTCGCACTCAGCGGGACATGCCGGTGTGGGGGCAGAGATGATTTTTAGCGCGTTTGTGTCGATCGTTTTGGTCGCGTTGAAGCTATTTGTACCAGTTGAAATAAGCTCTCAGGTCGGCAATCAGGCTTTGGCCTCTCAATCAACATCTGATCGCGAGCGAGAGGTGTGGGCAAGCCTGTCGCCGCAAGCTCGGCGAATTATCCTTGAGCGGTCACGGTACATCTACCGATTCGACAATGATGTGTATGTAGATGCCTACGACATGCTGTACTGGCATGAAGAGTCTCGAAAGAACATTGTTACACGGCGCACGCAGCGAAGTCGGGGCAATTTTTCTCGCCCTATAACTCTGTCAGAAACGGTTGTTTACGAACGGGATCCAGAGTTAGAGGCGTATTTTTCTATCGGAGGCTATCCGTGCATTTTCTGGATTGACGGTGTTGTGGCGAACCGTTCGGACCTGTGGCATACGCCTGCATACTTAAACTTTCGTTCCGGGCTTGGGGTAGCTGACCGGGATCCGAAGGAGATGGCCTCTCGCATTAAGCAGGAGTTGCGGCGAATGCTGCCGATAGTGTGTGCAGTCAGTCCTTTGGATCATGCTAAAAGATCAGATCGCATTTATTCCGCTTCGTCTGGTCGCACAATATTTAGAGCGGTACTTGTTGGGGATTTCTCTGCATCCCATAATACAATGAGTTTCGCTGTGCGTTACAAAGATCAAGGACTCCCACATCGAGGTGGGCAGGCCTATTTTGCAGCCTTCCCGCAACGTGAAAGATGGCAGGCCTATAGCTTCGTTGCAGACATTTGGATTACTGCCTCATGCTAGGGGCCCAGTGGCCGCCATTGCCCCTCCGACCCGTCCGCAGGATGAAGAGATCGAATATGAGGTTGTCGATCTTCGCAGGTATCGACTGACTCCGAAGGAAGTAGCCGTAGCTTTTGTGGACGGCAAACTCGAGATACCTATTCGAGAAGTTTCTAATGAGTCAGGCATCTGGACTTGTAGAGAAACTCTCCTTGCACGTCCTTGAGCCCCTCTCGGTAATAGGCGTTCTTGGAACTGCTAATCGCGGAACGCCGCCCGCCGGATGCCGAGCTTCCGCATCTTCGACCGCAGCGTGTTGGGATTGACCGCCAGCCGTTCGGCCGCGCCGCCGGGGCCTTCGACGCGCCCGTGCGCGGCGCGCAGGGCCGCCTCGATCGCGCGCCGGACGGCGCTCTCCAGGGTCGTGTCCTCCCCGGCCCGAGCGGCGTCGGGCGGCCGGTCCGCGGGGGCCCGCTGGCGCGGGTCGCCCAGCGCCGCGTCCAGGGCCAGCGCGTGCCCGCGCCCGAGCAGGGCGGCCCGGTCGATCACCGCCGCCAGCTCGCGCACGTTCCCCGGCCAGTCGTACGCCCGCAGCCGGCGCAGGTCGGCCTCCGTGATCTCGAACTCGGGCAGGCCGAAGCGCACCGCGGCCCGGTGGGCGAAGTGCTCGGCCAGGGGGCGCAGGTCGTCCGGCCGGTCCCGAAGCGGGGGCACGAAGATCGGGAAGACCGCCACGCGGTACCAGAGGTCCTCCCGGAAGGTCCGCTGGCGCACCATCTCCGCGAGGTCGCGGTGCGTGGCCGCGATGATGCGGCAGTCCACGTGGACCGTGGCCTGCCCGCCCACGCGCTCCAGCACGCCCTCCTGCAGCACCCGAAGCAGCCGCACCTGGGCCGCCAAGGGAAGCTCGCCGATCTCGTCGAGCAGCAGGGTGCCCCCGTCCGCCCGCTCGAACCAGCCGAGCCGTCGCTCGGTCGCGCCGGTGAAGGCGCCCTTCTCGTGCCCGAACAGGTGCGCGTCGATCAGCTCCGGCGGGATCGCGCCGCAGTTCACGCGCACGAACGGCCCGCTGGCCCGCGCGGAGCGCTCGTGGATCGCGCGAGCGACGACCTCCTTGCCCGAGCCGGTCTCGCCCAGGATCAGCACGGGCACTTCCGACTCGGCGACCAGACCGACGCGGTCCATGACCGTCGCGAGCCCGCCCCGCTCGCCGATCACGGCCTCGGCCAGCGTGTCCCGCCCGAGCCGGCGCAGGGCCCCCGCACGGTCCGCGTCCGCCGAACGCCGCAGGGCCTCCAGCTCGTGGAAGCGCCGGGCGGTCTCCAACGCGGCGATGATCGGCTCCAAGGCCGCGGCGAACAGCGCCTCGGCCCGGTCGTCCGGCGACCAGCCGGGGCTGTCGACGGTCCACACGACCAGCCCCTCCGGCCGGTCCCCGTGGCGCAGCCCGCCGCAGACGTGCGACCCCGGCCCGAGGCAGGGCCGGAGGGCGCCCAGCGCTTCCGCCCCGGGCTCCCCGAATCGCGCGACGGCCCCCTTGGCCGCGAACCGGGCGAGGGCTTCGGTGTCCGACCGGCCCAGCCGGGCCGGGCCCGGGAGCGCCGGGTCGGCCGCCGCGAGGACGCACCCGCCGGTTTCGAACGAGAAGACCCGGACGGCGTCGACGGGCGTGACCTTGCGGAACGCGGCGGCCATCTTGGCGACGCCCTCGGCCAGGTCGGTGTGCCGGCTGGCGGCTTCCCAGAGCGCCATCTGGAGTTCGAGGGGCTGCATGGGCCACTTTATACCAAGGATTCCCGCGTCATGGAACGGAACCAAGCATTGAAATATGGTGGATTGTGAGCTGAATCGGCTGTGCTGGGTCGTGGGGACGGTTCTTTTCGGACTATTCGTCCGGCACGCGGCTTGTCTAGGGGGGAGCATGGCCAATCCAGATTCGTCCGACGCACAGCGTGACCTGCCCGCCATCGGCCCCTCCGGATGGAGGGCGTCGCGTCGGCCCGGCTCTGGCAGGCCCGGGCGCGAGCCGTTCGGCGTCTTGATCGTCGGCGGCGGGTTCAGCGGGGCGGCGACCGCGATGCACCTGGCCCGGCGGGCGACCCGGCCGGTCCGGATCGTGCTGTTCGACCCCGCCCCGCAGGCGGGCCGGGGCGTGGCCTACGGGGAAGGCCCGGCCGACTTCCTGCTCAACGTGCCCGCCGGGCGATTGACGATCGACCCCGACCGGCCCGGCGACTTCCACCACTGGGCGGTCGCGTCCGGCCGGGCCTCCGCGCCGGATGCGTTCCTGCCCCGGGTGTGGTTCGGGGCCTACGCCGCGGAGCGGCTGGAGCAGGCCGTGGCGGAGAACCCGCTGGTCGAGCTGGTCCACGAGCGTGACGCGGTCGCGGGCGTTTCGGTCGACGGTGGGACGGTGCGGGTGAAGACCGCCAAGGGCGAGGTGTTCACCGGGGACCACGCGGTGCTGGCCCTCGGGCACGGGCCGCTGCGCGTGCCGGGCGCCCTGGCCGGGCTGCGCGACGATCCCCGGCTGCTGTTCGGCCCCTGGAACCGGGACGCGCTCGCGCGGCTCGCGGAGAAGGCCGAGCGGATCCTGCTCGTGGGCACGGGCCTGACGATGGTCGACGCGGTGATCGGCCTGGAGCGGGCGGGCTTCCGGGGCGACCTGGTCGCGGTGTCGCGGCGTGGGACGCTGGCGCGGTCCCACGGCCCCAAGGACGAAGCCGCGCACGCGGCCTGGGCGTCGGGCCTCCGCGGGCTGACGCTGCGCGAACTGACCCGGGCGATCCGCGAGCGTGCCGCGGCCGGCGACTGGCGCGGGGTGATCGACTCGCTACGCCCGCACACGCAGGGCCTGTGGCAGGATCTGGACGAGCGGGACCGCGCCCGGTTCCTCGGCCGGCTCGCGGTGTACTGGGACGTCCACCGCCACCGCGCGCCACCCGCGGTGCACGCGGAGGTCGATTCGCTGCTCTCCATGGGGAGGCTGCGGATCATGGCCGGCGGTCTGGAGTCGGCCCGCATCGTCGAGGACCGCATCGCCGTGCGTCTGCGCCCCCGCAACGCGGGCGAGACGACCGTGTACGCGGACGGCGTGGTGCTGTGCACCGGCGCCGAGCCCGATCCGCGCCGGTGGGGGTCCGGGCTGGTCGACGGGCTGCTGTCGGCCGGGCTCGCCGATGCGGACGCGCTGGGCCTGGGCCTGCGGACCGACGCCCACGGCTACCTGCTGACGCCGGCCGGCGCTTCCGACACGCGCTTGTCGACGATCGGCCCGCTCCGGCGCGGCGACCTGTGGGAGAGCACGGCCGTGCCGGAGATCGGGCGTCAGGCGGCCGACCTCGCGCAGAGCGTGCTGGACCACGCCTTCATCCGAACAGCCGCGGTTCCGGCCTGACGGGCTCCAGCAGGCCCGGCCCGTCGGGCCGGGACGAGTTGACCCGCGTCGACACGGGCCAGGCCCGCACGGGGGCGTCGCCGCTCCCGAAGGGGCGGGCCAGGCGTCGGGCGGCGCTCGCGTCGGTCAGGTCGGGGGCGAGCCAGGCGGCCGCGTCCCCGGGGCGCACCACGCCGGGCATGCGGTGGTGGATGGCGGGCTCAAAGCCATCGGGCGTCGGGAAGGTCATGATGACGAAGCCCGGCCGGCCTTCCGCGTCGTCGGCGCGGCGCCACAACGCGGCGAGGAAGATCACGGGCGGGTCGGTGGTCAGGTGCCACGGCTGGGCCGTCCCGTCGCCGCAGCGGTCCCACTCGAAGAAGCCGCTGACGGGCACGAGGCAGCGGCGGCGGGCGAGGGCGTCGCGGAAGGTCGCCAGTTCACCGGCCGTCTCGGCGCGGGCGTGGATGATCTCGCCCGGCCTGCCGCCCGGCTTGGCGAAGCCCCAGCGTGCCGGGCCGACGCCGATCCCGCGCGCTCCGCGCCGGACGACGAGCGCCTCCTGCGTGGGGGCGACGTTGTAGCGCGGGGCCGGGTCCGTGGCGGGCACGGGCCCTTCCCAGAACGCTTCGGCCGCCGCGAGGAGCTGCTCCCAGGTCCAGTGCTGGGTGAACCGGCCGCACACCCGCTCAGCCCGCCATCGCGGTGGTGAGCGAGCGGCACGGTGCGGCGTCGTGCTCCAGCGTCCGGCGCGTTTCGGCGGGCAGGCGGTCGGTCAGCCCCAGGGCCTCGTAGGTCTGCAGGATGGAGTCGGCCTCCATGCCTCGGTAGAGGGCGGCGGCGTCGACGATCGGGCGGCCGAGGATGCGTTCGAGGTCCTGCTGGGTGTAGACCGGGCGGCTGGCCGCGGTGGCCTGGGTGCCGTACTGGTTGAGGTTGGACGCGAAGATGCCCGCGGCGGAGACCGGCAGGAAGTCCTCGTAGCGCAGGCCCTCGTAACGGACGAAGCCGAGCTCGACCAGGGCGGGCAGGTCGGTCGTCTCGATGGAGCCCGCGGCTGCGACGCCGGCGGCGGTGGGCTCGTAGCGGGCGTGGACGAGGCCCGCGGCGACGAGGCCTTCCAGGTTTTTGGGGAAGCGTGCGAACGCCTCGGCGTACTTCCGCTCGTAGGCGGCGAAGTCGCGTTTGAGCAGGTCCGGGTCGCGCTGCTTGGCGGTCTCGGCCTCCGCCAGGCACTCGTCGTACAGGGCCCGGCCCGCCGGGGTGGTCGCGTAGCCGCGCTGCTCGATCTCGCCGAAGCGGGCGGTGTGCACGGTGTCGACCGTGGACCCGTCGGGATTGGTGAAGACCACCGGCTCGGTGAGCGCCTTGTAAGCGTCCTGGCGGAGCAGGACGGGGGTGTCCTCGCTGGGGCCTTCGGTGGAGTCCTTGAAGCCCGAGTGGCGCAGGCCGGCCATCGACATGTCCGGGGCCTTGAGGCGGGCGACGAGGGAGTCGACCAGTGCGGCGATCTGCGCGGCGCCGGGGGTGGCGTGTCCGAAGGCGGCCACGTCGTCCGCGGTCAGGTGGCGGAACAGCAGGCGCATGGCGTGGGCGTCGGACCGCTCGCCCAGGCGCGTCAGCGAGAGCACGGCGCGATCACGGAGCACGGCCTCGTCGGTCTCGCCCATGCAGAAGCGCATCGCGGCGGTGTAGAGGTTCATGCAGAAGGTGTTGGGCGTGAGGTGGTTGAGGTGGTGGGAGGTGAAGCAGGCGATGTCCGCGGCGATCTTGAAGCCCGCGTCGCAGAGGTGGCGGTACAGGTCGTGGTCGCGGGCCCGGCCGGTCCACTTGAAGATGCGCTGGGTTCCCTCGCGGATGAGCGCGTCGGCGTCCTCGTGCGAGAGGCCGCCCTGCGACTCGCACTTCTCGATGAGGGCCTTGGCCTTGTCGGAGAAGACGGAACGTCCGGCGAGCAGGGCCTCGATGCGCCCGCGGGTCGCGTCGTCGAAGTAGTCGGTGAGCAGCAGCGAGGTGAACACGCGGTGCTCGGGGTTCATGCTCGACCGGAAGGCGGTGGCGATGATGGGCTGGCTCTTGGCGCCCACGTTGGCCATGTCGTAGAAGTTGTGGGGCTCCATCGCGAAGCAGGCGAAGAAGCGGCCGATCCACCGGTACTCGTCCGGACGGCCGATGCGGATCGCGCCGTGGCGTTCGCCGCTGGTCTTCTCGATCAGCTCGTCGGTGATCGAGAAGCCCGGGTGGGCGATGGCGAGCAGGTCGCACACCGTCCTGTTGCACGCGCGGTTGACCCGCAGGGATCGGTCGTACAGCGGCACCTCGGCGCCGAACATCTCGGAGAGTTCGGCGAACAGGCGGTTCTGCATGTCGATCTTGTCGGCGAAGGTGTTCATCGGCTCACCCGGGGGCTGGGGCGCCTCGCGCCGCCGCGGCCCGGCGGGCCGTCCCCGCCGCGGGCGCGCCGTGCGTGCGCCGATGAACCATAGGGATGGCGCGGCCTGAGTTCGCCCCGGGCGGGCCCGGTCGGGGCGTTCGGCCGTGGTTCTCGGGCCAGCCGGCCCGGGCGGGTTTGGCCGACCGGCACGACCGGACCGACCGGGGCACGCCCGGTTTGTGGGCTCTTCTGCCGATGGACCGGCGTTCGCCCTGGGCCGATGCAACCCGATCGGAGGTCGCCCATGCACCGCTCCAGAACCGCCGGCTTCAGCCTCGTCGAGATCCTCGTGGTCATCGTCGTGATCGCCGTCCTCGGGGCGATCGTCGTGCCCAACACGATCCGGGCCGGCGACACCGCCCGCGTGAGCGCGACGGCCGAGGACCTGCGGATCATCGCCCGCGCGGTGGAGACCTACCGCGGCGCGACGGGGCGCTGGCCGCGTGAGACCGGGCGTGCCGTCCTGCCCGCCGAACTGGCGGACGGGTTCCGCTCGGGCGACCCGTTCTCCAAGGCCGTGCCCATCGGCGGCGTGTACGACTACGACGCGCCGACCGCCACCCGGGGCTGCCGCATCGGCATCCGCTCCGGCACGGGCAACCCGATCCCCCCGGTGGAGGTCATCGCGGAGCTGGACGCCGCGATGGACGACGGGGACCCGGCGACCGGTCTGCTGCGCCGGGAGGGCGACGGCGTGTTCTATTACCTTGCGAAGGACTGAGCGGAATGAGCGCCATGGCCGAGGCCCAGATCAACCCCAAGGCGGTGACCGGCCTCGAAGCCTTCGAGCTGGCCGCCGTACGCAACGCCCCGCTCTCGGTCAGCATGCCGGGCGAGCAGGGCAAGAGCCCGATGGCCCGCGGCCGGTTCCTGCTGCCGCAGGACGGCTCGGTGCTGATCGAGAACCTGCAGGTCCCCGGCCGAGCGGTGGCCATCCGCAAGGACCAGCCGATCGAGGCGTACTTCCAGCACGACGGGACGGTCTACCAGTTCCGCTCACGGGTGCTGGAGATGGACACGCCGGTGCATCTGAACAACACGCTCGTGGTGCGCGGGATGCGGATCGCGGCGCCCACGCACATCGAGCGGGGCAACCGGCGGACGATCTACCGCCAATCGTTCGCGTCCGTGCAGCCCGCGGTGGGGGTGCGGGCGTGGGCGGTGCCGCTGTCGATGCTGACGCCGGAGCAGCGGGCCGCGTGCGCCGTCGCGTCGGATCCGACGGGGGAACAGCCGAAGCCCGTTCCCGGGCCGGGCCCGGTCGCCGACGGGGAGATGGAGGGGTTCCGGGTCGAGCGCGGCGTGCGCTGCCAGTCCGGCCTGCTGCCCGCCGAAACGCTCTACGAGACCATCCCGGGCCTGACGCTCGACCAGGTCGCGCCCCTGATGGACACCGAGGCGCACTGGACGGGCGAGGTGGCCGACGCCTCGGAGTTCGGCATCGGCATCGTGCTGCACGGGCTGCTGTACTCGCGGCTCAAGGTCTTCCAGCCCATGGTGGTGCGGTTCACGCTGCCGGGGGCGGACGTTCCGCTGTCGTTCCTCTTCGAGATCCGGCGCGTGCAGGGCGTGGGCGACGAGAGCGCCCGGGTCGGCGGCCTGCTGCTGATCAACGCCCTGAACGCGGCCGAGGTGCGGGCCTCGCGCGACCTGGCCCGCTACACGCTCGAACTGCAGCGGGAGCGGGCCAAGCGCGTGCGCGAGGCGGGGTGATCCCGCGTCGCGCGGGGCGTCAGAACGCCAGCCCTTCCAAAGACCCAAGACCGATCGGCTCCTGCGTGTGGAAGGGCTCGCCCGCCTCCGTCCCGATGCGTGAGCCGAAGTAGACTCCGGCGGCTTCGATCCACCGCAGGGCCTTCTGATTCTTCTCCGGGAGCACGAACTGGGTGCGGTAGGCGCGGACGGCCTCCATCTTCATCGCCAGCGTGTCCGACACGTCGAAAACGAAGCTCGGGTCGGCCACCCAGCGCAGGTGCGTGGCGTAGTAGTAGAACATCCACTTCGGGTAGCAGGGGGTGGTCTGCTCCCCGCCCCGTTCCACACCTGGGCCGTCCAGCGCCCGGCCGGTCCACCCGTCCACCGGGGCGGGCATGGTCACCTTTGATAGCTTGGCGTCGAAGCGGGCGTCCTCCACGATGCGGGTCACGGCCCGGTGGTCGGGGTGGACGTCGACCGAGTAGGGCGCGAACAGCGCGTCGGCCTGCCAGGCGCGGATCACCGCGGCGGTTTTGTGGCGTGCCTCCAGCGTGTGCTCGACGGAGCGGTTGGGCAGGCCGAGCAGCAGGCGTGTCAATGGCACGGCGCCCGGGTGCTCGGCGGGGTCGGGCGAGAGGATCCGCGTGGCCGCCGCGGCCTCCTGGGCGCGGATCTCAGGGCTGCCCAGGGGCGTCGGCTCGCCGTTGGTCATGTCCAGCAGCAGCACGTGGTGGCCCTGGCGGGCCAGCCGGGCGATGGTGCCGCCCATGCCGAGCTCCTGATCGTCCGGGTGGGGGCCAACGACGATGATGCGGGCCATGCGCGGGCTCCGGCCTCAGTTGTACTTGTTGTCGACCACGACGAAGCCGACCAGCCGGCGGTCGTCGGCGGGCCCGCTCTCGATCTCGACGAGCACCACCGCGGCGGGCTCCCGCTGGGCGAAGAAGCCGCCCGCCCGGTACACGTCGCCGAACTCGTCGACGAACCGGCGCAGGTCCAGCTCCCAGGTCTCGCCGGGTTCGAGCGTGTCGACCGGGGTGGAGTACTGCTGGTTGAGCCAGAGGCGCCCGGGGCCGAAGGTGTGCGCGGTGGTGTTGGTCAGGCGGAGGGTCGTGACGTCGCGGAACACCTGGACCTCCGCGGTCGTGCCTCGGGGCAGGGCGTCCGGGTAGGCCGGGCCGGGCTCGGCGGTCTGCTGCTCGCTGAAGAGCTGGCAGCCGGCGAGCGGGACGACGCCGAGACCCAGGGCGGCGGCGAGGACGACGATCCGTGTTCGGCGGTTTTCAGGCACGCCCTATCGTCTACCACATGGGCTGCCAGAGCAACAACGCGACGCCCGCCTCCTTCGCCATCGCCGAGGGGGCCCAGGGTATCGACCCCCGCCGCGTGGCCGAGGACCTCGTCGCCCGCCACGGCCCGGGGGGCATGGACCCCCGCGTCCGCGCCGTCGTGCCGGAGTTCGACGCCCCGTTCTTCCAGGCCGGCCTGGCGGGTTATTCGGACGCTCCGATGCGCATCATCGCCCGGCGCCACGGCTGCCCGATCTGCGTCACCGAGGCCCTGCTCGACCGGACCCTGCTCGCCGGCGGGCGAGGGTTCGCCAAGGCCGACCTGGGCGACATCGAGGACAACGTGCCCGGGGGCGAGGAAGACCACCCCCTGATCGGGCAGATCATGGGCTCGGAACCGGCCGAGATGGCCGCCGCGGCCCTGAAGATGGTCGAGCAGGGACGCCGGGGCGACAAGGAATACCGCCGGGCGGCGTACAAGGACCAGCCCCCTGCCTGGTTCCGGGAGAAGCTGCGCCTGCCGGGGGGCGAACAGCTCGCGGCGAAGACGCCGGGATCGGCCATCGGCGACCAGCCGTCGGCCGGGGGGGCGGCATCCGGAACCCTGATGGCCGATGGCCGCTCCCCGATCCTTTCCCCCCGCACCTTCGCCGCCATCGACGTCAACCTCGCCTGCCCGGTCAAGAAGATCTCCACGAAGGCCCGGGGCGGGCACTGGCTCAGCGAGCCGGACGGGGCCATCGCGCTGCTGGAGGCGGTGCGCGAGGCCCTGCCGCCGGAGGTCCCGGTGACGGTGAAACTGCGCCGGTCCTTCGACGACACGCAGGAGATGGTGGACAACCTGCACCGCATCTTCGACGCGGCGTACGACATGGGCTGCGCCTGGGTCACCGTCCACGGGCGCACGGTCGAGCAGAAGTACGTCGGGCCCTCGCGGTGGGACCCGCTGCGCGAGCTGGTCCGCCGGCGCCCGGACAGGCCCGTGTTCGGCTCGGGCGACGTGTGGGACGTGAACCAGATCTTCCGGATGATCGCCTACACCGGCGTGGCCGGGGCCTCCGTGGCGCGGGGGTGCATCGGCAACCCGTGGATCTTCCGCCAGGCCCGCGACCTGCTGGAGGGACGCCAGCCGCGGACGCCGACGATCGCCGAGCAGCGGAGCGTGCTGGAGCAGCACTTCGAGCTGGCCCTGGCCGCCAACCGGGGCGTGCGCCACCCGGAGCTGCACACCGGCAAGACCATGCGCAAGTTCGGCATCCGCTTCGCCGAGCACCACCCGCGGGGGGAGGAGGTCCGTCAGGCGTTCATCAAGGTGGCGTCTCTGGAGGACTGGCGGGCGGTGCTGGAGGCCTGGTACGCCCAGGATCATGTCCAGTAAGAGGTGCTGCTTATGGCTGGACACGCCTACGACCAACCCCTCCCCTCCGACGTCATCGCCGTCTGGCGTGAGGTCTCCGCCCGCCAGAAAGCCTTCGCCGAACACGCCTTCGCCCAGCTCGACGATGAGGGCTTCTTCCTCGTCCTCGCCCCCGGCCTGAACTCCGTGGCCGTCATCGCCAACCACGTCGCGGGCAACCTGCGCAGCCGCTTCACCGACTTCCTCACCACCGACGGCGAGAAGCCCGACCGCGACCGAGATTCCGAGTTCGTCGTCCCCGAGCCATCACCGCAGGCCCGCGCCGCCGTCATGGCCCGGTGGGACGCGGGCTGGTCCGCCCTGTTCGCCACGCTCGACGCCCTGACCCCCGCCGACCTGCACCGGACCGTGCTGATCCGCGCCGTGCCCCACCCCGTCCACGCGGCCGTTCTCCGCCAGATCGACCATTACGCCTTCCACGTCGGGCAGATCAACGTCATCGCCCGCATGGTCGTCGGCACGGAACACTGGAAGTGGTTCACCATCCCGCCCGGCGGGACCAGGGCGTTCAACGAGCGGCTGATGGGCCGCTCAGGGGGCTGACCGCTCGACCACGGAGGATCGCTCTACAACCGGCCTGGCTCCGGGAAGACTTACTGCTCTCGCTCCGCCTGCCCGATCAGGTAGGTGAAGATGTGCGCCGGGATCCATGCGACCGGCCGGCCACCCTCGCCGACCGGACGCAGCCCAAAGTCCTGCTGATTCTTGGTGATGATGAACAGCTTGTCGGGTTGCTCGACCACCTCGAACTCGGCCGCTCCGGCCAGATCCTCGGGGCGGATCCGTTCGCGGTACTTGACCTCCGTCCCGATCGCGTAGCGTGGGCCGCGAACGACGATGTCGACCTCAGCGTCGTTCTGACCACGCCAGTAGGTCAGCCGGGGCGTATCGCGGTAGTAGAAGGCCATCAGATGGCGCAGAATCGCCGTCTCCACGATGACTCCGGCCTCCCTGGGGTCATCGAGGATCTCCGTGCCGCTGAGCAGGATGGCGTTCCGCAACGCGGCGTCTACCAGGTAGTACTTGTTCTGGGGTCTGAGCACCTGCTTGCCGGACCTCAGAGACGGCTCGAGCTTGTACAGCAGGTTCGCCTGAACCAGCACCTGCAGGTGGTTGTCGATCGTGGTCCGGCTGGTCCCGATCTCCTTGGCGCATTTCTGGATGTTGAGCATCAGGCCGCTGTTGAGGCATACGTAAAGGAAAAGCTTCTCGAGGATCGAGACGTTTCGTACCCCGAACAGCGCGGTGATGTCCCGCTTCAGAACGCGATCGACGACGTCCTCCCGAAGCAGCCGCTGGGCTTCGCCGATGTCCGACCGCCGCTTGGCCGTCTCCGGGAATCCCCCGACGAGCAGGTACTCACGGAACAGCGGGAGCGTCGGCTCCATCGCGCCCTGGATCTGGAGGAGGTCGGGCTTCGAGAGTGATCCGCACTCGGACGGACGCAGCCTCGACGGGACCCCGGCAGGCGGCTGATCGACCAGGTGGAGAAACTCATAGAACGACAGGGTGGGAATCGGCACGGTCGTCCATCGGCCCACCCCGGAGTGCGACAGCGCTTCGCCCGTCTCCAATGCCGCCGAACCGGTCGCCAGGATCCGCAGCTCCGGGCTGTGGTCGATCAACGTCTTGAGCGCGGTGTCCCAGCCGTGGGCGTAATGCACCTCGTCCAACAGCAGGAAGGCGGGCTTTCCCGAAGGCCAGACGTTTTCTTGAAAAGCCCGTATGGCGCCTTCGATGCCCGCCAGTTTCAATATGTTGTCGTCCAGGGTCGCGTACAGGACGGATCGCGGATCGTGCCCGTCTCGGATCAGGCGGTGCGCGACCTGCTGAAGGATGGTCGACTTGCCGACCCGGCGTGGTCCGGACAGCAGCACCGCCCGGTCCCAATTCTCCCGGGTGAGCAGGTCGTAGCACCGTCGGAACGCCACGCGGTGGAAGGTTGGCGCCGGCTTGTGCGAGCCCGACCACCACTGGTTGTACCGCCGCAACTGGGTTAAAACCCGCTCGTCACTGACGATGGCCATGCCTTACTATACAGAGTTTTGGCCTGAAAAGCCAAGTATACTAGACATATTCTCGCCCATTTATGCCAACTACGGTTATTCTTGGCTAAAAGTTAGTGCTCAATAGCTGTGGGCGGCCTTGTCCCGTCATGCCCGGAGTCCGGCCCACTGTTGACCATCGGCGCCCGCCCCATCATCGCCACCGCCACCCCCGCGAAAATCAGGACGAACGCCACCCCCTCGTTCCACCGCGGCTTCTCCTTGAGCACGATCACCGCGAAGGCGATGAACACCGTGAGCGTGATCGCCTCCTGCAGCACCTTGAGCTGCGCCGCCGTGAACGGCCCCCCGTGCGCGAAGTGGCCGATCCGGTTCGCGGGCACCTGCAGCAGGTATTCGGGGAACGCGATGAGCCACGAGATCGCGATCGCCACGGGGATGGTCCACCCCGTCTTCTTCAGGTGCCCGTACCAGGCCCAGGTCATGAAGCAGTTGGAGGCGATCAGCAGCAGGACGGTGAGCAGCGCCTTGGGCATGGCGCTGAGCGTATCCGCCCGCCCACGCCCGGTGCACGCCGCCCGGGGGATCCCCGTCGGCGGGGCCGACGCCGCGTGGTAGGCTTTCGCAATGACCATACGAACCGCCTTGACGACGATTGCCCTTTGCTGTGTTCTCCCGCTCGCCGGATGCTTTTCGTACCAGCGGGCCGGGAGGGAGCCCGGACCGAGCCTCCCCCTCCCGCAGGACGCCTGGGTCCGCTCGGATGTCGAACCCCTCCGGCCGCTGCTGGAGACGCCGCCCACCCTCCGCCGGTACCGGGTTGACCGGGAACGGATCGCCGAGCAGTTCCCCCGGCTCACGCCGGAGCAGCTCGACGCCGTCGTCGAGAAAGCCGCCGACCTCCACGCGATCGAGATGCGCGAGGTCCGGCTGGCCGAGGGCGGGCTGCTCCGCCTGTGGCACGACACCCGGGAGCCGGACGCCGACACGAGCAAACCTATGTTCTTCAGTTTCGGGGGCCGGATCGAGCACTTCACCGTCCGCGGCTCCTTCCTCACGCCGGACCAGCACGCCTGGCTGCTCGCGGAAAAGGCCTCCCGGGAGCGTCACGGGCTCAAGGACAGGCCGCGGTACACCGGCACCGACGTCCGCGGCGTCACACGCACGGACGAGACCGACCAGTGGCTCCTCGACGCGGGCTACTCACTCGGGTACGCGTTCCCGGACGGCGAGCCCGTCGGCCTGGTGATCCACCTCACCTCCATGATCGAGAACAAGTACGAGCACGCGGTCGTGCGACGGCTGAAACGCCGGGGCTGGGCGGTGGCGCACGTGGAGACCCACTTGGGCGTCCGCGGCCCTCTGGCCGAGCGGGCGATGGACCGCCGGCACGAGCGCGAGGCCCTGCTCGAGTCCCGCATGCCGTTGCATCCCGAGGAGTTCTCCAGGCGGACGCTCGCGGGGGAGGAAGTACCGATCGCGGGAATGAGCGATTACGTGACGCGCCGCTTCGAGCTCGGGCAGCAACTCAAGAAGGAGTTGCCGGACCTGGGCACCGGTTTCGAGCTCGGCCCCGACACGGACCCGGACACCGTCGGCGACGCCATCGCGGAGGCCGTCGACCGCCGCCTGTCCGAGCACGCCGACGCGGCCGCGGCCCTCGTCGCGTCGCTCGAAGCCATGCGCCCCGAGCTCGCCGGACGCCCGTTGCTGGTGACGGGTTTCAGCGCGGGCGCCCTCGCGGCCCCCGCGGTCGCCGCCCGGCTGCGGGAGGCCTACCCGGACCGCCCGATCGGCATCGTGCTGGTGGGGGGCGGCGGATCGCTGCTGGACATCGCGCTCGGGAGCGAACTGACCGACGGCGGCATCCGGCTCACCGGGCCCGGTGCCGTCGCCACGCCGGGACGGATCGCGGCGGTCGTTCGCCGGTACGAGAGCCGCTCCCGCCTCGACCCGATCTCGCTCGCCACGGCCCTGCGCGGCATCCCGGTGTTCCACGCCTACGCCGACAAGGACACCGCCGTGCCCACCCGAGCCGCGGAACGCTTCAACGCGGCCCACGGCGCGGTCGACCGGCTGGTCCACCGGGGGAACCACGACACGCTGCTGTTCTTCGCCAACTCGCAGGCCGGGCGCATCCGGTCCTGGATCCGGGACCGCGGGCTCGACTAACGCTCCGGCGACCCGATCACCAGCGTCACCGGCCCGTCGTTGACGAGCTCCACGCGCATGTCCGCGCCGAACACGCCCGTGCCGACTGGCACGCCCGCCTCACGGATCCCGCGTGCGACGGCCTCGAACAGGCGTGCGGCCTCGGGGGGTTTCATGGCGTTCGTGAAGTCCGGGCGTCGGCCCTTGGCGGCCGATCCGGCCACGGTGAAGTTGGGCACCAGCAGCACCCCGCCGCCGACCTCGGCCAGGCCGAGGTTCATCCGGCCCGCGTCGTCCTCGAACACGCGCAGGCCAGCCAGCTTGCCGGCCATCCACGCCGCGTCGGTGTCCGTGTCGCGGGTCTCCACCCCGAGCAGGACGGCGAGCCCCCGGCCGACCGACCCGGCGACCGCCGGCCCGTCGGGCGTCACGACGCGCACCTCCGCCCGCTCGACCCGTTGGACCACCGCCCGCATCGCTTCTCCCTGCCCCCCGTGCCGCGATGGTAGCGGTGGGGGCCCGGTCCACGGGGCGCGTGCGCCGTGATATGCTCGGCGGAGGAGGTCCGCATGCCGCAGTGGTTGCTCTGGACGCTGGTCGTTGTCACCGCGGCGGTGGCCCTGGGGTTCTTCGCGCTCGTGTTCTCCGAGATGGCCGTCAAGCGCGAGCGCGGGCGGTTCTCGGCCAGCCGGGCCGCGCCGGAGCCCGGCGCACAGGCCACGCGCCGGCCCGCCCGCAAATCCAAAGGCAGCGGCAACCAGGGGGGCGCCTCCAAATCGCGGAAGAAGCGCCGCTGAGGGCGTGGCGAAAAATCAGGCCCGGCGCTCGCTCGGCCCGGCAGGGGGTTCCGGATCGGTCCGGGTCGCTTCGGCGCGGCGGGGGATCTCTCCCGTGCGGCTGTCGGTCCGCGTGCCCTCGCCGGAGGTGCTGGCGTAACGCACACGCCCGTGGTAGATGCTGGCCACGCTCTTGGAGATCGAGTCGCAGATCGTCGAGAGCTCGCGCAGCGTCAGGTCGCACTCGTCGAACTGGCCGTCGGTCAGGCGCCGGTTGGCCAGCTCGCGGACCAGCGCGTCGATGCGGGCGGGGGTCGGCTCGGCCAGCGTGCGGGTCGCGCTCTCGACGGCGTCCGAGAGCATGGTGATCGCGGCCTCCTTGGTGCGGGGGCGCGGGCCGGGGTAGCGGTAGTCCGACTCGCTGGGCAGGCGGTCGTCCTCGGCCTCCACCACGCGGGTCTTCTCGGCGTCGGCCGGGTCGGCGGGCCGGGCCTTGTCCGGGCGATCGGCCTTGTCGCCCTTCTCCGCGGCCTTCTCGACCGCGCGCCGGTAGAAGTACTCCACCAGCGTAGTGCCGTGGTGCGCCTCGATGAAGTGTCGCAGGCTCCGGGGCAGGTTGTGCTTGCGGGCGATCTCCATGCCGTCCTTGACGTGGCCCACGATCACCAGCAGCGACATCGCCGGGTTGAGCTTGTCGTGCTTGTTGTGCCCGCCGGACTGGTTCTCCACGAAGTACTGCGGCTTGTTCATCTTGCCGATGTCGTGGTAGAGGCAGCCCACGTAGGTCAGCAGCGAGTCCGCCCCGATGGCCTCCGCCGCGGACTCGGCGATCGACGCCACGTTCAGCGAATGGTTGTAGGTGCCGGGGGCGCGCTGCTGCAGCTCGCGGAGCAGGGGCTGCTTGGGGTCGCGCAGCTCGATGAGCGTCATGCCCGTGGTGATGTCGAAGGCGCGCTCCACGAACGGCAGGATGAACAGCGCGATGCCGCCGACCAGGAGGCCGGAGAGGAACGACTGCGCGCCCGCGGAGAGGACCGCCGCCGTCCGCGCCCCGGAGCCCGGCCCGACGGAGGGCAGCTCGATGAGCTGGTCCAGCATCGCCCCCCCGCACATCGCCAGCGCCACCGCGAAGGACATGCGGATCAGCGTCCGGCGTTCGCGGATCTCGCGGAGCTGGCTGACCGACGATGCGATGCCGACGATCATGAGCGCCAGCATGCCCACGTGCAGGTCCAGCGCCATCGCCACGAACACCGCGAGCACCGACCCCACCGCCAGCGAGGTCCGCTGGTCGTACGCCACGCACAGCAGCACGGAGACGAGCACCACCGGCGTCAGCGACGCAAGCCACATCAGGCGCGGGTCGAACACGCCGAGCAGGCACGCGGACACCACCGCCAGCACGAGCGTCAGCGCCAGCCACCACACCCGGGCCGGACGCTGGGCGATCTTGGGGCAGAACGCCGCGACGTAGCCGGCCATCAGCACCGTCAGCACCGCCACGAACCCGAAGATGCCGGCCCGGCGGACCATCAGCGTCCGCAGGCCGCCCCGGGCCATGAACTCCTCCCGCTCGCGGAGGAACAGCGAGAGCTGGTCGGCGTCGAGGGTTTCGCCGCGTCCGTAGATCTTCTGGCCGAGCGCGACGATCCGCCCCTCGGGCTCGACCCGGGCCGCGGCGATCTCCTGCGCCGTCGCGGTCGCGGCCGCGTCCAGCGCGAAGGTCGGGCGCGGGGAGATCGTCAGGCGGTTGCGGACCAGCTCGTCCAGCGGGGCCTCGAAGCCCGCCGCCTTGATAAGCCGGTCGACCTCGCGCCGCAGCATGTCGGCGTTCTCGATGTTGATCGCGTCGTCGCGCGACACGAGCAGGCGGCCCGCCCGGTCGCCCGTGCCGCTGCGCAGCTCGATCTGGGGGCTCAGACCCTCCTGCGTCACGCGCTGCCAGCCCTGCCCGCTGAGCATGGGACGCCGGCGCAGCTCCTCGTCGAGGGCGCTCACCTTCCGCGACCAGGCCTCCAGGGCCGCTGCGTCCTGGGCCAACGCACGCACCGCGGCCAGCCCGTCCTCCGTCAGGCGGAACTTCGCCCGGATGTCCATGTCCACCCGGGACAGCGCGTCCACGCCCGCCAGCGTCCGCGGCAGGTTGGCGATCGAGGTGCGCAGCTCGTCGAGCACCGGCCGGTCCGCCGCGTACACCCGGGGCGTGTGCTGGCGGGCCGCCTCGCGCATCATCTCGGTGCGTTGGGTGTCCTCCGTGCGGAACTCCACCCGGGCCAGGCGGGTCTCCCGCATGATCTGGCCGACGGCCACCCGCGGCTGCTCGCGCGTCCAGCTCGAGACCGCCCCGACGACCGCGATGAACACCACGCACGCCAGCAGGCCCCACCCGAGGGCCTCCTGGTCCGCGATCGCCGCCAGCCGGTCGCGCCACCGCAGCCCGCTGGTCGAGATGTTCACCCGAGAGGTCGTCCGCCGTGATTTGGTGGTGTCCTTGGCCATGCGTGCTCAGCCCACCCCGTCCGCCACGTCCCCGGCCACCGCGCCGGGGTCCTCGCGCAACGCCTGCTCGACGGCCTCGCGGTAGGCCCGGTGGTCGTCCGAGGCCCCGTACGCGTCGACGATCCGCTGCACCAGCCGGTGGCGCACCACGTCGTGGCCGCTCAGCGCGACCATGCCGACGCCCGGCACCCGGCGCAGACGCCGGACCGCGTCGATCAGCCCCGACTCCGCCGGGTCGGGCAGGTCGATCTGGGTGGTGTCCCCTGTCACGATCATCTTCGAGCCGTGGCCCATCCGCGTCAGGAACATCTTCATCTGACCGCGGGTCGTGTTCTGCGCCTCGTCGAGGATGATCACCGCCCCGTTGAGCGTCCGCCCGCGCATGAAGGCCAGCGGCACGACCTCCACCACGTCCGATTCCAGGAACCGGCGCAGGTCGCGGTACTCCATCATGTCGTGCAGGGCGTCCAGCAGCGGGCGAAGGTACGGGTTGACCTTCTCCTCCAGCCCGCCGGGCAGGAAGCCGAGCTTCTCGCCCGCCTCCACCGCCGGGCGGCACAGCACCACGCGCGACACCGCCCCCTCCCGGAGCATGTGCACCGCCGCCGCCACCGCCAGGTACGTCTTGCCCGTCCCCGCGGGGCCGAACCCGAAGGTCAGGTCGTTCGTCCGGATCGCCTCGAGGTACAGACGCTGGTTGTCGGTCTTGGGCTCGACCGGCTGGCCCGCGGCGTACACGCGCAGTCGCCCGTCCCACGACTGCGTCCCCGAGGGCCCGCGCTCGCGCCGGGCCCGCCCGGACTCCGACGCGATCATCCCCAGAACCTCTTCGCGCGTGACCGCCTGCCCGGCCCGGGCCCGGCGTCCGAGTTCTTCGAGCACCCGACGCGCGACGCCCAGCTCGGGCTCCTCGCCCCGCAGACGGATCGCCCCGTCGCGGTTCGTCACCGCCACCCCGAGCGCCTCCCGGATCAGTTTCAGGTTCCGCTCGCCCGATCCGGTCACCCCGATCGAGTCGTGCCCGGCGGGCATGGCGATGCTGACTTCCAAGCGCGCTCCACTCGGCCCGTGCTACGCTGCCGGCCACGCGCCGCACCGCAGCCCGCCCGCGGTTCGGACGGTCCGGCCTGAAGAGGAAGTATATGAGCCCCGCCCGCAGCCCCGCCCGGAGCACCGCAACCCGCCGGTTCACGGGTGTTTGCGCCGCCGCCCTGCTGGCCGCCGCCCCGGCGTGCGCCCCCGGCCACGCCCGCCCCCGCCCGCTCCTCACCGGCGAAGCCCGCTCCCTGACCGCCCCCGACCCCTCGCCCGAACGCCCCGAGGGCTGGCGCATCGGCTGGGACGCCGTCGACGCCGCGGTCGCCAAGGGGGCCATCGAGCACCTGGTCGTCGCCACGCCCGTCGAAGCGATCGGCGACCGCTTCCGCACCTACACCCTGCTCGGCCCCCAGGACCAACCCGGGGAACTCGTGGTCGAGCGCACCGCGGACGGCCTGTCCCTGACGGTCCGCCTGGGCCGCTTCGGCCTGCCCGACCTCGAACGCAAGGTCCTCAGCGCCGTCCGCAAGCGCCTCCGCGACCCGGCCTGACGGTCACCCCGGCCCCACGCACCCCGGCAGCTCCACGATCATCGTGGTCCCCTGCTGGTAGACGCTCCGCACCGTGACGGACCCGCCCAGCCGCCGTGCCGCGTGCTTGACGATGGCCAGCCCCAGCCCCGTCCCCCGCTGGGCGGACCCGCCCGCGCGCGCCCGGTCAACCTGGTAGAACCTTTCGAAGATCCGCTGCTGCTGCGACAGCGGGATGCCCAGCCCCTCGTCCCGCACCTCGATCCGCAGCCCCGTCGCCAGGTCCGCCCCCGCCGGCGCCGGGTTCACCGGGTCCGGCGGGACCTCCGCCGCCCGCGCCCACAGCACCACCGGCGTCCCCTCGCGGGCGAACTTGGTCGCGTTCTCCACCAGGTTCCGCACGATCAGGTCCAGCAGCACCGGGTCCGTCCGGACCGTCCCCAGGCCCGGGCCCAGATCGATCTCGATCGTCAGCCGCCTGCGCCGGCAGACCGCCTCGAACTGCTCGCGGTACCGGCCCAGCGCCCGCTCCAGGTCCACCTCTTCCAGCACCGCTGGCGTCTCACCGGATTCCAGGCGCGAGAGGTCGAGCAGGTCGTTGACGAGCGCCTCCAGGCGGGCCGCGTTGTCCGCGATCATCCCGGTCAGCCGGGCCAGCATGGCGGGGTCGTCGCGCGCGGGCCCCTGCAGGGTCTCGGCCGCGCCGCGGATGGACGCGATCGGGGTGCGCAGCTCGTGGGAGGCGTTGGCCGCGAAGTCCGCCTTCAGCTCCGCCGCCGCGACCAGCTCCGTCACGTCACGCAGGGTCACCACGCAGCCCGACCCCTCCAGCGGGTCCGCCGCCGCGATCAGGGCCCGGCGCTCGCCCTCCACGGGCAGGTCCAGACGCACCCGCCCGGCCTCGCCCTGGCGGGCCAGGCGTTCCATCTCGTGCAGCTCCGGCTGGGTGAATAACTCATCGAACCGCACGCCGACGATCGACCGCCCCCCGCCGAGCGTGCGCGAGGCCGCCCGCGACGCCACCGTGATGACCCCGTCGGCGTCCGTGGCGATCAGCGGCATGCCCGCCGCGTCGATCACCCGGCGCAGGCGCTCGTGCTCCGCCCGGTCCGCACGGAACCGCTCATCCCGGGCCCGCGCCGCCGCACGCTCCGCGGCGGCCCGGCGGTCCTCCCCGACCATCCCCCACGCCAGCCAGCCGAGCGCCCCCAGGGCCCCCGCCAGCCACCACGGCCAGAACACCCCCAACCCAACCGCCCCCGCGGCGAGCCCAACGGGCGCCCACCGCGCGAACGCGCCCCGCCCGGGGCCGGGCGTCGGGTCGGTCTCGGGCTGGATCGGTTCGGGCACGGCCAATCATCCCCGCCCGGCGGGCGCGGCGGTCAGCCCGCCGGGCTGTCGGCCGGCTCCGGCTCCGTGCTCGCCCGGTAGCCCACCCCCCGGACGGTCTTGATCAGCCCCGCGTGCTCGCCGAGCTTCCGCCGGATCGAGGTCATGTGCACGTCGATCGTCCGCTCCGTGACCGTCACCCCCGGCCCGATCGCCCGCGAAATCAGGGCCGGGCGGCTGAGCGCCTTGCCCGGGGAGCTGACCAGGGCCGCCAGCAGCCGGAACTCGGTGATCGTCAGCTTCATCGGCTCGCCGTCGACGGTCGCCGCGTGCTCGTCGAGGTCGATCGACACCGGCCCCAGCGTCAGCGAGGCCCGCTTCGAGACCCCCGGCCCGGCGCGCCGGGCCACCGCGTGGACGCGGGCCAGCAGCACCTGCATCGAGAACGGCTTGGTCACGTAATCGTCTGCCCCCGCCTGCAGCCCCTCGATCTCGTGCCTCTCCTCGGCCCGCGCCGTGAGCATCACGATGGGGATCGACGCCGTGCCCGTCTGGCTCCGCAAGCGTCGCGCGACCTCCAGCCCGGACAGACCCGGCATCATCACGTCCAGCACGATCACGTCCGGGGCCCGGGCCCGGACCATCTCCAGGGCCCGCACCCCGTCCGAGGCCGTCAGGACCTCGTGGCCGGCCTGGCGCAGGTTGTACGCGACCAGCTCGAGCAGGTCCGGTTCGTCGTCGACGACCAGGATGGTCAGGGGATCGCTCATGCACGGACCTCCTTCCGACCTGTTCGAGCGTACCCGGGCGCCCCGCCCGCTCGGCCGCCTGCCTGTCAGGATTCACCAAATCTGAACCCCCGGCGACGCCCCGCCCGATGCCTCATCGCGGGGCCTTTCGGCCCACCACGCCGCAGAGGCCTAAAAGTAGACCCACCCCGGCGCGACGCCCGGCCGCTTCCCGGGCCCCCCCGGCCCGCAACCCAGGACCCGACGCGTGAAGACCCACAAGACCATGACCGGCCCTCTTGCGCTGCTCGCCCTGGCCGCCCCCGCGCTGCCCGCCGCGGCGTCGGGCGAACGCGAGCTGGCCTCCCGCCTGCGTGCCGAGTCCATTTCTTACACCGAACTCGCTTCGGTCTCGTCCGTCGCGCCCCAGCCGCTCACCGCGTCGCTGCTGCTCCAGACGCGGTACATGTTCACCTCCCGCAAGAACCCGTCCTTCTTCGGGAGCGACCGGCTGGAGACCGTCGGCTTCTCCATGCCCCGGGCCCAGATCCGGCTGGACGCCAACATCGCCAACAGCCAGCTCCTCGCCCACGTGTCCTTCGACTTCGGGGACGCCGAGGGCCGGCGCGGCCGGGGCCGGCTCGATTCCGGCGACGGCTCCCCCCAGCTCCGCGAGGCCTACGCCCAGTACAACTTCGGCGGCGAGCAGTCCGGCTACTACCTCAAGGCCGGCCAGTTCCGCTCCCTGCTGATCCACGAGGAGTCCGTTGCCCCCGAGTACCAGCTCGCGGTCGAACGCTCCGTCACCAACGAGATGTTCGCCCCCGGGAACACCCAGGGCGTCGCCCTCGGCTTCGTCGGCCCCCGCGTCGCCTGGGAAGCCTCCTTCAACAAGGGCATCGCCTTCATGGGCAACCGCGAGCCGGCCAACACCGGCTTCGACTCCCCCTTCGAGGCGGACGTCGCCTTCACCGTCCGGGCGGACTGGAAGCTCGCCGGCGACTGGACGCGATTCCAGGACTTCACCTCATGGCGAGGTGACGACGTCGCCGCCCGCGTCGGCGCCGGCCTGCACTGGCAACGCCACGGCGACACCAACCCCGGCGACCTCCAGCCCGACTTCCTCAACGGCGACGCCCAGGACATCACCAATCTCACCTGGACCATCGACGCCGCGTACGAGTCCGACGGCTGGCACGCCTACATCGCGTACGTCGGCCACCGCCTGGAGTGGGAATACCCCGACTTCCCCACCTCCACGCTCACCTTCGTCCAGCACGGCATCGTCGCGCAGGCCGGCGTGATGCTCAGCGACGACGTCGAGGTCTTCGCCCGCTACGACGGCTTCATGCTCGACAACACGCTCGTCGACGGTTTCGGCGGCGACCAGGACTACTACCACTTCCTCACGCTCGGCGTGAACTGGTACCTCATCCCCCAGTCCCACACCGCCAAGTTCAGCGTGGATTTCACCGTCACCCTCTCCGAGAGCGACATCCTCGACGCGGGCGTGAACAACGACATCCTCTTCCCCGACCCCACCGTCACGGGCCTGCTGGGCAACACGAATGAGGAGTTCCTCCTGCGGGCCCAGCTGCAGTTCCTGTTCTAAGTCCTTGGCTCAACACTCTTTGTGTTCGCAATCCGGCAGGGGGCCACGCCGATCCCCGAATCGGGGACGAACCGTTCCAGCCATCACCAAACCGGCCGAGTTTGCGCCCCCCGGCCCCGCTTTAGATAGTCCGCACAAACTTTCGGGTCGGGGTTTGCTTGAGTCGTGCGGTTAGGTAGTCCTAGCATGTCGCCCCGCGTGGGCCCGGAAACCGGTCCCCACGCGAGCTTCCGGAGCGTGAGATCAGAAAGCCGATGAAACCCTGGGCCGTCTCAACCAGCGCCGCGTTCCTCTCCGCCGCAACCGCTTCGGCGCAGACCGGGCTCGACTTGGACCGCGCGTATGCCTCCCAGTTGCGGGCGGACGCCGAGACCCGGGCCAGCTTCCTCGGCATCTCGCAGGCCTCCGGCCTGACGGTCTCCGCGATGGTGCAGACCCGCTACGTGGTCAACCTCCGCGACGAGCAGAGCGGCGTGGACCTGGGCGACGACGACACCACCGTCGGCTTCTCGATCCCCCGCGCCCAGATCAGGCTCGCCGGGGCGGTCACCGACTCCATCACCGGCCACGCGAGCTTCGATTTCGGCTCGGCCGAGACCGGCTCGGACGGCACGGCCTCGCTGCTGACCGCCTTCGCCGACTGGGCCGTCAGCGACCGCTGCACCCTCCGCATCGGCCAGTGGCACAACCCGATCGTGGCCGAGGAGGCCGTCGAGGCGGAGTTCGGCCTGGCCGTCGAGCGGTCGATCGTCAACGAGTTCTTCAACCCCGGCTACACCCAGGGCGTGGCCGCCACCCACACCGGGGACAACTGGCGGTTTTTCCTCGCACTTTCCGACGGCCTGTCCGCCTTCGGTTCCGGCAGCACCGCCAACAGCCCCTTCAACTCCCCCGCGGAGAGCGATTGGGCCGTCAGCGCCCGGGCCGATCTGCTGATCTCGGGCACCTGGGACCAGTTCAACGCCTTCAGCAGCTGGCGTGGCTCGAACTACGGCGTCAAGATCGGCGTGGGCGCCCATTACCAGGAACAGGGGGACACCAACCCCTCCTCCGGGACCTGGGACGTTCTCGGCGGCGTGACCACCGATGAGGTCGCCCTCGGCCTGTGGAGCGTCGACGTGCAGGTGAAGGGCGACGGCTGGAACTTCTTCGCCGCCTACCTCGGCCACCACGTCGACGCCGAGCCCACGGCCGGCGACCTGCCCTCGCTGCTGAACCACGGCGTGGTGGTCCAGGGCGGCCTGTTCGTCTCCGACCAGGTCGAGCTGTTCGCCCGCTACGACGCCCTGTTCCTGGATTCGGACCTGTCCGACCTGGCCGGCACCGACGAGGACGACTTCCACTTCCTCACGGCCGGTGTGAACTACTTCCTCGTCCCCGAGTCCCACGCCGCCCGGTTCACGGCCGACGTGGTGTACTCCTTCACCGACACCGACACCCTGGACGCGCTGATGGGCGGGCTGAACGGCCCGGCGACCACCGGCCTGCTGGGGGCATCCGACGGAGAACTGCTGCTCAGGGCCCAGCTGACCCTGGTGTTCTGAGGACGAACGACGAGACCCTGGGGTAAAGACCCAAAGATTTACCCCGGATTTTTTCGGCCTGAGGCAATCGACTGGCCGATAGTAAGTGCAAACACACCAACTCCGGGACGAGGTGTCCCGGGCGGAGTGGGGTGCTCCGCGGCCAACCGGTCGGTGTGAAACAAGCCCTAGGCAAGGGCGACCGGGACGTGCCCGGCTCGCCCGAGAGTTATCCGGAGATTCAAGATGAACAAGCTTGCTCAGATTTCCGCCCTCGCGGCTGCCGCCGGTCTCGCGACCGCCGGTTCGCTCGACCTGGACCGCTCCTACGCCGCCGAGCTGCGCTCGGACGCCGGCGCCTACTCGGTCCTGAACGCCTCGGCCGCGAACCTGCAGGTCACCGCCGGCGCCCGCTTCGGCTACGGCATCAACCTGCGTGACAACAGCGGTCTGGCCGACGACAACGAGGACACCATCGGCTTCGGCTTCCAGGACGTCGAGGTCCGCGTGACCGGCCAGGTGACCGACTCCATCCAGGCCACCATCAGCTTCGACTTCGCCGGCGACGACAACGTCGCCTTCGGCGGCACCGGCTCCGACGGCATCAACCTCGAGGACGCCTACGCCGACTGGACCGTCAACGACGGCTTCAGCCTGCGTATCGGCCAGTTCGTCCAGTCCTACTCGGCCGGTCGCTCGATCTCCGAGTACCACATGATGGGCGCCTTCCGCTCCTCCGCCCAGTCCGTCCTGGGTGACCTGGGCTGGAGCCAGGGTATCGAGGCCCACTTCGGTGGCGACACCTGGTCGGCCGCCATCGGCTTCAGCGACGGCCCCTTCTCGGCCAACACCCAGTTCAACGACGCCTCCGAGGCCGACTGGGCGTTCAACGCTCGCTTTGACCTGTTCTCCGACTCCGACAAGGCCCGCTTCGCCGACCGCGCCTCGTGGCGTGGCTCCGCGGCCGGCTGGCGTGTCGGCGCCGGCGCCTTCTACGCCTCCTACGGCGACACCAACCCCTCGCCCTCCGAGGACGAGATCATCGGCGTCACCGTCGACGGCGCCTACGAGGGCGACGGCTGGGGCGTGAACGCCGCCTTCTTCTGGCAGAACATCGACGCCGAGGGCTCCGACACCGTCGACAACTTCGGCGGCGAGATCGGCGCGAACATGTTCTTCAACGACCAGGTCGAGGGTTACGCCCGCTACGACATCATCGTCTTCGACGAGGACTTCACCGCGGACGAGGACACCTTCCAGGCCATCAGCGTCGGCGTCAACTACTACTTCGTCCCCGAGTCGCACGCCGCGAAGTTCACCGCCGAGCTCGGCTGGGCCTTCGACGACACCACCGGCGCCCCCACGGGCCTCAACGGTGGCTTCCTGGGTGACAGCGACGGCGAGCTCAACCTCGCCTTCATGCTCCAGTTTATGTTCTGATCCGATCCCAGCGATCTGATCCGATCGAAACGAACGGACCGGCCCTCCCCCGCGGAGGGCCGGTTTTTTTACCCACGCGTGCGTCCGAGGCGTACCCCCCGCCCGGCCACAAACTTCGCGCAACGCCCGCGCAGGTCGCGGAAAAGCGGGTCGTGCGGGCCGGATCAGGGGGTTTCCGGGCGAATGTCCGGCGCACCGACGCCCGATCATCGCCGGGCGGCGGGTGCCGCACACACCGCGCCCCGGTCGGGCGCCGACGGAGCCTCCACGATGCGTACCACGTTCCTCGCCGTTCTCCCCGTCCTCGCCGGCGCGGCCGCCCCCGCGCTGGCCTCCGAGGCCGCGTTCGTCGCGCTCAACGAGGCGCACGCCGCCACCCTGAGCTTCGCCCTGGACAAGCAGCCCGCGCTGAAGGTCAGCGTGCAGACGCAGTTCCAGTACAACCTCAACCTGCGCGACGACGACTCGGCCGCCCTGGCCGGCGATAACGACGACGTGACCGCTGGCTTCACGATGCGCCGCACCCGCCTCAACCTCGGCGGGCCCGTCACCGACTCGATCGACGGGAAGATGCAGATCGACTTCAACGCCGGCGACGGCTCGGCCCGGATCCTCGAGGCCTACGCCGACTGGAAGGTCAACGACGGCCTGACCCTGCGGATCGGCCAGCAGAAGGTCCACTTCCTGCGCGAGGACACCGTCGGCACCGTCCGCATGCTCACCTCGGACTTCTCGGTGCAGAACCGGGTGTTCGGCCAGGGCTACGCCCAGTTCGTCGAGGCCGCCTACACCGCCGACGGCTGGCGCGGGTGGCTCTCGGTCTCGGACGGCTTCGGCACTGAGAACACGGCCTTCAACGACGCCGGCGAGGCGGACTTCGCCCTCACCGCGCGGGCCGAGCTGCGCTTCGGCGACGCCGACTGGAAGGCCCACAACCAGTTCACCTCGTGGCGGGGCTCGGCCTCCGGCGGCGTGGCCGGCCTGGCCGCCCACTACCAGACCGCGGGCTCGACCAACCCGGCCCTGCCCGAGGACGAGACGCTGCTGACCGCCGCCGCGGACTTCAAGTGGGTCGGCGACGGCTGGAACGCCTTCGTCTCCGGCGTGTGGGCGCGTTCCGACGACGGAACGGCCGAGTTCGACGACTTCGGCCTGATGGCCCAGGCCGGCGTGTTCGTCACGGACCAGATCGAGCTCTTCGGGCGCTGGGACGGCGTGTTCGCCGACGACGACCGCGCCGCGGACGTCTCGGATTTCCACACCCTGACGGCCGGGTTCAACTACTACCTCGTCCCCGAGTCGCACGCGGCCAAGTTCACCTTCAACGTGATGTACTACTTCGATGCCGTCGGGGAGACCGGCGGCCTGGTGTCGCCCTCGACGGCGTACAACCTCTTGGCCGACTCCGAGGACGGCCAGGTCGCCCTGACCGCCCAGCTCCAGCTGCTCTTCTGACCGGCCCGCCCGGCGCAAAGATTCCGTGAGAAGCGCGACGCGGCCCTTGGCGGGCCGCGTCGTTTCGTTACCATGCCGCCAACGCGGGAACGACCCCGCGAGCGACCCACGACACGGAGCTTTGCATGACACGGAGCCTTGTTGCCGTCACCGCCCTGACCGCCATCGCGTCGTTGGCCGGCGCCGCCGAAACCCGTTACGAGCTGCTGGACGCGGCCGCCGCGCACTCGGTGCTCAACGCCAGCGAGAGCTCGCTCAAGCTCGGCGTGCAGCTCCAGTTCCGCTACGACCTCAACCTGCGCGACGACGACTCGACCACCCTCGCGGGCGAGGACGACGACACGACCCTGGGCTTCTCGATGCGCCGGGCCAGGATCGAGGCCGCCGGGCGCATCAACGACTCGATGAAGGGCAAGCTCGTGTTCGGCTTCAACCGCGCCACCGGCCAGGCCGCGATCGAGGACGCCGTCCTCGACTGGGCGGTCTCGGACGACCTGATCCTGACCGCGGGCCAGTTCAAGCTGCCCTTCGGACGCGAGG
Source organism: uncultured Phycisphaeraceae bacterium (assembly GCA_964464165.1). GTDB lineage: Bacteria > Planctomycetota > Phycisphaerae > Phycisphaerales > UBA1924 > UBA6054. The sequence goes on along the minus strand of CAYXFA010000004.1, from coordinate 57,171 downwards.
AGCTGGTTTCCAGCAAGCGTCAGCTCTTCCCCGAGCGTTCCCCGGTCAACAAGACCGTCGGCCAGAGCCGCGGGCAGGGCGTCCAGATCGCCTACCAGGCCGACGCGTGGCGGGCGGCGGCGGCGTTCTCCGACGGCTTCGCCACAGAGAACACCGCCTTCGACAGCGACGACGAGGCGGACTACGCCCTGACCGCCCGTGCGGAGTTCAAGTTCGGCGACGCGGACTGGAAGGCCTTCGACCAGTTCACCTCGTTCCGCGCCGGGCCCGAGGGCGTCCTGGTCGGCGCCGCGGCCCACTGGCAGTCCGCCGGTGACACCAACCCCTCCCTCCCGGACGACTCCGAGCTCTTCGGCCTCACCGCGGACGTCAGCGTGCTCGGCGGCGGGTGGAACGCCTTCGCCTCCGGCGTGTGGCTGAGCACCGACGACGGCGCGGACGACTTCGACGACTTCGGCCTGGTCGTGCAGGGCGGCGTGTTCTTCACCGACCAGCTCGAGGGCATCGCCCGCTGGTCGTCCGTGTTCGCCGACGGCGACCGCGCCAACGGCGACGACTACAGCGACCTGGCGCTCGGCGTGAACTACTACATCGTGCCCGAGTCCCACGCCGCCAAGTTCACCGCCGCCGTCGTGTACTCCTTCGACGCCACGACGGATTCGGTCGTGTCGACCTCGACCGGCCACAACCTGCTGCCGGACTCCGAGGACGGCCAGATCGCCCTGACCTTCCAGCTCCAGCTGCTCTTCTGAGCCGGCCGAACGGACACCCCGCTCCGGGAGCGCGACCCGGGACCGTCCACGACGGTCCCGGGTCGTGGCGTTGCGCCGGGCCGGTCACATCCGCTCGACGGTGGGGATGCCGAGGGTGTCCAGCGCGTCCTGCAGCACACGGGCGGTGATCGAGCACAGGCGCAGGCGCGACAGCCGGCGCTCCGGCGTGTCCGCCCGCAGCACCGGGCACTGGTCGAAGAAGGTGCTGAACGCGCCCGACAGCGTGTAGGCGTAGGCGCACAGGCGGCTGGGCTCGTGGCCCTCGCTCGCGCCGAGCACGGCCCCCGGGTAGCGCAGCAGCGTGAGCGCCAGGGCCCGCTCGGCCGGCTCCTCCAGCACCAGCGGGGCGGAGGCCACCGAGGCGGGGTCCGCCCCGGCCTCCGCGCCCTTCCGCAGGATGCTCCGCGTGCGCACCAGCGCGTAGAGCAGGTACGGCCCCGTGTCCCCTTCGAACGCGAGCATGCGCTCGAAGCTGAACACGTAGTCCTTGATGCGCTCGGTGGACAGGTCGGTGTACTTCAGGGCCGCCACGCCGACCGCCTCGGCGATGGCGCGCCGCTCGCCCTCCGGCAGGTCCGGGCTGCGCTCCGCGACCACCCGGGCGGCGCGCTCGACGGCCTCGTCGATCACGTCGGCGAGCTTGACGTTCTCGCCGGAGCGGGTCTTCAGCGGCCGGTTGTCGTCGCCGAGTACGTTGCCGAACGCGGCGTGCACGAGGTCCGCGTGGGCCCCGTCCGGGGTCAGGTCGTACCCGGCCTTCCGGGCCGCGCCGAAGACCTGCCGGAAGTGCAGCGCCTGGCGGGCGTCGACGCAGTAGACCACCCGGCGCCCGCCCAGCACGGACACCCGCCGCCGGATCGCGGCCAGGTCGGTCGTGGCGTACAGGAAGCCGCCGTCGCGCTTGCGCACGATGCACGGCTCCTTGATCCCGTCCACGCGGACGACCAGCGCCCCGCCGTCCTCCTCCGCGACGCCCCGGGCGTTCAGGTCCTCGACGACGCCGGCCAGCTCGTCGCGGTAGGTGCTCTCGCCCGCGGTGTGCGCGTCGGTCACGTTGGCGTGCAGCCGGGCGCAGGTGCGCAGGCACTCGGACATGGTGACGTCGTACACGCGGCGCCACGCCGCGAGCGAGCGCTCGTCCCCGGACTGCAGCAGCACCAGGCGGCGCCGGGCCCGCTCGGCCCGCTCGTCCGCGTCCGCGATCCGCGCCTCCAGCTCGGCCTCGGCCTTGGGGTGGCCGCCCACCTTGGCCAGCAGCGCCACGGCCCCGCGCTCGGCGCGGCAGTCGGCCTGCGCCTGGCGGTAGATGGTGTTGAGCTCGTCCAGGCCGATCGCCGAGACGTCCGCGCCGGCGTCCTCCATCTCGATCAGGCGCTGCACGACCATCGCGATGGGCAGGCCCCAGTCGCCCACGTGGCTCTGGCGCAGCACGGCGTGGCCCAGGCGCTCGTACAGGCGCGCGATGGCGTCGCCGATGACCGTGGAACGCAGGTGGCCGATGTGCATCTGCTTGGCCAGGTTCACGCCGCAGAGATCGACCACCACGGTCATCGGGTGCTCGGGGGCGTCGATGCCCAGCCGGTCGGTGTCCAGGCGGCGCAGCCCGTCGGCCAGGGCCTCGCCCAGCAACCGGACGTTGATGAACCCGGGGCCCGCGACGTCCCCCGGGCCGATCGGCTCGGCCACCCCGGACAGGTCCAGACGCTCGACGATGGCCGCGGCGACCTCGCGCGGGTTGCGCCCGAGCCGCTTGGCCAGGGGCATGGCCGCGTTGCACTGGAAGTCGCCGAGTTTGGGCTGGCGGGAGGCCGCCACGTGGGTCTCGATCTCGCCGGGCGGCAGGTCGGGGAATGCCGCGAGGATCGCGTCCCGGAACCGGGCGTCGAGCGTTTCGGCGGGGTCGATGGAGAGGGTCTGCTGCGCCATGGGGCGAACTTTAGGGACGCCCCGGGCCGCTCACGCGCCGGGTTCGGGGGCGGGTTTGCGGTCCAGCATGGATTTCCGCAGGGCGGCGACGGTCGCGAGCAACTCGGCGGGCTCCACGGGTTTGCTCACGTGGGCCTGGAAGCCCGCGTTGAGCGCCTGGGTCCGGTCGGCCGACCGGGCGAACGCCGTCAGGGCGATGGCGGGCAGGTCGCGCACCGCGGCGGGGCATTCCTCCCGGATGCGCCGCATCAGCGTGTAGCCGTCGGCCCCGGGCATGCCGATGTCGCTGATGACCATGTTGACGTCGGTGTCGCAGAGCACACCGACGGCCTCCTCCGCGCCCGCCGCGGTGATCACCTCGGCCCCCCGGTCGCTGAGGATGCGCCGGACGAGGTCGCGGGCGTCGTTCTCGTCGTCCACGACCAGCACGCGGAGCCCGTCCAGGCGGGGCGCGTCCGGCGGGATCGGCGTCGCGGACACGGCCCGGACCTCGGGGCGGGTCTCTTCCATGCCGGCGGGCAGGCAGACGGTGCAGGTCGCCCCCTTGCCCAGGCCCGGGCTCTTGAGCTGCACCGTGCCCTGGTGCAGCTCGACCAGGTGCTTGACGATGGCCAGCCCGATGCCCAGCCCGCCGTGCCGGCGCGTGGGGGTGGGGTCCACCTGGCAGTACCGGTCGAAGAGGTGGGGGAGCAGCTCGGGGTCGATGCCCTGGCCGGTGTCGGCCACGTCGATCACCACGCGCCGGTCCTCACGCCGCAGGCTCACGCGGATCGAGCCGCCCTCGGGCGTGAACTTGACGGCGTTGGTCAGCAGGTTCCAGATGATCTGCTGGAGCCGCTCGGGGTCGGCGGTGATGTAGCCCGCGTCGTCCGCGAGGTCGCAGGTCAGGCCGATGCCCTTGGCCTCGTACATCGGGCGGGTGGACTCGCAGGCCGCCCGGATCACCGCCGCCGGGTCGACCCGCTGCGTGTGCAGGGACACCTTGCCGGCGATGATGCCGCTGACGTCGAGCAGGTCGGAGATGAGCTGGGCCTGGTGGCGGGCGTTGCGCTCGATCACCTCGATGCCGTTGCGGACCTCCTCGGGGTCCGTGTCGTCCTGTCGGAGCAGCATGGCCCAGCCGAGCACGGCGTTGAGGGGGGTGCGCAGCTCGTGCGAGAGCGTGGCGACGAACTCGTCGCGGGCCCGGCAGGCCCGCTCGGCCTCCTCGCGGGCGGCCCGCTCGCGTTCGAGCAGACGCTCGCGCTCGTCGCGGGTGCGCATGGCCTCGCGCATGTCCTGCACCTCGACGACCACGGCGGACACCGCCCCGTCGCGGTACACCGGCGCCACCGAGCAGCGCACCGGGATGCGCGTGCCGTCCGGCTGGAGGAAGTGGTCCTCGTGCGTGCTGGCGCCCCGGGTCAGGGGGCACTCGTCCGGGCCGTGGTCGGCGTGCGTGTGGACGATGTCGTGCAGACGCCGCCCGCCCGCCTGGGCCATGGCCACCCCGGCCAGGCGCTCGGCGGAGGGGTTCATGTAGGTGCAGCGTCCCGTGGCGTCGGTCAGGAACAGGGCAGCCCCGGCGTGGTCGGTCACGGTGCGCAGCAGCATCTGCTGGCGGTCCAGGTCGTCGCGGAGGCGCGCGTTGGTCCACATGCGCCCGCACTGCACGGCGACCCACTGCACCAGGCGCAGGTCCTCGTCGGTCCACGCCCCGGCCTCGGTGGCGTAGATCTCCAGCGCGCCGCCGTCGGGCGTGCGCAGCGGCGCGGCGATCACCGAGCCCACCGTGGCGCCCCCCGACAGCGCGGGGAACTCCAGGTCCGACCGCAGCGAGACGTCGTCCAGCAGCGCCGCGCGGTCGCGGGCGACCACCAGCTCGGACATCGACCGGCGCGGCGCGACCTCGCGCACCTCGTCGGGCAGCCCGTACAGCGGGTGGACCAGCAGCGACGTCCCCGACGGCTCGGTGAGCACGGCCCCCGCGGCCCGCTCGCCCAGCAGACGCGTGATCTTCTCTCCCAGGTGGCCCAGCACCTCGGCCTCGGTCCCGCCCGAAACGTGCGGCCGGAGCAGGTCGCCCAGGACGCGCTCGCGCTCGGCGAGCTGGTCGTTGAGCGACTGGAGCTCTTCGGTCTGGGCGTTCATCTCCTCGACCTGCTGCTCCAGCTCCACCGCCTGCGACTGCAGCTCCTCGTTCTGCTGGTTGATCTCTTCCTCGCGGGCCGCCAGCTCCTCGTTCGTCTGCTCCAGGTCGGCGTTGACCCGTTCGAGCATGGCGATGTTGTCGTGCAGCCGGTCGCTGAGCACCAGCACCGCGTGCACCACCGCCGCGCAGATGGTGATGTTGACCAGCTGCATCCCGCCGAAGACCATGGCCATGCCCCGCCCGGACGGGCCCGGGTCCAGCCACACCACCTTGACGACGGTCAGCACCACGAACGCGAGCGCCATCGTCCACAGCAGGCGGCGGTCCCGGTGCCACAGGGGGAGCAGCAGGGGCAGCGCGTACGTCAGCGGCACGAACTCGTGCGGGAACAGGACCAGGCGGAGGTACGCCATCCCCGCGATCGCCGCGCCCGTGGCGAACAGCCCGGGCAGGAACCGTTTCTTCGCGTCCGCCTTCACAGGTCACCGCCGTTTCGTCTGAACAGGCACGGCCCGACCCGCGTGAACAGCGACGCCGTCGGGCGCTCGGCCTTCCCGACCACCAGAAGGCCGCCGGAAGCGAGCCTCGCGTGCAGACGCTCCCACAGACGGAGCGTCGCGCGCGGTTCGAGATAGATCGCCACGTTCCGGCAGAGCACCACGTCCGCCGGCCGGCCCGCCCGGGCGCTGAAGGCCTCGCCGACCCGCCAGGAACACGCCGCCCGCAGGTCGTCGCGCACGCGGACGCGCCCGTTCTCGTCGGACACGAAGTACCGATCAACGATGTGCGACGGCAAGTGTTCCACGCTGGCCCCAGAATAGACCCCGAGACGGGCGGCACGCACCGCGGCGGGCCGGCAATCGAACCCGACGAGCGTGGCCCCGCCGAGCAGGCCCAGCTCGGCCAGCACGATCGCGCACGAATACAGCTCGCACCCGGCGGAGCAGCCGACGCTCAGCACCGTCGGGGGGCGTGCCGACGCCGCCAGGTGCGGCCGCAGCGCGTCGAACACCCCGGGGTCACGGAAGAACGAGGTCACGCCCACGAGCAGCGCGTTGAGGAGCCGATCCCCGGCTTCGGGGCTCCGCTCGGCCAGGGCCCGGGCCTCGGCGTAGCTCGCGGCCCGGACCGCGCGCAGGCACGACTTCGACCGACGCTGGAACACGCTGGCGCGGTAGTCCTCGGGGTTGACGCCCGCGCGGGCGCACAGCCATCCCAGCAGCCCGGCCAGTTCGGGGTCGGGCTCGGGCTCCGGCTCGGCCGGGCCCCCGCGTGCGGCGGGGCGCGCTTGGCGCGGCCGGGGCTCCGTCGTGGCCAGCTCGGCGTCGTGCAGGAAGACCAGGTGGTCGAAACGATCGGTGAGCGTGCTCGCTCCGTCGGGCATCGCGATCGCTTCCCCTCTCGCTTACGGACGCTCGTCCGGGCGAAGCGTCCCGCCCGGACGCCTTGGGGTCTCGACCACGGGGGGGTCGCCACCGCCGGATGCCCAACCGGGGAAGCACGACTCCCCCTCGCTCACCCGACGGATCGCGCCCAGCACGTCCCCGGGGCTGCCGTCGACCATCTTGGACACCAGCCCCCACGCCCCCGCCTGCATCGCCTCGCGCACCGTCGCCTCGTCGTCGTAGCCGCTGAAGACGATGGTCCGGGCGTCCGGGTCGAGCGCGGTCAGCTCGGCCAGGGCCCGCAGCGGGTTCTTGCCCGGCATGGTCAGGTCGAGCACGATCACGTCCGGCTTCAGGCGGCTCGACTCGGCCGCGAGATCGTCCGCGCTCGTCAGCGTGCCCGCCATTTCCATGTCGGGCGTGCGCTGCACCAGCTTCGAATACACACGCAGCAGGTCGGGGCTGTCGTCCACCCAGAGGACTCGCACCGGCTTGGTCATGCGGCTGGCACCTCGGTCGCGACGGCCGCGAGCCTTAAAAGGGATGGAGTCGTGTCGGGTGCCGGACGGAGGGTTCCGCCAACGCGGGTATCGATGGTACCGCGCCGCGGCGGCGGCATCCAAGAGATTCCCTCAGATTATGATCCAAGTTCCCACTGCTCCAAGGTTTGTGCCACCTCGTCGGCGACCTCCGCCAGCGACGAGGCCGGCAGCAACCCCAGCGGGTGACGGATCACCCCCACCCGGCCCGAGCGGACCGCGGGCACGTCCAGACCGGCGATCCCGCCCAGCATGGCGAGCGCCCCCTCCGGGCCCGGTTCCGGTTCCGCCCCCGGCCTGAACAGCAGGATGGCGTCCGGCGCCAGGCGCAGCACGTCCTCCAGGTCCAGCTCCTGCCACGGGCCCCCGTCCCGCAGCGCCGGCTCGGCCCCCATCCGCTCGATCAGTTGATGGTGGAATGACCCCGGCCCCATCGCGCCGACGGGATCCACGCCCGCCAGCAGCAGGACCCGCCCCGCGGCCCGGGCGGGCTCGCCCCGGTCGGACCAGGCCCGGCGCAGGCGAGCGCCCGGGGGCCCGTCCGGGCCGGGGGGGCCGCCGAACGCCGCCGCGATCTCGTCGCAGGCCCGGGCCACGTCGTCCAGCGTGAGCAGGGGGAAGCTGCGGATGGTCCAGCCCTGCTCGGCCGCCAGACGGCGCAGCGCGGCGGGGGACCGGGCCTCGGTTTCCTGGATCAGCAGGTCGGTCGGGCGCAGGCGGAGGAGCGTCTCCAGGTCCGGGTCGTCGTGCGTGCCGACCACGGGCAGGCTCGGATCCAGGGCCAGGTCCCACGCGTGACGGCCCACGATCCGGTCTCCGAGCCCCGCGTCCCGGGCGATCACGGCCAGGGCCGGGGACAGGGCCACGATCCGGGGTTCCCCGGGATCGGGCATCCCCGTTTCCGGCGCTTTGCGGCAAGCCGCCGGGACGAGCGAGAGGGTCAGGAGGAACAGGAACAAGCGTTGGCGCATCGGCTCATCTTTGCGCCCGCCAACGCGCTCCGCACTTTCGCGTGCAGGGCGTCGAGGGTCGCGTCCGGAAGCACGGGCCACGGCCAGGTGCGGTCGAGGGCCAGCTCGCGCACGGCGCGCGAGCGCTCGGCGCGTGCCGCATCCGCCGCGAGGTCGGCCAGCGCGTCGGCGTGGCGGTCGCGGTAGGACGCGAGCAGGGCCTGCAGCTCGGCGAACGCGGGCGCCGGGTCGGTCCCGGCATCCTTCATAGCCCGGATGCGCCCGAGCAGGGCGTCCTTGAGCGCCGCGGCGGGGGCGTCGCCCAGCAACGCGGGGTCGTGGCGGGCGTGGTGGGCCAGCCACTTGGCCCGCGCGGGGTCGGGCAGGCGGGCGGCGTCGATCCCGAGATCCGGGTACGCGTCGGCCGTCGCGACGGCGGTGGGGGCGAGGGACCAGCCCGGCGCGAGCGACCACCCGTCCAGCCAGGCCTCCGTGACGCGGTCGTAGCGTTCGCCGCCGAGCCCGTGGATGAACAGGTCGCCCAGCGCTGCCCGGGCGACGGCGGTCATCGCGAGGGCGCGCGGGCGCAGTTCGGCCCGGGGCAGGGCGTCGATCTGGTCGCTGAAGACCGGCAGGCGGGGCAGGCCGGGGCGGACCCGCCACAGCGGCAGCTCGATCCGGCCCGGGCCGACGAGCAGGGCGCGCACCCGGGCGTCCGGCTCGGCCCCGGCCGCCGCGTTGTACGCCGCGGCGCAGCCCTCCGGGTCGGCCGCGATGGCGTCGAGCAGCGCGGCCCACGCGCCGGTCCGGCACAGGTCGGACGCGCTGAACACCACGGGCTCGGCCAAGCCGAACCGGCTGCAGGCCAGGCGGATCGTGGCCCGGGCGCTCTGCATCGCCAGGGAAGGTTCCTCCCGGAACCCGGCCAGCGCTACGGCCAGGCCCGGCAGCCGGGGATCGGCTGGCGCGGGGTCGCGGGGCGGGAGGACGCCGGGGGGCACGCCGGGCCCGGGCGGGTCGCCGGCGAGCAGGCGCACGACCCGGGCGGTCGCGGATTCGCCCCGGCCTTCCGGCACGCGGGCGGTGGTGGGGTCCGACTCGTCGGCATCTGGGACGATCCAGCCCGCCGCCGCACCGGTCGCCGCGGCCAGCTCGCAGGCGGCGAGAAGCTTGGCGAGGATCCCCGCGTGCCACAGGGTGGGCTGGTGCCCGGAGAGCACGACCGGACGGTCGGCGGGCAGCCCGACGGCCGCGCGGTCGGCGGCGGTGGCCGGGGGGACGCGGGCTCCGGTGATGATCGTCCGCCAACGGGCCGGGTCCGGGCGGAGGGTGACGGCCTCAGCCGCCACAGCGCCGTCCCTGGCAGCAGGCGGGGACCGCCCGGTGGCGGGCGATCGCGGCGTCGAGGACCGAGCGGTAGTGGCGGAGCCGGCGTTCGGGCTCGTCCAGCCCGCCGCCGAAGGAGCGGTTCAGATCCTTATAGATGAGGCGGACGGGGATCTCGCCGATGCGCAGGCGGTGGGCGGCCGCCTCGGCCCAGAGCTGCATGGGGAAGGCGTAGCCGTCGTCGCTGAGGTGGAGCCGGCGCATCGCCGAGACGCGGTGGGCCTTGAAGCCGCAGAACGCGTCGGTCAGGTTCAGGCCGAGGCGTTCGTTGATCTCCGCGGTCAGCGTGGCGTTGATGGCCCGGCGGTCCTCCGGCGGGCGGTCCTCGGCGTAACGGGGGTCCAGGTACCGGGAGCCCGACACGATGTCGAACGAGCCGGATTCCGCGGCGGCGAGGAACTCGGGGATCATCGCCGGCTCGTGCTGCTCGTCGCAGTCCATGGTGATGACCCAGTCGTATCCGTCGCGGTGGGCGCGGGCGAAGGCCTCACGCATGGCCCGGCCGTAGCCGGCGTTGGCTTCGTGGCGGATGAGGTCAAATCCCAGCTCCGGGCGGAGCCGGTCGAGGATCTCGGGCGTGGCGTCGGTGGAGCCGTCGTCGATCACGAGCATGTCGGGGGTGATTTTCCGGACGGTGCGCAGCACCTGCTCGACCGTGGCGGCCTCGTTGTAAACGGGGATCGCGATAAGTGTACGCAAACAAAGCCTTCCTGCGCGCCCCGGGCGGGGCCCTCTGAGCGGGCCCGGGCGGCTCAAAACCACCAACCCCGTCGGTCGTTTATTCCTCCGGTCGGCGGGGATCGGGGCGTTCACCCGGCTCCCGCGGGCCCTGCTCGGCCCGGGCGAGGGAGGTGTAGGCGGCGAAGCCGAACGGCATGCGGTTGCCGTGCTCGTCGGTCTCCTCCATCCGGCGGGCGGCCTCCTCGAGCTGGTCCGCGAGCTGGTCGGACATGGAGTGGACGCCCACGATCTGGTGGATGGGCAGCGTGTAGTTCTCGCCCGCCGGCGTGCGGATGCGGAACACGGTGCATTGCACGTCGTCGGAGAGCATGCGCTCCGCGGGATTCACCGCGGCGCTGCAGGAGAAGACCGGCACCACGTCCGCGATCGGGATGCGCTGGCCGAGGACGGTGATCAGGCCCATGCGTCCGTCGAACATCTCCGAGATGGGCGACGCCCCGCTGGCGGCGTCCGCCGCCCCCAGGCCAAGCCGGCCGCCGGACTCGGCCGCCGCGGCGGCCAGCCCGAGGAGGATCTCGCGCACCACGTTCTGCCAGAAGAGGTCACGCCGGATCTGGACCATCTCCGCGCGCGAGCGTGCGGGCGGGCCGAGGGGCGTCTGGCCGTAGGGGTTGCCGGGGTGGGGGGGCAGCTCCTCAGGCCCGGGGTTGTGGCGGGGCACCGGGCTCATGCAGCAATCTCCGTGTTGGCGTCCGCCGGGGCGAGGGACCGGCCGAACGGCCCCGGCTCGAACAGATGCACGCGCGATGGATCAAGGGACACGCCGACGCGATCGCCGACGCCGGGGGTGGCGGAGCCGATCGGCGCGGGCACGCGCGCGGTCAGCGCGGCGCCGGACGGCAGGACGAGACGCAGGTCGGTCTGCTCACCGAGCGGCTCGATGGAAGCGACCTCGCACGGCGCGGCGTCCGGACCGACCGGCCCCACGGTGACGGCGCCCGGCCGCACGCCGAGCACGCGGGGCGCTCCGAGGCCGCGTCGGGCGGGGCCCGCGAGGGGTTGGGGAAGAACGACGGACAGGCCTTGGCCGGCCCGCTCGCGCCAGACGACCGCGTCCTCCGCTTCCTGCAGCACGCCGTCGAGAAAGTTCATGGGCGGCGCCCCGACGAAGCCCGCGACGAACCGGTTGACCGGCGAGCGGTACACCTCGGCGGGGGTGCCGGCCTGCTGCACTGCGCCCTCCGCCATGACGACGACCATGTCGCCCAGCGTCATGGCCTCCTCCTGGTCGTGCGTGACGTAGACAGTTGTCGTGCGCAGACGCCGGTGCAGGGCCTTGAGCTCCGATCGCATGGCCGCGCGGAGCGGCGCGTCGAGGTTCGAGAGCGGCTCGTCGAACAGGAAGCACGCTGGCTCGCGGACGATCGCGCGGCCCAGCGCGACCCGCTGGCGTTGCCCGCCCGAGAGGGCCCCGGGCCTGCGGTCCAGGCACGCGTCCAGGCCGAGCAGCGCCGCCGCGGCGCGGACGCGGCGCTCGATCTCCTCCCGCGGCGTTTTCCGGAGCTTGAGCCCGAAGGCCAGGTTCTGCCGGGCCGTCATGTGGGGGTACAGGGCGTAGTTCTGGAAGACCATCGCCACGTCCCGGTCCCGGGGGGGCAGGCCGTTGACGGGCCGACCGCCGATCGAGACGACCCCGGCGGTGACGGGTTCAAGCCCGGCGATCATGCGGAGCGTGGTGGACTTGCCGCAGCCCGAGGGCCCGACGAGCGCCACGAACCGGCCGTCCTCGATGCGCAGGTTCAGATCCCGGACCGCGCGGACGCCGCCGCGGTAGACCTTCTCAACCCCGCTGAGTGTGACCTGCGCCATGACCGCTCCGGGTGGGCATCCGGGGGAGGGTAGGTTGGACCGGTTGCGCCAGGCGTCACAGCCGCTACGGCTTCACGCGGGGATCGCCGGGGTCGGGGCGCGGCGGCGAAGTGGGGGAGGTCCCGGCCCGATAGATCCACGGTCCAGGAGGTCCGCATGGCAGGCGACAACAAGGCGTTCAACGAGGTCCGAGCGTTGCTCAGCAAGCTCGATCGGTCCATCGACGAGGCGCGGTCGCGCCGGATCGGGCCGAAGGAGGAGCCGGCCCCGAAGCCAGCGTCCGAGAACCGCCCGGCCCCGCGTTCGGAACTGGACCGCCAGGTCGGCGCCCCGCGTCCCCAGGCCGCCCCGCTGACCCCCATGCAGGCCAAGCGCGCCCAGTACGGCCGCGCCCGCCCGCTCAACGCGAACGAGCCCGCCCAGCCGCGGCCCCAGCAGGATTCGGGCTGGAAGACGCCCAAGAACTACGACGATCTGACGATCGGCTGAACCCGGCTCCCCTCCCGGCCGGTAGGCTGGGGGCATGGAACCGATCCCCACCGACGGCCTGATGTCCAGGCGTGCGGCCCTCGCCCTGGCCGGCGCGGCCGGCCTGCTCGCCGGCGCCGGACGCCAGCCCGCCGACCCCGAACCGCCGCGCTTGCTCGTCGCCTTCGTGCTCCGGCACGCCGAGGCGGCCGGCAGCCAGCAGGACCCCTCGCTGAGCGCCGACGGGCGTGAACGGGCCGACCGGGTGGGGCGCATGCTCCGTTCCGTCGCGCCCCAGCGCGTGATGCACTCCGTGACCAACCGGGCCAGGGAGACGGCCCAGCGGATCGCCCGGGCCGCGGGCGTCGGCACCGGGTCCTACGACATGTTCGACCCCGAGCCGGCGATGTCGCGCATCGTGAAGGCCGGGGGCGTGTGGGTGGTCGTGGGCCACTCGAACACCGTGCCGGACCTGGTCAAGCGTCTCGGGGGCGACGCGCGGATCGACGTCCTGCCGGAATCGGCGTACGACCGGATCTACCTGGTGATCCGCGTGGGCGAGGGCTCGATGACCATCCCCCTGCACTCGTGAGCCGGCCGCCCGGATCACGCCCGGCCCACTATCCTGCCGCATGAAACTGGCGGTCGTCATCCCCGTGTACAACGAGGCCGAGCTGCTGCCGCGGCTGTTCGAGCGGCTCGCGGCGACGCCGCCCCCGCCGACGCCGGGCGGCCTGTGCGAGCGGGTCGTGGTGCTGGTGGACGACGGCTCGGACGACGGGTCGCGCGATGTCGTGCAGCGCCTGGCGGACGACCACCCCGGCGTGGTGGCCGTGCTCGCGCCGCGGAACCGGGGCAAGGGGGCGGCCCTGCGCCTCGGGCTGGCCCGGGCCCTGGAACTCGGGTCGGACATGGTGATCGTGCAGGACGCCGACCTCGAGTACGACCCGGCCGACCAGGCGTCGGTGCTGGCCCCGCTGATCGATGGAAGGGCCGACGCCGTGATCGGCACCCGGTTCCTCGGGCAGACGCACCGGGTCCTTTATTACTGGCACCACGTGGCCAACCGGGTCATCACGACGTTCTCCAACATGCTCAGCAACCTGAACCTCACCGACATCGAGTGCGGGTTCAAGGCCTTTTCGCGCCCCGTGCTCGAACGGCTGGAGCTGCGGGAGAACCGCTTCGGGGTCGAGCCGGAGATCGTCGCCCGCCTGGCCCGGATGGACCTGCCGGACGAGCGGACGCCGGGCCGGGCCCGGGCGGTGCGGGTCTACGAGGTGCCGGTGTCCTACGCCGGCCGGACCTACGCCGAGGGCAAGAAGATCGGGTGGCGCGACGGCTTCGAGGCGCTGTGGTGCATCGTGCGTTACAACCTCGGTTGAGCGGGCGGGGCGCGCGCGGGCGTGTTAGGATGAAGCGACCACGAGGGAGGACCGCTTCTTGACCGCGTTCGACCGGCTCACCGACCTGCTCAACCGGCTGGGCTCGTACGCCCCCTGGCAGGTCGCCATCGAGCTGCTCCTCATCGGCGTGGCGGTCTTCGCGGTGATCCGGTTCATCCAGGGCACGCGTGCGGCCCGCGCGCTCAAGGGGCTGATCGTGCTGCTCGTCCTGGGCACGGTGATGGTCCGCGTGCTCGGGGAGGACTCGTTCCAGCGCCTGGGCTACCTCTACGACCGGCTCCTGGCCGTCATCGCGGTGGCCCTGGTGGTCATCTTCCAGCCGGAGCTGCGCCGCGGGCTGATCCGCCTGGGCGAGACGCGCCTGTTCCGCAACCAGGAGGAGGGCGGCGCGGCCATCGCCAAGGCCATCGCCCCGGCCTGCGCGTACTTCTCCAAGTCCCGCTTCGGCGCGATCATCGTCATCGAACGCACGACCGGCCTGAAGACCCTGGTCGACGGGGGCACGGAGATCGAGGCCCGGCTCACGCCCGCCCTGCTCCAGACCATCTTTTACCCGGGCACCGCCCTGCACGACCTGGCCGTGGTCATCAAGGGCACGACCATCAGCGCCGCGGGGGTCCAGCTCCCCATGGCCGAGCCGGGGGACATGACGGACGCCCGCTTCGGCTCGCGCCACCGGGCGGCGGTGGGGGTGACCAAGGAGTCCGACGCGATCGTGGTCGTCGTCTCGGAAGAGACGGGCGACATCCGCCTGGCCGAGCGCGGCGTGCTCTCCGAGCCGATCCCCGCCGACCGGCTCGAGATGGCCCTGACCGACCTGCTCGGCCGGCCGCCCGAGCCGGTCGACGCCGACGGCAACCCCGAGGGGTTCGAGGGCGGCGACCCGGAGCCGGGCCGGAAGGAGGGCTGACCGGTGGCCCAGCGCAAGAAAAGAGGCCTGGACCTGCGGACCCTGGTGCTCGTGTGCCTGGTGACGCTGATGGTCTGGCTGCTCGCCGAGGCCCGGACGCTCCGCACGCAGGCGGCCGAGGTGTCCCCCCGGATCGAGGCGGGGGTGGCGTCCGAGCTGCTGGTTCGCGCCGCGCCGGGGTTCGAGTTCCCCGAGGCGGTCAAGCTCAGCCTGTCCGGCTCGACCGCCGGCCTCGATCAGGTGCTGCGCTCCCTGCAGGGGCGGCTGCTCCTGCGGGTGGGCATCGAGATCCCGGCGTCGGTCGGGGTCCACGAGATCGACCTACGCGAGGTGTTGCGTAACAGCGAGCTGCTCGCCGACGCGGGGGTGGCGGTCAACGAGGTCAGCCCGGACCGGGTCCGGGTCCAGGTGGACGAGCTGCGTTCCATCGCCCTGCCGGTCCGGGCCATCGAGCCCGACGGGGTGGCGTTCGAGTCTGGGGGCAATCCCCGGGTGAGCCCGTCCACCCTGCGCGTGGAGGGGCCGGGCGGCGCGATCGAGCGCCTGGAGGGGGCCGAGGGGCTGGTGCGTTTGGACGCCGCGACGGTCGAGTCGCTGCGCCCGGGCGTGCAGGAGACGATCCGGCGTCTGCGGGTGGAGCTGCCGGAGGACCCGGACCGCTGGAGCACGGAGTTCGACCCCGAGTTCGTGGACGTGACGCTGACGCTGCGGTCGCGGACCCAGTCGTACACCCTGGCCCCGATGCCCGTGCAGGTGCTGATGGCCCCGGGCGAGGTAGGGCGCTGGCGGGTGACGCTCCAGCCGGGCCAGCAGGACCTGGTGGGGGTGGAAGTCACCGGGCCGAGCGACCAGATCGACCGCCTGCGATCGGGCGAGGTGGTGCCCACGGCCATGGTGCAGCTGACCTTCGACGAGCTCGAGCGGGGGGTGGAGAGCAAGCGGGCGATCGTCACGGGCCTGCCCCGGGGGGTGCAGGTCAGCCCGGACGCCGAGCTGAGCGTGCGTCTGTCGATCCAGCGGATCAGCACCCCGGCGGAATGACGCAAGCAGCGGCCTCCGGGCGGCTTACGGCTGGCCGGACCCGGGGGAGCCGACCCCGGCGCGGGCGTCCGGCCGGGCGGGCCCAGCGGCCTTCGAACAGCGCGGCCCGCGGGACTTCGGCGGGGTCGCGACCTACCCTTCGACCCCCGTCCGAGCGGGCGCGGGCCAGGATCGTGGACAACCGGAACCTCCGGCGCGCCGACGGGCGTGCGCGGGCGTGGAGCGAGCCGTGAAAATCAAGACCGACGAGATCGTCAGCCTGATTCAGCGTGAGATCGAGCAGTTCAGCACCGAGCTGGAGATCTCGGAAGTCGGACGCGTGGTGGAGGTCGGCGACGGCATCGCCCGGATCTACGGCCTGTCGAAGGCGATGGCGGGCGAGCTGATCGAGTTCCAGACCTCGGCCGGCTCGATCATGGGCCAGGTGATGAACCTGGAGCAGGACACGGTCGGCGCGGTCGTGTACGGCGACTACCTCTCTGTGAAGGAAGGCGACATGGTCAAGTCGACCGGCCGCCTGCTCGAGGTGCCCGTCGGCGAGGCGCTGCTCGGGCGCGTGGTCGACCCCCTGGGCCGCCCGCTGGACGACGGCCCGGCGCTGGCCAACACCGAGACGGCCCTGGTGGACATCATCGCCCCGGGCATCGCCGCCCGCCAGCCGGTGCACGAGCCGCTGCAGACCGGCATCAAGGCCGTGGACGCGATGATCCCGATCGGCCGCGGCCAGCGCGAGCTGATCATCGGCGACCGCAAGACCGGCAAGACGGCCGTCGCGATCGACACGATCATCAACCAGAAGCAGTTCTGGGGCACCAAGGACGCGGTGGTGTGCATCTACGTGGCGGTCGGCCAGAAGGAGTCGACGGTCGCGGGCGTGGTGGAGACGCTGCGTCAGAACGGCGCGATGGACTACACCATCGTGGTCAACGCGGCGTCGTCCGACCCGGCCCCGATGCAGTACATCGCGCCCTACTCGGGCTGCGCGATGGGCGAGCACTTCATGTGGTCGGGCAAGGAGCCGGGCAAGACCCTGGCCAACGGCGCCCCGTACCCCAAGCACGTCCTGTGCGTGTACGACGACCTGTCCAAGCAGGCCGTGGCCTACCGCCAGCTCTCGCTGCTGCTCCGCCGCCCGCCGGGCCGCGAGGCGTTCCCCGGCGACGTGTTCTACCTGCACAGCCGCCTGCTGGAGCGCGCCACCAAGCTCTCGGACGAGAACGGCGCCGGCTCGCTGACCGCGCTGCCCGTCATCGAGACGCAGGAGGGCGACGTGTCGGCCTACATCCCGACCAACGTGATCTCCATCACCGACGGCCAGATCTACCTTGAGCCCGAACTGTTCTTCTCGGGCGTGCGCCCCGCCATCAACGTGGGCATCTCGGTGTCCCGCGTGGGCGGCGCCGCGCAGGTCAAGGCCATGAAGAAGATCGCCGGCTCCCTCCGCCTGGACCTGGCGGCCTACCGCGAGCTGGAGGCCTTCGCTCAGCTCGGCACCGACCTGGACGCGGCCACCCAGAAGCAGCTCGACCGCGGCGCCCGCATGGTCGAGCTGCTCAAGCAGCCGCAGTACGTGCCCTTCACCGTGACCGACCAGATCATTTCGATCTACGCCGGCACCCGCGGCTTCCTCGACAACGTGCCGCTGGACAAGGTGGCCCAGTTCGAGAAGGGCATGCTCAACTACTTCCACACCGTCGCCAAGCCGGTGTGGGACGAGCTGGACCGCACCAAGGCCCTCGACGGCGACCTGCCCAAGCGCATCGAGGACGCCATCCAGGCGTTCAAGACGGACTGGAAGGGCTGAGCCGGGCCCGCAGACCGACCGATCCCACCAACCCCGCCGCCCGGCGGGGTTTTTTTCTGGGCGGGCTCGTTTCTGGGCGCATAAGCCCGGGCCGCCCCGGACCGCCAAGAAACCGGTTGCAATCCCGGCCGACGTCCGGCAAAATACCCGGACTCGAGAGGCGGGGGTCATGACGGGACCGGAGACTGGCGCGAACGACACGCTGGTGGTGCTGAAGGACGGCTCGTCGGCCCGCGAGCTGGCGCCGTTGGTCTACGACAACCTCCGCCGGCTGGCCGCGTCCCGCATGTCCTCCGACTGGACCTGCCAGCCCACCGCGATCGTCCACGAGGTCTACCTGCGCCTGGCTGACCAGAGCCGGACGGATTGGCGGGGCCGGACGCACTTCATGGCGATCGGCGCGGAGATGGTCCGGCGGGTGATCGCGGACGAGGCCCGACGCCGGGGCCGGCAGAAACGCGGCGGCGACGGCGCCTGGCGGCGCATCACGCTCGACAACGCCGCGATGGACAGCGGGACCGGTCCGATCGACGTGCTGGCGATGGAGGACGCCCTCGTCAGGCTGGCGGAGCTGGATTCCAGGGCCTGCCGGGTGGTGGAGCTGCGCTTCTACGGGGGCCTGACGGACGCGGAGGCGGCGGTGGTCCTGGGCGTGTCGGAGCGGACCGTCCGCAACGACTGGCGCGCGGCCCGGGCCTGGCTGCGCCGGGAACTGGCGGAGAACGGGGGGACCCTTGAGAACGGATGACCTGTACCAGCGGGCCAAGGCCGTGTTCCTGGAGGTGTGCGACGCCCCGGCGGAGGAGCGTGTCGCGGTCCTCGACCGGTGTTGCGGGGGCGATGCGCCGCTGCGGGCCGAGGTTGAGGCGCTGCTCGGCCACGACCTGTCGGAGGACGCCCTGGACGTGCCCGGGACGCGGGCCCCGGGCGACCGCGTGGGTCGGTACACGATCCGGCGCGTGCTGGGCGCGGGCTCGATGGGCGTCGTGTACGAGGCCGAGGACGACCGGCCACGCCGGCTGGTGGCCCTGAAGATCGGCCGGGCCGGGATGAACGCCGCCTCGCTCCGCCGGCGTCTGTCGCTGGAGGCCTCGGCCCTCGGCCGCCTGCAGCACCCGGGCATCGCCGCGGTGTACGGCTCGGGCGTGGACGAGACGACGGGCGAGCCGTACTTCGCGATGGAGCTCGTCCGCGGCCGGCCGGTGACCGAGCACGCCGCCGGCCTGTCCCTGCGGGACCGCGTCGCGCTGATCGCCGAGGTGTGCGACGCGGTGCACCACGCCCACCTGCGCGGGGTGATCCACCGGGACCTCAAGCCCTCGAACATCCTCGTGGACGAGTCCGGGCGGGCCCGCGTGCTGGACTTCGGCATCGCGCGGATCACCGACGCGGGCGAGGACGGGGCCGTGACCGTCCCGGGGCAGGTCATCGGCACGCTGGCCTACATGAGCCCCGAGCAGGCGGCGGGCGACCCCGACGCGATCGATGCGCGGACCGACGTGTACGCCCTCGGCTCGGTGCTGTACGAGGTGCTGGCCGGGCGTCCGCCGCTGGACCTCGGCGGCGCGTCCGTGGTCACGGCGTTGCGGGACATCCAGGAGCGCGAGCCGGCGCGGTTGGGCTCGCTGGACCGGCGCTTGCGGGGCGACCCGGAGGCGATCACGGCCAAGGCGTTGGAGAAGGACGCGGCCCGCCGGTACCAGTCGGCCGAGGCGCTGGCCGCGGACCTGCGGCGTTTGCTGCACGGCGAGCCGATCGCCGCGCGTCCCGCGACGACGCTGTACCAGCTGGGCAAGTTCGCGCGGCGTCGGCGCGGCCTGGTGGCCGCGGCGGGGGTGGCGGCCGTCGCGCTGGTCGCCGCCACGACCGTCAGCGCCGCCTTCGCGGTGCGGGCCGAAGCCGAGCGGGCCCGGGCCGAACGGCGTTTCGCCGAGCTGCGCGGGCTGGCCAACACCCTTCTGTTCGACATCCACGACCGGGTCGAGCGCCTGGCGGGGTCCGTCGAGGCCCGGCGCGAGATCGTGCGCACGGGCCTGAACTATCTGGACTCGCTGGCGGCCGAGGCCGGGGACGACCCGGAGCTGCTCGACGAGCTCGCCAAGGCCTACGCCCGGATCGGCGCCATCCAGGGCAACCCGTTCGCCTCCAACCTGGGGGACACGGACGCGGCGTTGGCCAGTTTCGCCCGTAGCATCGAGATCCGCGAGCAGATCGAGCGGCTGACCCCCGGGACGCTGGGCAACCGGCTGGCCCTGGCGCGCACCCGCATCTCGGTGGCCGACGTCGCGACCTCCGCCGCCCGCGTGCAGGACGCGCTGGACCACTACGAGCAAGCGGCCGCCATGCTGGAGGCCATGCCCGACACCGAGCTGGCGGTGCTCGACACGCTCTCGTTCGTTTACGGCCGGCTCGGGCACACGCTGCGCAACATGGGCCGGAACGAGGAGGCCCTCGAACGGTTCCTCCTGTCGCTCGGGTTCGCCGAGCGCATCATGGAGCGCGACCCCGAATCCAAGGATTACCGCTCGGTCGGCGTGGCGCTGAACGAGGCGGGCCAGACGCTGATCCGGCTGGGCCGACCCGGCGAGGCGAGAGAATACCTGGAGCGCGCCATGCGCATCCGGGCGGAGGCGGCCGCCAACGAGCCGCACGACGCCCGCGCCCAGCGCGACCTCGCGCTGGCCCACCACCGCCTGGCGGACGTCTACCAGGCGGAAGACAAGCTGGAATCGACGCTCGGGCACAACCGCGCCGCGTTGGAGCTGCTCGCGGCGCTGCACGCGGCCGCCCCGACGGACGCCCGGGCGTGTCTCGACGAGTCCATCGCCCTGGACAAGCTCGGCACGACGCTGCGGATGCTGGGCCGCCACGAGGAGGCCCTCGCGATGCACCGGCGGGTGTGCGAACTCCGCGATAAGCTGGCCGAGGCGCAGCCGGACAACATGTTCTACGTGATGGTCCAGGCCGCGGCGTTCGACCAGGTGGCCGAGACGCTGATGATGATGGGCCGGCACGACGAGGCCCGCGAAGCGTTCGCGGCCGCCGTGGAGGCGTCCGAGCGGGGCACGCGCTCCGGCGACAACGACACGCGGCTCTGGTCCACCCTGGCCCACGCGCAACGCGGCATGGCCGATTCGCTCCTCGCGGACGCCGCCGCCGACCCCGCGGGCGGCGCGGAGCGGCGCGCCCGGGCCGGGGAATGGCTCAGGGCGTGCATGGACACGCTCGCCCGGATGGAGGAACGCGGCATCGTGCCGGTCCGTACCGACATGAACCGTGCCGCGATCGCGGCGTTGCTCGCCGAATACGAAAACGCCGCGGGCGGGTGAGCACGAGGCCCCACCCGCCCGCGGCATGATTCTTTCAACAGGCTCGGCTTACGGGCAGCCGGTGTTGAACTGGGTGAGGAAGGCCGAGACGTCGAAGAAGTCGAACCGGCCGGCGGGCGCGGCGAGGTCGGCCGCCGGGTGGCCCCCGCTGAACATGTTCAGGAAGGTGGCCACGTCGAAGAAGTTGAGGACGCCGTAGGGCGCGGCGACGTCGGCGGGGCAGGGGCCCGAGCTGACGTCCAGGGTGACGCTGAGCAGGTCGCTGCCGCAGGCGTTGACGGCGCTGAGGGTGTAGACGCCGCTGTCCGCGGGCCGGGCGTCCAGGATGGTCAGGTTCGGGGTGTTCACGCCCGAGATCCGGCCGGAGTTGTTGAGCGGCGTGCCGTTGCGCGACCAGGCGTAGGTGATCGGCCCGCTGCCCGCGGCGGTGGCCCCGAAGCTCACGGTCTCGCCGGGGCTGGCCGTGTACGGCGCGATCACGCCGGGGAAGGCGGGGGCCGAAAGCCCCGAGCCGTTGCGGAAGTTCGCGACTGTCTCCGCGGCGGCGTTGATCGCACGGGCGTTGAACCGCTGGTTGACGACCCCCGTGGGCGCGCCGATGTACAAGACGCCCGGGTGAGAGAAGTAGGGGATGCGGGAGCCCGGTGAATAGGCCATGATCGTTCGATACTGGTTGAAGTTGAGCGCCGTGAAGCGATGGCCGTGCGAGTCGGAGAACAGCCCGGGTCCTCCGTTGTCCGGGTCGTGCCCGCAGCCCATGATGTGGCCGACCTCGTGCGCGAAAGTAAGGTTGCCCACTGCCGCGCCCACGTCGACGACCGCGAACGCGCCGGAAGCGAAGGCGGGGGAGAGGCTGGTCATCACGTAGGCCGCGCCGGGTTCGGAGGGCGTGTGCGCGAGCAGCACCACCACGTCGGCGTTGTAATAATCACGGATGACGTGGATATCGTCCATATAGCCGTCGTCGATGTCGGCGAGGCGCGCCAGGTCGGTGCCGATGCTGCCTGATTCGTTGTAAGACGTCATGTACATGCCCGCCATACGCAGGCTCGTGCTGATCTGGCTGTTGGCGTACGCCGTGTTCGCCGACGCGATCGCGTTCTGGGCGGTGATGCTGATGAGGCCGCCCGAGCTCTGCAAGGCCTGCGGTGTGTAAACCACCAGCACGTCGATGACCGAGCCGTCGTCGTCGCACGCGCCACGCGGGGCGTCGCCGAGTTCGGTCGGCAGCGCTTCGGCCAGCAACGGGCGGCCCGGGCCCAGCGCCGGCCGCTCGTGCGCGGCGCACTCGTGGAAGGCGTTGGGGTCCAGCTCGATCGCCCACAGGCCCCCGTGCTCGTCGGAGCGCACCTCGTAGGTGGCCCCGCCCTCGATCCAGACGGCCCCCCCGACGGCGTCATCGACCACCGACAGGACGAAGCAGCCCGCGAAGCCCCCGCCGAGGCGGCCCGAGCAGGTGTACCCGGCGTCGTCGCGCCGCTCGAAGCGCTCCGGGATCGCCAGCGGCGCCACGCCGTCGAACAGGTTGAGCCGCACCCCGTTGGCCTCGCCCAGGTCGACCTCCTGCAGAGCGGCCAGGTTGACGCTGATGGGGCGGGACCGGACGGCGCCCGGCCCGGCGTACGCGGTCTGGCCCGCCGGCGGCGTGGCCGGGCGGAAGGCGATGCGGTCGTGGGCCGCTTCGCCGGCGCCCGCCCACCCGGCGCCCAAGCCGAGAACCGCCGCCGCCGCCACCCACCCCGACCGACGCGCCGTGCCGACGGGCCGTGCCGAGTCATCCCCCCCGATCGTGAAGTTCCTGCGCATGTCGTGCTCCTTTCGGTTTGGTTCTCCCGGCCACGGGCCGGGTCGTATGTCCGCTCGGAACGCGACAAGCGCGGGCCGGGCCGGCAACCGCGCGAGGAAAATTCCCGAACCGCACGCTGTCCCCACCCCCGACGACGCCCGCGGCAGGCCCGGGCGTCCGGGGCGGTTCTCGGACCTTCCGGTCCGGGATCGCCCGGCGGATCGCACGGCCCCGTTCGGGCCGGCCTCGGATCCGGGCGGGCATCCGTTATGCTGGCCCCGCCAGCCAGTCCACGCGCCGTGCGTCGTTCTGACGCACGCTTCAGCCGGAGTTGTCCATGTTCGCAGCATTCGCGTCCGCCCTCGCCTCGATCGCGCTGGCTTCCGCCCCGTCGGCGCCCAACGCGGGCCCCGGCCTGTTCCTGCCCGTCCCCACCGAGCCCATGCCGCTGGCTGGCCCCGCGGCGGAGCCGACGGTGCTCCGCGCCCGGCGCATCGAGGCCGACCTGGGCGCGATGGACCTGGTCGATGCCGGCCCCCGGTCGGCCGTGCGGCTGAACCTGTTCGCCGACGCCGACCTGACGGCGGTCGTGGACCACGTCGAGGCCCGGGGGCCCTTGTCCTACACCTGGACGGGGCGCGTGGCGTCCGGCGGGCACTTCGTGCTCAGTGTCGAGGACGACGCCGTGATGGGGGCCGCCTGGCTGGACGACGGGCGGACCTTCGAGGTCCGTTCGGACGCCGCGGGGCGCCTGTGGTCCACCGAGCTGCGCACCCACGCCTTCGAGTCCTGTGCGACCGACGCGGAGCACTGCGTCCACGCCCGGCCCGAGCCGACCCACGAGCGGGGCGGCGGCTGCGCGGATTCCGGCGAGACGATCGACGTCCTCGTCGCCTACACCCCCGCCGCACGCAACGCGGCGGGCGGGACGAACGCGATCCGCGCCATGGCGGCTTCGGCGGTCGCCTCGGCCAACACCGCGTACGAGAACAGCCAGATCGGGGTGCGTCTGCGCCTGATGCACACCGCCGAGGTCGGCTACCAGGAGGGCGAGAACTTCAGCACCGACCTCTCCCGCCTGCGCAACGCGACGGACGGTTACATGGACGAGGTCCACCAGCTCCGCCAGGCCTACAAGGCCGACATGGTCAGCCTGATCAACGACAACACCGGCGCCTGCGGCGTCGCGTACCTGATGACCAACCTGAGCACCGGCTTCGCCTCGTCGGCGTTCTCGGTCACGCGCCACTCCTGCGCCGTCGGCAACCTGACCTTCGCCCACGAGCTCGGCCACAACATGGGCTCGGCCCACGACCGCGACAACGCGGGCAACGCCCTGTTCTCCTACTCCTACGGACACCGCTGGAACGGCACGAACGGCACGCTGCACCGCTCCGTCATGGCCTACTCCCCCGGCGTGCGCCGGCCGCACTTCTCCAACCCCAACGTGAGCTACGGCGGCGTGGCGACCGGCCTGCCGGAGGGCCACCCGCAGGCGGCGGACAACGCCCGTTCGATCAACCAGGCCGCCTGGACGGTGGCCAACTTCCGCCTGAGCCTGGACGCGACCGCCCCCGAGCTCGTCATGCATCCGCAGTCGGTCCAGATCGGGGCGGGCGAGAACGCCGCGTTCATCGCCGGCGCGGTCGGCTCCGAGCCGCTGAGCTACCGCTGGCAGTTCAACGGCCAGGACCTCGCCGACGACGGGCGGATCTCCGGCTCGGGGGCGTCGACGCTCGTGGTCCAGAACGCCGGGGTCGCGGATCAGGGTTTTTACCGGGTCGTGGTGTCCAACGCCTGCGGCTCGGTCACCTCGCTGCAGGCCGAGCTGGTGCTGACCAGCTCCGGCTGCCCGGCGGACGTGGCCGTGCCCTTCGGCGTGGTCGACTTCTTCGACCTGAGCGCCTTCCTCTTCTGGTTCAACAACCGGGACCCCGCGGCGGACGTCGCCGAGCCGTTCGGCGTGTTCAACTTCTTCGACGTGTCGGCCTACCTCCGGTCTTTCGCCGAGGGCTGCCCGTAACGGGGCGACTCCGGGTGTTCGGATTTAGTCAGAAACCTGGCGAAATCTGAAGAAATGTCCGTTTCGGTCTTGGCGGGGCGGGGCGTTTTCGGTACCTTGGGCGTTCCGGCGCTCGGCGTCGGGAGCAACCGCAAGAATCCGGAGGAGTCATTATGTTCAGGTTCGTGGGCGGCACCCTTGCCGCGGTGATGGTCGCGTCCGTCGGCGGCGTTGCGCAGGCCGGTGGGCCGCAATGGTCGACCACGCTCGGGAATCCCGGTCTGACCGGTTCGTACGTCTCGAGCTTCGAGGTGTTCCAGGGCGCGCTGCACGCGACCGGGTCGTTCGCGGTGCCGGGCGTGCCCGGCGGCTCGCTGATCGCCCGCTGGAACGGCAGCGCCTGGGCCCCGCTGGGCTCGGGCCTGCAGGAGCAGTACTCCAACACCATGCGGGTCTTCCAGGGCGACCTGATCGTCGGCGGCTACTTCAATAGCGCCGGCAACGTGGCGGGCACCGCCAAGCTGGCCCGCTGGGACGGCTCCGCGTGGCACGCCATGGACGCCCAGGCCGAGTCCTTCCTCAGCTCCATCTGGGACCTCGAGGTCCACGACGACGGCTCGGGCGAGGCGCTGTACATCGCCGGCAACTACGTCACGCTCAACGGTCAGGTCGGCCTGGACCACATCGCCCGCTGGGACGGCACGACCTACACCAGCGTGGGCGGCACCATCGACGGCGCCGTGCCGCTGATCGTGCTCGACGTGCTCAGCGCCGACCTCGGCGACGGCCCCCACCTGTACGCCGCGGGCCGTTTCCTGTCGATCGGCGGCGTGGCGGCCAACAACATCGCCCGCTGGAACGGCTCGTCGTGGGAGGCGCTCGGCGCCGGCCTGACCCGCAGCTCCAGCTTCGCCCAGGGCTTCCACATGACCGTGTTCGACGACGGCAACGGGCCCGCCCTCTACGTCGGCGGCTCGTTCAACCGCATCAACAACACCGAGGTCGCCAACAACGTGGCCAAGTGGGACGGCACGGCCTGGTCGCCCCTCGGCGACGGGCTGGACGGCCAGGTGCAGGAGATGATCGTGTTCGACGACGGGACCGGCCCGGCCCTGTACGCCCTCGGCAGCTTCAACAACTCGGGCGCCACGCCCGCCTCCCGCGCCGCCAAGTGGAACGGCGTCTCCTGGGAGGCCGTCGCCACCAGTGTCGACGGTAACATCTTCGGCGGCATCGTCTACGACATCGGCGAGGGCCCGGCCCTGCACATGGGCGGCGGGTTCAGCACGGTCGACGGGCACGCGTCCAACCGCGTCATCTCGCTGCTGGCCGCGGGCTGCCCCGCCGACCTGACCGGCGACGGCAACCTGAACTTCTTCGACGTCTCGGCCTACCTCGCCATGTACAACGCCGGCGACCCGGCGGCGGACCTGACCGGCGAGGGCGACCTGAACTTCTTCGACGTCTCCGCCTACCTGACGATGTACAACGCCGGCTGCCCTTGATGCGCCCCTGACATCTCACCCGTCTCACGCCGGCCCCGGGTGGGGCCGGCGTTTTTTCGTAGATTTCGTGCCCGTTGTTCCGTGACTCGCCCTCGGGAAAAACGCCCTCTCCGGGTAAAGTCCACGCCCCGACCTCGACCGGCGCAGGCCGGTCGCGTCCACAAGAGAGGATGACCATGATGCGCAAGACGTTCGGCGCCGCCCTGGCCGCGGCCGCCCTGACCGCCACCTGTTCGTTCGGCCAGGTGGACCGCTGGCTCGACCAGCCCACCGGCTGGTCGTACTTGTACTCGGCGACCAGCGCCCAGATCGCCGCGCTGGGGGCAAGCCAGAGGGTGTTCAACATCGAGCGTGTGGGGTCAAACGCCTACGACGTGGTGGCCGTCACCAACTCCGGTTCCTACCAGGTGTCCGGGATGCAGATCCACTACGGCCAGACCGCGGCCAGCCTGGGCAACCTGCTCGAGAGCTCCAACCGCCGGCTGATCGACCTGGAGCCGTACGCCAACGGCTCGGTCGAGAACTTCGTGGCCATCACGGTGCCCAACACGGGCGCGACCGCGGCGGGCTGGGGCTGGCTGTACCGCGCCACGCCGCAGCAGATCGCCGACTGGATCGGCAACGCCAACCCGCCCCTGCGCCTGCTGGACCTGGACGTGTACGAGCTCAACGGCCAGCAGTACTACAGCGCCGTGGCCGTGAACAACACCGGTTCCAACAACCAGGGCTGGTGGTACTACTTCGCCCGGACCGCGGGCGAGGTCACGTCGCTGCTCACCGAGAACCAGGCCCGCCTGGTCGACGTCGAGGTCCACCGCCAGCCGGGCGTCGGGGTGCCCGCGCTGTACACGGTCCTCATGGTCGCGGACAACCCCGGCTCCGGCTGGTGGTACCCCGCGCTGACCCAGGCGGAGATCGGCTCGCTGCTCGAGCAGAACGGCGCCCGCCTGACCTGCATCGAGCGGTACACCAACGCCCTGAACCAGACCCGGTTCGCCGTCGCGATGGTGGACAACACCACCCCGGAAACCCGGCGGATCCGCGACGCCATCCGGGAGAACATCCCCTCCGGCGACTTCGGGTTCAAGGCCAAGCAGGTCGGCGGCCCGACGATCGCCTCGCTGAACGAGAACTTCCAGTTCGAGCCGGCGAGCATGATCAAGATCCTGCACGCAGCCCGCGCCATGCGGGGCGTCGAGCTGGGCAACGAAACGCTCGGCAGCCTCGTCACGCTAAACGTCGACACGTTCGGGAACAGCTCCTGCCCCGTGGCGACCACCACCACCTTCCCCTCGCTGGAGACGACCATCCGCCAGGTGATGCGGAACAGCTCCAACGAGCACACCGAGGCCCTCCGCCGCCGCTACACCACGAACGGGCTGATGCAGTTCGCGACCACCTACGGCCTCGCGGGCACCTCGCTCAACCACACCATCGGGTGTCTCTGCTCGGAATGGCCGGACTTCAACACCTTCACCGCCCGTGACGCCGTCGCGCTCTACGAGCAGCTCGCCGACGGCACGATCCTGGACGACTTCAACAAGGAGACGCTGTTCGACCTGATGCTCAACTACCCCGAGCACGGCGACGCCGTCCTGACCGGCATCATCAACCAGGAGGCCGCCTCGACGAACCTGACGAGCGCCGAGATCCTCGCCTTCCGCAACGCGGTCGACGCTGCCTGGAAGGGCGGCAGCTACAACTGCACCTTCTCGCCCAACCCGACCCGCCGCTGGCGCACCGAGGGCGGCTGGGCCCGGTTGCCGTTCAAGACCTCCGGCCCGCTGTACCTCCGGTTCGATCGTGAGTACGCCACCGCGGTCTTCCTCAACGACTCGACCAGCTCCGACACCGTGGCCGGCCGCATCTACGACTACACCTGGGAGCTTCTCCGCGGCCCGATCCGCGACGCCCTCGCCTCGTGGGACGCCGCCTGCAACACCGACAGCTTCCTGAGCCATCCCGCCGACGCGACCGAGCCCGCCGGCGGCACGGCCGAGTTCGCCGCCGGGCTGTTCTTCGCGCCCGGGCCGCGCACCTACCGCTGGCAGAAGTTCGTCTCGGGGAGCTGGGTCAACGTGGACAACAACGACCGCATCTCCGGCGCGACCACGGCCCAGCTCCGCATCGACGACCTCGGGCCCGCGGACGCCGGCTACTACCGCCTGCGCATCACCAAGGAGTGCGGCACCATCAACTCCAACGCGGCGGCCCTGACCGTCACCGACGCCTGCCCGGCCGACTTCGACGGCAACGGCCAGCTCAACTTCTTCGACTTCGCCGGCTTCATGAGCGCGTACAACACGCAGCAGGCCTCGGCCGACCTGGCCTCCCCCTTCGGCGTATGGAACTTCTTCGACGTGAGCGCCTTCATCTCGCTCTACAACGCCGGCTGCCCGTAACGGCGATCGCTCCCGAAACTTCCGGGCCGCGGCGGACGCTTCCGCCGCGGCCTCTTCTTTCCACTTGACAACACGCCCCCCGAACAGGGGGCCGGCCGCCCGGTGCGGAAACAATCCCTCCGCGTCGGCCTTCCGACGCGGTGCTTGGGCCCCGGGGGGCCTTGTGGTAGCATGGCCCCGGAGCCGTCCGGACCGGGCGGGGAGAGGAGCAAACTATGCGTTCAAGCCGCACCACCGCCGGCCTCGCCGCCGCTGCCGCGTTGACGGCCGCTTCCGGCGCCCTGGCCCAGTCCGCTCTCGAGGTCTCCTCCGACGGGCGGACCACCGTCGCGCTGATCCCCTCGGCGACCGACGGAACCGGCTGGGTGCGTCGGGGGTCGGGCGTGCCCTTCGGCTCGACGCCGGACCAGACCATCGAGATGCGCCGGCAGGTCGGCGCCCTGGCCATCGCGGACCTGAACGGCGACGGCCGCAACGACCTGGTCGTCGTCTGCTACACCTCGCAGAGCTTCCCGCCCTACACCGAGTGGCGGGACATGATCTTCTACGGCAACGGCTCGGGCATCGACACCACGCCCGGCTGGCTGTCCGACGTCGAGACCCACACCGCCGACGTGCAGATCGGCGACCTGAACAACGACGGCCTGCCCGACCTCCTCACCGTCCACGGCCAGATGCGCCGCGACAGCGTCCGGGTCTACACCGGCACGACCCACGGCGTGCCCACCTCGCCCTCGTACACGTCCAACACCGCGGCCACCACCTGGGGCACCTCCGGCGTGTTCATCGACGTGGACCAGGACGGCTGGGACGACGTGGTCACGACCAACCAGGGCCTCTCGCCCGACCCGTACCGCCCGATGCTCATGTACAAGAACAACGCGGGCGTGCTGACGCCGGGCGCCGTCTGGCAGTCCGCGGAGAGCTCCATCCAGAACACCGTGGCCGTGGCGGACCTCAACGACGACGGCTACCCGGACCTGGGCGTGGCCAAGTGGGTCAACTTCGAGAGCGCGGTGTACCTCAACGAGGGCGGCACGCTCGCCAGCACGCCCGACGCCACCGTCGGGACCGATGACACCGACCGCGGCGTCGCCTTCGCCGACGTGGACGGGGACGGTCGGCTCGACATGGCCGTCGGCGGCGACCCGACCCGCGTCTACGCCTACGAGGCGGGCGCGCTGACCCCGTTCCACGCGACCAACCCGCCCTTCTCCGGGCCGCAGGAAGTGCACCTGTTCGACGTCAACGGCGACGGCCGCCCGGACCTGGGCGAGGTGCACTTCTCCGACGGCCGGGCCCACCTGTACCTCAACCGCGACGGCGTGCTCGACACCGAGCCGTCCTGGACCTACGACGCCCCGGAGGTCGGCACCGCGATGGCGCTCGGCGACCTGAACGGCGACGGCCTGCCGGACCTCGTCGTGGGCTACTCGGGCAACACCTGCGTGCGCGTGTTCTTCGCCAAGGCCGCGTCCTGCGACGCCGACCTGGACGGCAACGACGCCCTCAACTTCTTCGACCTCAGCGCGTACCTCGACCTTTTCAACGCCCAGCACCCCGGCGCCGACCTCGCCGAACCCTTCGGCGCGTTCAACTTCTTCGACCTGAGCGCGTACCTGGACCTCTACAACGCCGGGTGCCCGTGACCCAGGCCGCCGGGCGATGCTCCGGGCGCGCCGTCCCCGAACTCCAACGGGTATCCATGAAGCACACTCCCATCAATTTTTCCCAGCGCGCCGTTGGGACGAGGTTCCTCGCCATCGCGATCGTGGCGAGTCCCGCCGCGTCGGCGCACAGCCCGGTCTTCGGCGTCGGGCACAGGAACTTCACCGCGCCGCCCGAAACCGCCTGGGCCGCGTCCGTGGCGGCGGTGCGCGGGCCGGACGGGCCGGTCCTCTTCCTCGTTGGGCTCGGCATCGACGCGGGCGTCAGCGGGGTGGGGGCGGTGCTGGAGACCGCGGACGGCTACTCCGAACCGATTCTCGGCCCCGCGCCGCCCTTCGGCCGGCCGCATCCCTTGGTGTCCATGCTCACCGGCGATTACGACGGCGATGGTCACCCGGACCTGTATCTCTGGGACAGGATCTTCTCCGCCACCGAAACCATGAAGGTGGTCCCGTTCGACGGCGCGACCTTCGGCGCCGCGATCGATCTCGGCTACCCGATCCATCAGGGTCCGGGCTCCGTCGACGGGTTTGAGGATCTCGACGGTGACGGGCGCGCCGACGTGGTGTTCCAGCATTCGCCGACCCGGCTGGGGGTGTCGTGGTCGTCCCGGCCCGGCGTGCCGCCCGAGTTGCTGGACGTCGGTTTCGAGTTCCAGATCGCGGCCGTGACGGACCTCGATGGCGACGACCGGCCGGACGTGCTGCTCCGCAACGCGTCGGCCCCGGAGTTCCGCGTGTACCCGGGGACGGGCACGGACGGGTTCGGCCCGGTTCGTACGGTCGGTTTGCCCGCCAACGACACCACCGCCGGCGTGCTCGACCTCACCGGCGACGGCCGGCCCGACATCGCGCTCGGGTCGAATGACTCCATGACGGTGCTGGTCAATGAAGGCGGGACCTTTTCGCCGGTCGTCCTCCCCGTGGAAGACGGCGTGCGCACCGTCCGGCCGGTTGGGGATTTCGACGATGACGGCCTGCCCGACGTGATCGTCCGCACGCGCGCATTCCCCAGGCCGGGGAATGAACTCGAGTGGGTCTGGCGGAACCCCGTGCTCGGTTACGACCGCTCCTCGCTCTGGCTGGTGGAAGGTCGCACGGGAACGTCGCTCGCACGCGACATGAACGGCGACGGCCTGCGCGACATGGTGACGCTGGGGGACGCCCTGACCGTGGACCACCGCTCGATCGGTCCCGGCGGCGACCGCCTCGGCGCAGTCGCGCGGGACGTGCGGCGTGACCCGCGGCACGTGGAGGCCGCCGATCTGGACGGCGACGGTGTGCCCGAGCTGATCGTGACCGGCCGGATCGCGCCGAAGTTGTACCGCCGGGGTCCGGACGGCGCGTACACGGAGGAGGACATCCCCGGGGCCGAAACGTTCATGTCCCGCGTGGCGGATTTCAACGCCGACGGCGTGGCGGACCTCGTCGTCTCGAGCGGCCAGGACACCGTCGACTTCAGCCCCGGCGTCCCCGGTGGCTTTTTCGGGCCCCTCGTCCAATTTTCCCTGCCGGTCGGAGCGACCACGCATCAACTGACGGTGGGCGACTTCAACGCCGACGGCGTCTCGGATTTCGCGGTCGCGGGCGGCGCGGCCCGGGCGGTGTTCATTTTCCATGGCCGGCAGGGCGAAGCGCCCACGCTCGTCCACGCCATCCCGGTCGGGGGCGAAGCCGTCGGACTCTGTGCCGTCGACGTCGATCACGACGGCTGGCCCGATCTGGTCGTCGGGGATGCCGAGGGCAGGACCGTCAAGATCCTATCGAACGGCGGTGCGCAATGGTCGGTGGGGGCGTCGTGGGACACCACCACGCCGCCCGCGTGGCTGTCGGCCGGCGACCTGGACGCCGACGGCTTCACCGACGTGCTCGTGAGCACCCACGGGTGGCCGCTCCGCGTTCTGTTCGGCGGGCTGGCCGGGCCGCAGGACCCCGTCTCCCTGTACGGAGTCCCGATGGTTGCCCAGGGCGCTTTCATCGAGCACACCGTTGTGGATCTGACCGGCAACGGCCTGCTCGACATCGTCGCCGCGACGAACGCCTCTACGCCGGGCGTCTGGGTGTACACCCAGGTTGCCCCGGGTCAGTTCGCGTTCGGTGGCCGAGTGCCGGGGCCGTCCGCCACGGGCTGCGCCGTCGCTGACCTCGACGCCGACGGCGCCCTCGACATCGTCACGGTGTCCGGCGCGTTCACCCGCGGCGTGATGACCATGTCCTACGGAATCCCCGCGGCCTGCCCGGCCGACCTCAACGCCAACGGCATGCTCAACTTCTTCGACCTCGCCCGGTTTGTCGCCCTGTACCAGCAACAGGACGCCGCGGCCGACGTCAACGGGGACGGCCTGTTCAACTTCTTCGACTTCTCGGCGTACCTGGCGGCTTTCAACGCCGGGTGCCCGTGATGCTCGGTTTCGCGCGCGCGTTGATCGCTGCGGCCGGATCCTGTATCTTCGGCCCCCATCGAGCCCCCGGTCGCGGGGGCGTTCCGGGTTTCCCCGACGGGGTCTTTCGAGAAGCGAGGAGTGTCGAATGCGTTATCGGGCATGGGCGTTGGTGATGGCCGCTGGTGCTGGTTTTTCGGTCGGGCCCGCGGCCGCGCGGACGGTCGACCCCGACCTGCGCCGTCTGATCGCGGACGTGCCGGAAGCCCGTGATCCGGGCGCCGCGACGCCGTACTTCGCCCGGCGCGTGCCGCTGACGGTGTACCCGGCGATGGTCGCCGTGTACGCCGACCCCGCGCCCCGCGCGGGGGTCCGCCCGGACGTGCGTGCCGCCCTCGACCGCGCCGGCCTGCGCGACGCCCTGACCACGCCGAGCTCCGTGCCCGGCTGGACCTACGTCATGCTCCCCGAGCGCGCCCGCACGCCGGAGTCCGCGGCACGCTCCG
Source organism: uncultured Phycisphaeraceae bacterium (assembly GCA_964464165.1). Classification (GTDB taxonomy): domain Bacteria; phylum Planctomycetota; class Phycisphaerae; order Phycisphaerales; family UBA1924; genus UBA6054. Next base: position 24,324 of record CAYXFA010000004.1, on the reverse strand, counting down.
TAGCCCTGCTCGCGGCCGAGACGGACATGGCCTCGCTGGTCTACCTGGGCGAGGACGGCCTGCCCGTCGTGCCCACCCGTGACCTGCTCGTCGCCTTCGAGCCCGGCGTGACCGACGCCGAGCAGGCCGCCGTCCTCGCCGCCCACGGCGCGGTCGTCACCGAGCGCGACGCCGCGGGCACGCCCGGCCTGGTCCGCGCGTACGTACCCGCCCGGACCGGCGACGCCGCCCTGGCCGTGGCCCTGGCCGTCAACGACCATCCCTCCGTCGCCTGGGCGCAGCCCGACCGCATCTTCTGGGCCAAGCGGACCGGCGGCGCTCCGAACGATCCCATGTTCGGCCAGCAGTGGGCGCTCGAACAGGCCAACGACGAGGACATGGACGCCCTGACCGCCTGGTCCGTCACCTACGGGGACGAGTCCGTCCGCGTCGTGGTGCTCGACAGCGGCGTCCAGCAGAACCACCCCGACATCAGCCAGGTTCCGGGCCAGACCTTCGTCAGCGGCGGGGGCAACGGCAACCCGGGCAACGCCTGCGACAACCACGGCACCGCCGTCGCCGGCTGCGTCGCCGCCACCGCCAACAACGGCGTCGGCATCGCGGGCATCGCCCCCGGCGTGCGCGTGCAGGCCGCCAAGATCTTCAACGAGTTCAGCCTTTTCGGCTTCTGCCTGCCCTTCCTGGAGTCGCAGGACTCCTGGACCGCCGCGGGCATCAACTGGGCCGCCTCCTCGGGCGCGCAGGTCACCAACTCCTCGTGGGGCGGCGGCGCCGCGTCCGCGGTCATCACGACCGCCTTCGACAACGCCCGGGCCCTGGGCGTGATCCACTTCGCCGCCACCGGCAACGACGGCGCGGGCTCGATCAGCTTCCCGGCCAGCCTGCCCAGCGTCAACGCGGTCGCCGCCGTGGACAGCTCCGGCACGCGGGCGAGCTTCAGCAACTACGGCGTGGGCACCTTCATCAGCGCCCCGGGCGCGGCGGTCCTGACCACCGACCGCACCGGCGCGGACGGCTACGGCGCGGGCGATTACGCCACCGTCGACGGCACCAGCTTCGCCTCGCCCTACGCCGCGGGCGTCGCGGCCCTCGTGCTCTCCGTCAACCCGTCCCTGACCCCCGCCGAGGTCGAGGCCGTGCTGGCCGAGACCGCCGTGGACCGCGCCGAGCCGGGCTACGACACCGGCTACGGCTGGGGCTTCATCAACGCGGGGGCCGCGGTGCTCGCGGTGGCCGGTTCGGGTTGCCAGGCCGACTTCACCGGCGACGGCAGCCTGAACTTCTTCGACCTGGCCGCCTACCTCGACCTCTACAACGCCGGGGACCCCGGCGCGGACCTCGTCGCGCCCACGGGCGTGCTCAACTTCTTCGACCTGGCGGCCTACCTGGACATGTACAACGCCGGCTGCCCGTAACGGGGATTCCCCGTTACGGCGCGGGCGGGGCCTCGAAGGCGATCGTCCACTGGAACCCGTGGAGGGGGTACGCCACGCGCAGGCGCCAGCCGCGCAGGCGCCGGTGGTCGTACCCGACCCGCGCGCACACGTCGGCGATCATGTCGCCGTAGCGGGGCAGGCGTTCCAGCGTGACGCCGCCGCCCCCGCCGGCGATGGGCGACAGGCGCACCGGCGGCGTCAGGCGGTCGTGGAAGCGGGCGGGGTCTTCCAGGTCCGCCGGGCCGCGGGCGGTGGTGTTGTAGAAGTAGAGCCTCGGCTCGATGCCCTCGAAGACGCCCTCGCCGACGAACAGGTCCACGACCAGCGTGTTCACCGGCACGTCCGGGATCACCACCACGCCGCGGTTGGTGCGCCGCTCGTCGCGGTAGCGCTTGGAGTGGCCGGGCGCATGCACGCCGGCGAGCATGTCGTACGCGGCGTCCTTGCCCAGGTTGTCCGGGCAGAACTCGTGGACCACGTTGCCCGCGTGGTCGCGTCGGCGCAGCGGGGCCGGGCCGAGCGTGTAGTACGGGGAAAAGTCCAGGTCGAGGTCCATGCCCCCCGCGTTGCCCACCGCGCCGTGCGGGGCGCCGTAGGTGAACGAGACGGTCACGTCCGGGCGCAGCCGGCGCATGCCCAGCGCCCCGTGCACCGCCGTCACGTCCAGCGCCACCGGGTCGTCGCGGGTCGGCGTGAGGATCATGGTCGACAGCCACAGCTCGGCCTCGACCCCCAGCACCTGGCTCATGCCGCGGAAAGCCTGGTACCGCCCCGCCTGCTCGAAGCGTTCGAGGGCCTCGGGCTCGCAGACGCTCATGGTCGCGTCGAACGCGGCCCGCGTGCCGAACGAGCGGATCAACGCCTCGAACTGGTCCACCGCCTCCAGGGCGGACGACACCAGCCGGTTGTCCACGGCGTCCCGGTCCGCGGCGGCCTGGGCGATCGACCGGAGGGTCTCCGGCCCGGGGAGCATCGCCAGCATCTCGCTGCCCGGGTCACGCCGGATCGCGCTCAGCAGCCGGCTCACCGGCACCCGGTTCACCCCCAAGGCGCGGGCCACGGCCGTCGGGCCGCCGGAACGCTCGGGGAGCGCTCCGATCAACGCGCTGAAATCCGCGGCGAGCCGCTCGGCCAGCTGCCGGCCAGCCCGCCCGGCCTCTTCCGGGCTCCCAACGCGCCCCGCGGTCTCCAGCATCGGCCCCTTTCCGGCGTGAATGGCCAGTTGACCCGATCATAGCCGCTCGGCCCGAAAACATTTTGTTATTTATTACGCACGGGACAGATTTCTGATACCATGCGCATCCCGGGAGCGCCGCGTCGGTTGCTCCCGGACGGAGGAGAAACGAGATGATGTGTGCCCGCTCGATGCTTTCGGCATCCCTGGTTTTGGGGGCTGCTTCCGCCGCCTTCGCCCAGTGGACGGCCGACCCCGCCGTCAACACCCCCGTCGTCGTCCGCAGCGGCGACCAGACCGTCATCAAAACCGGGGTCGCGCCCGACGGCTCGTCCTGGACCGGCTGGTACGACTTCGAGCCCGGCGGCGTGCGCGTCCGCGTGCAGCGCCTCGACCCGGACGGCGTGCCCGTCTTCGGCGACGCGGGCCTGCTCGTCTCGGCGCACCCGCAGAACACGGCCGTGGTCGATTGGGACCTGCGCGTGGACGACGCCGGCAACTGCGTCCTCGCCTTCGTCGACATCCGCGGCGGCACGGACAACGACGTGCATGCCTACCTGATCGGGCCCGACGGCTCGTTCCTCTGGGGCCCGGACGGCGTGACCGTCTCGAACAACGATGCGTACGAGGCCGACCCCCGCATCACCCAGCTCGCGAACGGCGACTACGCCGTCACCTGGCCGCGCTTCGACGTCGAGCCCGGCCTGATCATGCAGCGCATCAGCCCCGCCGGCGTCAAGGCCTTCGCGGGCGACGGCGTGGTGCTGCACGCCGCCGGCGCCGAGGAGCCCGCCTTCCACGAGATGGCGCCCACCGCCGACGGCGGCGTGATCCTCTCCTGGGTGCGCAACACCGCTTCCTTCCTCAGCCCCCGCCACGTGTACGCCCAGCGCTTCGACGCCAACGGCGTGCCGCAGTGGGGCCCCTCGCCGATCGTCGTCTCGGACGCGACCGTCGTCCCGATCGCCCACCGGCCCCGCCTGCTCAACGACGGCGCCGACGGCGCGGTCATCGCCTGGCACGACACGCGTGACGGCGACTTCGACTGCTACGTCCAGCGGATCAGCCCCTCCGGCGCGGTGCTCTACGCCGCCAACGGCGTGGCCGCCTCGTCCGAGTTTGCCCGCCAGCAGCTCGACCCGGCGATCGCCCTGGCGCCCTCGGGCGACGTGATGATGTTCTTCCGCAACCTCGACGGCGCGCAGAGCCAGCAGAGCATGAACGTCCAGCGGTTCGACGCCCAGACGGGCGCCCGGATGCTGGGCGACGCCGGGGCCGTCCTGCTCCCCTTCAACAACCAGTTCAAGAGCCCGCCCCGCGCCGTGGCCCACGCCGCGGGCGCGGCCGCCGTGCTCGACGTGCAGCCCAACCTCGGCAGCACCAACGGCACGCTCCAGCTGCTCATCACCAACGAGGACGGCTCCCTGGCCGGCGGCGCCGCCATCCCCGTGAGCACCGCCCTCAGCTCCAAGGGCCGGCTGAACTTCAACCGCTGGGACGACGGGCGCATGCTCGCCACCTGGTCCGACACCCGCAACGGCGGTGAGGACGTGTACGCCCAGGCCCTCCTCGCCGACGGCTCGCTCGGCGGGCCCGACGCCGGCTGCCCGGCCGACCTGAACGGCGACGGGGGCGTCAACTTCTTCGACCTGGCCGCCTACCTCGACCTGTTCAACGCCGGCGACCCCGCGGCCGACCTGTCCGCGCCCTTCGGCGTGCTCAACTTCTTCGACCTCTCCGCCTACCTCGACCAGTACAACGCCGGCTGCCCGTGAGCCGACGACCGAATGTGTCCGGCCTGCCGCGGGAGAGTTTCCGCGGCAGGCTTTTTCATGCACGCGTGCATGCCCTTGGCAGCGGACGGAGGTCGGCCGACCCCCGCACGCCGGCCGGGCGGTTGATCCCCTAAAGTGGCCCGATGACCCGCCTGCCCGCCGATCTCGTGTCCCGGTTGCGCCCGGCGCTCGAAGGCCGGAAATGCTGCGTGACCGGCGGCGCGGGCTTCATCGGCGGGCACCTGCTCGACGCCCTCGTGTCCCTCGGCGCGGCGGTCACGGTCATCGACGACCTGTCCAACTCCGACGCGGCCCACGTGGCCGAGCTGATGGACCTGGAGCCCTCCCGCGTCCGGTTCGTCCACGCGAGCATCCTGGAGCGGGGCGCTCTGGACGAGGCCGTGGCGTCCTGCGAGTTCGTCTTCCACCTGGCCGCGCTCGGCTCCGTGCCCCGCTCCGTCGAGGACCCGACCCGCACCTGGCTGGTCAACGCCACCGGCACCATGCGCGTGCTGGAGGCCGCCCGCAACGCCGGCGTCCGCCGCCTGGTCTACTCCGCGTCCAGCAGCGCCTACGGCGACGCCGCCGTGCTGCCCAAGCGTGAGACCCAGGCCCCCGAGCCCATGTCGCCCTACGCGGCGTCCAAGCTCGCCGGCGAATCGCTCTGCCGCGCGTGGTCCGCCTGCTACGGCCTCGAAACGCTCAGCCTGCGCTACTTCAACATCTTCGGCCCCCGCCAGGCGGCCGACTCCGCCTACGCCGCGGTGATCCCCGCGTTCATCAAAGCCCTGCTCGCCGGCAAGGCCCCCGCGATCTACGGCGACGGCGAGCAGACCCGCGACTTCACCCACGTCTCCAACGCCGTCAGCGCCAACCTGCTCGCGGCGGCCGCGGCCACCCCCCTCCGCGGCGGGGTGGTCAACGTCGGCGCCGGCGAGCGGACCAGCGTCAACGAGCTGGCGTCCCGGCTCGGCTCGCTCTGCGGCCGATCGGCCGCGCCCGAATACCGGCCAACCCGGCCCGGCGAGGTGCGCGACTCGGTCGCCGACGTCTCCGCCGCCCGTGAGCTGATCGGCTACGCCCCCGTCACCAGCCTGGCCGACGGCCTGGCCGAGACCGTGGCCTGGTACCGGGCGCACCCAAGTCCCCCCGGATCTGGCGGATCATGAGCCCCCGCACCGCCATCGAGGGCCTGCTCGGGCTGGCCATGCTCGGCCTCGCAACCCGGTTCCGGCTGCGGGGGGCGTACTGGCAGTGGCGTCTCCACACGGCTTTTCCGGACGGGGCCCCCGCGGGAGGGCGTCGCGAGCTGGTCCGCTCCGCGATCGAGTACGGCGCCTGGGCGTGGCGGACGCGCCGGCTGCGTTAAATCCCCGGGTGGACGCTCCCCGGGCCGCTCCCGCCGCAAGCCGAAGCCCGTTCCGGTCCGATAGGGACTGATCCGATGGAGCAAGCCATGTCCGAACACAACGACACCCCGTCTTCCGGCACCTTTATGCACGCGTTTCTTCCCGGGCTGATCCTCGGGCTGGTGGTCGGCGCGGTCGCCGGCGCCCTGCTGCCCGACCTGCTGGGCGGCTCGAACATCCCAACGCCGGACGGCTCGATCGTCGACTCCGTGCCGGGCGAGCGCGACGGACGCCGGGCCGAGCCCGAGCCCCCGATCGACGACGAGCTGATCCCCGAGGCGGACCCGGAGACCGACCCCGGGGCCCTGCCCGACGCCCCGTGAGCGTCGGGCCCCGCGCCGCGCGTTGACAAGCCGGGCCGGGTCGGGTTGAGTGCGTCATGCTCGATCGCGCCCGCGCCCTCCTCGCCCAGCACGCCGACACCACCCGCCTGCTCGGGGTGGACTTCCTGCCGCTCGGCCGCCCCGTCGAGGTGATGGCCCCCGAGCCCGCCGAGAGGCCCGCACCCGCTCCCGCCCGGCGTTCGGCTCGGGAGGCTGACGCCGCCCCGCCCGCCAGCGTTCCCGCGCCCCGGCGCGAACCGGCCCCGAGCGGCCCGGCGCGTCCGATCGCGGGCCTGCCGGGGGGCATCTCCCGCGAGGCCGTGCGGGCGTGCCACGCCCACCTGACCGACCCCGCCGCGAAGCTCGAGGCCCTGCGGGCCCAGTACGAGGCGGACGCCCCGCACCAGCACTTCGTCACGGCCCACACCAACATCGTCTTCGGGGCAGGCGACCCGCGCGCCCGCCTGATGTTCGTCGGCGAGGCCCCCGGCGAGACCGAGGACCAGACCGGCCTGCCCTTCGTCGGGCGCGCGGGCCAGCTGCTCGAGAAGATGATCCTCGCGATGGGCCTGACGCGCGACCGGGTCTACATCACCAACGTCCTCAAGACGCGCCCGCCGAACAACGCCACGCCCACGGCGCGGGAGGCGGCCATCTGCGCCCCGTACCTCATCGAGCAGATCCGCATCGTCTCGCCCGAGGTGATCGTCACGCTCGGCCTGCCCGCCACGCACCTGCTGCTGGAGACGGCCGAGCCCATGCGGGCGGCCCGGGGCCGGTGGTGGACCTTCCCCCCGCGCCGGGGCGAGGGCGAGGGCATGGTCGACCCCGACCTGCCCGAGATCCCCGTCATGCCCACCTACCACCCGGCCTTCCTCCTCCGGTCCTACACCGAGGAGAACCGGCGGAAGGTCTGGTCCGACCTGCGGATGGTGATGGACCGCCTGGGGCTCAAAAAAGAGGCCTGAGGACCCGCCTGGCACGTGGGGCGACCCCCGAACCCGCCTCCCGGCGGGCCCGGACAGGGTGATCTTCCGGAACTTGGGGGATCCGGAAGATTTCGCGTTCAAGCCCTGCAACCGCCCGACCGACCCCGCGTATCGAGAGGTGTCCGCGGCGAGGGGCATCAAGCCCGAAACCGGTCCGCCGGCCGTCACGGACAACCCTGAACGCGACCCCCACGAGACTCGGCGCTCGACCTTATGTGTTGGGCGCCGGGTTTATTTTTGCGTTTGGATGCGGCCGAGTGCCGGCGTGCGTGCGCACGCCGCGATGCCCCGACTGGCGTTTACGGATGATCGTGTCCCGCGTGGTCGTCGTCGCCCGGCGCGCCCTCGGCCGTCTTGTTCGTGAAGTCGATCTCCGTCTCGGGATCGAGCTTCTCGAAGCGGGTCATCTCCCACGGGCGCTCGCCGCCCCAGTGGACGGTGAAGTCGAAGACGATCTTGTCTCCCACCGCGAGGCCGGAAACGTCCAGGCCGTCGGCGATCGGGAAGGGCATGACCATCGACTTCATCCCCGGCACGCCGTCGGCGGTCACGAAGACCGTGCCTTCCTTCGTGCGGAAGTGGGGGATGTGCTCGTGGTGGATGCGGGCCTGCGGGTCCTTGTCGCCCGGCGCGGGCAGCGCGACGACGACGCCGCGGACGCCCTCGTACGTGTCGTCACGGACGACGTCGTCCTGCCCGTGGGCGTGGGTGGAACCCGTGCTGCTCGGCGTGCGGTTGCCGTCGCAGGCGCTCAGCGGGAGCGATCCCAGCAGGAGCAGCCCGGCGAGGACGCGGCGGGTCATCAGGCCTTCTCGACCTTCAGGTACTGCGCGACGGAGTTGAGGTCCGGGCGGATGTCGAAGGTGAAGGGCATGGTCCAGGTCGCGCCCTGCTCGCAGCGGGCGACCTTGGAGGCGCGCTCGCGGGAGTACCACAGGCGGTTGCCGCGGATGTAGGACACCATGCGCCGGCGGCGGAGAGCCTGGGCGCGGCTCAGGGCGCGCTTGATGTCCGGGTCGCGGCGCATCAGGCGGGTGATGGTGTCGCAGGCGCCCTTGTTGTTCGGAACGCGCTCGATGGTGCAGGTGACGGTCTCGCCGGCCGCAAGGGTGTCGATCATGGCCCACTCCCGGCCCGCGCAGCGCGCATGGCCCGTTCGGTAAGTTCTGTTGGCGCTTGCCCGTTCCGTCACGGCCACCCAGCCGGACGGGACGGGCCCAAAGTCTACGCCGCACCCGGAACGGGTCCACCGGTCCCCCTAGACTTCCCGCCCAGGAGAGACCCCATGAGCCAGCCGACCCCCGGCCAGAACCCGCCCGCCCAGGCCAAGTTCGATCCGGCCGCCCCCAACCAGAACCGCCCCAAGATCCGCAAGCTGAGGGGTTTCCCTTTCCCGGTGAGGACGCCGGACGGCCAGCAGCAGGTGCTGCTCGGGCTGGCCGATGCCCAGCAGATCTCGGAGAAGATGGTGGTGACCCAACCGGCCTTCCAGGCGGTGCTGGGCCTGATGGACGGCAGCCGCGATCTGGACCAGATCATCGCCGAGGTCGGGCGCGGGCTCCAGCGTCCGATGCTCGAGCAGTTCGTGGCCCAGCTCGACGACGCCGGGCTGATCGAGGGCCCGGTGCACCAGCGCCTGGTGGAGACGCTCCGGGCGAACTTCGACAAGACCGACCACCTGCCCCCGGGCTCGACCGCCCAGATCGCCGACCTGCTGGCCATGCAGGAGCTGGGCGAGCAGGCCACCGAGGAGCAGAAGGCCGAGCTCGGGCCGAAGAAGCTCCGGGAGATGCTGGACAAGTGGATCGACGCCGCCCTGAAGGACGTCGAGAACCCCGCCTTCACCGCCCTGCCCAAGGCGGTGGTGGCCCCCCACCTGGACTACCCCCGCGGCTGGTACAACTACGCCCAGGTGTATGGAAGGATGCGCGTGGCCGACCGGCCCGACCGCGTCGTGGTCCTGGGCACCAACCACTTCGGCCAGGCGACCGGCGTGTGCGGCTGCGACAAGGGCTTCGCCTCACCCCTGGGGATCTGCCCGGCGGACACCGCCCTGATCGCCCGCCTGCGTGAGAAGCTCGGCGACAAGGCCGAGGCCCTGTTCCGCCACCGCTACGACCACGAGAACGAGCACTCCATCGAGCTGCACATCCCCTGGATCCAGCACGTGCTGGGCAAGGACGACGCGGGGAACTACCCGGCCGTCTTCGCCGCCCTGGTACACGACCCCCTGGTCAACAACGGGCAGTCGTACGACGGCAGCGGCCTGGACCTGGACCCGTTCGTCGAGGCGTTGACCGCGGCGCTGGACGAGCTGGGGGGAACCACGCTGATCGTGTCCTCCGCCGACCTCTCGCACGTGGGCCCCGCGTTCGGCGACCAGCAGGCGCTGGCCGGCGAGGACGGCCCCGGGGCCGAGTTCCGGGCCCGGGTGGCGACGCACGACAAGGAAATGCTCCAGATGGTGGTCGAGAACCGGCTGGAGGACCTGATCGGCTCGCTGGCCTGGCAGCAGAACCCCACCCGGTGGTGCTCGATCGGCAATATGACCGCGGCGGTCCGGGTGGTCCGGCCGGAGCGGATCGAGCTGATCAACTACGCCGCGGCGATGGACCCGCAGGGGACGACCTTCGTGTCCTCGGCGGCGATGGCGATGTACTGAGCGGGCCCGTGTCACGGGACTGTCACGGCCCCGCGTCCGCGCGGAACCGGGGGCCGGCGGGGTCGTACCGTGGGCGGCGGCGTCGGGTAGGATCGTCCCCCGCCGGACGCAAGAACGGGTGGGGGTGAGGCAAGGAGCATCCATGGCGTCGAACGAGTGCTGGGGCATCGAGATGGGTTTCGGGGCGATCAAGGCCCTGAAACTGGCGCAGGACGGCGATGAGCTCAAAGTGCTCGATTACGCGGTCATCAACCACCCCAAGGTGCTCTCCACCCCGGACCTGGACCAGGACGACGCGATGCGGGTGGCCCTGGGCACCCTGGCGAGCACCAAGGACCTGACCGGCGCCCGCATCTCGATCTCCCTGCCCGGCCACCAGAGCTTCGCCCGCTTCGCCAAGCTGCCCCCGGTGGACCCCAAGAAGGTGGGCGACATCGTCAAGTTCGAGGCGGTCCAGCAGATCCCCTTCCCGCTGGAAGAGGTCGAGTGGGACTACCAGACCTTCGTGTCGCCCAGCTCGCCGGACATCGAGGTGGGCATCTTCGCGGTGACCCGCGAGCGCATCAACCAGCGCCTGTCGATGCTGGCCGACCTGGGCCTGACGCCCGATTGGGCGACCATCTCCCCGGTGGCGGTCTACAACGCCCTGGCGGTGGACCTGGGCTTCACCGAGGACACGCCGGGCACGATCATCCTGGACATCGGCACGGTGGCCACGGACCTGATCATCGCCGAGGCCGGGCGCGTCTGGGTGCGGACCTTCCCCATCGGGGGGCACCAGTTCACCGAGGCGCTCGTCACGGCGTTCAAGCTCAGCTACACCAAGGCGGAGAAGCTCAAGCGCGAGGCCGAGCAGACCAAGCACGCCCGCCACGTCTTCCAGGCGATGCGCCCCGTGTTCGGCGACCTCGCCCAGGAAGTGCAGCGCTCGATCGGCTTCTACCAGTCGGTGCACCCGGACGCGGACCTCAAGCGGCTGATCGGCCTGGGCAGCACCTTCCGCCTGCCCGGCTTGCGCAAGTACCTCAAGCAGCAGCTCCAACTGGACGTGTACCGCATCGAGCAGTTCAAGAAGCTCTCGATGGACGGCCCGCAGGCCGGCGAGTTCCAGGCGGCCTCGCTCAACCTCTCGACGGCCTACGGCTGCGCCCTCCAGGCGCTGGGCGTCGCCCCGCTGCGGGCCAACCTGATGCCCACCGCCGTCCTGCGTGAGGCGGCCTGGAAGCGGAAGGTGCCGTACTTCGCGGCCGCCGCCGGCCTGGCCGCCGCCGCCGCGGGCGCCATGTTCATCCGCCCGCTGATGGACTCCTCCGCCTTCCAGGGCGCCGAGAAGCCGCCGATCCTGCAGACGGTCGCCCGCGAGGCCCGCACGCTGGCCCAGGAGGCCCAGGCCGCGCAGGTCACCAGCGGGGCCGAGCCCGACCTGCGTGCCGCGAACATCGTCTCGCTGCTCGAAGGGCGCGGCCTGTACGCCCAGGTCCTCGACGACGCGTCGCGCCTGGTCGCGATGACCAACGAGGCCGCAGCCGAAGCGGCCAAGACCGATCAGCGCCTGCGCGACGCCCTGGCGGACGGGCTCGCCCTGACGCTGCGCACGCTCGAGACCGCGTTCGTGCCCAAGGGCTCCGGCGAGCAGATGGATTCGTTCGGCGGGGGGCGTGGCGGCGCGGCCGCGGGCTCCAACGAGCCGCAGGCCCCGGCCGCCGCGCAGGGCAAGGACCACGTCCGCGTGACGGCGACCTTCCAGGTCGCCACGCCGAACCTGGGCCGGTTCATGCTCGAGACCGTCGAACCGATCCTCAAGGAACGTCTGCAGCGTGAGGGCGCGCCGTACACGATCGTCTACGGCCAGGTCCCGTGGGTCGAGGGCGCCACCGCCGACGCGGGCGCGTCCTACGGCGGACGCACCGGCGGCAACGTCGGCGTGCGTCCGCCCACCCGGCCGAGCGGCGGCCGGTTCACGCAGCCCCAATCGGGCGGCGTCACCGGCGGCGACCCGGCGCAGCTCGCGCCGCTGCCGGCCCCGCCCGCCGACCGCCCGAATCTCACCACGGTGACGATCACCTGGTACGCCGTCATGCCGGTCGCCGGCGAGGGAGGTGACGCGTGAAGGGCGTCCTCGACTGGGTCAAGAAGAACCTGATCATCGTCATCTCCATCGTCCTGATCCTGGTGTTCCTGCCGGCGGGGTGGTTCTTCTCGTCGCGTTGGAACAACCGCGTCCGCACGCAGGCGACGGAGGCGTACACCACCACGCGCACCGAGCTGCAGCGTGCCGGGTCGGTGACCTACAGCCTGCCCGCGGTGCTGGCGGGCGAGGAGTCCGTCACCCAGACCCGCCCGCCGAACCGCGCGGTCACCGAGTTCTTCGCCCGCCAGCGGGCCGAGCGGCTCGAGCAGGTGCGCGAGGTCGTCGAACGCGGCACCGCGTTCAACCAGCGCGACCACGCCGAGCTCGTCCCCGGCCTCCTGCCCGCCGCCCAGAACAACAGCACGCTCCGCCGGCTCGGGCTGGAGATGGCCGAGCAGATCGCGGGCACCCGCGACGCCTCGGGCAACGTCGTCCGCCCCTCCGTCTACGACCTGCTCCTCCGGCGTCTGAACGCCGGCGGCCCGCCCGACCCCGCCGAGCTGGGCTCGGTCCTCGCCGAGCACGCCAACCGCGAGCAGGAGCAGTACGCCTCCGGCAGCACCGACGGCCGCCTGACCGAGGCCCAGTCCCAGCAGCTCGCCCAGGACCTCGTCCGCCGCCGCCTGCAGGAGTACGCCGGGCGCGCCAAGTCGCTCGCGTTCTACGCCGACCTCGCCGCGATCCGCGGCGCGGAGACCATGAACGCCGAGACCGGCTGGTCGCATGTCCCCTCCGTCCCGCCCTCGCAGAACGAGATCACCGAGGCCGACGCCTTCGTCTGGCTGTGGGACTACTGGGTCATCTCCGACGTGCTCGAGGCGGTCGCCCAGGCCAACTCCGACGCCGTCAGCGGCGCCCTGCCGATCCCGGACGCGCCGGTCAAGCGCGTCGAGCGCGTCCGCGTCTCCGCCGTCAACCTGCCGCCCCCCGGCGTGCCCGGGCAGGACGACATGGGCTACGGCTCGGCCCGCGGCTCCGGCTCCATGGGCGAAACCGGCTCGGTCGCGCCCGTCACCCACACCGGGCGCACCACCGACCCCGCCTACGACGTGCGCCACGTCGAGCTGACCGTGATCGCCTCGTCGCAGAACCTGCCCAAGCTGTTCGACGCCCTCGGACGCGTCAACTTCATGACGGTCGTCGGCGTCCGCCTGGAACCGGTCGACGTGTGGGCGGACCTGGAGCAGGGCTACTTCTACGGCGAGGAGCACGTCGTCCGCGCCGTGATCAGCGTCGAGACCGTGTGGCTCCGCTCGTGGACCCTGCCGCTGATGCCCGAGCGCGTCCGGCAGGCGCTGGGCGCGCCCCTCGACAGCCCCTCGACCGGCGGCGACGAGGAATACGAGCCCTGATCCGCGGGGGGCGTCCGACGCCCCGGCCACCCCTTTCGCAAGCAACGCACCCACGAGGCAACACCCATGAAGGTCAAGGGCATGAACCCCGCCGAGCAGCACGTCGAGAAGGCCGTTCTGGCGCTGGTCGCGCTGGCGCTCCTCGCCGTGCTCGCCGTGCAGTTCCTCACGCAGCCCAACCAGGTCGAGGTCGGCCCGAACAACAAGGTCCCGCCGCAGAACGTCTACGTGGAGCTGCAGCGCCAGGCCGAGAGCATCGACTCGCAGCTCAAGGACGCCGCCCCGGCCCTCCCCGAGGTGCGCCCGACCGACCTCGCCCAGCGCTACAACCGCGCGATGGACGAGTCCCAGGCGACCACCCTCGCCCTGACCGCCCCGCTCGGCCCCGGCGTGCGGATCGGCTCGGTCACCGGCGCCGATTTGGGCGTGGCCGGCCCGTCCTCCGACGAGGTCGCGCCGCTCGCCGTGCCCCGCACCACCGCCCCCGTCGCCGCGTCGCAGTGGGGCGCCCTGGACCCCTACGCCCTGCTCGCCGTGCCCGAGCTGGCCGAGTTCGTCCCGCAGGAGCAGCCGTTCGACCTGCCCTCCGTCACCATCGAGACCACCTTCTCCGGCGTCGCCCTGCGTGATGCGCTCTCCCCCGCCCAGGGCGCGGGCGTCCCCCGGCGCTTCTGGGCCGCGACCGGCATGGCCGTCCTCGGCCTCGACGTCCAGCGCCAGCGCCGCATGCCCGACGGCTCCTGGTCCGAGCCCGAATCCATCACCACGCCGCCCGGCACGCCGAAGCCCACCGGCGCCCTCACCCCCGAGGCCGGGCTCCCCCAGCTCACCGAGCTGGTGAACAAGGCCACCCAGGCCGCCGCCGACGTCCAGCGCCCCCTCGCCCTGCCCACCATCGCCGGGCCGGAGTGGATCCCCCCGAGCGAGCGGGCCGACGCCGCCACCGGCGCCCAGCTGACCGAGGCCGACCGGCTCCGCCGCCAGCTCGAGCGTGCGGTCGCCGAGCTCGACCGCCTCGAGAACCCCACCCGCCAGCCCCAGGACGTCCGCAACGACCCCGGCGGCGCCCGGCGCGTGACCACCACGACTACCACGACCACCCCGGGCCGCGACGACCGCAACCAGCGCCGCATCGCCCAACTCCGGGAGGAGATCCAGACCCTCCGCAACCGGCTCCGCGACATGGGCGAGTCCGATCCCACCGCCCCCGCCACGACCGGTGCCCGCGGCACGCGCCCCGCCGACACCCAGGCCGCACCGGCCCTGCTCGAGCGTCCCTCCGTCCAGCTCTGGGCCCACGATCTGGGGGTTGAGCCGGGCGCGACCTACCGCTACCGCACTCGCGTGGTCGTCAACAACCCGCTCTTCCGCAAGGGGCCCGTCCTCGACCCCAACGACGAGACCCTCCAGACCGCCGCCGCTGATCCTTTCTCCCGCGGCGAATGGTCCGATTGGTCCGAGCCAGTGGTTGTCGGAGCGACCGAGTACTACTTCGTCACCGGCGCCGACGCCGAGGGCGCCCTCACCGGCGGCCAGGCCGGCGTGACGGTCGAAATCTTCAAGATGCACTACGGGTTTTACCGCAAATCGACGCTCAATCTCGCGCCGGGCGACCCCGTGGTGACCTCCATCCGCATGCCGGACGGCCTGTTCGTGATCGATACGGCCCAGATCGAGCCCGCCCAAGCGGCCGCCGCGATCTCCGCGACCACGCCCGGGCCGCTCCCGCCGGGGATCACCCGCGCGAGCGGGCGTTTGCCCGTGCGGCTGGGGGCGATCGTCCTGGAGGTGGCCACCCGGTCGGTCCAGGCGACGGACAATCTCGGCCAGACCGTCACCGTGACCGAGGTCACGGTGCGGGACCGGGACGGGCGGGTGCTCGTCCGGTCGGCCAAGGCGGACGCGGAGAGCCCGGCCTACCGCCTGGCCAACGCCTCATCCGCCGCGGCCTCGCGGAGCACCCTGCGGGAGCCCGGCCAGCCAGCCAAGAGCCCCTCGGCGGAGCTGTTCGCGCCCCCCGCCGCGCAACCTTGACGGGGTCGGCCCGTCGGACCGGCGGGGGAGCCGGAATTTGCAAACCCCTGTCGGAATTGTGACTCCGGCAATTTGACCTCGACGGGCTGCCAGATAGTATCTCCTCCGCCCCATCACGGGGCGAAAACGGGACCGACCGGCGGACGCCGCAAAGTCCCAGCCTCCTTGACAAGTGCATGACGACGAGCAGAGGGCCCCACCGAGGCGTGCACGGTTTTTCGTGCCCGATCCATGGTGGGGCGGTGAACCGAGAAATCTCAATGAGTGTCTCGAAGTTGGTGCCCGGGAAGAGGGGTTTCCCCGAATCCCGGGTCGTCCGTCCAAGCCGTTAATCGTTACGGCGGGGCGGGCGTACGAGAGCATCAGTCGGTGTCGTTGCCAGGCGGGCTTGCCCGTCGGTCAGCGGCGTCCGGTCGGTGTGATCAAGCCAGTAAGGGCGCATGGCGGATGACTTGGCGTCGAGAGGCGATGAAGGACGTGGGAACCTGCGAAAAGCCATGGGGAGCTGGTAACCAAGCTGTGATCCATGGATGTCCGAATGGGGAAACCCACCCGCAAGGGTATCGTGCGCTGAATGCATAGGCGTACGAGGCGAACCCGGGGAACTGAAACATCTCAGTACCCGGAGGAAAGGAAATCAACCGATACTCCGTAAGTAGCGGCGAGCGAAAGCGGATTGTTGTGAACCCGGCGAACGCGTTGGAATGCGCGGTCGAAGAAGGTGAAAACCCTGTAGCCGGATGTAGCAACTCAGCCCTCGAGTAGGCCCGGGCTCGTGGAACCCGGGTTGAACATGGGAGGTCCACCTTCCAAGGCTAAGTACTCCTCGACGACCGATAGCGAAACAGTAAAGTGATTGAAAGTTGAAAAGCACCCCTATGAGGGGAATGAAAGAGATCTGAAACCATGCGCTTACAAGCGGTCGGAGCCCTGCGGGGTGACGGCGTGCTTTTTGCATAATGAGCCCGCGAGTTGGTCTCTGTGGCGAGCCTAAGGATTACCGATCCGGAGGCGGAGCGAAAGCGAGTCTGAATAGGGCGTTCAGTCGCAGGGGCCAGACACGAAACCCGTGTGATCTACCCATGGCCAGGTTGAAGGAAGGGTAAAGCCTTCTGGAGGACCGAACCCGTTATCGTTGAAAAGATATGGGATGAGCTGTGGGGAGGGGTTAAAGTCCAATCAAACCGGGAGATAGCTTGTTCTCCCCGAAATAACTTTAGGGTTAGCCTCGGCATGCAACTGTTGGGGGTAGAGCTACTGGATGCGAGGTGGGCCTTTCCCAAGGTACCCCTTGCAACCAAACTCCGAATACCAACAGCCAAGAGCCGGGAGATAGACTGCGAGTGACAATATCCGTAGTCAAAAGGAGAATAATCCTGATCGCCAGCTAAGGCCCCTAAATCCGACTCAGTTCTTAAGGAAGTCAGACTGCCGTGACAACCAGGATGTTGGCTTAGAAGCAGCCATCATTTAAAGAGTGCGTAATAGCTCACTGGTCGAGGAGTCTGGCGCCGATAATTATCGGGAATAAGTCGGATGCCGAAGCTGCGGGCTGGGAAACCAGCGGTAGGGGAGCGTTCCATGTGCGGTGAAGCCGTTCCGGAAGGGATAGTGGAGCGCATGGAAGTGAATATGCGGGCTTGAGTAACGATATTGAGGGTGAGAATCCCTCACGCCGTAAGCCCAAGGATTCCTGGGGAAGGGAAATCCGCCCAGGGTTAGCCGGGACCTAAGGCCAGGCCGAAAGGCGTAGTCGATGGACATCAGGTGAATATTCCTGAGCTCCTGCGGAGATCAAAGCACGGTGCGGATCATGAAACTCCTCTCTCCTGTCAGACGGAGAGGCCTTCGGGCCGCTGAGGGGGGAAGTGGTCCCCAGAAAAGCCGTGCGGGCAAAGCAGGACCCGTACCAAAACTGACACAGGTGGGCGAGGCGAATAGCCTCAGGCGCTCGAGATAACGGTCGTGAAGGAACTAGGCAAATTGACCCCGTACGTTCGCAATAAGGGGGCCCTTCGGGGCGCAGAGAAAAGGCTCTGGCAACTGTTTATCAAAAACACAGCACTGTGCCAACTCGCAAGAGGATGTATACAGTGTGACGCTTGCCCAATGCCGGAATGTCACGGAAGCGGGTTAGCTTCGGCGAAGCTCGCGACCCAAGCACCGGTCAATGGCGGCCGTAACTATGACGGTCCTAAGGTAGCGAAGTTCCTTGTCGGGTAAGTTCCGACGCGCATGAATAGCGTAATGACTGGAGCACTGTCTCCACGACCGACTCGGTGAAATAGTAGTGGCGGTGAAGATGCCGCCTACCCGCAGCAAGACGGAAAGACCCTATGAACCTTTACTGCAGGCTCGTATTGGTCACGAGCACAGGATGCGCAGGATAGGTGGGAGGCTTTGAAGCCGGCGTTTAGGCGTCGGTGGAGCCGTTGGTGAGATACCACCCTTCTTGAGTTTGTGGCCTAACCCCGATTCCCGTGAACCCGGGCGGGGGACAGTGCGTGTTGGGCAGTTTGACTGGGGCGGTCTCCTCCGAAAGAGTAACGGAGGAGCGCAAAGGTTGGCTCAGCGCGGATGGAAACCGCGTTTTAGAGTGTAAGAGCACAAGCCAGCTTTACTGCGAGTCCGACGGGACGAGCAGTCGGGAAACCGGGCTCTAGTGATCCTGCGATCGCGTGTGGAAGCGTCGTAGCTCATCGGATAAAAGGTACTCTAGGGATAACAGGCTTATCGCTCCCGAGCGTCCATAGCGGCGGAGCGGTTTGGCACCTCGATGTCGGCTCATCACATCCTGGGGCTGAAGGCGGTCCCAAGGGTTGGGCTGTTCGCCCATTAAAGTGGTACGCGAGCTGGGTTCAGACCGGCGTGAGCCAGGTCGGTCCCTATCTGTTGTGGGCGTTGCAAACTTGTGAGGAGTCAACCCTAGTACGAGAGGATTGGGTTGGACGAACCCCTGGTGATCCTGTTGCGCCGCTAGGCGCACCGCAGGGTAGCTACGTTCGGCAGGGATAACCGCTGAAAGCATCTAAGCGGGAAGCCCCCCTCGAGATGAGGTTTGCTGGCTTTTGCGAGAGACCCCCGGGAGACCACCGGGTTGATAGGCCGCGCGTGCAAGGGTTGAGAAGCCCTCAGCGGAGCGGTACTAACGGTCGAAGGTTTGATCACTCCGACCAGCCGCCGGTGTACAACAACGCCAGCGACTGGTACGCACCAACCGAGCACCCAACGAGGTCCGGTTCCCCGGTGAGGCCCCCCAAGAGGAGGCCCACCCCTCGACGCTCGTCGTCCTGCCCTGATCAACACCCCATGGCCGGGTTAAACCGGCCATCGGGCTTGTCGGTGATCATTGGCTGCGGGTCACACCTGTTCCCATCCCGAACACAGAAGTTAAGCCGTAGCCGCCGATGATACTGCTCAGCGGGAAAGTAGGTCGTCGCCGACTCTTCAAGACCCCCGAGGTTTACGCCTCGGGGGTCTTGCCATTTTTGCGATCCTTTTCCCGCCCCGGCCGTCCTGATATCCGGCCTCGGCCATCCGGCACCCGCCCGGCCGGGACCAGCCGGTCCAGGTTGGGCCGTTCGCCCCGCGCCCGGGCCGCCGTCCGTTCGGAATAATTGCCCGTCCCAGGCCCGTTGTCGGAGGGATGATGATGTGGTTCCATGCCGTTTGGATCGGGTTGGTCGCCGCCCTCGCCTTCGAGGCGGTCACGGTCGCGCTGCGGTTCGGCCTCGGCTGGCGCTCGCCCGAACGCACCCGCCCGCTCGGCCGGCTCACCCGCGGCTGGCGCGTCCACCACGGCTACCCCGGCCTCGTCATGATGCCCGCGGCGGCGTTCCCCGTCTCCTCCCTCACCGGCGCGTCCGACGCTGGCCTTTTCTGGTGGTTCGGCCCCGCCCTGCTCGCCATCGGCCTGATGCTCGCGGTCTCGGACCTGATCCACCACGCGATCGTCCTCCCGATCTTCGCCGGCTCGCACGAGTTCGAGCTGCACTACCCGGGCCACCCGCGCCACCGCCCGGCGCCCGTCACGCGCGAGCCCATCCCCTTCCCCCTCCGCCGCGCGGCCTGATCGCCACGCCCATCCCGTCTTCGCCCCACCCCAGCGCCCTCGCGCCGTACCATGGGCCGGAGGTGTGACCATGGCGGACTCCATCCGGCTCTACGACGACGACGCGGACGCGCTGCTCAGCCCGCAGAACTTCCCGGACCGCGTCTCCCTGCTGCCCAGCGAGCACACCCAGCTCCAGCCCGGCTCGCGCATCCGCGTGATGTGGGGCCAGGACATGCTCCGGGACGTGCTCGACGGGCGCTACCGCTCGGTCATCTGCTCGGTCAACGACGAGGACAACGCCCGGGGCATCATCGCCCAGCTGGTCTCCCTGGTGAAGACCAGCCAGTGGTCCGTCCACGCCGTGACCAGCTACGCCCGGATGTTCCAGGAAGCGGTCGACGTCCACGCGGCCCAGGACCGCGAGCCGTACATCCTCAAGTACGACCTCGACTCGGTCCTCATCCTCGCCCTCCTGCGTCCCAAGGGCCGGCAGCACTTCACCCTGGCGGACCTCGGGCGCGGCTTCGAGACGGTCACCCGGATGATCGCCGGCCGGGCCGAGCGCCGGCCGGTCTGCACGGTGTCGTTCCTTGGCGCCCGGTCCAACCGGCTCGTCACGGGCGAGGGCCCGGACCCGGAGGCCGAGCCGAGCTTCGAAACGGTCCTGCGGACGATGTACGCCGCGGGCTACCGCGGGGACGTCTACCCCGCCCCGGCCATGTGGCGGCTGGCCGACGTCGGCGTGTTCCCCAGCTTCCCGCTGCCCGCCGGCATCGATCGGATGCGCGCGGGCAGTTCGTGAGCCGGGAAGCCGTCCCGGCCAGAGCCCTGATCGACCGCCTGGGGCGGATGTCCGCCCTGCACCTGCGCCGGATCGCCAAGCGTCTGCACCAGCTCGCCGGGCGCGACGCCGGGCCGTTCGAGACCGGGTACGCGGGGCCGTGGTAACCGGGGAGGGGGGGCCCGATGGCGGTTCTGGTAGGCTTGGGTTCCGCGGCACGCCGCCGCCGGCAAAAGGATGGCAAGCGATGAGCCGCCGAACTCTTCTCACGGCCGCCGTGGCGCTGATCGGGCTGGCGATGCTCATCGGCCTGGCGGTCATCGTCATGCCGGAGGGCACGTTCCCGTACGAGTTGCTCGGCACGATCGCGATGGCCGGTGGCTACGCCCTGGGCGGCACGGTGGCGCTCTCCGTCGGGCCGCGCATGCGTCGGACGCGGGCGGCGTGCCTGCTCGCCGCGGGGCTGAGTTTCGTCGGCTACACGCTGGTGATCTGGTGCGACACCTTCTGGTCGTGGGCTATCACCGACGCCATCATGCGGGCCGCGACGGGGCTGCTGATCGTCGCGTTGGCCCTGATGCAGCGGCTGGCGCTCGTCCCCCTGCGCCCCGCGGCGTTCGTCGGGCGGGTCGCGCAGCGCGCCGGTCTCATCGGGGGGGCGGTGTTGGCGGGGATGTTACTCGTGGTGCTCGTGTTCGGCGACCCCCCGCGATGGCTGGACGAGATGCTGTACGTGCGGTTCATGGGCGCGGTCGGTGTGTTCGCCGCCGGCGGGACGCTGGCGTCGGGCGTCGTGCGACTGATCGAGGGCAAGCCCGACCACGATGAGTCGGGCGTGCTCGGCGCTGGCGTGCCGGTGCGGCTGGAGTGCCCGCGGTGCAGCTCGCCCGTGGATGCCCGCGCCAACCGCGAGACCCGCTGCGGTGCGTGCCGGCTGCGGGTCCGGGTCGAGGTCGAGGAGCCGCGCTGCCAGTGCGGGTACCTGCTGTACCGCCTGCCGGGCGACACGTGCCCCGAGTGCGGGCGGGCGATCCCGCCCGAGGACCGGTGGTCTCCCCCGGCGGGGGCCGATCCCGTGGCGCTCTGAGGGTCAGCGCACCCAGCGCTGGGCGATGGGCATGCGCCGGCCGGGCCCGAACGCGGCCCCGGTGATCTTCAGCCCGACGGGCAGTTGCCGACGCTTGTACTCGTTGAAGTCGATCAGCCGGCACACACGGGCCACGGTGGCGGGGTCGAAGCCGGTCTCCTCGATGATGCGGGCCGAGCACTGGCGCCGTTCGACGCGGCGTTCGACGATCTCGTCGAGGATCTCGTACGCCGGGAGGGAATCGGTGTCGAGCTGGCCCGGGGCCAGTTCGGCGCTGGGAGGCTTGGTGAGGGTGGACTCGGGGATCGGTGGGCGGGGGTAGCCGAGTTCCGCGTGGTGCTCGTTGATGAAGCGGGCGACGCGGAAGACGAGGGTCTTGGGCAGGTCCGCGAGGACCGCCAGGCCGCCGTTCATGTCGCCGTAGAGGGTGCAGTAGCCGACGGCCAGCTCGCTCTTGTTGCCGGTCGAGAGCAGCAGGGCCCCCGTGCGGTTGGAGAGGGCCATCATGATCGTGCCCCGGACGCGGCTCTGGAGGTTCTCCTGGGCGAGGTCGGGCATGGCGGCGCCCAGGCGGCCGAGGTCCAGGGCGTCGAAGGCGGCGTCGATGGCGGCCCGGTGCCCGTCGAAGGCTGGCGCGATGGGGGCCGTGATGCAGGCCATGCCGAGGTTGTCGGCCAGGGCGTGGGCGTCGGTGACGGAGCCCTCGGAGCTGAACGGGCCGGGCATGGTGACGCCGGTGACCGCGTCGGGGCCGAGGGCCCGCACGGCGATCGCCGCGACGAGGGCGCTGTCGATGCCGCCGGAGAGCCCGAGGCACGCCGAGCGGACGCCGCACTTGCCCAGGTAGTCGCGCACCCCCATCGTCAGTGCCTCGACGACGAGGCGCTCGTCGGAGAGCCGGGGCGGATCGGCGGGGCGGGCGTCGGCGAGGTCGACCAGGGCCAGGTCCTCGGCGAAGGCGGCGGCCTCGGCGAGCACCGAGCCGTCCGGCGTGACGACGCCGGAGCGTCCGTCGAAGATCAGGTCGTCGTTGCCGCCGCACTGGTTGACGCTCGCGACCGGGACGCCGAGCCGGCGGGCGTGGTCCGCGAGGATGCGCCGGTGGCGTTCGTGCTTGCCGAGCACGAACGGGCTGGCGCTGGAGACGGCGAGCAGGTCGATGCCCTCGCGGCCCAGCTCGGCGACCGGGTCCGGGGCCTGGGCGTACCGGCGTGCGAAGCCGGCGTCCTCGCCCCGCCAGAGGTCCTCGCAGATCGCCAGGCCGACGCGCCGGCCCGCCGCCTCGACGACCACGGCCCCGGCGCCGGGCACGAAGTAGCGGTCCTCGTCGAACACGTCGTAGGTCGGCAGCAGGCGCTTACGGTACTCGGCGACGCGGCGCCCGTCGCGGTACACCAGCAGCCCGTTCGCCACGGACCCGTGCGCCCCGGGCAGGGGGACGCCGATAACCGCCGTCAGGCCCGGGGTGTGGCGTTCGCCGATCTCGGCGGCGGCGCGGACGCAGGCCTCGACGAACCCCTCGACCATGAGCAGGTCACGCGGCGGGTAGCCGCAGACGGACAGCTCGGGCAGCACCGCGAGGTCGGCCCCGCCGGCGCGGGCCCGGTCCAGGGCCCGGGCGATGCGTGCGGCGTTGCCCGGCAGGTCGCCGATGGTCGGGTTGATTTGGGCGAGGGCGAGTTTCAAAGGGCGGGCGAGTGTACGGGGTGGGAAGAGACGGGGAGACAGAGAGACGGGCTGGCTGGATTAATGGTCCCAGCCGAGGTGTTCGGCGGGGGTTTCCGTCTGGTCGTGGAGGATGACCGCGCCGGGGCGGCGGTCGGGGGTCGCTTCGCGGACGGCGCCGATGGGGCCGAGCAGGCCGGGGATCGGCGGGCGGGCCGGGGCGGTGATGAGCAGCTCGTGGTCCTCGCCCTCGGCGGCGGCGCGGCGCCAGTCGCCGGCGTCCGGGTGCAGGGGGAGGGCGTGCGCGTCGATCTCGATGCGCACGCCCGAGGCGCGGGCGACCCGGTCGGCGTCGCGTCCGAGCCCGTCGGACAGGTCGATCATGGCCGTCACGCCCGAGTTTCGGCGCGACGCGGCGAGGCCCGCCTCGAGACGGGGTTCGAAAGTCAGGTGCCTGCCGCTGGCGAACGAGCCGCCGATCGGGCCGGTCAGCCAGACGAGGTCGCCCGGGCGGGCGCCGGAGCGGAGGACGGGGGCGTGGTCCGGCGGCACGGCGGCGCCGACGGTGACGGTCAGCGTCAGCGGCTGGGACGCGTCGGCGTGCGAGGCCAGGTCGCCCCCGACGAGCGGGCAGCGCCAGTGGCTCGCCCAGCGGGCCATCGCGTCGAAGAGATCGTCGGCCCCGGCCATGCCTTTGGGCAGCAGGCCCGTCGCGAGGGCCCATGACGGCGATCCGCCCATGGCGGCGACGTCGGACACGGAGCGCGCGACGGCCTTGCGGGCGATCAGGTCGGTCGGCGTGCCGGGCTCGAAGTGCCGGCCTTCGACCAGTTGGTCCACGGTGAGCAGCAGCAGCCCGCCTTTGTCCGAGCGGAGCACCGCGCAGTCGTCGCCGGGCCCGACGAGCACATCCCACCCCGGCCCGGCCACGAGCCCGGCGGACCGGGCGGCGATGCGGGCGAGGAGCTGGGACTCGTGCATGTGAGAGTTTAGGTGGAGGGAGGTACGCGAAGAGCAGGTACGCGAAGAGGAGGTACGCAGAGGTGCAGAGGTCACGCGGAGGACGCGGAGGAGGGCGAGGTGAAGGACCACCCTCGCATGCGTTCGGGGCTATCTAACCCATCGTACTCCAATCCACTCCTGCACCATCCTCTGCGATCTCTGCGTGATCTCTGCACCTCTGCGTACCTTCTCAAAGCGACACATCACGGTCGCGTCGTGTCGGCTCGCGCGGCCCAGAGGATCGCGCCGAGGAGGTGGCGGCGGAAGTCGGGCTCGGCGAAGCTCTCGGCGGTGTGCCCGCCGCCGGTGTAGAAGGCGCGGCCGCCGTCGTACTCGTGGCACCAGGCGATGGGGTGGGGGGCTTGCATGACCCCGCCGGTGTCGGTGGCGTGGTCGAGGTTCATCAGCACGCGGGCGGGGTCGGCGGGGCGGGCGCGAAAGTCGTACCAC
>CAYXFA010000003.1:0-107566 GCA_964464165.1 uncultured Phycisphaeraceae bacterium | reverse complement strand
GCGAGGAGGGCGGTGGGGTCGGGCATGTGGCCACGGGCTAGGGCGGAGCGGAGGGTCTGGAGACGCTCGCAGACGGGGCGCGGCGTGCCGCCGGCGTCGGCGAGGGCGCCGCGGGGCATCTCCGCCGAGCCGGGCGGGTCGGAGAGGTCCTGCCAGCAGACCGACTGGACGAAGGGCTTTGCGAGGGCCACGGCGAGGAAGGCGCCGGCCCAGTCGGCCTGCGCGCGATCGGACCAGGGCTGACGCCAGGCCCCGCCGGACAGCTTGGGGTTGTCGTCGTCGGGGGCGTCGATCGGACGGGCGGGGGCCCCCACCGCCGTTAGGGCGATGGGCCGGTCGAGGGCGGCGTACTGGTCGAGCATGGCGCTGAAGGCCATGAGGTCGCGTGCGGCCAGGCCGGGGGCCGGCACGCCCATCTGGACGCGCAGGCCGAGGGCGTCGAACTGGATGCCGGCCTGGGCGAGCATCTCGGCGTAGAGCGTCGGGGGGAGCGAGCGGCGGTCGGCGGAGTGGTGCTCGCCCCACGGCTCGACGATCTCGACCTGGACCTTGGCCTTGGGGTGGAGCTTGCGCGTGACGAGGACACAGATCCGGGTCAGGTCGATCATCTGCTCGAAGGTGAAGGAGAAGTTGCGGTTGGCGTGCAGGCCGGAGCAGACGGTCCAGCGCGAGACGGTGCGTCGGTAGCGGGTCACGACGGCCTTCATGTGCTCGTAGACGAGCTCACGCAGCGTGTCGTAGTCGTTCTCCCAGATGTAGAGCCAGTCGGGCACCGCGTGGGGGCGGAAGTCGATGACCGGGCCCCCGACCACCGGGAGCTTGGCGGTGCGGACGGCCCACTCGATCCAGCGGTCGGTGCGGGCGAAGGCGTACTCGCCCTCGGCGGGCTCCATCTCGACCCAGCGCATCGGCGTGGTGATGAAGTCCGCGCTGCGGGCGGCGAGGTTCCGGGCGGCCTCGGAGAAGACCAGGGGCGAGACGGCCACGCCCACGGCCGGGCCCTGGGGCAGCACGAGGCCCGGACGCGTCGGGTGCAGGACCGGCTGGCCGGACGCGGCGTCGTCGGACGACTCGGCGTGCAGGCGGGCGCGGGCGGGGGCGCCGAAGTCGAGCTGGGCCTGGCGGAGGGCCAGACGCTCGGAGGCCTCAAGGGCGATCCACAGGGCGACCAGGGCCAGGCGGTCGGCCTCGGCGTCGGGCGTGGTCCCGGCCCGCACGGCCACGAGGGCGCGCGTGAAGGCCTCCCGGGCGTGCTCGACGACCGGCATGACCGGGTCGGCGGCGAGGGACTCGAAGGCCTGCCACTCCTCCAGCTTGTTCAGGAGGAGCATCACCCGGTGGCGGGCGAGTTCGAGGCTGAGCAGGTACGGGCGGTCGCGGTCGGGCAGCAGGCAGGTCTGCAGGACCAGCTCGCCCAGGGGGCGGAGCGCCGTGCCGTCGGGCAGCGGGCCGGGGTGGACGGCTTCCAGGGCGGCGGCGTCGAGGTTGACCTGCAGGGAGAGGGCGGCGGCCTCGGAGCTGGTCTTCTCGCAGCGGATCATGCCCGGCTCGGCGACCGCCCCGCCGGTGACGGGGACGGAATCGGGGCCGACGATCGACGCGCCGGCCAACGGGCCGGGGATGCGGGGGGCCAGGCTTGGTGAGACGATGAAGGCCAGCATCGGGTCCAAACACCACCGCCCGATCCGGGCATCCGGGCCCGTTCCGGCGTCGGCCGCGGGCGTCCTGCGAACCTTACGACCAAACCGCGCCCGGGGCGAGGGGGCCGGGCCGGTTCCGGGCGTCGGGTGCGGAAGGCGGGGCGGGTCGGGGATACGCTCGGGCATGGCAACGGAAGCGACCGGGCGGACGGGTTCCGCGGTGTTCTCAACGGACCTGGGCTTGCCGGACCGGCGTTGCGGCAAGGTGCGCGACACTTACACGCTGCCCGGGGCGGGGCCGGACGGGGGCGACGCGATCCTGATGGTCGCGACCGACCGGCTGAGCGCCTTCGACGTGGTGCTGCCGACCCCAATCCCGGGGAAGGGCCGGCTGCTGACTGAAATTGCGGCGTTCTGGCTGCGGCTCATCGAGCAGCGCGGCCTGGGGCCGACGCACCTGATCTCGACGGACGACGCCCTGGTGCCGGACGGGGCGCTGACCGGGCGGACGGGCCGGGAGGACCTGCGCGGGCGGGTGACGGTGGGTCGCAAGTGCGCGGTCATCCCTGTGGAATGCGTGGTGCGGGGGTACCTGGAGGGGTCGGGCTGGAAGGATTACCAGCGGACGGGGGCCGTGTGCGGCGTGCCGCTGCCGGCGGGGCTGCGGCAGTGCGATCGGCTGCCCGAGCCGATCTTCACTCCGGCGACCAAGGCCGCGGAGGGGCACGACGAGAACATCGGGTTCGACGCGGCGGTGGCCCACGCGGCGGGGGCGGTGGGCGCGGCGCGGGCGGGGGCCCTGATGGAAACGCTGCGGGCGCGGTCCCTGGCGATCTACGCGATGGCGGCGTCGTACGCGGCGTCGCGGGGGATCCTGCTGGCGGACACGAAGTTCGAGTTCGGCCTGCCGCTGGTGGACGGCCGGCCGGATACGGACGCCGAGCCGGTGCTGATCGACGAGGCGCTGACGCCGGATTCGAGCCGGTTCTGGGAGGCGGCGCTGTACCAGCCGGGGCGGTCGCAGGCGAGCTTCGACAAGCAGTTCGTGCGCGAGTACCTGGAGGGGCTGGTGTCGCGCGGCGCCTGGGACAAGACCGACCCGGGGCCGGAGCTGCCGGAGGGGGTGGTCGCGGGGACGCTGGCGCGGTACCGGACGGCGCGGGACCGGCTGGTGGGGTGATGGGGTTGATCGGGGGTGGGCCCCCCGCTCCGGGTAGAGTCAGCGGGCGGTATCAATCGCGGCCGAGGCCCTGGACGCCCCGCTGCGAGCGTTCTTCCAGTTTGCGGGCGATCATGGCGCGGTGGGCGTCCATGCCGGCCGGCTGCGGGAAGACCTCTTCGAAGGGCCGGCTGAGGCCCGCGGCGTGGAGCTGGTCGTAGAGGGGACGGAAACGCTGCTCGATGGCGTCGAATGCGTAGCGGCGCAGGTCCTCGGGCGTGTAGTCGTAGATGCGTTCGGCCTCGTCGGGGCCGAAGGCGCCGATCATGTTGGCCAGGGCCGTGCCGGCCACGAAGGCGAAGTCCCGGTCCATGTACTCCATGCGCGCGGTGTTGGCGCCGGCGACGACGTCGCGGAGCTGCTCGCGCATGAAGAGGGCGTGGGCCTGGCGGGCGTAGTTGAACATGCCCATGAAGCGGTCGGGGTCGCCCGCGAGGAGGCCCTCGATGAAGGCGCCCTGGAGCGCGCCGTAGACCTCGGAGACGGCGACCTGCGGGGCCCCGAAGCTGTCGACGAGCTGCTTGGCCACGAAGTCGGGGAGGGAGAGGGTCATCTCCATCTCGCGGGTCGGGTCGTTGAAGTTGTGCTCGCCCCAGGTGCGGAGGCGCTGGAACCAGCGTTCGGCCTGGACCATGTCGCCGCGGCGGTAGAAGTAGCGGATGGCGTCGCGGAGGAAGTTCTCGTACCCGGCGGCGACGGTGCGGTAGGACCGGCCCTCGGCTTCGAAGCGGCCGGAGGCCTCGACGACCTCCTCGAGCATGTCGCCGTAGGTGGGGATGAAGTACGGGTTGGGGGCGACGAAGTAGAGGCCGACCTGGCCCTCGTGGACGTCGAGGTAGTTGAAGTACATGTCGCCGAAGCGCCAGAGGTCCTGCACGGACTGGAGGACGATGCGGTAGGTGTTGAGGAAGTCGAAGGAGTCCGAGTTGTGGAAGTTGACCTCCATGCGCCCGACGTCGGTGCCGCGTGAGGACCAGTAGAGGGCGTGGGCCCCGGGGACGCGCCAGTCGACCGGGCCGTACTTACGGACGATCTGGACCATCCGCACCGGCTCCATGTTGTAGTTGTCGATCAGGACGCGCTTGCGGACGTGGTTGATCGCGAGCTTCCAGGAACGCTCGGAGCGGAACTGCCGGCGCAGGTCGGCGATGGCGCGGGTCTTGGGGCCGGCGTCGCGGAGGATGAAATCCAGCCGGCCGGTGCGCTCGAGCTCGTTGTGGAGCTGGATGCGCCGGAGGAAGTCGTAGCCCGCGGGCTCCTCCATGACTGCTTCGTAGGCATGGATGATGTCAGCGGCCGTGGGGTCGAGGGCGCGCAGGGCCGGGCGGGAATCCGGGGCGTCGACGACGTCCTGCACCCACTGGGCGTAGATCTCGACGACGGACTCCCGGTCGCGCTTGTCGGGCGGGATCTCCGGCTTGGGGCCCATGATGTTGTGCCACTCGTAGGCGAGCTCGCGCTTGTAGTGCTGGTTGGCGTCGTCGGTGTAGCCGCCGATCTTGTGGAGGAAGATCCAGCCCAGCTCGCGGTGCATGAGCATGTCGGAGGGGTTGGCGCGGAGCCCCTCGTTGCGGAGCAGGCGGATGCCCGCGTTGACCCATTCCCAGCGTTCTTCGGGGGTCTGGGTGGTGACGGAGATGTTGTACGCGAGG
Source organism: uncultured Phycisphaeraceae bacterium (assembly GCA_964464165.1). Taxonomy (GTDB): domain Bacteria; phylum Planctomycetota; class Phycisphaerae; order Phycisphaerales; family UBA1924; genus UBA6054. The sequence goes on along the minus strand of CAYXFA010000003.1, from coordinate 103,055 downwards.
TTCCAGCCGTGGAAGGACCAGACCCGGGGGAACCGGGGCTGGAGGCGGGTGATCTGGCGGGCCAGCTCGACGGCCTCGAAGTAGCGGCCCTCCTCCTTGGCGGCGTTGGCGCGGATCCAGAGGTAGTTGACGAACAGGCCGCGGAGGGCGCCCATGGCGATGCCGAGGGCAACCTGCGGGGGATCGCCGTCCTCGGCCCGGTCGGTGTAGGACAGTTCGTGGCGTCCGACCGAGGCGGCGACGACCGAGGTCATCACGCCCGACCCGGCCAGGCCGAGGGCCAGGGCGATGCAGGCGAAGGTGCGGACTCGGGCGGTGCTTCCCACGGGTGGCCTCTCTGCTGCTTACGGCTCAGTGGCCCGAATAGATCGCGAGCTGACGCGACCGGAACGCCATGACCCCGACGCTCCAGATCGCCGCGGAAACGGCGAGGAGCACGGCCGAGCTCCCGGCGACGCTGCCCCAGGAGAGCAGGCGGCCGTCGGCGAGGCGTTCGGCGGGCTGGAGGTCCTTGTAGATGGTGAAGACGGACGAGACCTTGTCGGCGAAGTGGTAGGTCACCCAGCGGTAGAGGTCGAAGTTGCCGTGCGCGTCGGTCGTTCCCCAGCCGGGGAGGGCGTAGGCGACCCAGCCCGAGGACTCGGCGATGAAGAACACCCCCACCGCCACCAGGCAGGCGACCGGGAAGCTCAGGAAAGTCGCGGCGCACACGGCGAGCATGGCCAGGAAGGCGAGCTTGACCCACTGGACGGCCTGGATGCGGAGGAAGTTGGCCCGGAAGGAGCCGACCTGGTAGGAGATCTCCAGGCCGTCCGGGGGGAAGGTGATGGAGTTGGTGTTGGGGATGAACTGGACCGCGCCCTGGTTGTTCATGGCGAAGTTGCCGTTGAAGATCTCGACGCTCAGGGTGCCGTCGTCGTTGATCTTCTCCGGGCCGATGATGAACGAGTGCGAGAAGCCCAGGCCCGTGCGGGCCCGGAACTCGGCGGTGCCGTCCTCGAACAGGAAGGTGACGGCGTAGAAGACGTCGGGGCGGTTGCCCTCGGCGTTGATCTTGTAGCGGAGCGTCAGGGGGACGCCGCGGCGCTTGGCGTCCAGCAGGCCCTCGAAGGTGAAGTTCTCGGAACGCTCGGCGATGGGGTCGATCGAGCGGTAGGCCGTGACGGCTTCCCGGATGGCCTCCTCGCGGTAGCGGGCCAGGTCGGCGAGGGTCGGGTTGTACGGGCCGAGGCGGCGGATGCCCTCGACGCGCTGCTCGACGGCGCGGTCGAACATCGGGTCGTCCTCGCGGAAGGGCGGGCGGGGGACGACCGGGCGCCGGGCGGCGAGGATGCGGGTCTCGAGGATCATCCGGTCCTCGGTCATGAGCAGGCTGGCGTCCCGCGGCTCGTAGGGGCGGACCTCGCCGTTGGCGGTCTGGCGCCGGAGGTAGTCCGTGAAGGCGAAGACGCCCGAGGAGCTGACGAGCAGGAGGATGGCGGCCAGCGTGCTGACGCCGAGCCACTTGCCCAGCACGTACTGGGCCGCGGAGACCGGCTTGGTCATGGTCTGCCAGATGATCTTGTCGCGCTGCTCGAAGGCGACGGTGGCGGCCCCGAAGAAGAGCACCAGCAGGGCGATGACCCAGAAGGCGAACTGGTTGGAGTACTGGAGGAAGGACTGGACCCGGTAGCGGAGCGGCTGCTCGCCGTTGAGGATCAGCGGCATGGCGGCCAGCATGACGATGAGCATCGCGATGAAGATCAGGGAGATCTTCATGCGGATCGCCTCGGCCAGGACGTTGCGGGCGATAGCCAGCGTCGGATGGGAGGGCGTGAAGAGCAGCACCGCGGCGCGGAGCAGCCCGATGAAGGCCAGCGTGAGCTGGGCCCCGCCGAGCAACACAAAGCCGAAGGGGACCGTGGGCTGGAACAGCAGGAGCGGGACCCCCACCGCCAGGGCCGCCGCGGTGATGCCCAGGTAGCTCAGGCCCAGGCCCAGCCAGATGAACAGCAGGAACACGCCCGCGACCAGGAGCACCCCGATGGCGAGGCTCGTCGGGGAGCGTGCGGCGGAGATCGCGTCGTGGATCGAGCGGAGGCGGATGGCCTCCGGGTTGACCACGCGCCGGCCTTCCGCGTCCTGGATGAACTCGGGGACGCTTTCGAGGGCCTCGCGGACGCCGGAGGGATCGGTGGCCGCGTCGAGGAAGGCGTAGCCGATCACAGCGCCGGCCGCGAGCAGGACGATCGCGGAGGCGACGATCATGAACAGGCGCGATTTCTGCGCCCGGTCGATGGCGCCGAGGCGTTCCCGGAAGCTCACCGCGCTCCTCCCGGATCATCGTCGCGGGGCTCGTCCAGGAGTGAACCGATCACCGAATCGTCCACGGCGTCGGCCTCGGGCGGACGGCCGGGGGCGCCCGCCGGGCCGGAGGGGCCGGGGGCGTCGGGGGCGTCGGGGGCGTTGGGGCGGTCCTCGGGCCGGTCGGCGGTGAGGCTCTCGATGATGGAGTCGGCCGCCTCGTCCGGGTCGCCGGCCGGCTCGGCCGTGACGGGCTCGGCGGTCTCGGGCTCCGGCTCATCACGATCGGAGAGCAGGCGGTCGATGACGGCGTCGGGGTCGGCCTGGTCGGCGGGCTCCCCGTGGCGGAGGAAGGCCGCGGTGGACCCGCCCTCGGTGGCGCCGGAGGTCGCGGCGTTCTCGGCCCGGGCGCGTTCGACGATGCCCAGGAAGAGCTCCTCGAGCTTCTGGCGCGGGGCGGCGACGCGCCGGACGGACTTGACGCCGCCGGAGCGCCGGCGGATGACCTCGTCGATCTCGGCGAGGGTCTGGTCGTCGAGGGCGTCGGTCTCGATGGTGGTGCGGTCGGTGGCCGCGAGCAGCTCCTCGCAGGTGCCCTCGCCGCGGATCTTGCCGCCGTAGAGGATGACCATGCGGTCGACCACGTCCTCGACGTCGGCGAGGAGGTGGCTGGAGAGGATGATGGTCTTGCCGCGGCGGCCGAGGTCGAGGATGAGGTCCTTGACCTGGCGGGTGCCGATGGGGTCAAGGCCGGTGGTCGGCTCGTCGAGGATGAGCAGGTCGGGGTCGTTGATGAGCGCCTGGGCGATGCCGATGCGGCGCTGCATGCCCTTGGAGTACTCGCGCACCTGGCGGTGCTGGGCGTGGGTCAGGCCGACCATGTCGAGCAGCTCGTCGATGCGCCGCTGGCGCACCTTGCGGTCGATGGAGAAGAGCTTGCCGTAATAGTCCAGCGTCTCGCGGGCGTTGAGGAAGGGGTAGAGGTAGGACTCTTCGGGCAGGTAGCCGACGCGGCTCTTGGTGCGGACGTCCGTCGGCGGCTTGCCGAAGACGGCCACGCGCCCGGAGGTGGGCTTGAGCAGGCCGAGGATGAGCTTGATGGTCGTGGATTTGCCGGAGCCGTTGGGGCCGAGCAGGCCGAAGACCTCACGCTCGTGGATGACGAGCTCGACGCCGTCGACCGCGCGGGCGCGGTCGCGCATCCAGAAGTCCTTGAAGACCTTGGTCAGACGCTGGCAGGCGACGACCGGGCGGCGGTCGGTGGACGCGGCGGCGGCGGGCTTCGGCGAGGTGGCGGCCTGGGTCATTCCTCGGCCCTCTGGATGCCGCGCTGCGTCCGGTAGAGGTCGCGGCGGAACCGCTCCATGCGTTCCTGGTTGGCGCGTTCGACCTCGGCCTGCTTGCGGGCCAGGTCGAGCTCTCGCACGATGGACGGGTCCTCGTTGATGAGCAGCTCGGCGGTGGTCACACCCACGGGCAGCTGCATGACCTGGACAAACCGCTTGTTGAGGAACTCGCCCATGGCGCTGGACCAGTCCCGGGCGATCATCAGGCGGGGGTTGGACTCGTACTGGGCGAGCTTGGCGCGGAACAGGTCCCGGTCGGCGATGGCCTGCGAGACGCGGGTGGACACCTCGCCGCGGATGAACTCGAGCATCTCGGAGACGCGGCCCGAGACGAGGCCCGCGGCGTGGACCTGGCCGAGCAGGTCGGCGGGCCGGCCCTCGAGCAGGGCGTCGATCTGGCCGAGCAGGGCCTCGGCCTCGGCCTCTTCGCCGAGCTCGATCAGCCGCTCGTACTCGTTGATGGCGGCGATGAGGACGGGGGCGGCGGCGCCGGCGACCTCGTTGAGCTGCTGGTCACGCTCCAGGAGGGCGTCCTCGCGGGACTTGCCGGCCCGCTGGGCCGCGGCCTGGACGGATGCGAAGGAGTCGACCAGCGACACGGGGGGCAGCTTGCGGCTGAGGGTGACGCGGTCGATGGTGATGCCGCTGCGGATGTCGTCGAGCTGGCGCTGGGCGATCTCGCGGACGCGGGAGGCGGAGGACGAGTCGCCGGTCTGCTTGAGCAGCTCGTCGATCGGGACGGTGGCGAGCGTGAGGACGACGCCGCGCTGGACCGCCAGGCGGACGAGCCTTTCCTCCTGCTCGGGGAGCACGTTCTCGGCGTACTGGCGGTGGTCGGTGCGCCGGTAGTTGACGGTCCACTGGGTGTGGGCGATGTTGAGGTCGGAGGTGATGTTGGAGTACGAGCGCCCGGGGGTGAGCTTGCCCTCGCTGGAGAACTGGCCGACCGAGGCGGACATGGCCAGGTCGTCGGTGTTGATGTTGGCGCCGTAGGGCATGAAGGCCCGGCCGAGCTTGACCTCGACGCTGCCCTCGCCGATGCGGATCATCTCGCCCATCGGGAAGGGCAGGTTCGGGTGGATGCCGGGCGTGAGGTTGAACGAGGTCGGGCGGCCGAAGAACACGCGGATGCCGCGCTCGCCCTCCTGGATGGTCTTGACGCCCGAGACGAAGAACAGGACCACCAGGACGAACATCACGAACTTGAGCAGGCCGTAGGTGAAGCGCAGGGCGTCGGCCAGCGACTGGTTCGCCGGGTCCATGCGCGGGCCGGCGCCGGCGGAGCCCGGCGCGGCGGCCTGGCGCAGGCGGATGGAGGCCCCGCGCGCGGGGGCGGCGTGGTCCTGCTCGTTGGGTTCGATGATGGGGTCGTTGTCGGCCATGGGTCAGCGCTCCCCGGCGGCGGGCTGGTTGCGGTCGCGCGGCGCGGGCACGGGCAGGTCCGCCCCGGTGTTGCGGATGACCTCGGGGTCCCAGAGCTGCATGCCGAAATCGGAGGTGGAGAAGATCAGGGTGAACTTCTTGGCCATGGCCTCGCGCATCAGCGAGATGTTCTGGATGAACACGGCCAGGTCCGGGTTGAGGTTCTGCTCGGCCAGGTAGGGCGCGGCCTCGGCCTCGCCGCGGGCGAGGATCTCGTCGGCGCGGCGCCGGGCGAAGGCGAGGATCTTGTCCGCGTTGGCTCGGGCCTCGGCGCGGATGGCCTGGGCCTGCGAGCGGCCCTCGGACTCGAACCGCTCGGCGAGGCGGTCGCGGTTGGCGCCCATGCGGGTGATGACCGACTCGGTGGTCGACTCGGGCAGGATGATGCGGTCGATGCCAACGGAGACGATCTCGATGCCGTAGGAGGACAGGGCCTTGCCGGCCTCGCCGCCGCGCTCCAGCAGGCCGGCGATGCGGGTCTCGAGATCGGGCAGCTTCGAGCCGCCCGGGGTGGGGGTGAACAGCTCGTCCATGCGGAACTTGCTCGTCTCGCCCATCGCGGAGCGGAGCAGGTCGCGGAGCACGTCGTTCTCGGCGCGGGCGAAGTGGTCGGCCGCCCGCTCGCCGGCGCTGGAGAAGCTGCGGAAGAACTCGAGGGGGTCGGAGACCTTGTAGGTCAGGAACCCCTCCATGATGATCTGGAAGTCGTCGGCGGTCTGCTGCGTCTCGGACTGGCCGGTGACCAGGCGGGTGCGGCTGTCGTACTTGGTCACCTGCTGGATCGGGTAGGGCAGCTTGAAGTACAGCCCGGGCGTCGTCTTGATCGAGTTGGGGCCGGCCTTGCCGAAGGTGGTCTTCACGGCCACCTCCGTGAACCGGACGGTGTAGGTCGAGCTGAAGAGCACGAGCGCGGTCACGACCACGATGGCGACCACGACCGGCAGGCTGAGCAACTTCTTCATCACGGTGACGACTCCGATGCCCGGTCCGCCGGGCGGGTGCGGTTACTGGTTGAACGGCTGGCCGGCGGTCTCGTCGAGGACGTCGCGGCCGATGGCGCCGTCCTGGAGTTCGAGACGCACGTGCAGGCCGGGGATCGACTCCGGGGTGATGTAGACGCGGGCGTTCGCCATCGCCTCCCGGAGGGCGTCGAAGTACATCTTGGACTGGAAGAGGGCCGGGGCGGCGGCGTACGCCAGGTTCTGGCCCTTGAGCAGGGCGGCGCGGCCCCGCTCGGACATGTGGCGTTCCCAGCGGGTGGCGCCCGCGGCGAGGAGCAGCTCGCCCGCCTGGCCGCCGGTCTGTTCGAGCAGACGCTGGACCTCCAGCTCCAGCTCTATCTCCTCGTCCGAGCCCGTGCCGCGGACGCGGTCGAGCCGGTTGAGCAGGGCGACGATGCGGTCGGCGAGGTCGACCGACCCGGCGGCCTCGGTCAGGGAGGCGGTCTTGGCTTTCAGGGCGTCCTCGATGAGGGCCTCGCGGTTCTGGCGGGCCTGGACGACGCGCTCGAAGTTCGGAGCAACCTTGGTGGGCGGGTGGATGCCGTGGGCCCCGACGAAGAGGATCTCGATGCCGGCGCCCCGGCCGTTGTTGAAGCGGCCGTAGGCCTCCTCGAGCTTGGCCTTGAGCTCCCGGGCCAGCTCGGCGCGCTCGCCGGCGAGCAGGTCGTCGATGCTGCGCTGGCCGATGTGCTGCGTGACGATCCGGCGGCCGACCGCGGTCAGCAAACGCTCGCGCACGCCGGGGCTGGCGAACTCGTCGAAGAGCTTGACGTCGCGGACGACGTAATGCACCGGCACCTCGATGGCCAGCAGCGAGAGGCTCCCCGGGCCCGAGCCCGCGCGGGTCGAGACGGCGAACCGGTCCAGCCCGGGCTGCACGATGTTGAGCATCTCCCGTGTGGCGTGGGATTCGCCCCAGAGCACGGGCTTGCTGGGGTCGTCCGGCGGCTCGCTGGCGAGCTGGATCACCCGGACGCCCGCGCTGGCGTACTGCTCGCTCCCGCGGGCCGACACGGTGGGAATCTCGAAGGTCGAGATGGGCCAAGGCCACTTGATGTGCAGGCCGGGGCCGAGATCGCCGGCCTCGCCCCGGTCACCGAAGCTGACCAGGGGCGGGGAGACCTGGCCGAAAGTCAGGACCAGCCCGCGCTGGTGCGGCTGGACCACGACGATGCTCGTCAGCAGCCAGCCGATCAGCAGGCCCATGGCCACCAGCCCGGCGATCCAGCGGGACAGGAGCTGGTAGAACCACGAACCCGAGATGTCGACGCCGAACTGGTAGTTGATGGCCTCGCCCACCGATTCCGCGATGCGGTCGGGAGCGGCCACCAGCCCGAGCAGACGCGAATCGAACGCCGGGCGGGGGTCCTCCCCCGCGGTCCTGGGGCGGTACAGGTCGAACACCAGGTGCAGGACGGTCTCGGACCCCAGCACGATCAGCAGCACGGCCACGGCGTACGGCGCGGCCACGCCCAGCCAGTTCTGCGACAGCGCCAGGTCGAGGAACGACGCCGAACCGATCAGCAGCCCGATCAGGGCGATCGCCACGGCCTGGGCCGCCCCGGCCCGCAGGTTGGCCCACGGCTTGAGCGTGCCCATGCCCGACACGAACCGGGCGAACACGAACATGACCACCGCCACCGACAGGCCCAGCGCCAGCGACCAGCCGGAGCCGGGCGGCACGAGCTTGTTCTCCATCTCCGCCCAGCCCCGGAAACGCAGGACGCCGCCGGTGATGTTGATCGCGGCGATGACGAGGCCCGCGAGGGGAATCACCCATTTCTGGATGGTGGCCAGACGCCGCGCGGCGACGCGGAGGTCGTCCGAGCTGTTGTCGAACGCGCTGCCGACCCCGCCCGCGGCGAGCTGCTCGGCCTCGATGGCCTCCAGCCGCTCGCGCCGGTGCTGGTCATATAGAAGGATCAGGGCGGCCCAGAGGATGATGCCCGAGCCGAGCATGTACACGGCGGTCCCCGCGGCGTGGTCGCGGGTGAACCGGGCATACACAAAGAAAAGGATGGCCAGCGCCGTCTGGATGATGAGCCCGAGGGCGCTGACAAGCGCGGCTCTGCGGTACGCGAGGTGATCGCCCTTGATCATGGGTCGGCCTGTCCTCCGCGGCGGGGTCGCCGGTGACGGTCGTTCTTGGTGGCTGGTCCGGTCCGTTCGAACCGGGAGGCGCCGTGGGGAGTATTGTGCCCGCGTCCGGGGCGCGTGTCCACCGGCGGCTCTACGCCGCCGGCGCGGCGCCGGTTCACCCCGCCGCCCGGATCGGCCCAACGCCCGACGCGCCGGGACGGGGGGACCAGGCCCTACGATCGCTCCACCCGATGACCCAAGCCCTCCTGCCCATCGCCCGCAACGCGTTCGTCGAGAGCCTCCGGCAGCCGGTCTACCTGGTCATGCTGCTGATCGCGGCCCTCCTCCAGGTGCTCAACACCTGGGTGACCGGCTTCACGATGGGCTACCGGAACGTGCCCGGCGAGGTCACGGGGGACAACAAGCTCCTCTTCGACGTGTCCCTGGCCACCGTGTTCGTCTGCGGCATGGTGCTGGCGGCCTTCATCGCGACCTCCACCATCTCCCGCGAGATCGACAACAAGACCATCCTCACGGTCGTTTCCAAGCCGATCGGCCGGACCACCGTGATCCTGGGCAAGTTCCTGGGGGTCGCGGGCGCGATGACCCTGGCCGTGGCCGTCATGATGGCGATGTTGCTCATCGCCATCCGGCACGGGGTGTTGACCACCGCCGCGGACGTGGTCGACCAGCCGGTGGTGGTGTTCGGCGTCGGCGGGTTCGCGCTGGCCCTGCTGCTGGCCGGCGCGGGCAATTTCCTCTACGGCTGGTCGTTCCCCCAGACGGCGTCGCTGCTGATGCTCCCGCTGCTGTGGGTGGGGTACCTGCTGATCCTGCTGATCAGCAAGAAATGGGCCTGGCAGCCGATCGGCGCTGATTTCAAGCCCCAGATCATGCTGGCGTGCCTGTGCCTGGGCGGCGCCCTGCTGGTGATGACCGCGATCGCGGTGGCCGCCTCGACCCGCCTCGGGCAGGTCATGACCATCGCGGTGTGCATGATCTTCTTCGTGCTCGGCCTGCTGAGCAACTATTTCGTCGGCCGGTTCGTTTACTCCAACGACCGCGTGGGCCAGATCGCCAACGCCTGGGCGATGACCGCGGCCGACCTGTTCGACTACCACACGGACAAGACCATCCCCATGGCGGCGCAGGCGGCCGGGGTCACGCCCGAAGAGTTCGTCGCGCAGGGGTACCGGGTGGAGGACTACCTGACCGCCCGGGACGTGATCCGCCTGGGCCGGCTGGACGACGACCCGGTGTGGCGTGAGGTCATGTTCATCGAGCCCGGGGCGGTGTACCGCATCGACCTGCTCAGCCCGCCCCGGATACCGATCAAGGCGGGCGACCCGTTCTACTACGGCGCCTCGCCCAACGGCGTGGGCATGGCCGTGCCCCGGTACGAGCCGCTGACGCCGGACGAGTTCGCGTCCGGACGGCCCGTGCAGCGCCCGGCCCTGGTGGTGGACACGGTCGACGACCTGATCCTGATCGTCCGCCAGGCGGGGGCCCAGCCGGTCCGCGTCGCCCGCCCGCCGCTGCCCCGCGACTCGATCTTCATCGCCCCGACGCGGGTGAACCCCGTGGCGATGGCCGCCTGGGGGCTGATCCCGAACATGCAGTCGTTCTGGTTGGTGGACGCGATCACGCAGGCCCAGCCGATCCCCCTGTCGCACGTGGTGCTGGTGCTCGTGTACGGGGCCTGCCAGATCGTCGTGTTCCTGTCGGTGGCCGTCCTGCTGTTCCAGGGCCGCGACGTCGGGTGACCGCCCGCGTCACGGGCCCGGGGAGCCGCCGGGGCCGCTGGGCGTCACGCCTTGCCGGCGATCGCCCGGGCGTAGGAACGCACGGTCTTCTCCGCCGCACCGTCCCAGTTGATCGCGCGCAGCTCGAAGCGGCCGTGCTCGGCCAGCGTCTGGCCCAGGGGCGGGTAGCGCAGCACCGCCACGATCTTGTTGGCCATCTCGTCCGTGTCCCAGAAGTCCACCTTCAGGCAGTGCGTGAGGATCTCCGACACGCCCGACTGCTTGGACACGATCACCGGCACGTCGTTCCGCATCGCCTCCAGCGGGGCGATGCCGAACGGCTCGGACACGCTGGGCATGACGTAGCAGTCCGCCATGCGGTACACCCGGTCCACGTCCCGCCCGCGGAGGAAGCCTGTGAAGAGCACCTTGTGCCCGATCCCCGCGGCGGCGGCCTCCTCGATCATCCGAACGGCCATGTCGCCCGAGCCGGCCACGACGAACTTGACCTTGTCTTCCTTCTCCAGGACGCGCTTGGCGGCGCGGATGAAGTACTCGGGGCCCTTCTGCATCGTGATGCGGCCCAGGTACAGCACGATCTTCTCGTCGCGTTCGATCGCCATGCCCGGGGACGGCTGCACGCTGTCCTGGTCGACACCGTTGTACACCACGTCGATCTTCGACTCCGGCACGCCGTACCGCCGGTGGACGATCGACTTGGTCAGGCGCGACACGGCGATGACCCGGTCCGCCCCCAGCAGGCCGGAACGCTCGATGTCCGCGACGCCCTGGTTGACGTGCTCGCCGGAGCGGTCGTACTCCGTGGCGTGCACGTGGCAGACGAGCGGCTTGCCCGTCAGGGACCGCAACGCGAGGCCGGCCGGGTAGGTCAGCCAGTCGTGGGCGTGGATCACGTCGAACCGCTCGTGGATGCCCAGCGCGGCCACCAGCCCCGCGTACCGCTGGGCGTCGCCGAACAGGTCGCCGCCGTACCCGCCCTCGTGCACGCCCATGTGCTCCAGCGAGCCCAGCACGTCGTCCATCGCCTCGGCCAGCTCCGCGGCGGAAGAGCTGCGCAGGGCCGCCAGCCGGTCCGGCCCGGGCCGTGACACCCCCCCACCGCCGGCTGCGTGCAGGCGGTCCACCACCCGGGTCAGGGTATCGCCGAGATCCACCCCCGGATATGGGTGGGCCGTGGGCGGGACGCCGGGCGAGCCCGGCCGGCCTTCCGGGCGCGCGAGCGCGGCGGCGGGGACTTGGTTGGCAAAGTGGACGGTTTCCTGCCCGGCCGTGCCGGGCACGGGCTGGCCGGCCCGGGCGCGCCGGCGGATCTCGCCGGCCCGCTCCCGAAGGGTGTTCGGGCCGAGCAGGCGGACGTGCGTCCGGAGGTTGTCGGGGATGGAGCGGGGCAGGACGAAGGTGACCTCGTGCCCCTGCTTGACGAGGCTCTTGGTCAGCCCGTGGCAGGCCGTGCCCAAGCCCCCCGCGATGAACGGTGGAAACTCCCACCCGAGCATGAAGATCCGCATGGGTCGGGCTCCGTTCGCCGCCCGGTTTGTGCCGGGGCTCCCTGTCTTAATCTTCGCCGGAGTCGTCCATGTCGCCCAGTTGGCGGAAACACTGCTCGTAGGCGAGCAGCCAGGTCGTCACGGCCTCCGCGGTCGGCTCGGGGACGGCCGAGCGGAAGGTGAAGAGCAGGTCGTCGGACCGGAAGTGCTCGAAGGTACTGGGGGATCCCTCCCAGCCCAGGTCGGCCAGTTCCTCGTCGAGCAGCTCGTTGAGCTTGTCCCCGGTGTGGACCAGGTCGGTCTCGATCGACTCGCTCAGCCAGCGGTTGGCCGTGACCAGCTCGACCCAGACGCGTCCGGAGGGCTCGACGGAGACCCGGTAGTCGGCCGGCTCCGCCGACGCCGCGGCGGCGCAGACGAGCCGGCCGCCCTCGGTGCGCACCGCCCCGAAAACCCCGGCGCGCCGGGCGTTGGCGCCGACCTGTTCGAGCAGCGTGTGCGGGTCGGTTCGGGTCGTCATGTCTTCCTGGTCCTCCTGGGGTTGCAGACTGGCGATCGTACGCCCGGGGCACGGTCGGGGCGGGGCCCGGAGCGGGCTCGACGCCGGGTTGATGGGCGCATACGCTTGTCCCCCGCGTGGAACGCGCGGTCCGTCGCCCAGATGGCGGAACTGGCAGACGCGCCACCTTGAGGTGGTGGTTCCTGAAAGGGAGTGGAGGTTCGAATCCTCTTCTGGGCATTTTCGCCGATTCCCCGGCGCGGGGAACGGCAGCGAGCGGCGCCGGCGTCGGAACCCCCGACGCCGGTTTTCTTTTGTGCCGAAAGAGCCGCCCCGGCCGGGGCCGTTTTCCTCAACCCGGCGTCTGAGCGTCAAGCGCCGGCGCGGGCCGGTCGATGTCCCGAACGGGCCGGAACGGCCCGGAGGGCCGCCGGTGCGAGTGCTTGTCGTCGACGACTCCGCGTTCATGCGCAAGGTGATCTCGCGGATCATCGAGGCCGCGCCGGAGCTTGAGGTGGCCGGGGTCGCGAAGAACGGGCGCGAAGGGGTCGAGATGGCCCAGCGGCTGCGCCCGGACCTGATCACGCTGGACATCGAGATGCCCGAGCTCGACGGGCTGGGCGCCCTGCGCCAGATCCGCCTGAAGTGCCGCGACCACGCGCCGGGCGTGGTGATGTGCTCGAGCCTGACGACGGAGGGCAGCGTCGAGGCGCTGCGGGCGCTCCGCCTGGGCGCGGCCGACGTGATCGCCAAGGACCCCGCGACGGTCACGAGCGGGGCCTCGGGGTTCGCCGAAGAGTTGCTGGGCAAGCTGCGGGCGGTGGGCGCCGAGCGGGCGCGGACGCGGCGCGCGTCGGCCGGCGACGAAGCGACGCCCGCTTTGGCGCCGCCGCGGGTCGCCACGCCCGCGGAGCTTGGCCTGTCGCGGATCGCCGCGGTGGTGGTCGGGTCCTCGACCGGGGGCCCGCCCGCGCTGGAGGACGTCTTCGCCCTGCTGCCGGCGGACCTGCGGGTCCCGATCTTCGTGGCCCAGCACATGCCGGCGTTGTTCACCCGGAGCCTGTCCGCCCGGCTGTCCCAGCACTGCGCCTGCCCGGTGCAGTTGGTGACCGAGCCCGTGGCGATCGAGCGGGGCGGGGTGTACATCGCCGAGGGCGGGCGGCACCTCCGCGTCGACGCCGACCGGGCGGGACGCGTGCGGGCCTCCATGACGACCGAGCCCGAGACGGCGGTCTTCCGGCCCAGCGTCGACGTGCTGTACGACACCGCCTCCGCGGCGTACGCCGGGCGGGTGCTGGCCGTGCAGCTCACCGGCATGGGCAGCGACGGTCGCCAGGGGGCGGAGCGGCTCCGCGAGCGTGGCGGGCGGGTCATCGCCCAGCACGGCTCGACGTGCGTGGTCTACGGCATGCCGCGGGCCATCGTGGACGCCGGTTTGGCCGATGCGGTGATGACCCCCGCCCAGATCGCGGGGATCCTGCGCACGCTCGGTGGGGCGGGCGCCTCGGACGCGCGGACAACGCCGGGGGCCGAAGACCTCAAGCGGAGCGCTTGACGGGAATTCGCGTCCCGACGGCTGCAGGAAGGGGCGGGAAAGGCCGACACTCGGACGGGCCAGGCCCCGGAGGACCCCGCATGAACCCGACGACGGCGAACACGAAGAACCAGGTGCAGGACGAGCAGCTCCAGCTGGTGTCCTTCGGCGTCAACAACGAGCAGTACGCGGTCGACATCCTGCGCGTGCAGGAGATCAACCGCATGATGACCATCACGCAGGTGCCCCAGTCGCCGGACGGCGTGGAGGGCGTGATCAACCTGCGTGGCCGGATCATCCCGATCATGGACCTGCGCGTGCGTTTCGGCATGCCTCGGAGCGAGCGGACGGACGAGAGCCGGATCGTCGTGGTCGAGGCCGGCGGCGCGATCGTCGGGTTCATCGTGGACAAGGTGCACGAGGTGCTGCGGATCGGCCGCTCGACGGTCGACCCCGCGCCGGCGATGTCGAGCACGGTGGAGTCGCGGTACATCCAGGGCGTGGCCAAGCTGGAGAACCGCCTGATCATCCTGCTGGACCTGGACGCGCTGCTCGGCGACCACGCCGAGAACCAGGTCCGGGCGGCGGCCTGACCTCCCCCACGTCGACCCTCACCCGCGTGCAAGGAGCGCCGATGCCGCCGACCCGAGTCGCAATGTCCCAGGCCCAGTTCACCGCCCTCGCCAAGATCATCTACGAGCGGTCGGGCATCCACTTCCCCGACGCCAAGAAGTACATCCTCGAGTCCCGGCTCTCGCACCGGCTGGCCGAGCTGGAAATGGACACCTTCGACCACTACATCGCGCTGCTCTCCATGGGGCCGTACCAGCAGGACGAGTTCCAGGAGATGTTCAACCGCATCACCATCAACGAGACGAGCTTCTTCCGCAACGACGCCCAGCTGGAGGTTTTCGAGAAGCGGGTGCTGCCCGCCCTGCTCGACGCCCGGTCCCACACCCGCCGGCTGCGCATCTGGTCGGCCGCCTGCTCGACCGGGGACGAGCCGTTCACGCTGGCCATCCTCGTGCACCGCACCCTTGGCGTGCGTCTGGCGGACTGGAAGGTCGAGATCCTGGGCACCGACATCTCCGAGCGGGCCCTGAGCGTGGCCGCGAGCGGCAAGTACACCCCCTACTCGATCCGCACCACGCCACCGATGGTGCTCGACCGGTACTTCACGACCGACGGCAAGACCTACACCCTCCGGGACGAGATCCGGTCGATGGTCTCCTTCGAGCGGCACAACCTGCGCGACCGGCTGGGGGCCAAGCGCCACGGGATCTGGGACGTGATCTTCTGCCGCAACGTGCTGATCTACTTCGACGACCCCATGAAGAAGCAGGTGATCGAGACGTTCGCCGACCAGCTCGCGCCGGACGGGACGCTCTTCATCGGGCACTCCGAGCGGATCAAGGACGTCACCGATCGGTTCGATCAGGTGCCCGTGCCCCAGGGGTTCTGCTACACCAAGGCCGCCGCCGCCCGGCGGATGGCCGCCTGACGCACGGAGGACGCGATGGACCTGGGCAACCTCGATCCAGAGATCTTGCAGGACTTCCTGACCGAGTCCGGCGAGCTGCTCGAGCGGCTCGAGGGCGACCTCGTCGGCCTGGAGGCCAACTCCGCCGACCTGGAGCTGCTCAACCAGATCTTCCGCGCCCTGCACACGATCAAGGGCAGCGCGTCGTTCCTCGCGCTGACTAACCTGGTGGAGATCGCCCACGCCGCCGAGTCGGCCCTCAACGCCGCCCGTAACGGGACGGTCGCGGTCGGCCGGCGCGAGATGGACCTGCTGCTGGCCGCGGTGGACGTGCTCAAGCAGCAGTTCCGCGAGCTCTCGGCGGGCCAGAGCGACCTGACCGCGGCCGACCCCGCGCTGGTCGCCGCCCTGGCCGCCCTGGGCGAGGGCCACGCGCCGGAGACCGCAACGCACGCCCCCTCCGCGCCCGCGCGGGCCGCCACGCCCGGCGTGCGCGAGCTGACGCTCGACCCCGGCAAGGCCGACCTGATCGAGCACCTGATCACCGACGTCCAGCACAACCTCGACCAGATGCGTCTGCAGCTCGACCGGCTGACCGAGCCCGGGGCCCGATCCGCCGCGGGCAGCGTGCTGTCCGAGCTGGCCGACGACCTGGTCCGGACCATCGATTTCTTCGAGATCGGCGAGTGCCTGTCGCTCGCCAGCGCTCTCGCCCGGGCGTTCGAGGGGGTGGAATCGCTCCCCGACGACCAGCTCGACCAGGTGCGGGCCCGGGCGCGGGCCGTGTGCGCCGTCCTGACCGAACAGACCGGCGAGCTGGCCTCGCTCAAGCTCGTGACCCGCCCCACGGACAACCTGGTGTCGCGCCTGGCCGAGGCGGCCTTGGGCCGGCTCGACCCCGGGTGCTTCGTGCCGCCCGACGCCGACGAGAGCCTGGTGCTGGGCTTCGACGGCGTGACGGCCCCCGGCGAGCCCCGGGCCGCCGAGGCCCCGGCCGACGAGCCGAGCGCCGAGCCCGTCGCGGCGGGCTTCGCCGAGCGGAAGCCCGACCTGACCGACAAGACCGCCGAGCCGGCGCGCACGGACGCGCGCCAGCAGGTGGCCGTCGAGCAGACCATCCGCGTCGAGGTGGGCCGCCTGGAATCGCTGATGAACCTCGTCGGCGAGCTGGTGCTGCAGAAGAACCGGATCGGCGCCCTCTCGGAGGAGGTCTCCCGCTCCGCGGTCGACCCGGACCTGATCGAGCAGCTCGGCCTCGCGACGAGCACGCTGGACCGCGTGACCGGCGACATCCAGGTGGCCGTGATGCGCACCAGGATGCAGCCCCTCGACAAGCTCTTCGGCAAGTACCCGCGCCTCATCCGCGACCTGGCCTCCAAGACGGGCAAGCAGATCCGCCTGGAGATCGAGGGCGGCGACACCGAGGTCGACAAATCCGTCATCGAGGAGCTCGGCGACCCGCTGATCCACCTGCTGCGCAACAGCGCCGACCACGGCATCGAGCCGCCCGAGGAACGCGCCGCGGCCGGCAAGCCCGCCTGCGGCACGATCCGGCTCATCGCCGGGCACGAGGGCTCGCACGTCCGCGTGCGGGTCGTCGACGACGGCCGGGGCCTCAACCGCGAGCGTATCGGGCGCAAGGCCGTCGAGCGGGGGCTGTGCACCGCCGACGAGCTGGAGGGCATGCGCGACGACGAGGTGTTCCGCTTCATCTTCGAGGCGGGCTTCTCGACCGCCGAGGCCGTCTCGGACCTCTCCGGGCGCGGCGTGGGCATGGACGTGGTCCGCACGAACATCGAGCGCAAGCTCAAGGGCGCCATCGGCATCGATTCCGAGCCCGGGCGCGGCACGACGCTGACCATCACGATCCCGCTGACGGTCGCGATCATGCCGGCGATGATGGTGGGCGCGGGCGGGGACGTTTTCGCCGTGCCCCTGACGAACATCACCGAGATCGTCCGCCCGACGGACGAGATGCTGACGACGATCGGCGGCGCGCCCGTGATCCACCTGCGCGGGCAGGTGTACCCGCTGCTGAGCGCCTCCGAGGTGCTGGGCTGCCGGGACCGGTCCGAGCGCGAGCCGTTCGTCGTGCTCATCGGGTTCAACGAGAAGCTGGTCGGCCTGCGCGTGGCGCGGGTGATCGGCCAGCAGGAGATCGTCATCAAGCCCCTCGAGGGCGTGAAACGCGGCGGCCCGGTGTCCGGGGCCACCGTCCGCAACGACGGGGGCGTGAGCCTGATCGTCGACGTCGCCGAACTGATGCGCCTCTCACGGCAGGGGCACGCTAACACCGCGGCCTGAGGCCGCGACAAGGAGTCCGTGGCATGGACGCAGGCCTGATCGCACCCTTCGTAAGCTCCATCCAGCACGTGTTCAGCACGATGTTCCAGCTCCCCGTGGACGTCGGCACCCCCGGCCTCAAGCAGGGCGCCCAGTGTTCCCACGACGTGTCCGGCATCATCGGGATGAGCGGCGAGTGCGTGGGGACCGTGGTCCTCTCCATGCCCGCCGACACCGCCGTGTCCATCGTCGCCCTGTTCACCGGCGAGACCTTCGACGCCAACAGCCCGGACTTCGCCGACGCCGTCGGCGAGATCATCAACATGGTCTGCGGCAACGCCAAGGCCGCCTTCGGGCGCAAGAACGTGTCGATCTCCTGCCCGTCGGTCGTGATCGGCAAGGGCCATCGCGTCAACGCGCAGTCCGACATCCCCTGCGTCCTGATCCCCTGCAACACCGACTGCGGCGAGGTGGTCCTCGAAGTCGCCATCCGCCCCGTCAAGGCCGAGTCCGCGGCCGCCGCCTGAACCACGCGCCCCCCAGCAACAGGAGATGCACCGATGCGCATCATGCTGATCGACGACTCCAAGACCATGCGCAACATCCAGAAGTCCGTCCTCAAGCAGCTCGGCTACACCGAGATCGAGGAGGCCTGCGACGGCCAGGACGCCCTCAGCAAGGTCGGGGCCTTCCAGCCCGAGCTGTGCCTGGTGGACTGGAACATGCCCAACATGGACGGCCTGTCGTTCGTCAAGGCCTTCCGCCAGCAGAACAAGACCACCCCCCTGATCATGGTCACGACCGAGGCCGAGAAGTCCCGCGTGATCGAGGCCATCAAGGCGGGCGTCAACAACTACGTCGTCAAGCCCTTCACCCCCGACCTCCTCTCCGAGCGGATCACCGAGACCCTCGCCAAGTGCGGCGCGGGGTCGTGATCGCCCGGGAAAGCGACCGGACGCCATGGCGGTCGGCGAGCACGATCTCGACGCGCACCTCCAGCTGAGGACGGACGACCGGGCCCTCACGGCCACGCTGCGCGTGGGCCCGAAGGTCCCCATGGAGTCCGTCTCGTCGGAGACGTTCTCGATGTTCCTCGCCTCGCGGGGCGTCAACCCCCGCGCCATCGACGCCAAGGAGGTCGAGGCGCTCGCGGAGCGCGTGCGTGAGACCCCCGGCGCCGAGCACGCCGCCATCGTCGCCCGGGGAACCCCCCCGCGCGACGGGGACCGCCAGATCCTCACCTGGTCGCCCCGGATCGCCGCCGAGATCGAGCGCATCGACCGGCGCCGGGCGGCGCTCGTCGCCGCGACCGAGTCGAAGTCCCCCACCCCCTCCGAGCAGGACGGCTCGGTCAACTTCTACGAGCAGAGCGCCTTCGTCGTCGTTGCGGCCGGGGAGGTCCTCGGCGTGGTCTCGCCGCCCGACCCCGGCGAGGACGGCGAGGACGTGTTCGGCACGGCCGTGCCCGCCAAAAAATCCCCGCCGCCGGCCAACCTCGACCCCGAAACGCTCTCGCTGGCGTCCGACGGCCGGGTTATCGCCCTCGTGCGCGGCCGCCTCCTGCACGGCGCGGAGCGCAGCATCCGGCGCACGCTCAGCATCGACGGGGACGTCGGCTTCGAGACCGGCAACATCGACTTCCCGGGCCCGGTGGAGATCTCCGGCGGCGTGCGCGACCGCTTCGTCGTGCGCGCCCGGGGGCCCGTCACCGTCCGCAAGCTCGTCGAGGCCACCCGCATCGAGAGCGAACGGGAGGTGGTGCTCGAACGCGGCGCGGCCGGACGCGAGACCGGGTCCGTGCGGGCCGGGCGCGGCGTCCGCTCGGGCTACCTGGAGGGCGTGCGCGTCGAGTGCGGCGGCGATTGCGAGGTCCGGCACGAGATCACCAACTGCCGCGTGCGCTCGCTCGGCGTGGTCCGCGTCCCCAGCGGGGCCATCCGCGGCGGGCTGATCGCCGCGGCCCGGGGCATCGAGACCGGCGTGGCCGGCAGCGCACGCGAGGTCCGCACCGAGCTGGTCGTCGGGGCCGTGGAGGACCTGGAGGAGCTGCTCCGCCGTTCACGCCGGCAGGCGGCCGAAACCGCCCAGATGCTCAACGAGATCGAGAAACGCGTGGACATGCACAAGTCCGCCCGCGGCACGGCACGGCCCAGCCCGGAGCAGATCGAGGCCCGGATGGCCATGGACTTCGAGGTCGAGGAGGCCCGGCGCTGGCTCGGGGCGCTCTCCGACGCCGCCCGGCGCCTGGAGGACACCCTGCGCCGCGCCCGCCACCCGGCCCTGCGGACGATGCAGTGCATCTACCCCGGCGTGGTGCTCTGGCTGCCGGGCTTCCGCGTGTCCTTCCGCGCCGAGATCAAGGGCAAATCGCTCATCCGGCTCGACCGGCGCAACACCCCGGTGATCGACTCCCACGGCCAGACGCAGCCCCTGGCGAAGCTCGCCACCGTCGAGCCCGACGACCGGGTGTGCCAGATCCCGCCGGAGGAGAGCCCGGACGAACAGGACGGATCGCTGGCCGCCTGAGGCCCCAGCCGGATCCGCGGGGCCTGACGGGCGTATAAGTCCGCCGCATGGACCGGACCCGCCGAGCCGGCCATCATCCTCCCGTGAAGAAGCGACCGCACGCCCATCGAGGATTCACGCTGTTGCGGCCCCTAGCCGCGGGCTGCGTGACGCTGTGGGCCGGCGCGGCGCTGGCCCCCCCCGCCCCGGAAGAGCCCGCGGTCTGGGCCGAACCCGACGCCCCGCCGGCCGAGGAAGAGGGCATCCGCGAGGTCGTCGTGGTCCTGACGACCGGCCGCGAGCTCGCCGGAGCGCTCGTCAACGAGTCCGACGAGGCCGTCGTGGTGCGCATCAACGGGATCGACACGACCATCCCGAGGGGGCGTGTGGCGGGCGTGCGGCGTTTGGCCCCGGTCGCCGAGCGGTACGCCGAGCTCCGCGCCGCCGTGGACGACAACGACGTCCGGGCACGGCTGGCGCTGGCGGAATGGCTCCGAGCCCGCGAGGCCTACCGCCTCGCCCTGGCCGAGCTCAAGGGCGTGCTGGAGATCGACCCGGCCAACCAGGACGCCCGGACCCTCCACGATTGGCTGACGGCCCACCTGGAGCTGGCCGCCAAGGCCCGCGAGCGCCGCCCGACCCGCAGCCGGGCCACCCCGCCCGCGCCGCCCATCCCGACGCTCACGCCCGAACAGATCAACCTGATCCGGATCTACGAGATCGACCTGTCGAACCCCGGGCGGCTCGTCGTGCCGGACGAGCTCCTGCGCGAGCTGATGGTGCGGCACCCCGAGTCGTTCCCCGCCGAGGTGGCCGCCCGGGAAGCCATCATCGCGTCGTCCCCCGCCGAGAAGCTCCGCGTGCTCTTCGACCACAAGGCCCGGGACCTCTACCCGCGTGTCCGCGTGCTCGACGACCCGCCGGTGATGACCGAGTTCAAGCGGCACGTCCACGCGGGCTGGGTCGTCAACGCCTGCGCCTCCAACCGCTGCCACGGCGGCGAGGCCGCGGGGCGCCTGCGCCTGCTCAACCAGCGTCCCAACTCCGACACGACGGCGTACACCAACTTCATCATCCTCGACCGGTTCCGCCTGGCCGACGGCACGCCGCTCATCAACCACGAGCAGCCAGCGCGGTCGCCCCTGCTCCAGATGGGCCTGCCCCGCCAGGTGTCGCTCTACCCCCACCCGGAGGTCGACCGGGCCGCCCTCGGGCAGGACTGGCGGTTCGTGTTCCGCAACTCTTCGGCCGCGCCGTTCAAGCGCACCGTCGAGTGGATCGTCTCCCTCTACAGACCCCGCACGGACTACGGCATCGCATACCCCCCCGCCGCGTCCGAACCGGGCGACGCCGCCCTCACCGAGGACGCTCCCCCCAGCGACGCCCCGCCCGCCGAGCCGGCCCCGACCTTCGGCGACCTGGCCGAGCCCACGCCTGACCCCGACCCCGCGGCCGGCGCGGGCCCACCCTGAACGCGGATGCCCTATGATGCCCGCCCGGTGCGGCCCAGGCCGTCCTCGCCACGCCGTCCCCCACGCTTCGACCCGCGAGACCGACGCATGACCCACCCCCTCCGACCCGCCCTGCTCGCCGTGCTGCTCGCCGCGGGCGCCCTCACCGGCTGCGATCGTTCCACCGAGGCGCAGACCGCCGTGCGGAGCGCCGGGCACCGCTTTGGGGCGATCACCCCGGCGATCAGCGACCACGGGGCGGCGGGGTACCGCGAGATCGCCGAGTCGGTCGAGCGTCACGCGGGCGACGACGACGGCTACGCCCAGGCCGCCGCGGTCACCCTGGCCCAGGCCCGGCTCGGCCAGGCCGCCCAGGCCGCCCAGGACGCCGCCCGGGCCGAGTCCGAGGCCCTGCGCCGGATCCGGGTCCTCCGCGGCTCGCTCGGCGAGTTCCACACCCTGAGCGCCGTCGCCGAGGCCGCCTCCCGCTTCGACGCGACCAACGACCTGTCCGAGATCGACGCCCTGGTCAAGGCCCGGCGCAACGACGCCGCCGCCTACGAGGCCCAGAAGGCCGAAATCAACGCCGAGGTCACCGGCCTCGAAGCCCGCGTCGCCGAGCTGCGGGCCAACGCCGCGGCCGAGCGGGCCAAGGCCGGCGAGCTGGGCCTCCAGATGGCCGGCGTCAACGCCCAACGCTCCGCCGAGCTGGCCGCCGAGGCCCGCGAGCACACCCTCCGGGCCGACCAGTTCGACCTGGAGGCGGACCGGATCGAGGGCCGGATCGGCCAGCTCCGCCCGTCCGCGGCCGAGATCGCCCTGAACGTCGGGAAGGCCAACGCCCAGATCCAGCAGCTCCTCAACGCCCAGCGTGAGCTCCAGGCCCGGGGCCGCGCGGCCCAGACCGACGCCGCCGAGACCCGCGCCGCCGTCGCCCAGGCCCGCGACCGGATCGCCGCCCTGGCGCGCGAGCTGGCCGAGTTCCGCGACGGCGAGGTGACGCAGCGGTTCGACCGCATCACCGGCCTGCTCTCCCAGGCCCAGTCGGCCCTGCGGGAAGCCGGCTCCCTCGTGCCCGCCAGCGCCTCGGTGACCGGGGCGACGATCGCCGAGGTCAGCGGGTCGGCCTGGAACAGCCGGGCCGCCGGGCACCTCGAAGCCGCCACCATCTTCGAGTCGCTGGCCGCCGCCGGCATCCCCGGCCCGTGGGCGAGCCACGCGGAGCGGGAACGCGGCGCCGCCGCCGAGGCCACCGCCAACGCGGCCGAGGCCTACCAGAACGCCGCCCGGGCCCTCCGCGCCGTCCGCGCCGCCGGCAGCTCCAGCGACAAGCTCGCCGCGGCCGCCGCCCGCCTGGAACGCCTCGCCGGGGTCCAGCCCGAGGCCGATCCGTCGGACGCCGAGTTCCTCGATGAGGAGGAAACCCCGTACGACGCGGACGCCATGGACGAGGGCGAAACCGACCCCGACGCCGAGTCGGACGAGGACTGAGCCGGCCCGGCCCGTCCCGCGGCGAACGACCGCCGCGCCGCATGGCCCCCATCGACCGCTGGGACAACAATCATCGCATGGCAGCAGACCAGGCATCCCAGACCGTCACACTCCCGGGTTTGCCCGAACTGCCCGAAGTCCGCCAGCACCTGGTCAGCCCCGCCGAGCCCGTGACCGGCACTGTCGTCGCCACCCGGCTGTGCACCGCGGCGCGCAAGTCCGGCGGCATCGTCCGCCACATCGAGATCGACGTCTCCGGCACCGCGCTCGAAGGCGCGTGGCGCGCCGGCCAGTCCTTCGGCGTCGTCCCCCCGGGCGTGGACGACAAGGGCAAGCCGCACAAGCTGCGCCTCTACTCCATCGCCGCCCCCACCGGCGGCGAGAAGGGCGACGGCCGCATCCTCTCGACCACCGTCAAGCGGACCATCGAGGAACACTGGGAAGACCACCGCCTTTTCCTGGGGGTCTGCTCCAACTACATGTGCGACCTGCAGGAGGGCGACCCGATCCAACTGACCGGCCCGGCCGGCAAGCGCTTCCTCCTGCCCAGCGACCCCTCCCGCCACGACCTGCTGTTCATCGCCACGGGCACGGGCATCGCCCCGTTCCGCGGCATGCTGATGGACCTGGCCGCCTCGGGCTACCAGGGCCGCGCCACGCTCGTGATGGGCGCCCCCTACCGGACCGACCTGCTCTACGACGCGGAGATGCGCGACCTGGACCGCAAGCACTCCTGGTTCACCTACCGCACCGCGATCTCCCGCGAGATCACCGAGGACCAGCCCCGGCCCATGTACGTCCAGGACCGCATCGAG
Organism: uncultured Phycisphaeraceae bacterium; assembly: GCA_964464165.1. GTDB lineage: Bacteria > Planctomycetota > Phycisphaerae > Phycisphaerales > UBA1924 > UBA6054. Next base: position 79,616 of record CAYXFA010000003.1, on the reverse strand, counting down.
GCCGACGCCGCCGAGATGCGCGAGCTGCTCTCCTCGGAGCGCACGCTGGTGTACGTCTGCGGCATCGCGGGCATGGAGCTCGGCGTGCTGCGGGCCCTGTGGACCATGCTGCCCCCAGAACACCGTTCGCAGTACCTCACGGTGTCGGACGACGCCCCTTCCGACCCGTCGCTGTGGGACCGCCGGATGATCCCGCGCCAGGTCAAACCGACCCGCCGCGTGTTCATGGAGGTCTACTGAGCGCCGTCCGGGCGGGGTTTGACCCGCTCCGGCCGTCCATATAGGTTTCATCCCCGATCCGCCCGCCAGGGCGGCCGGCAGCCCAGGAGGCCGACCGTGCAACCATCCCTCGCCCGCCTTGCCGCCGCGATCCTGATCGGCGCCACCTTCTCGCTGCCGGCCCATTCCGCGTGGGCCCAGGTCCGCGCGGAACTGCCCGCCGCCGTCGTCGAGGCCGGCTCGATCGGCGCGAACGAGCGCGGGCAGATCGAAGCCTACCTGCAGAACCTCGCGGGCGCCCTCCAGGGGCAGGACCCCGAGGCGGTCGCCCGGGCCCGCAAGGACCTCGTTATCCCCCTGACCAACCCGCGCGCCTCCGTCGCGTTCCGCCAGGCCTACAACGCGGTCGCCGCCGGCGCGATGGCCTCGCTGCTGGGCTCCGAGGACGCCGCGGCCCGCATCGCCGGGCTCCGCCTGGCCGGGCACCTGGCCACCAGCGAGGGCGCCGCCGCCGTCCGGGCCGGGCTGACCGACCGGGACGCGGGCGTGGCCCTGTTCGCCGCCGTGCAGGCCCGCCGCGTGTTCGAGATCACCGCCAACGCCGGGCCCGCCCTGCCCGAGTCGCAGCTCCTCCAGCTCGTCGAGGCCCTGGGGACTTCCCTGAAGGCCGACGCGCCAGAGGCCCAGGCCGGCGCCGTGTTCCGCGCCCTCGGGGCCGGCGCGGCGATCCGCTCGCGCGACCTGTCCGCGACCCGCTCCCGCTCGCTGGAGACCCTCGCCAAGGTCGCGTCCCAGCGCGTCCGCGCGGTCGGGCCGGACCGCTACACGGACGAAGAGAACACCGTGCTGACCGCGGCCACCCTCGCCACGCGGTCCCTCACCGAGGCCGGCGTCAGCGTGAACGAAGCGGCCGTGAAGGCCGCCGCAGAGCTCGGCGGCGACATGCTCTCGATGACGCTGCGCCGTCAGACCCGACAGCTCATCACCGACGCCGGCGCCGACCTGCGCCTGCTCAACGCCGGCGAGTCGCTGATCTACTTCGCGCGCCGCCGCCACGCCGAGAACAGCGGCGGCAACGCCAACGCCGTCCCCCAGACCACGCTGGCCGACCTGCTCTCGAACAAGGACCGCGGCTTCCGCAACGAGCTGGTCCGCCTGATCGGCCCGGGCTCGGACTTCCTCCGCCAGTTCGGCCTGCCGGACGCCCGCTTCGTCGAGTAAACCCCGGGAAACGCCGCGCCCCACGCCGGGCGGCGGTATCCTGAGGCATGCTCCGCCTGCTCCTCCCCGTGGCCCTGCTGCTCGCGCTGGTCGGCGCCAGCGTGCTGTCCGACCGCCCACTGCCGCGGGCGGACTTCGTGTTCATCAACCAGGGCGACGTGAACACGCTCGACCCCCAGCGGATGAGCTGGCGGCCCGACCTCCGCGTGGCCCGGCTGGTGTACGAGGGCCTCGTGCAGAACGACGTGCTCCGGGCCGACTACGGCATCATCCCCGCGGTCGCCGAGTCCTGGGAGGTGTCCGACGACGGGCGCGTCTACACCTTCCGCCTGCGCCCCGACGCGAAATGGTCGAACGGTCAGCCCGTGACGGCGGAGGACTTCCGCTTCTCCTGGCGCCGCGCGATGCTCCCGGACCTCGCCTCGGACTACGTGGGCATGTTCATGCTGATCGAAGGCGCCCAGGCGTTCTACGACTGGCGGGAGCGGGAGCTGGCCGTGTTCTCCGAACGCGCTTTCGGCTCGGGCGCCGAGCGTGCCCAGGCGGCCGAGGCCCTTTGGGAACAGACCAAGGCGCGGTTCGACGCGACCGTCGGCATGGAAGCCCCCGACCCGCACACCCTGATCGTGCGTCTCGAGCGCCCGGTCCCCTACTTCCTCGACCTGTGCGCCTTCGGCGTGTTCTACCCCGTCTACGGCCCGCTGGTCGAGCGCTACGAGCGGCCCGACCCCGTGTCCGCCCGCCTGATGCGCCGCCCCGGCTGGACCAAGCCGGACGTCCTGGTGTCCAACGGCCCGTTCGTCCTCGAACGCTGGCGATTCAAGCGTGACATGCGCCTGGAGGCCAACCCCCACTGGTGGAACCGCGCCTCGCTGGCCATCGAGTCGATCGACATCCCGTCGATCGGCGACCCCAACGCCGCCGCACTGGCCTTCCAGACCGGCGCGGTCGACTGGGTCTCGGACGTGTCCGCGGCGTACCGGGGCGACCTGATCGCCGACAAGCTGGCCTTCTACCGCGAGCACGCGGAAGAGATCGCCGCCATGCGGGCCGAGGGCCTGGACCCGTTCGAGATCGACCGCCGGCTCCCCCCCGACCCGCGCAAGCACGTGAAGGCCACCCCGGCCTTCGGGACCTACTTCTACAACTTCAACTGCCGCCCGATCCTCCCGGACGGCCGGCCCAACCCGTTCCACGACGCCCGCGTGCGCCGGGCCTTCGCGATGTGCGTCGACAAGCAGACCATCGCCGACGAGGTGCGCCGGCTCGGCGAGCAGGCCGCTCCCACGCTCATCCCCCCCGGCTCCATCGGCGGCTACGAGAGCCCCGCCGGCCTGCGCAGCATCGGCGACGCCCGCGACGAGGCCGAACGCGAGGCCATCGCCGCCGAGGCCCGCCGCCTGCTGGAGGAGGCGGGCTTCCCGCGTGACTTCGTGGTCGCGCTGCTGTTCAACAAGGACGGCGGGCACGACCTGATCGCCCAGGCACTCGCCAAGAACTGGCAGGAGTACCTCGGCGTGCAGACCGCCCTGGCCCAGAAGGAGCTCAAGATCTTCCGCGAGGACCTCAAGAACCGGCAGTACGTGACCGCAAGGGCCGGGTGGTACGGCGATTACGGCGACCCGACGACCTTCCTCAACATCAACCATTCCCTCGACGGCAACAACGACCGCGGCTACCGCAGCGCCGAGTTCGACGGCCTGCTGGACCGCGCCGAGACCGAGACCGATCCGCGCCGGCGCATGGCCCTGCTCTCCGAGGCCGAACGCCTCCTTGTCGAGCAGGACCTGCCCCTGATCCCGCTCTTCTTCTACTCCAACGTGACGCTCTTCGACTCCGCCCGCGTGACGGGCGTGACGCCCCACCCGCGGTCGAAGGAAAACCTGTACCTCGTGGACGTGCTCGGCGACGGCAAGGGCCCCGACCTGCCCCGGCCGATGCGCCCCGCGCCGACGGAGGCGACGCCGTGACCGGACTGATCGCCCGACGCCTGGCCCAGCTCCCGCTGATCCTCCTCGTGGTGTACACCATCACGCTCGGCCTGGCGTGGCTGGTGCCCGGCAACCCGCTCGAGAACCCGGACCGCCGGCCCAAGCCGGAGGTCATCGAGCAGATGAACAAGCAGTACAACCTCGACTCGTTCCCGAAGTTCTACGTGTCCTACCTGAAGAGCGCCACGGGCCTGGAATGGCTCGGCGATGCGTTCAGCGGGCGTCTGGCCCGCGAGCGCGAGCTGGCCGAGGCCGCCGGCGTGCCCGCCCCGCCCCGGCCGATCTTCGACCTGGGGCCCTCGCTGGAGTACGACGACTGGACGGTCAACGAGATCGTGTCGGGCGCCCTCCCGGTCTCCGTCACGCTCGGGGCCGCGGCGATCCTGATCGCGCTGGTCATAGGGGTGACGGCGGGCGTGATCGGCGCGGTGCGACCGAACTCCCTGGCCGACCTCTCAACGCTCGTGGTTTCGCTGATCGGCATCAGCCTTCCCAGCTTCGTCATCGGCACCGTGCTGCTCTTGGTGTTCGCCTTGATCCTCGGCTGGTTCCCGGTGGCCGAGTGGGGCACGCCGCGGAGCATCGTCCTGCCCGCGGTGACGCTGAGCCTCCCGTTCGCCGCGTACATCGCCCGCCTGACCCGGATGGGCATGATCGAGGCGTTGGGCGCCGATTACATCCGCACGGCCCGGGCCAAGGGGGCCGCCGAGTCGGCGGTGCTGTTCCGCCACGCCCTCAAGAACGCCTTCCTGCCCGTGCTGAGCTTCCTGGGCCCGGCCGCCGCCCTGGCCATGACCGGCTCGTTCATCGTCGAGCGCGTGTTCACCGTCCCCGGGATGGGCCAGCACTTCGTCAACGCCGTGCAGAACAAGGACCTGTTCCTCATCATGGGCGTGGTCCTGATCTTCGCGACGATGCTGATCCTGTTCAACCTCATCGTCGACGTGCTGTACCGCTGGGTGGACCCGAGGATCGACGCATGACACGACTTTTCGTTCCCGCCCTTGCCGCCGCCCTGTGCCTGGCCGCTCCCGGCTGCTCGACCGGCGGCCAGACCCGCGAGGAGGCGCTGGCGGCCAACCAGGCCCGGCTGGACGAACGGATGGCGGCCATCGCCGCCGAGTACGAGGCCCGCGCCGCCCTCGTCCGCACCGAGGCCGACCGGCAGGCCCTGACCGACTGGCAACGCCGTGCCTACACCGACGCCCTCAACGAGTACAACGCCGAGGCCCTGCGCATCTTCAACCGGAAGCGGTGAACCCGGCCCGGCAGGAGGGCGCCGTCGCTCACTCGACCAGTTCGAAACTCGCCCCGTCCGCCACGCCGCAGGTGATGAAGTCGTCCGCGGCGAAGCCGGACGCGTGCTGGCCCGGGGCGGTCGGCGTGAGGTGGATCGACAGCCCGTGGCCGACGCTGACGACCACGGCGTTGCGGTCCGCGAGGACCGCGCGGACCATGCCCTGGACGCGGCGGGGCCGGCCGAAGACCGGCTCGACGTAACGCCCGCCAGTGCCGCAGCGGTCCAGACGCCGGGCTTCGGCCCGGATCACCCCGACCACCGTCGTCCCGACGCGGCCCTCGAACGGGGACAGGTCGTCCCCGTGCGGGCGGAGGTGCAGCAGGTAGTCGGTGTTCGCAGCCGCCAGCACGACGCAGGCCGGCCGGGTCGCGGTCGGCGGGACGATCTCGGTCAGGCGGGCGCGTGAGAGCGTGGGGTCCAGGCGGGTGGTCGGGGCGGGTTCGAGCATGGGCCAAGGATAGGGTCAGACGAGCGCGTCCAGCGCCGCCGGGCGGGGCAGGTCGCGCCCGCGCGGGCCCTGGCGCAGGAAGTTCCACAGCATCGCCGGGCCCTCGGGCGTCATGAAGCTCTCCGGGTGGAACTGGACGCCCTCCATCGGCTGCCTGGCGGGGTCGGCCCAGACGCGGCGGAGCCCCATGACCACCTCGGTCTCGACACCCCCCACCACGTCCGTCGTCCAGGCGGAGACCTCCCAGCGGTCGCCATTCTCGTCCGGCCCCGCGGGGATCGTGGCCCGGGCGACGACCAGGGAGTGGTACCGCGCCACCGTGGTCGGGCTGGGGACGCCCTCGTAGATCCCGCGCCCGTCGTGGCGGACGGGGCTGGTCTTGCCGTGCATCAGGACCGGGTGGCGGCCGACGGTCATGCCGTGCAGGTCCGCCATGCACTGGTGGCCCAGGCACACGCCCAGGATCGGGACCCGCCCGGCCTGGGTGCGGATGACCTCGCCGGAGATCCCGGCCTCCCGCGGCGTGCAGGGCCCGGGCGAGATCAGGATGTGGCTCGGCCCCCGCCCGGCGTCCATGGCGTCGACCGCGCCGGGGTCGATCTCGTCGTTGCGCACGACCACCAGGTCCCGGCCGGGCTCGAGCGTCCGGTCGATCTCCCCGAGCCGCTGGACCAGGTTCCAGGTGAAGCTGTCGTAGTTGTCGATGAGCAGGATCACGGGCAAGCGTATCGGGGGCGGCCCGCGTCCGGCTCACGCCGCCTTCTTGCGCATCCAGCTCGTCCCGGCCACGCCGTCGCGAGTCACCAGGAACAGGTCCTTGGTGATCGGGTACGGCAGACGCGAGAAGTCCTCCTCGACCCGCTCGCGCAGCCGGTCGACGAACCCGCCCGGCTCGCAGCTCATGGCGATGAACATGTCGCGGGCGGGGGTGGCCACGTAGAAGTCCCGGCCGAGCTTGGCGCTCAGGCGGGCGTGCAGGTCGCCCAGCAGCAGGCGCGCCGCGTCGTAGCCGTCCTGCTCGGCGACGATGACCGCGCGGCCGCCCTCGGCCGAATCGATCACCTGCAGGTCCAGCTCCGGGGCGTACAGCTCCAGGTTCTCCCGCGCCAGCTCGTCCAACTGATCGACCGTGATGCCCCACTTGAGCACCTGCTCGGTCGTGATGCTGACGGTCATGTGCGGCATGTCCAGCACGAAGACCACCACCGTGTCGTTGACGAACGGCACGTGGGCGACCAAGTCCCGCGACAGGTGCTGGAAGATCGATTCCGGCTGGATGCGGGGCATCACCCGGGCCCGGGCGGCGTCGAAGGGCGTGTCGGCCACGTCCATCGTCTCGCCCGTGAAGAGCTGGTCGAGGAAGTGCTCGACGATGTCCGTGCCGCGGTCCGGCTCGTGCGCGACCATGCGGAAGAGGTTTTCCAGGTCCAGGCGCCGGCCGTTGACCAGCAGCTCGCGCGGGCCGACCCGGTCGATCCGGTAACCCGGCTGCATCCGCTGGATGAGCCGCGCGACCTGATCGGCGAACGCTTCGGGCTCCATGGGCATCGATCCCATCGCCTGTCCTCCAGACCGGCCCGGGTTCCGCCGTGGCCGTGCGGGGGCATCGACCATCGCGGGCCCGCGCTGACGCGGGTTGCCCGCCGGAACCGCGGGGCGGGGCGCGGTCGGGCCGCCGTCGCCGCCTGGTGGGGATGATCCGGTCCGCGAACAGTTCCCGCCAGCCTCAAACACCCTGTTTAGGGGGCTTGTGGACGGCGTGTGCGGATTGGCCGCATGGGGGCGAGCGGCTAGAATCCCGGCCTGCCGCCTCGGCGGCGTTTCGGGACGCACCGTGCGTCCGGGAGCGTCCCCCGGGGACGCGTTATCCGGAGACGACCCAGTGACCGAACAGGAAATCGAAGCGAAGGTGATCGAGATCGTCGCCGAGCAGATGGGCGCCGACAAAGCCAAGATCACGCGCGACACGCATTTCGTCGACGATCTCAACGCGGACTCGCTGGACACCGTCGAGCTGGTGATGGAGTTCGAGGACGAGTTCGAGACCTCGATCCCCGACGAGCAGGCCGAGAAGATCCAGACCGTCGGTCAGGCCATCGACTTCATCAAGCAGGCCCAGGGCGTGGAGTAATCCCGCCCGGCGGACGCCCGGGGCCCGGCTCGCGTCGGGCTCCGGCGGCGGCCCCGCACCCCCGCGCCGGAGCAGCAGCAACCATGAGCCACTCGAACGGACGACGCGTCGTCATCACGGGATACGGCGCGCTGACCGACCTGGGGCATTCGGCCCCGGACACCTGGGCCGCCATGCGGGACGGGCGTTCGGGCATCCGGACGATCGACCTGCCCAGCTTCGATGATTTCCAGGGCTGGACCGCCCGGATCGCCGGGCAGGTCCGCGACTGGACGTGCGACTTCCTGGAGCACCGGGAAGCCAAACGCATCGACCGCTGCACCCTCCTGGGCATGGGCGCGGCCGAGGAGGCCGTGCGCCACAGCGGGCTGGACTTCTCCACCGGCGACCCCACCCGCCGGGGCGTGGTGATCGGCTCGGGCATCGGGGGCATCCAGACCATCGAGGAGGGCGTGGTCGTCCTCCACAGCAAGGGGCCCGGCCGGCTGTCGCCGTTCACAGTGCCCAGGCTGATGGTCAACGCCGTGACCGGGAACATCTCGATCCGGTTCAACCTGCAGGGCCCGGCCTCGGCCCACGCGACGGCGTGCGCGTCCTCCGGGCACGCGATCGGCGACGCGATGGGCTACATCCGGCGCGGACAGGCGGATGTCATGATCGCCGGCGGCGCCGAGGCGGCCGTCAGCCCCCTGTGCGTGGGGGCCTTCATGGTCATGCGGGCCCTCTCGACCCGCAACGACGAGCCCGAGCGCGCCAGCCGCCCGTTCGACGTCGACCGGGACGGCTTCGTCCTCGCCGAGGGCGCCGCGATGTTCGTCCTCGAGTCCGAGGAGCACGCCCGGGCCCGCGGGGCGAACATCCTGGGCGAGCTGGTCGGTTTCGGCAACTCCTCCGACGCCGGGCACATCACGGCCCCGGACGAGGCCGGTCGCGGGGCGACCAACGCCATGCGCTGGGCCCTCCACGACGCCGGGCTCAACCCCGACCAGATCGACTACGTCAACGCCCACGGCACCTCGACCCCCCTTGGGGACAAGGCCGAGGTCCGGGCGGTCAAGACCGTCTTCGGCGACCGGGCGGCCCCCGGCAGCGGGCTGGTCATGTCCTCGACCAAGTCCACCCACGGGCACGCCCTGGGCGCGTCCGGCGCGGTGGAGCTGATCGCCTGCCTCCACGCGGTCACCGACTCGGTGGTCCCCCCCACCATCAACCTGGACAACGTGGACCCGGACTGCGCCGGCATCGACCTGGTGCCCAACGTCGCCCGGGAGATGCCCGTCCGGTACGCCATGAATAACACCTTCGGGTTCGGCGGCCACAACGTGACGCTCATCAGCGGGCGTTACGAGGGCTAAGGCCCCGGCCGCCTTCCTGGCCCCGGGCCCGGCCCGTTCCCTTCATCTCGCGCCATCCGGCCCGTACCGCCCGGTTTCCTGGCCGCGCGGCACCGCGTTTGCGATGGTTTCCGGGTCCCGGCCGCCGGCCGGGCGAGGTTGCCCGTGGTCCGGCCCAGGGCCGGACCCGTCTGGCCGATGGAGCAGGTATGAGCGCCGAGGTTGGAACGATTCTGCGCCTGGAGGTGCCGCTGGTGGTGGTGCTGGCCGAGCGGACCATGCGGGTGGGCGAGGTGCGGGACTTCGTGCCGGGCACCATCGTCGAGATGCCCAAGCACGCCGACGAGGACCTGGAGATCCGGATCAACAACCGCCCGATCGGGCACGGCCGGGCGGTGAAGCTCGGCGAGAACTTCGGCGTCCGTGTGACCTACGTGGGCGACCCAGCCAGCCGCGTACAAGCGATGGGCCCGGCCGAACCGGCCGAGCCCACGGATGAAGGGATGAGCCCGGAAGACCTGGCGGCGGCCCTGCTGGCGGGGCAGTGACCACCCTACAGCGTTATCTCAATCGCATCCCCGATTAAAATCCGTCAAGTACATGGCAAGGTCGATGAAGTTGATCAGGCTATCTTGGTTCCAATCCCCAATGGGATTCCCATTCGTCAGGTAGTTGATGAACATTGAAATGTCGAAAAAGTTCAACTGACCATCGCCATTCACGTCCGCAGTGCAAACGCCAATGAGCTTGAGCACGAGCGCGGACGCCCTGTCCACCTCTGACTGATCGATGATCCCGTCAAGATCAATGTCGACACCGGCAAGGTACTCAGGGTCCGCAAAGGTTGCCCCCAGCGAATCCACGACACGGTCGTAATCCACCGAAGAAACATCCCCGTCCCCGTTGTAGTCGCCAAGGGTGCTACCGAACTGAAGACGTGCCATCTCAAACGTATAGCTGCCCGCGGTAGTCAGATCGGTCTCCAGCGTCACCCCACCTTGGACAGTCGTGTTTCCCTGCGAATCAACCTGAACGCTGAACTGGTTATCATCATAGGCCCCCAGCAAGACAACCGAGCCGTCTGCCCCCACCGCGAGAACTCCTCGTTGCAGGTCGACGACGGTCCCCATTGCATCTCGAACAACCAGCACCGTCTCCGTACCGACATACGGAACATCCAAGTCGGACGACGAGCGCCCTGCCATCTCACAATGAGCGACATCAAAGATCGTCTCAGAATCAACGTGGATTTCAGTCTCGATCTCCAGGGGTCCGTTCGTCACAAGCATCACCGAAGACGACACCGCCGCGGAGCAGGTCTGAAGGTCGACCCCGTACCCAATATTTTCTGAGGAAACGACCGCCGTAAGAGCGTAGTTGTTCATCACTACTGAGCCAGACGAGGTCGATCGCAAGAAGCAGAAAGGCTCACTGGTGTGCGCAGCAAAGTCCGCCACGAATGAAAAGGCGCATCCGCAACCGCCATCGGCTGACCCACTGATCGCGAGAAAACCATCGACAATGGCCCCGCCATCTACGTCAGGAGTCCCTGAGAACCCCGATTCCATCGACACGAACCAACCCTCGTGAGGCGGACACGTAGACGTCTTCGCTTCGAGCAAGGAATAGGTCCCCACAGCGATCCCTGCAGCCGTACCAGAGATTGATTCCACGGCTTCGCAGTTGAGTATCCGGGCTTCCCACTCGATCGAATGGCAAGACTCGATAATAGTTCCGTCGGCACACAGCGGACATTCCGTCCTGGGTGCCATCGCAGTGGCGAGCAGAGCAAGCGTAAGCATGTTGGTCTCCTGTTCTCTTAAACTGCCCATGTTCTAGACAGGCACTTGCTTTCTGTCGTCACGGATCCGCAAAAGTTAGTAGGATTACGCATGGCTTAACCGCCGCTCCGGATGTCCTTGGGGCCCGATGCGGGCTCGGGGGGAGGCGGAGGCTCGGGCTGCTTCCTTTGCTCGGCTTTGGCGTCTTCCAGAATGCTCTGGAGCACCTCGGCCTTTTCCTTGGTCGCGTCGTCGGGGGCCTGCGGGTTGCGGGTGAGCGACCAGGCGGTGACTCCTCCGACGGCCAGAAGGAGGACGATGAGCGGGAACAGGCGTTTGCGGTTGTCTGACGTCTCTGACATGTGAACCTGCTTAACGGCGGGAGATGAAGTCGCGGCCGCGGATCCCTCGCCGGGTGGCCCAGAGATAGCCCCAGTCACCGTACTTCCACTCGAACCCTTGCGCGGTCGAGTACATCAGTCGGTCCATACCCACGGGGGGCGGCTGCCACGGGCCGGCGGGGAGTCCCAGCCCGTCAAAGCGGGTCTGGCCCGGCATGAACGAGGTCTCGTCGGTGTCGTTGATGATCTGGTTGATGGAAATCGGCTTTGCGCTCCCGTCGATCAGGGCGACCTGAGGGTTGGCGCCGGGCTGGTTGAACTGGATGGGCACGCGACCGCCGAAGTCCTTGTTCTCGAAGAGCAGCACCTTCTCGGCGGTGTACTGCACGCTCGACATCTTGTTCCGCTTGATGAAGAAGCGGTTGGCCGGCTTGGCCTGCGGCCTGAGGGCGGTGTCGAACCGCGCCTCGTCCTGCCAGAACACCGGGGGATACCAGTAGCTGGTCGGGAAGATCCAGCTTAGATTGGTCTGCGCGTTGCCGTCGGTGTTCTCGAGGAGCCAGTTGGCGAGCGCCACGTCGCCGGGGGCCACGATGGTTTTCAGCCGCGAAAGCTCCATGCCTTCGGCGTACATGGTGTGGGCCATCCAGTGGAAGCCGTAGGGTTCGGACTCGATCTCGACGGGCATCGCCTGGCCGGCCTGTTGATAAACCCAGCCGCGGTAGCACTCCTCGTTCTTCGACCACACCCAGGCGTAGTTGTTGTTGCAGATCCGGTTGGGCGTGAAGGGATTGACAAGGTCGTCGCGGTGGTCGTTCGCGTAGAAGTGGAAGGTGAGCGCGTTCTGACGGATGTTCGAGAGGCTCACGGTCAGCTGGGCCGATTTGCGGGCTTTCCCGATGGCCGGCAGCAGGATTCCGGTGAGCAGCGCGATGATTGCGATGACCACCAGCAGTTCGATCAGGGTAAAGGCGCGGGCGCGCTGGGCGGGACGGCGCATGGGAGCGCTCCTTTATCTGGCCCGGCGAGACGGGAACGAAAGATGAGACCGGGCGGCTCGGGATGGTCGTCCGGCGGTTGAGACCCGCCCCGGGAACCGGGGCCCGACGGAACCGCCATCGAGCGTACCACAAACCGCCTGGCGCCACCAGCCGGGTGCGGGGTGATCGCACGCGGGGTTCGGTCTGTGCGGGCGAGGTGAAACCCGCAAACGGCCCGGCGGAGCCCGGGGCGAAGGGCCGGGCGTGACGGCCGGGCCGTCGGGGTGGACCGAGAACCACACCTACCATCGCCGGCCCGGCGCGAGTTCCCCGTTCCGGCCGCGATCGGCGGGCGTTCCGGCCGATCGTGTGGGTTGGCGCCCCGTCCGGGGCGTCCGATCCCGATTCCCCGCCCCGGCCCGGCCGACGGGCCCTGCGAGCGAGCGAGACATGCCCCGTGACATCCCCGTCGGCAACGGCGACCTGCTGATCACCTTCGACGACCGGTACCGGGTGCGGGACCTGTATTACCCCCGGGTGGGCCGGCACAACCACACGGACGGGCACGTCCAGCGGTTCGGCGTGTGGGCGGACGGGCGTTTCGCCTGGGTCGAGGACGACGGCTGGAAGCGGGACCTGCGCTACAAGCCGGACACGCTGACGACCGAGGTCCGGCTGATCCACGAGGGCATGGGCCTGGAGATCGTCTGCTCGGACGTGGTGGACTACCACGAGCCGGTGTATTTCCGGCGCTGCACCGTGCGGGACCTGCAAGGCCGGACGCGGGACGTGCGCTTGTTCTTCCACATGGACCTGTCGATCAACGGCTCGCCGGTGGGCGACACGGCCAACTACGACCCCTCCACCTCCGCGGTGGTGCTGTACAAGGACGACTCGTACTTCCTGGTCAACGCCTGCGACCAGCACAAGTGCGGCATCGACCACTGGGCGATCGGGGCCAAGCGGGTGGGCGGCGCCGAGGGCACCTGGCGCGACGCGGAGGACGGCCAGCTCGGCCGCAACGCGATCAGCCAGGGCTCGGTGGACGCGACGGTCGGCTTCAACCTGCAGCTGGCGCCCCACGGGCGGAGCCACCTGACGAGCTGGATCGCCTGCGGGCACTCGTACGAGGAGGTCAAGGGCCTGAACCAGCGCATCTGGGAGAAGGGCCCGGACCGGCTCATCGCCCGGACCGAGGCGTACTGGCGCCTGTGGTCGCGCAAGGAGCCGATCGACACGACCCCCCTGCCCGAGCCGATCCGCGACATGTTCTACCGCAGCCAGCTGATCCTGCGCACGCAGATCGACAACGGCGGCGCGATCATCGCGGCCAACGACAGCGACATCACCCACTTCTCCGGCGACCACTACTCGTACTGCTGGATGCGCGACGGGGCGCTGGTGGCCCACAGCCTGATCCTGGCCGGGCAGAGCGAGCTGTCCCGCTCGTTCTTCCGCTTCGCCAAGAAGTGCATGGGCGAGGGCTCGTATTTCCTGCACAAGTACACGCCCGAGGGGCACCTGGCCAGCTCGTGGCACCCCTGGATGATCGACGGCCAGAAGATCCTGCCTATCCAGCAGGACGAGACGGCCCTGACGACCTGGGCGCTGCGCGAGCACTACGAGCACTTCCGCGACGTGGAGTTCGTCAAGGCCCTGTACCACCCGCTGGTGATCCGGCCCGCGGACTGGATGCTCCAGCACCGGGACCACAACGGGCTGCCCATGCCCACCTGGGACCTGTGGGAGGAACGCCGCGGCGTGCACACCTTCACGGTCGCCGCGACGATCGGGGCCCTGCAGGCGGCGGCGGCGTTCGCGCGGGACTTCGGCGAGCAGGACCGGGCGGCGGCGTACCGCGAGGGCGCCGAGCGGATGAAGGGGGCCCTGCGCCGGCACATGTGGCACCCCGAGCGGCGCATGTTCGCCCGCATGGCCGTGCCCCTGGACGACGGCACCTACCGCCTGGACATGACCCGGGACAGCGCCAACTTCGCCCTGTTCGCGGTCGGCGGCTTCGACGCGCGCGACCCGGCCATCCGCGACGAGATGCACTCGCTGCGCGACCGCTTGTGGGTCAAGACCCCGATCGGCGGCTGCGCCCGGTACGAGCGGGACTACTACCACCAGGTCGAGAGCGAGAAGACCGACGAGGTGCCCGGCAACCCCTGGGTGATCTGCACGCTGTGGCAGGCCCTGTACCACATCGAGGCCGCCGAAACGGTGGACGAGCTGCGCCACGCCCTGCCGCTGCTGGAATGGTGCGTCATGCGGGCCCGGCCCAGCGGCGTGATGGCCGAGCAGTTCGACCCGTACTCCGGGGCGCCGATCTCGGTCTCGCCCCTGACCTGGTCGCACGCGACCTACGTGAGCACCTGCATCCAGTACCTGCGCAAGCTCGACTCCCTGCGCGCCTCGGCGCGCAACCAGCCCGCGGCGGCCAGCCAGCAGCCCGCGATCTGAGCCCCGCCGCCCCGCGGTCACTCGGCGGGGTTCTCGTCCACCACGGCCCGCATCTGGCGCATCACGGCCGGGCGGTTGCGGTGGGACGAATCGAGCACCACGAACAGGCGGGTCACCACGCCGGCGGTGTTCATGAAGCGGTGGTCCGCGTCGGCCGCGAAGTTGGCGCTCTCGCCCGGGCCGAGGTCGACGGCCTCCGAGCCGCGTTCGACGGTGATGCGGATGCCGCCCTCGATGCAGGTGACGTGCTCGATGACGCCGGGGCCGTCGGAGTTCCAGTAGACCTCGGTGCCGGGGGGGAAGATGAACAGCAGGACCTGGATGCCGTGCTGGACCATGGGCGGGCTGAGCAGGTGTCGCTCCACGCCGTTGGTGGGGTCGATGAGCACCTTGCGCCGGTGGTCCTCGAGCTTCTCGAAGCGGACGTCCGGGGGGACGTCGAGAAGGTCCGATATCTGACAGTCCAGCCCGCCCGCGATGGCGCAGGCCACGCGGAGAGTGGGGTTCTTCTTGCCCGTCTCGATCTCGCTGAGCATGGCCCGCGAGACGCCGGTCCGGTCGGCCAGGTCTCCCAGCGACAGGCCGAGCCCCGCTCTGCGTTTCCGAACCGCTTCCCCGAACTCCATGGGGTGGTCTCCTGGGCTGATGCCCCGAATTTTATCGCCATAGCGAATATCGATTCGCATGAGCGAACAAACCTTCCGATTCAAGCGTACACTATAGCGAACACCTTTCTCCCGGTCGGGTGTTCCACGAGGTCAGACCCGGAGAAAGCGAGGTGTGCCGTGCGGAAAGTTTCGTGCGCTGGATCGAGCTGGTCTTTCCCCTCCCGCGAGGAGTCCTTCGTGTGGGCGGTGGCGGGTCTCGGGTTCGCGGCGGTCGTCATCGCGTCGGCCCTGATGTTCTGACCTTTGCCCGGCGGCGGGGCGGAGCGTTCAGGACGCGAGCTTGCCCGCCAGCCGGCCCAGCCCGACGACGTCCCGCCGGTCGAGCACCGTGCGGACCTCGGCGGGGTTGAGTTTTGTCCGAGCCAACGCCTGCTCGGCCCGCTTCCAAAGCCGGCCGAGCTTTTTTTCGTCCCCCGCGGCGAGGGCCATGTCCGAGACGATCTCGGCCAGACGGGTGGCGACGATGGTGTCCTCGTTCTGGTAGTAGCGGTCGATGATCTTGCGCTGGGTGCGGGAGTATTCCTGTCCGCCGGCCATGGTGTGCTCCTTCACTGGATGCGGGCCATCTTCCACGCGAACCACGCCAGGGCGGCCCCGAAGAGCAGGATGACGCCCGTGACGGCCCAGAAGCCGCCGCCGTCCTCGGTGAACGGCAGGTTGCCGGTGTTCATGCCCCACATGGAGGCGACGAGGCCCATGGGGAGGAACACGGTGGCGACGGTGGTCAGGGCCACGTTCGAGCGGTTCATTCGCTCGGTCAGGCGGGCGTGGAGCTCGTCGTGGGCGAAGCCGGCCCGGGTGATGAGTTCGTCGATGTCCTCCACGACGCGGGCCATGCGCTCGGCCCGGGCCCGCAGGCGGAGCCGGTCGCGTTTGTTGATCCACGCGGGCCACTCGGCCGCGGCCCGGAGCATGATGTCCCGCTGCGGGGCCAGGTAGCGTTTGAGGCGGACGGTGCTGCGCCGGATCTCGCCGATCTGGGTGCGCACGCCCTGGAGGGCGGCCTCCTCCAGGCGGGTCTCGGCGTCGTCGAGTTCGCCCTCCAGCTCGTCGACGACGGCGTCGATGCGGTCCATCATGGCGTTGGCCAGGTGCGTGACGAGGTCGGCGGAGTTCAGGGGGCCCTTGCCCGCCCGGAGGGCCGCGCCGAGCACGTCCTCGGCCAGCAGCTTCCGCCGGCGCATCGAGATCACGCGGTTGGCGTCCACCCACAGGCGGACGGCCACCATGTTCTCGGGGTCCGCGTTGGGGTTGAGGTTGACGCCCCGCAGGATGAGCACGAAGCCCTCGGGGTGGGTCTCGTCGGCGGGGAAGTGGATGAACCGGGGGCGGGGGTCCTCGGCGAGGAGGGCCTCGACGGCCTGCTCGGGCACGCGGGCCGTGCCGGTCAGCCAGCGGTCGGTCTCGGGCGCGGTGCGGTCCAGGTGGATCCACAGGTCGCCCTTGGCCTTGGAGCCGAGGGGGTCGCGACCGATCTCGTCCCGGTCTGTTTCCCGGCCGCCGCCCCTGGCGTCGAGGCGGAAGGCGGAGAGCAGGCCGCGCGGGGACGCCGCCTCGGACGCGCCGGCGTGGCCTTGCTGTCCGACCGGCACCTCCATCGGGTCACCCCTTGATCTTCACGCGGCCCTTGCCCTTGGTGATTTTGCCGAGCACGTACACGGTCTCGCCGAGTTTCTCGAGCTTGCGGACGGCGGCCTCGGCGAAGGTCGGGCGGACGATCAGGCAGTAGCCCACGCCCATGTTGAAGACCTTGTCCATCTCCTCGTCGGCGACGTCGCCGTGCTTCTGGATGAAGCGGAACACGGGTGGGACCGTCCACGACTTGCGGTCGATGACGGCGTCGACGCCGTCGTGCAGGGCGCGCTCGAGGTTGCCGGCGAGGCCGCCGCCGGTGATGTGGGCCATGCCGGTGACGATCTTCTTGACCTTGTACTGGCGTTGGAGCCGGACGACGGGGTCGACGTAGATGCGGGTGGGTTCGAGCAGCACCTGCCCGAGCGTGCGCTCGGGGTCGAGGTCGGGGTAGACCTTGTGCAGGTCCAGTTTGGCGTGCTTGACGACCTTGCGGACCAGGCTGTAGCCGTTGGAGTGAACGCCGGACGAGGCCAGGCCGATGACCACGTCGCCCGGCTCGACGCGCGCCGGGTCCATCGCCCGCTTGAGTTCGACCACGCCGACGGCGAAGCCGGCGAGGTCGAAGTCGCCGGGCCGGTAGAGGTCGTTCATCTCGGCCGTCTCGCCGCCGAGCAGGGCGCATCGGGCGATCTCGCAGCCCTTGGTGACGCCCTGGAGCACGTCGTAGAGCATCTGCTGCTCGACCTTGTGGACGGCCACGTAGTCGAGGAAGAGCAGCGGCTCGGCCCCCTGGACGATCAGGTCGTTGACGCTCATGGCGACGAGGTCGATCCCGACGGTGTCGTAGACCTTCATCTCGGTCGCGAGGTGGACCTTGGTGCCCACGCCGTCGGTGCAGGCGACGAGGACGGGGTCCTTGTAGTTGTGCTTGAAGAGCTGCTCGTTGTAGTCCAGGCGCAGCAGGCCGGCGAAGCCGCCGGGGTTGTTGATGACCCGGGTGCCGAAGGTGCGGCGCATGAGCCCCTGGATGGAGCCTGCGAACCGGTCGCCGGCCTCGATGTCCACGCCGGAATCGGCGTAGGTCAGGCCGCGGGGGGGGCTGGAGGTCTTGGAGGGGGTCGGCTTGGGCATGCGGGGAAGGGTAGGGGCCGACTTCGTGCGCCCGGGACCGGGCGAGACGGGCCGCGAAAGCCGGCTCAGCCTTCCGTCACCACCTTCGCGATTGTCCGGATGGTCCCCAGGTGGTGGGCGGCGTGGGGGGCGAGGGCGCAGACGCCGCGGAGCATCATGGGGTTGGAAAGGTCCGGGCCGGACTCCAAAGTGGCTTTGACGCGCCCGTAGGCGTCGCGGAGAGCGGCCTTGAGCGCGGCCCACTGCTCGTCCGTCACGGTCCGGACCGTCCAGCTCTGCTCCCAGTCGGGGTTCCAGGGGGCGCCGCGGAGGGTGCGGTCGGTCAGGTCCAGCGACCAGCGGAGGTGCTCGGTGTGGGCGGCGATGGACCGGCCGCCGGGGGCCAGGGGCCGGGAGGCCTGGGCGGCGGTCAGCGGCTCGATCGCCCCGAACACCCCCGCGTCGGGCGCGGCGTTGACGAACCACGACCAGCCCTCGGGCGGGCCCTCGTAGGCCTCGGTCAGGAACTCGAGGGCGATCCGGGCGGCGTCTTGGGGCGGGGGGGTCATGGCTTGGTTTCCTCGGGTTGAGCGGGATCGTGCGCCGGCCGGGCGGCCGCGGCGGCGCGGTCTCCCCAGCGGGCCACCACGCCCTGCAGGTGCGGCGATCGCGTGCCGTGCAGCGCAAAGATCGCGTCCACGGCCGAGGGGTCCAGGAGGTCCGCGAAGCAGTCGGCGATGCGGGCGGCACGCTCGACCCGGGAAGCGGACGCGTCCGGCCTTGTCAGGACGATGACGGCCGTGCGCACGCTTTGCTCACGCCACCGGCGGACCGGCTCATCGACGGCGTCGTTATAGACGCTGATAGCGAAACCGCCCGGCCCGCCGGTGGGCTCGCGCCCCTCCAGACGCTCCGAGAACATCCACCGGCTGTTCCCGTTCGATTCCAGATGGAACACTCGGGTCTGCACGCCCATCGGCAGCAGATGCAGCCAGCCGTCGCGTCGGATGCCCGGGGTCATGCCGACGCCGACCGCGCCGAGCAGCAACGCCAGGCCCAGGGCGGCGACCGGCCAGCGGGAGCGCCCGGCGTAATGCTCGGCCTCGCACCGGGCGGCGTGGGCGCACTCGGGGCAGGCGTGGCCTTCCGTGGCGGACATGTCGAAGCCGCACCGGCGGCAGCGGCGCACCCGGCCGGCCTGGAACCAGCGTCCGAAGACGCCGCGGACGAATACGAGCGTGCCGACGCCTCCGAGAAGGACGGTGGCCAGGGGGTAGAGCAGAGTCTGGGTCATGGGCATGGCCTGTTGTACCGTCGCGAACGGGCAGATCGGGCGGGGCCGGCCAAAGTCCTCATTCGCCGTCCTCCTTGGGGAGGCGTTTGGGGAACCATTGTTCAAGAACGGGTCTCAGGTTGCCCTCGACCGACGGGTCCTGCCACGCCGAGTGGGCCATCATCGCCATGGCCTCGCGGGCAGAGCCTGCCGCGGGTTCCGCGAGGAGCAGCATAGTGGCCAGGGCGGGGTGCGACGCAAGCCAGGCTTCGAGGCCCGACGGTTGCACGGCGTCGGCCTCGGCTCGTGCGGCGATCGCGCAGAGCATCTGCGGGTCCCACGCGAGCTGTTCCTCGCGGCCGATCCTCACAAGCAGTTCCGGCTCGGCACGAATCAGAGCGTCGACGAGCGTGGCGTGCAACTCGGAAAAGTCCGGGAGTTCCGTCTCGGCTCGGGTCCGGCTGCGCACGTACCAGAATGTGTTCGCGGCCGCGGCGCGTTGCCAGAGCGGCCGGTCGGCCTGGAATGCGGCCTGTTCCAGGCCCGGGAGTACGCCGGCGTCGTCCTTGCGCCGGATCGCGTGGAGCATCCCAGCGAAGCGGGCGGGCTCACGGATCGACGCGAGTGCTTGCCCGATCCCGGGGCCCATCGACTCGGACATGTCATCGACCGACCGGAAGGCCATGTCGGCAACGCTGGCGTCCGGGTCCCCCACCGCCACCGCAAGGAACGCCTCTTGGAAGGCCAGCGGCGGCTTGTCCTCGCGTTCGCCGAACCAATCCTCGCATGCCATGACCGCGGCCCGCCGCACGCCCGGTTCAGGATGGCAGAACAGATCAAGGATCAGGGCATGCACGGGCTCCGGCGCCGAGCGCAGCCTTTTTTCCGTCGCGAACGCCGCCTGCCACGGATCCACTTCGAACGCCTGGCGGATGATGGCCAGGTCCTCGTCGCCGGCGGGGTGGAGCACGAGCCAGCCGAGCAACTCGCGCCGCGCCGGGCCGGCCGCGGCCCGCCACGCCTCTCGTCGGAGCGGGATCTCCTCGCCCTGTGGAGGCGGGTCCCCGCCCAGATACGACGTAGTCGCCGAGCGGGCGGCGGGCGGGCCGCCCAGGGCGATACGCAGCAGTTCCTCGCGGGTGTACCGCGTCAGGTCCGGGGATCGCGAGTGCATCACGTACCCGAACGCCCCGAGCGCGGGCGTCGGATCGAGGTCCGGATCCTGCATGCGTGCGAGGACGCGTTTCTTGAAGGCGCTGCTCGCCGTGGGCCCGAGCCGGCCGAACTCGGCCGCCGCGGCGACGCGCGTCCAGAGCCGGGCGTCGTCCGAGTGCGGCATCAGCCGGGCCTGCCACCCGATCGGCAGGGCGGCGGGCCAGCCCTGGGCCCGGGCGGCCGGGATACTGGGCATCACCAGGCCGACCAGAAGCACGAGCCCGCCGGCCAGGCCGATCCAGCGACGCCGGCCGAGGGCAAACGCCTCGCCGGGGCTTCGCGGCCTGCGGCCGCACTCGGGGCACGGGCACTCGGGCAGGCCGTCCAGGTGGTAGCCGCAGCGGACGCACCGGGGCCGGGCGCGGACGAGCACCCGGTTCCCGAAGGCCCAGAGTAGGACCAGGCTTCCCCCGAAGGCGCAGACCGCCCATCCCATCAACGCCATCCAGGTCCAGCCCGCCATGCCACAGGGTACCACCCCATCCCTCCGGGGGTTCGGGAGTTGTCCCGCCCGGGGCGGGATCCTTCAATGCCCGACCAGTCCCGCAATCCAAGGAGCGTCCATGTCCGAGTCCCGCCTGTTCACCTCCGAATCCGTCTCCATGGGCCACCCGGACAAGGTCTGCGACCAGATCTCGGACGCGATCCTCGACGCCATGCTGGCGGACGACCCCCACTCCCGCGTGGCCTGCGAGACGCTGGTGGCCACGGGGCTGGTGGTCGTGGCGGGTGAGGTGACGACCTCGACTTACGTGGACATCCCGGAGATCGTCCGGCGGACCATCCGCGACATCGGGTACACCTCGGGGGACATGCGGTTCGACGCGGACAGCTGCGCGGTGATGGTGGCGTTGAACAAGCAGAGCCCGGACATCGCCCAGGGCGTGGACAAGGAGGGCGCGGGCGACCAGGGCATGATGTTCGGCTTCGCCTGCCGCGAGACCGAGGAGCTGATGCCGCTCCCGATCATGCTCAGCCACAAGCTGGTGCGTCAGCAGGCGACGGTGCGCCAGGAGAACGACATCCCCGGCCTGCGCCCGGACGCCAAGAGCCAGGTGACGGTCGAGTACGACGGCGACAAGCCCGTGCGGGTGGACACGGTGGTGCTCTCCACGCAGCACGACAGCTCGTGGAACGAGAAGCAGGCCGACCTCAAACGGCAGGTCACGGACAAGATCATCAAGCCGGTGCTCGGCGAGTGGTGGAACCCGGGCATCACCGTGCACGTGAACCCGACCGGGCGGTTCGAGATCGGCGGCCCCCACGGGGACGCGGGCCTGACGGGGCGGAAGATCATCGTGGACACCTACGGCGGGCGGGGTCGCCACGGCGGCGGCGCCTTCTCCGGCAAGGACCCGACCAAGGTCGACCGCTCGGCGGCGTACATGGCCCGGTACATCGCCAAGAACATCGTGGCGGCGGGGCTGGCCGACCAGTGCGAGGTCCAGCTCTCGTACGCGATCGGCGTGGCCGAGCCCACGAGCGTGCTGGTCGACACCTTCGGGACGGGCAAGGCGCCCTCTTCCAGGCTGTCCGCGGCGGTGCGCGACGTGTTCCCACTGACGCCGCGGGGCATTATCGAGACGCTCGGCCTGCGCAAGCCCATCTTCTCGCCCTCGGCCCGCCACGGGCACTTCGGGCGCAACCCGGCCGAGATCACCTACCTCAAGCAGGACGGCACGACGATCCGCAACCCCGGGTTCACCTGGGAGCGGACCGACAAGGCCGCGGCGCTGCGTGACGCGGTCGGGGCGCCGGCTCAGGCCGGGGCGTAAAGCCCGCGTTCGACGGCGTACCGGCGCACGCCCTCGTCCAGCCCGGGGATCGGGCCGTTGCGGCGGTCCGGGTCCGCCAACGCCGCACGGACCGCGGTGGACGACGCGTCGAGCATCGGCAGCGGCACCGTGCGCGCGGCCCATCGGTCGATCTCGGCCGGGGTCCACACGCCCGCCCGCTCCAGGCCCTCGCACAGGGCGGCGGCGTCCGTCCCCGGGCGGGCCAGCACCACGGCGTCACGCCAGATCTCCCGGTAGCGGCTCCAGCGGTGCATCGCGAGGGCCTGGTCGGCCCCGATGAGGAAAACCGCTTCGGATGCGCCGAACGCGGCGCGGGCGCGGCGCCAGGTGTCGGCCCAGAAGCTCGGCTCGCCGGCTTCCGCGCGGGCCAGCTCGTCCTCCCAGATCCACCACCGCCTCCGGTCGCGCAGGGCGATGCGGAGCATCTCGGCGCGGTGGCGGTCCGGGGCGGGGGCGTGCGCCTTGTGCGGCGAGCGTGCCGCGGGCACGAACACGACCCACGGGCGCGGGCCCTCGGGCCACCACCGTTCTGCGGCGGCGAAAGGCAGTTCCGCGTGGGCGGCGTGCGGCGGGTCGAACGAGCCCCCGAAGAACAGCACCCGCTCGGCGCGACGCACGCACGCGGGCACGGGCGAGGGGCTCGGTTCGACGGGCTGTTCCGGCGTGGGCATTGGGCCGCATGCTACCGTGGCGGCCCCGGCGCATGGGCGCTATCATCGGCCCGGAAACCTGCGGCCCCATCGTCTAGCCTGGTCCAGGACGTCAGGTTTTCATCCTGAAAACACGGGTTCGAATCCCGTTGGGGTCATGACCGCACCGCGCACCACGCGGTGCGGTTTTTCTTTTTGCCATCTATGACGCCCGATTCATGCCCCCTTCACGGGGGGCTCAGTCCGGCCCGGCAATGTATCGAGGTCAACCGACACGAAAGGAGACAACACATGAACCGCGACATTCTGGCCGGGAACTGGAAACAGCTCAAGGGCAAGGCGAAGGAGCGTTGGGGCAAGCTGACCGACGATGACCTCGACCGGGTCGAGGGCAAGACCGAGCAGCTCATCGGTCGCGTGCAGGAGCGGTACGGGCGCTCCCGCGAAGAGGCCGAGCGCGAGGTCAACGACTTCTGCCGCACCTGCCGCTGATCGCGGACACACGGATTCCCGCGAGCGGCCTTGCGCCGCGATGAAGAGCCGCCCGAAAGGGCGGTTTTTCGTCGGCGGGACGGCCGGGCCTTACTTGCGGACGCGGTCGGCGAACTTCTCGCGGACCTTCTCGACCTTGGGCAGGGCGGTGGAGCGGATGTACGGGTTGCCGGGGTTGTTGCACGCGTAGTTCTGGTGGTACGGCTCGGCCTCGTGGAAGGCGTTGAGCGGTTCGAGCGTGGTGACCACGGGGCTCTTGTACACGCCCTGCTCGGTGAGGTCCTGGATGAAGGCCTCGGCGATGGCCTTCTCCTTGTCGTCGCGGTAGAAGATGGCGCTGCGGTACTGCGTGCCGACGTCGACGCCCTGGCGGTTGAGCGTGGTGGGGTCGTGCGTGGCGAAGTGGACACGGAGCAGGTCCTCGTACGAGAGAACCTTCGGGTTGTACACGATGCGCACGGCCTCGGCGTGGCCGGTGTTGCCGGTGCAGACGGCCTCGTAGGTCGGCTCGCCGTGGCCGCCGGCGTAGCCGGACACGACCTCGTACACGCCCCGCAGCTCTTCGAAGACGGCCTCGACGCACCAGAAGCAGCCGCCCGCGAAGACCGCGTCCACGGCCTCGGCCAGGTCGGCGAGCCGGTCGGACTCGGTGAAGGTCAGCGATTCGCTGTTGAGGCAGTGGCGCCGGCCGGTGGGCGGCGGGCCGTCGTCGAACACGTGGCCGAGGTGACCCTCGCACCGGGCGCAGACGATCTCGGTGCGGACCATGCCGTGTGAGCGGTCGGCCTTCTCGACCAGGTTCTCCTCCGCGACGGGCTGGTAGAAACTGGGCCAGCCGGTGCCGCTGTTGAACTTGTGGTCCGAGCTGAACAGCGGCAGGCCGCAGCCCGCGCAGCAGTACACGCCCGTCTTCTTGTTGTCGAGCAGCGTGCCGCAGAAGGGGGCCTCGGTCCCGGCGTGGCGCAGGATGCGGTACTGCTCGGGGCTCAGGCGGGCCTTCCACTCCGCGTCCGTCAGCACGACCCGTTCCGACTTGAGGGGCGCGGTCAGCTCCCCCTTGGCGTCGAAAACACGGACGGTCACGGTGTCCCTGGCGGTGGCGGCTTCGGTCATGGTCGGGCTTTCACGGTCTGGGGCGGCGAAGGCCGCGCCGAGCAGCGCGGCGGCGAGTGCGATCACGGCGACGATGGATCGTTGCATGGACGGGGGCCCTCGGCGGAACTCTTGACCCGTTCCCCGGCTGGGGCGTCGGCCGGGCGGAACGGTCCCCGCTTCCGGCTTATTCCCCTCGCGGGCGGGCGTG
Source organism: uncultured Phycisphaeraceae bacterium (assembly GCA_964464165.1). Classification (GTDB taxonomy): domain Bacteria; phylum Planctomycetota; class Phycisphaerae; order Phycisphaerales; family UBA1924; genus UBA6054. The sequence continues at coordinate 55,325 of CAYXFA010000003.1, read as the reverse complement.
CCGGGATTCCGGCATTGACCTCGCGGGCGGATTGAAGTAGGTTGGCGGCTTCTCCCGCCGTCCCGGACGTCCCCACGCCATGCGAACCGCCGCCCGCCACCTCGCCGCAGCCCCCGCCGTGGCCGTCGTCGCGGTTTTGGCCGGGTCGCCCCTGCCCGCGATACCGGGGAATCCCGAGCCCGACCAGGCGGCCGGCGAGTTGGAGACGCGGTACTGGGACAGCGTGGAGCCCCTGCTGGCCCGGCACTGCTTCGGCTGTCACGGGAAGGAGGCCGCCAAGGGCGGGGTGCGTTTCGACCGGGTGTGGACGCTGGCCGACGCCTTGGACATGGGCGACCACCTGGCCCTGGCGGCGGACCTGATGCGGTCCGGTCAGATGCCCCCGGACGGCGAGCCCCGCCCGACGCCGGGCGAGGTCGAGATCGTCAGCGCCTGGATCCGCGACGCCCTGGACTACGTCCCGGCCGACGGGGCGGTGGATCCCGGCTGGTTCATCATCCACCGGCTGAACCGGTCGGAGTACCGGGCGACCATGCGCGACCTGCTGGGCATCGACCCGGCCGGGCACGACTTGGCGGCGGGCCTGCCGCAGGACGACACGGGCTACGGCTACGACAACATCGCGGCGGTCCTGTCGGTCTCGCCGCTGCAGATCGAGGCGTACCTCGACGCGGCGGAGCGGGCGTTGGACCTGGCGCTCGGGCCGGTGGTGGCCGAGTCGGACCGGGCCGTGCCGCTGCGGGACCTGACGCCGACCGGGGGCGGCCGCGGCCTGGCCAAGGGCGGGATCCTGCTGTATTCGAACGGGGCGGCGAGCGCGACCGCGCGGATCGCGGCGCCGGGCGAGTACGAGATCTCGGTCGTCGCGTGGGGGCAACGGGGCGGCGACGACCTGCCACGGCTGAGCCTGCGCGTCGACGGGCGGGAGGTGCTCGGGAGCGCGGTCGAAGGCCTGGAGGGCACGCCGCAGACGTTCCGGGCCCGCGTGCGGCTGGAGCCGGGCGACCGGCTGCTGGCGGCGCATTTCACGAACGACTACTACCGGGCGGGCGAGGCGGACCGCAACCTGGCCATCGAGAGCGTGTCGCTGGCGGGCCCGTTGCCCGGGACCCTCGTGCGTCCGCCCACGCGGGCCGGGCTGCTGTTCGATGAGCCGGCCGACGGCTCCGTGGAGGCCGGGCGGGCGTCGGCCACCCGGGTCCTCGAACGGTTCGCGAGCCGCGCGTTCCGCCGCCCGGTGACCCCCGCGGAGCTCGACGGCCTGCTCGGGCTCTACGACCGGGCCAGGAGGACCGGCGACGACCACGAGCACGGCGTGCGGGTGGCGATGACGGCGGTGCTGGTCTCGCCGAACTTCCTGTACCGCTCGGTCGGCAACCCGCGCCCGGACGATCCGGGCTCCGTCTACACGCTGAGCGGCCCGGAGCTGGCGACCCGGCTGTCCTACTTCCTGTGGAGCAGCATGCCGGACGAGGAGCTGGCCGGGCTCGCCGCGTCCGGAGTGATCCACGACGACGGCGTCTTGGTCGAGCAGGTCCGGCGCATGCTCGCCGACCCGAAGGCCGACGCCTTCATCGAGCAGTTCGCCGGCCAGTGGCTGCACCTGCGCAACCTGGAGCGCCTCCAGATCGACCGGGGCCGATTCCCAGCCTACGGGCCCGAGCTGCGCGCCGCCATGATCGCCGAGGCGGTGCTGTTCTTCGGCGACGTGGTGCGTCAGGGACGCTCCGCGCTGACGCTGATCGACAGCGACCACACCTTCGTCAACGGCCCGCTCGCGACCTTGTACGGGTTCGCCGACCTGGCGGGCATCGGGCCCGAGTTCCGGCGGGTCGAGCTGCCGGAGGGCTCGCCGCGTGGCGGGGTGCTGACGATGGGGGCCGTGCTCGCCGTGACGAGCAACCCGACCCGGACGAGCCCGGTCAAACGCGGGCTGTGGGTGCTGGACCAGATCCTGGGCACCCCTCCCCCACCGCCGCCGCCGGAGACGCCGCCGCTGGAGCAGGCGCAGGCGGCGCTGCCGGAGAACCCGACGCCCCGCGACCTGCTGTCCGCCCACCTCATCGACCCGAACTGCGCCGTGTGCCACGTGCGGATGGACCCGATCGGGCTGGCGCTGGAGAACTTCGACGCCATCGGCGCGTGGCGGGACGCGGACGAGTCCGGGCCGATCGACGCGTCGGGCGTGCTGCCCGAGGGTGTGCGCTTCGTGGGCCCGCAGGAGCTCAAGGGCGTGCTGCTCGGACGCTCGGACCGTTTCCTGGCCAACCTCACCCGCGAGCTGCTGACCTACGCCCTGGGTCGCGGGGTCGAGCCGTTCGACCGGCCGACGGTCGACCGGATCGTGCGCCGGGCGCACGAACGGGGCGACAGCGTCGCCGCCCTCATCGAGGGCATCGTGCTCAGCGATGCCTTCCGAACCTGCCGAGGAGTCCGCCGATGAACGACCGCATCACCCCCGTTCCCGTGCTCTCGCGCCGGGCCGTGCTCCGCGGCATCGGGGTCACGATGGCGCTGCCCTGGCTGGAGGCGATGGCGGGCGGCGGCCGGGCCATAGCGAGCGTCGCCGGGCTGGGGGCCGGCCTGCGCACCGCGCCGACCGCGCCCGTGCGGATGGCCTTCGTGTTCGCGCCCAACGGGGTGAACTACCCGGCGTGGGCCCCGGAGGGCGTCGGTCGGGCGTACCGCCTGTCCGAATCGCTGCGGCCGCTGGCGTCGGTCCGCGAGCACGTGAACGTGATCACCGGCCTGACGCTCGACAAGGCCCGGGCCAACGGCGACGGCCCGGGGGACCACGCCCGGTCGTCCGCCTCCTTCCTGACCGGGGCACAGGCCCGCAAGACCGCGGGCAACGACATCAGCCTCGGCGTGTCGGTCGACCAGTTCGCGGCCGGGCAGGTGGGCCGGCGCACCCCGCTGCCCTCGCTGGAGCTGGGCTGCGAGCTGGGCCAGCCGACCGGCAACTGCGATTCGGGCTACTCGTGCGCATACTCGTCCAACATCTCCTGGGCGGACGAGACCACGCCGGTGCCCAAGGTCGTCGATCCGGGCCGGGTGTTCGAGCGGCTCTTCGGCGACCCGGCCCGCGCCGAGGACCGGGAGGCCCGGCTGCGCCGCCGGGCGTCCGTGCTGGACTTCGTGCTCGACGACAGCCGACGCCTGGAGCGGGGGCTGGGGGCGGAGGACCGGCGCCGGCTCGACGCGTTCCAGTCGTCGGTGCGCGAGGTCGAACGCCGGATCGAGGCCGCCCGCGCCGAGGGGGCAACCGGGCCGAAGCCGCCGGAGGGCGTCGCGGCCCCCGCGGGCATCCCCGCACGCTTCTCCGAGCACCTGGACCTGATGTTCGACATGATGCTGCTGGCCTTCCAGACGGACTCCACGCGGATCGCGACCTTCGCGATGGCCAACGACGGCAGCAACCGGACTTTCCCGGAGATCGGCGTGCGGGAGGGGCACCACCACCTGTCGCACCACCAGAACAACCAGGAGATGATCGAGAAGATCCGGCTGATCGACCGGTTCTACACCGAGCGGTTCACCGCCTTCGTCGGACGCCTGGCCGCCACGCCCGAGGGGGACGGCTCCCTGCTCGACCACTGCATGGTCATGTACGGGTGCGGGATCTCCGACGGCAACCGGCACAACCACGAGAACCTGCCCATCCTGCTGGCGGGACGCGGGGGCGGCGCGATCGACACGGGCCGGCTCATCGCCGCCCCGACCGAGACGCCGCTGTGCAACCTGTACGTCTCGATGCTGGAGCGGGCGGGCTGCGACGTCGCTTCCTTCGGCGACAGCACGGGCAATCTCGAAGGCCTGCTCGCGCCGGCGTGACGCGACGGCCTCCGGCATTCGGCGCAAAGCACGCGCACGGGCCGCGCCGGCGCGTTGGGCGGCGTCGCCATCGGATACGATGACCCGCCACCGCACCGACGGACGTTCATTCTCATGAAAAAACACCTGCCGACGCTCATCATCCTGGTTCTCGTACTCGGGCTGGGCGGGCTGGTTGGGTGGTTGGCCCTGCGCCCCGCCGCGGGCGGTCCGGGCCGGGCGTCCTCCGGCCCCGACCCCGTGGCCGTCGAGGTGCGCCCCGTGACCTCCGGCGTGCTGCGCGAGGTCCGGCGGTTCACGGGCACGCTGGAATCCTCCGCCCGGTTCACCGTGGCCTCCAAGGTCGGCGGGCTGGTCGAGTCGGTGCTGGTCGACCTGGGCGACCGCGTCGAGCATGGCCAGACGGTCGCCCGGATCGACGACGCGGAGCTGGCGCCGGCCGTCGCGCAGGCCGAGGCGGACCTGGCGGTGCGCCAGGCGGAGCTGGCCCGGGCGGAGAGCGACCTGCTGCTGGCCGAACGGGAGTTCGAGCGTGGCCAGCAGCTGGGCCAGCGCGGCATCGCCGCGGAGGCCCAGCTCGACGAGATCGAGGCCAACCTGCGGGCCGCCCGCGCGAGCGTCCGCCTCGCCGAGGCCCAGGTGGAGCGGGCGCAATCGATCCTGGCCCTGCGCCGGCTCGAGCTGGGCTACACCCGGGTGCGTGCGAGCTGGTCCGAGGAGGCGTCCTACGGCCTGGTCGCCGAGCGCCACCAGGACACGGGCAACACCGTGAAGGCCAACGACCCGGTGGTCACGATCGTCTCGCTCGACCCGCTCAAGGCGGTCGTCTCTGTCACGGAGCGGGACTACGCGGGGCTGCGGGTCGGCCAGCACGCCACGCTGACCACCGACGGCGCGCCGGGCCGGTCCTTCGACTGCGAGATCGTGCGCATCTCGCCGGTCTTCAGCGAGGCCTCGCGCCAGGCGCGGGTCGAGCTGAGCGTGCCGAACCCAGAGGGGCTCCTGCGCCCCGGCATGTTCGTCCGGGTGAGCCTGGTCCTGCGTGAGGTCGACGCGGGCACGATCGTCCCGCTGGACGCCCTGGCCCGGCGGGGCGGGAAGGAAGTCGTCTTCGTGGTCGAGGACGGGGCCGACACCGTGCGGATGGTGCCGGTGGAGCGGGGCGTGGTCGAGACCGGGCTGGTGGAGATCGTCGAGCCCCCGATCCGCGGCCGGGTCGTGACGCTGGGCCAGCAGCTGCTCGGCGACGGCTCCCCGGTCGCGGTGGCCGAGCCGGACGAGGGCGACCTGCCCCGTGCGGCCGAACCGCCGGCGGGGGACGACGCGTGAACCTCCCGCGCCTCTGCGTCGACCGGCCCGTCGCGACGGTGATGGGCGCGCTGATCGTGGTGATCGTCGGGCTGTTCGCCCTGACGCGCCTGCCCATCGACCTGCTTCCCGACGTGACCCTCCCCACGCTCACGGTGCGCAGCGACTACGGCAGCGCCAGCCCGGAGGAGATGGAGCGGCTGGTCACCGAGTACATCGAAGAGGCCGTCTCCCTCGTCTCGGGCGTCACGGAGATCAGCAGCGAATCGGGCGAGGGGTCCAGCTCGGTCCGGGTCCGATTCGCGTGGGGGACGGACCTGGACGCGGCGACGAACGAGGTCCGCGACCGGCTCGACCGCATCAGCGACCAGCTGCCGGAGGACATGGCCCGGCCGCGGATCCTCAAGTACGACGTGTCCAACTCGCCCATCGTCCACCTGGGCGTGTCGGGCGACCTGGAGCCGGTCGAGCTGACGACCCTGATCGAGAACCAGATCCTGTACCGGTTCGAGCGTCTGCCGGGCGTCGCGGCGGTGGACATGTGGGGCGCGTACGAGCGGGAGATCCGCGTGGAGCTGGACCCCGGGCGGGTGCGGGCGCTCGGCCTGCCGCTGGACACCGTCGTCCAGGCCCTGCGCGGGGCGAACGTCAACCTGCCGGCCGGCCAGCTCGACCAGGGGCGGTACGAGGTGACCGTCCGCACGCCGGGAGAGTTCGCCAGCGTCCAGGAGATCGCCGACACGGTGGTCCTGTCCACCCCCAACGGCCTGATCCGCGTGCGGGACGTGGCCGAGGTGCTCGACACCCACCGGGACCTGACCCGCATCGTCCGGATCGGCGGGAACCTGGGCATCCGCCTGGCGGTCCGCAAGGAGTCCGAGGCGAACACCGCCGAGGTCGCCCGGCTCGTGATGGCCGAGGTGGAGAAGGTCAACGAGGCCTACCCCCAGGTGAAGGTCGTGCCCGTGCTCGACCAGGGTCGGTACATCGAGCGTTCGCTGCGCAACGTGGGGTCTTCGATCCTCTACGGCGGCGGGCTGGCCGTGGTGGTCCTGCTGGTGTTCCTGCGCAACGTCCGCAGCACGCTGGTGATCGCCGTGTCCATCCCGCTGTCGGTCATCGCCACGTTCGCGCTGATCTACCTCGGGGGGTTCACGCTCAACCTGATGACGCTGGGCGGCCTGGCGCTGGGCATCGGCATGATGGTCGACAACTCGATCGTCGTGCTGGAGAACATCTACCGCCGCCGCCAGGAGGAGAACGAGGACGCCCGCACCGCGGCGGTCATGGGGGCCCACGAGGTCCAGACCGCCATCATCGCCAGCACGATCACGACGCTGGTGATTTTCCTGCCGCTGGCGTTCGCCCAGGGGGTGTCCGGGGCCCTGTTCCAGCAGCTGGCGATGGTCGTGGCCTTCTCGCTGGTCGTGTCGCTGTTCGTGGCCCTGACGCTGGTGCCGATGCTCTCGTCGCGCCTGCTCGGGCGGACGGCGGCGCCGGGCCACCGCCGCCCCACTCTCCTGGAACGGGTCGGCGATCGGGTGTTCGGCGCGATCGACCGGTTCTACCTCGCCGTCCTGCGCGACGCGCTGCGGGCGCGGGCGCTGACGGTGGTGCTGGTCTTCGGCCTGCTCGGGGTGAGCCTGCTGCTGGTCCCGCGCCTGGGCACGGAGTTCCTCCCGCCCAGCGACGAGGGCGAGGTCCGCGTTAACGGCGAGATGGAGGTCGGCACCCGGCTGGACCTGGTGGACCGCCAGACCCGCCTGATGGAGTCGCTCGTCCTGCCCCACGTGCCCGAGCTGGCCGCCGCGGTGGTCAGCGCGGGGGCCAGCGGCTGGAACCCCGGCGACGCGTCCGAGGGCGAGATCCAGATGTCCCTGGTGCCGCTGAGCCAGCGGAGCCGCTCGAACGTGGAGATCGCCGACGACCTGCGCCGCCGGCTCGCCTCAAAAGTCCCGGGCATGGTGATCCGCACCCGGGCCCCCCAGGGCCAGCGGATGCTCGAACGGCTCGTCGGCGGCAGCGAGGGTCTGACGCTCGAAGTCCGCGGCTACGAGCTCGACACCCTCGACGCCCTGGCCGCCGAGGCCGCGGCGGTGATGAAAGACATCGAGGGCATCACCGACCTGCAGGTCTCGCAGGAGGCGGGCGTGCCGCAGGAGCTGGTCCGCATCGACCGCGACAAGGCGGCCTCGCTGGGCGTGAGCGTGCAGCGGATCGCCTCGACCCTGGAGACCGCCTTGGGCGGACGCCGGGCAGGCGACTTCCGCGAAGGGGGCGACGAGCACCGCATCCTGGTCCGCCTGCAGGGCGCGCGCCGCCTGCCGCTGGAGGAAATCCTCGACCTGACCGTGCGCAGCGACGCCGGGCGGGACGTGGCCCTGCGCAACCTGGTGTCCATCGAGCCGGAGCGCGGCCCGCTCGTGATCGGGCGCAAGGACCAGCAGCGCTTCGTGACCGTCCAGGCCAACGTCTCCGGGCGCGACCTGGGATCGGTCGCGGCCGACGTGCTCGACCGCCTGACGACCATCCCCCGCCCGATGGGCTACGACTTCGTCCTGTCCGGCGCGTACAAGGAGCAGCAGGCCGCCTTCCGCGAGCTGCAGGTCATGTTCATCCTGGCGATCGGGCTGGTGTACATGGTGCTGGCCACCCAGTACGAATCGCTCCGCGACCCGCTGGTGGTGATGTTCTCCGTGCCCACCGCCGCCGTGGGGGTGATCGTGGTGCTGTTCCTGACGAACACCACCCTGAACATCCAGTCCTACATCGGGTGCATCATGCTCGGGGGCATCGTGGTCAACAACGCCATCCTGCTGGTCGACCAGGCGGGCCGGCTGCGTCGCTCGGCCGGCATGACCCCCCGCGACGCCCTGATGGAAGCCGGTCGCCGGCGGCTGCGCCCGATCCTGATGACCTCCCTGACGACCATCCTCGGCCTGCTGCCCCTGGCCCTGGGGCTCGGCGAGGGCGCCGATGCGCAGGCCCCCCTGGCCCGCGCTGTGGTGGGCGGCCTCGCTTTTTCCACGCTCGTCACCCTGGTGCTCGTGCCCGCCGTGTACAGCCTGGTCCACCCCGACCGCAGCCGGAAGGCCGCGCCATGACGCGTCGCGCCCCCACCCTGCTCGCGGTCCTGCTGCTGGCCGGCTGCGCCGCCCCCGAGCGCTGGGAGCGGTTCAACACCCAGACCCTCTACGCCGACCTCGACAAGCGCGAGGCCGAACGCCCGGACCCCGCCCCGCCCCGGCTCGAGCCCGAGCGTGACGACCTCGGACGCGTCGTGCTCAGCGTTGAGCAGGCCGCCCTGCTGGCGCTGGAGAACAACCGGGACCTGCGCGTCAACCGGCTGACGCCCGAGATCGTCGCGACCTTCGAGGACATCGAGCGCGGGCGCTTCGACCCGGAGGTCTTCGCCTCGGCCAGCATCAACATCGCCGAGTCCCAGGAGGTCTCCCGCGCCACCGGCCAGAGCTTCTCCGCCGAGCGGGAGGACACGGCCTACCGGGCCGGTGTGCGACAGACGCTGCCCACCGGCACCACGATCGAGCTAGGCGTCGATTCGGACCGTTCGACCTCCAACCGCACGCCCGAGCAGCAGTCGGCCCGCGTCGGCCTGTCGCTCACGCAGGCCCTTCTGCGCGGGCGCGGCCCCGCCATCAACCTCGCCCGGATCGAGCAGGCCCGCCTGGACACCGTGGCCTCGCGGTACGAGCTCCAGGCCTTCGTCGAGACGCTCCTGGCCGAGACCGAGCGGGCCTACTGGCGCCACGCGCTGGCCGAACGCCAGACCGCCATCTTCACCGAGTCGCTCGGCATCGCCCGCCTGCAGCAGCAGGAGGTCGAGGACCGCATCCGCATCGGCGTGCTCGCGGCGACGCAGCGGGCCTCCGCCGAGGCCGAGGTCGCCCAGCGCCAGCAGGCCCTCATCGACGCCCACGCCCGCACCGCCGCCCTGCGACTGCAGCTGCTCCGCCTGGCCAACCCCGGCCGGAGCGGCAGGCTGGACGACACCCTGGTGACCATCAGCGACCCGCGCACCGAGCCCTTGCCGATCGAGGACCTGGAGGACCGCATCGCCCTGGCCGTGCGCTCCCGCCCGGAACTCAACGAGGCGCGCGCCCGGCTCGACGGGGCCCGGCTCGAAACGATCCTCACCCGGAACGGGTTGCTGCCGCGTCTGGACTTTTTCCTCGCGTTGGGCAAATCCGGCTACGCCGATTCTTTCGGGCGGGCGTTCGCCGACCTGGACTCCGATTCCCACGATGTGGTGGCGGGCGTCGATTTCTCGGCCTTCCTGGGCAACCGCGCCGCGCGGGCGGCCGAACGGGCGGCCCAGGCCTCCCGGCGTCAGGCCGCCGAGGCCGTGCGGAACCTCGAACAACTGGTCGAGCTGCAGGTGCGCACCGCGGCGGCCGAGGTCGAGCGGGCCCGCCAGCAGATCTCCGCCACCTCCGTGACGCGGGCGCTGCGGGAAGAGGCTCTGCGGGCCGAGAACGAGCGTTTCCGGGTCGGGAGCTCGACGACCCTGCTCGTCGCCCAGGCCCAACGCGACCTGCTCGAAAGCCAGATCGCAGAGGTCGATGCGCTGGTGGCATACCGCCTCGCGTTGATCGACCTCTACCTGGCCGAGGGGACGCTCAGCGAACGCCGCGGCATCACGCTGCCCTGACGCCCCCCGGCGAGGGGTGCGGCACGCGCAGATTAATCCCCCATCACAGTGAGTTCACGGGCAACACACAGGCGTGGGCCATGATCTCCGCTGGCAACAAACCCCAGCAAGGAGAAACCCACATGCCAGCCCTGTCCACCCTGCACGACCTGTTCATCCACGAACTCCAGGACGTCGCCAGCGCCGAAGCCCAGCTCGTCAAGGCCTTGCCCAAGATGGCGAAGGCCGTCAAGAACCCCGAGCTCCGCGAGGCGATGGAAGAGCACCTGGAGGAGACCAAGAACCACCTCAAAATCGTCACCGAGATGCTCAAGGCCTTCGACGCCGACCGGGGCGACGTGACCTGCGAGGCCATGAAGGGCCTGATCGAAGAGGGCGAGAACCTCCTCAAGGAGGACGCCGACCCCGCCGTGCTCGACGCGGCCATCATCGCCGCCGCCCAGAAGATCGAGCACTACGAGATCGCGACCTACGGCACCCTGCGCGCCTGGGCCGACCAGCTCGAGGAGACCGACGCCGCGGAATCCCTCGACGGGATCCTCAGCGAGGAAACCGCCACCGACGAGCGCCTGACCGCGATCGCCGAGACCGCCAACCAGCAGGCCGAGTAAGCGGGAGCGCCGATGTATACCCCACAGCGACAGGCCCCGCAGGTGTTCGAGGGGGGCATCCGGATGCACCTGGTCACCACCGTGATGCGCTCCCCAGACGACCTCTACGAGGCGTGGCGGGACCTCACCGACCTGCCAAGGTTCATCGACCAGCTCGAATCGGTCGTCATCCTCGACGACCGGCGCTCGCACTGGACCACCCGCGGCCCCGCGGGGCCAGTCAGCTGGGAGGCCGAGATCACGACCGACGAGCCCGGCCGCCGGATCGCCTGGCGCTCGACCTCCGACAGCGACATCAAGACCGCCGGCACCGTGGCCTTCACCCCCTTGGCCACCGGCCGCGGCACGCGCGTGGACGTGACGCTGGAGTACGTGCCCCCCCTCGGCAAGGTGGGCGCGGGCCTCGGCAAGGCCACGGCCACCGACGCGAAGACCCAGATCCGCCAGGCCCTGCACCGCTTCCGCCAGGTCATGGAGACCGGCGAGGTGGCGGTGCGCACCGGCCAGCCCGTCGGCGCGGGCCGGGACGACGGCCGGGACGGGGACCAGACTCGGGACACGGACGCCGACGTGCGCGACATCGCGCGGATGGGACAAGCATGAAAGCCGTCTGCTGGCGAGGAACGAAGGACGTGCAGGTCGAGGACGTGGCCGAGCCGGCCGTCCTCAACCCGCGGGACGCCGTGGTGCGGATCACCTCCACCGCGATCTGCGGCTCGGACCTGCACCTCTACAACGGCGTGTTCAAGGGCATGCGCAAGGGCGACGTCCTCGGGCACGAGTTCATGGGCGAGGTCGTCGCCGTCGGCTCGGGCGTGCGAAACCTCCGCGAGGGGGACCGGGTCGTGGTGCCGTTCCACATCTCGTGCGGCTCGTGCTTCTTCTGCCGCATGCAGGAATGGTCCTGCTGCGACAGCTCGAACCCGCACGCCGCCGAGTCCGAGCTGATGTTCGGCGCCCCGGTCACCGGCATGTTCGGCTACTCGCACATCACCGGCGGCTACGCCGGCGGGCAGGCCGAGGCCGTCCGCGTGCCCTTCGCCGACGTCGGCCCCCTCAAAGTGCCCCACGGCATCCCGGACGAGAAGGTGCTCTTCCTCTCCGACGTGCTGCCCACGGCCTGGATGGCCGCCGAGAACTGCCATGTCAAGCCGGGCGACACCGTCGCCGTCTGGGGCTGCGGGCCCATCGGCCTCATGGCCATCCACTGCCTGCAGACCATGGAACCCGGCATGATCGTCGCGATCGACAGCGTGCCTGAGCGCCTCGCCATGGCCGAACGCCTCGGGGCGATCACGCTCAACAGCGAAGAAGACGACGTGTACGAGTGCCTCTACGACATCACCGGCGGCCGCGGCCCGGACGCGTGCCTGGACGCCGTGGGGATGGAGGCGCACGGCACCGGCGTGCTCGCCGCGGTCGACCGCGTCAAGCAGACGCTCAAGATCGAGAACGACCGCCCGGCGGTGCTCCGCCAGATGATCCGCTGCTGCCGCAAGGCCGGCACGATCTCCCTGGTCGGCGTGTACTCGGGCATGGTCGACACCTTCCCGATGGGCATCGCCTTCAACAAGGGGCTCCGCTTCGAGATGGGCCAGACCCCGGTGCACCGGTACAACCGGATGCTCCTGGAGATGGTCCTCGAAGGCAAGCTCAACCCCGAGTTCATCATCAGCCACACGCTTCCCCTCGCGGAGGCCCCCGAGGCCTACCGCATGTTCGCGGAGAAGACGGACGCGTGCACCAAGGTGGTCCTCAAGCCCTGACCTCGTGGGTCAGCGTAACACCACGCACGCCGTCCACGCACACACCAAGGAGCAGACCCATGACCGATGTCCCAATCCCATCACGAGCGTACGCGGACCGTCCGGGTATGCTGACCCGATACCCCTGGGCCTCCTTCGCCTGGGGCCCCGTCATGGCCGGGGTCGTCACGGCCATCGCCATCCAGCTCCTCTTCACCGTGCTCGGCATGGCCATCGGCATCACCGCCACCGACGCGGCCGACGGGGCGGACGCCGGGACCGTCACCGCCGTCGCCGGCGCGTGGTGGCTCATCACCGGCACCATCGCCCTGCTCATCGGCGGCATGGTGCTCGGCCGCCTCTGGCCCGACGGCGCGGGCGTCCCCCTGCACATCCACGCCCTCACCATGTGGGGGGCCGTGGCCCTCTTCGGCTTCCTCGTGATCTGGTCGGGCGCCGGCATGGTCTCGCAGGCCGCTTCCCCGCTCGCCGCGGCAGCCGCCCAGACCGGCGTGGAGGCCAACGAACTGCCCATCATCGGACAGACCCAGACCGAGCCGGGCGCCGCCGACCGCACGGTCACCAACCCCGCCGCCGTGCGTGAGGCCCGCTCCGGCGCCCAGGCCGCCTCTTGGTGGTCGGTCGTCGGCCTGATCCTGGGCATCGCCGCGTCGCTCGTGGGCGCGTCGATGGCCGCCCGTGCCGCGGATGTCCGGCGCGAACCCGTCCCCGCCTACTGAACGGGCGACGAATCGCCCGCTACGCGGTTCTCTCCTTCAGCCCCGGCCCCGCGCCGGGGCTTGTTTTTTTGGAGCCTCAGATCCGCTCGGTCAGATTGGCGATCACCGCCAGCAGCTCGGAGGGCTCCACCGGCTTGGCCACGTGGTTCTGGAAGCCCGCGAGCATGATCCGCCGGCGGTCCTCCGCGCGGGCGTAGGCCGTCAGCGCGATCGCGGGCGTCCGGGCACGCCCCTCCTCGGCTTCGAGCTGACGCAACTGCCGGATGAACGCGAACCCGTCCTCGCCCGGCAGCCCGATGTCGCTGATCACCAGGTCGAACGCCCGCTCGCGGGCCGCGACGAGCGCCTCGGCCGTCGAGGCGGCGGTGCGCACCTCGACCTCGTGGTCCGCCAGCAGCCCCTTGACGAAGCGCCGCGCGTCGGGCTCGTCCTCCAGCACCAGGACGCCCAGCCCCTGCAAGGCCAGCAGGTCCGCGCCCAGCGCGTCCTTGGGCGCGTCGCCGGGCCCTTCGCCCTCCGACTTCACCGGGAAGCGCACCGTAAAGCACGCCCCCTTGCCCAGGCCCTCGCTCTCCACCTGCACCGTGCCGCCGTGCAGCTCGGTCAGGTGACGCACGATCGACAGGCCCAGCCCCAGCCCGCCGAACGATCGCGTGATCGCCGCGTCGGCCTGGCGGAAGCGATCGAACACGTACGGGAGGAACTCGGGCGCGATCCCCGCCCCGGTGTCGCGCACCGTCAGCTCGAGCATGGACTTGTCGCGCCGGAGCGTCACGCTAACCTCGCCCCCCGCTGGCGTGAACTTCACCGCGTTGCTCAGCAGATTCCACACCACCTGCTGCAGTCGCTGGGGGTCCCCCAGCATCTCGACCCCGGGCATCGGCTCGATGTTCTTGACCAGGCGGATGTTCTTGGCCTCCGCGGCGAAGCGGACCGTGCCCAGCGCCTCGTCCACCACCCCCGGCAGGCTCACCCGGCGCACGTTCAGGCGCAGCTTGCCCGAGTTGATGCGGCTCGTGTCGAGCAGGTCGTTGACCATCTGCGTCTGCACGCGCACGTTGCGGTCGATCACGTCCAGAGCCTCGGCCAGGTCGATCTCGGCGGACCCGCTCCGCAGCAGGTGGACCCAGCCCTGGATCGCGTTCAGGGGCGTGCGCAGCTCGTGCGACAGCGTCGCCACGAACTCGTCCGTCATCCGGTTGATCCGCTCCGCCTGGGCGCGCGCCGCGCGCTCGCTGTCGAGGATCTGGTCCTTCGCCTCGCTCGCCGCACGCAGCACCCGGTTGTGCGACATCACGTCGCTGGCGTGCTCGACCAGCCGGCGGAGCAGCGCCCGGCGGAACTCCGCCGCGACCATCCGCTCGTCGTCCGCCCAGGGCTGGCTCCGCCCACGCACCGTTTCCTTCCACAGCGCGAACGACCCCCGCGGGCTCAGCCGGGCCGGGGCCTCGCCCTTCACGACGGACTTGGCCGGGTCGCCCGCCCAGTCCACCACCCGCACCTGCTCCCCCCGGAACCACAGCACGCAGCGCACGCCCGCCTTGGCCAGCGACGCCCCCAGCACGCCGCTGACCTCCGGGCTCGACCAGCCGCCCCCCAGTTCCTCGCCGAGCCGGTCGGTGAAGTAAGGCTCCTCCTCCGTGTCGCCGACCCGCTCGGCGATCGCCCGAACCATCGCGTCCGGCGGGGTCTGGCCCAGACGCACGACGGCGTCGTCCATCAGGATCGCCAGCCCGTCCGCCCGCACCAGCCCGAGCACGTCCGGCGCCTGGTCCCGCAGGCTGTCGGCGAAGTCCGGTCCGGGCCGCAGACGCTGGATCAGCGCCGGGATCTGCCGCGACTTGGCCTCCAGCCGCCCGGCCATCTCCGCCCGCTCCCACTCCGCGAGCTGCAGCGACACCACCTGGCCGATCAGCTCGCACGCGGCACGCACGTCGTACGGCACGCGTCGGGCCTCGTAGTGGTGGCACGCGATCAGACCCCACAGCCGCCCGTCCCGGATCAAAGAGATGGACATCGAGGCCCCCACCCCCATGTTCGCCAGGTACTCCAGGTGGATCGGGGACACGCTCCGCAGCACACAGTGGCTCATGTCCAGCGGGCGGTCCGTCCCAGGCAGGAACGGCCCGGGCGCCAGCCCGGCCGGCTCGTACGACCGGTCCGCGATGAACCGCAGCCAGTTCCGCGTGTACAGCGACCGAGCCTGCTCGGGGATGTCCGCGGCGGGGTAGTGCAGCCCGAGGAAAGGCTCGAGGTTCTCGCGACGCTCCTCCGCGATCACCTCGCCGTTCCATTCGCGGTCGAACCGGTACACCATCACGCGGTCGAAGCCGTTGATCTCCCGCACGTGCTTGGCCAACCGCTCGCACAGGTCCTTCACGGGCGCCGGCTGACGCAGGTCGACCATCGCCGACTGCAGACGCAGGTGCAGGTCGCCCGCGCTGGCCGATTCGCCCGGCAGGGCCGGCTCCAACTCCAGCACGATCCAGGATTCCAGCCGGTGCGCCACGGCGTTGAACACCGCGTCCCCGTGCAGGGCCCTCGCCGCGTGGATGTAGATCGGGTGCAGGTGCAGCCGCCCGGTCGCCAGACGCCGGGCCACCTCGGCGGCGTCCTCCGGCCGAAGAACCGCGTCCAGCCCGCGCCCGACCAGCCCCTCCGGGGCCACCCCCAGCAATGCTCCGCTGTTCGAGCTGACCACCCGGACGATCGGCCGCTCGGTGTGGGGCTCAAGGAGCAGCAGCACCCCGTGCGGCTGGATCAAACCGGGGATGTGGATCGGCTCGCGGGCACAACTGTCCAGATCAACGGTCCGCATGGATGGATCGCCCCTTCATTGCCGTCAGACCAGGCAACCACCCAACCGGGCAACCACCGGAACACCGCCCGCAGCCGCCGCCGGCTCTCCCGCACGAGCCGCGAATCCTAGAACCCCCGGCCCCCGCACCCCGGATTTTCCTGAAATGGCACAACGACCCGAGCCGCGTGAGGGCCTGTCGGTCAAACCTAAAAATAAGGAATGGAACCCCCTTCGGCCCCACCACGGCCGAAAACCCCAAATGCCCCCCGAAGGACTCGAACCTTCGACCCGCTGATTAAGAGTCGGCCCGGGCAGGCTCCCTTGGAGGTCGGCAATGTGGCACAAGGCCATGTATTGAAGGCGCTTGCGCACTGGCTCGGGACTGGATCGTGACTGGTTGCGGGACTGATTCCGGGGACAAGCTGGCACAAAACTGGCACAGTTTCCCGGGTGGCATGTCTGTTGGAACACATCCTTTCGCGATCACTCTACGGAGCCAGCACGGATTTTAAGTCCGCTGCGTCTGCCGTTCCGCCACGGGGCCGAAGTGTCTGATTCTCCAGAGGATAGGGCGATTCTGGACGCGATTCGGGGGCGGGATTGGGGGGCGTCTCGGCGGATTGCTTGGCGCGGTGGAGCCGGAACTCGGTGTGGTTGTCAGCGCCTGGGCCCAAATGACGCCTCGGCAACGGGCGTCTCTGGCTCAGCTCGTTGACGGTTGGCGGGCTCCAGTGTAAGCCCGTCAGAGGGGGTCTAAACCGGATGCACCAAACTTGCTCGGCGGTCGTCGGGTCGGCACCTCGGAGTTATCGGGCGTGGCAATGGGGTCGATGCGGCCGTGGCTCAAGAGCTCACTCGTAGGGGGTCAGGATTACACGGTACTCTCTGCGCAGCTGAGCTGTCTCCGGGCAGCACCCACGGATGCCGCACATAGCATCGGGACCAAGCATGCCGCGGTACGGAACCGACCCTTCCTCGTATCGGCTTGATGCCGCCTTCAGGAGCGAATCGACGTGCAGATTGAGAGCGTGAGAATCAGCAACTTCCGATGCTTCGGTCCTGAGGCTGTGACCGTCCCTCTACGCAGCGTCAGCGCATTTGTTGGGGCGAACGGCTGCGGCAAGACTGCGTTGATGCAGTCGCTATCGCGTGTGTTCGGCGTGCTCCAAAGTGACCGGACGCTCGTGCCAGATGACTTCCACCTCCCGGACGGCAAGCGACGGGAGGACCTGAAAGCTGGCGAAGCGATACGGCTGTTTGTGGACATCCTGCTGCGGTTCCCAGAGCTGAAAGAATCCGACGAGGAGAATAAGCCCGCTGTCGCGGAGTGCTTCAGCCAGATGGTTGTCGAGGAAGAAGGCAAGGCGCCCTTCTGTCGGGTGCGCCTTCAAGGAACGTGGACGCGCACTAATACGCCCGAGGGAGACATCGAGCAGAAGACATACTGGGTTCGCTCGGGAGATGACGACCCCGCCGACGACGACCTCCATCCGATGGCTCCTCACGAGCGGTCTCTCATCCACGTTCACTACGTGCCCGCATCAAGGGACCCCGCCAAGCAGGTTCGCTACGTCTCGGGCTCGATGATCAGCCGACTCTTTGGGGCTATCGACTGGTCCAAGGACACGGAAGAGAAGATCGAAGAGGCGTCCCACCAAGCCGCCGACGTGTTCGGCAAAGAAGACGGCGTCGCAGTCGTTCACGAAGCAATCGGCGAGTGCTGGTCTCGACTCCATCCTGGCAAAATGTACTCGGAGGTTGAGCTTCGCCCGGTCGCCGCGAGGCTCCATGACCTTCTGCGTCAAGTCCAGGCCGTATTCGAACCGGCACCAGGAGGAGGAGACGCCGAGCTTGAACGACTGAGTGACGGCCTGAAATCACTCTTCTACTTGTCGCTGATTCTCGCAGTGTTCCGGATCGAGACCGTCATCGCCAGCGAGAGCGAGGGGGCCGAGCACTTTGACGAAACGCGTGTGGACGCCCCTTCACTTACCGTGTTTGCGATCGAGGAGCCTGAGAACCACGTCGCCCCGCACTACTTGGGTCGCATCATTGCACTGGTCCGAGACGCTGTAGCTACCGGCAGGGCCCAGGCGCTCATCACCAGCCATTCGCCATCCGTGATGCGCCGTGTAGACCCACGCGAGGTGCGCTACATGCGGTTGGACCCAGCCTCGAACACCGCCTTGGTCAACAAGCTGACCTTTCCACCCTCAATGAGCGACGAATACAAGTACATCCGCGAAGCCGTCCAGGCCTATCCGGAACTCTATTTCTCGAGGCTAGTCGTGCTCGGAGAGGGGGACAGCGAAGAGGTTGTTCTGCCCCGCCTTGCTGAGGCAATGGGAGTCGAAGTCGATCTGAGCTTTGTCTCAGTGGTCCCGTTGGGTGGGCGACACGTCAACCATTTCTGGAAGCTCCTCGGCGACCTTGAGATCCCGCACGTGACCCTTCTGGACCTCGATCGTGAGCGCAAAGGCGGCGGCTGGGGTCGTATTCAGTACGCCATTCGAGAGCTCTTGAAGATTGGAGTTTCAAAGAAGGCTCTGTTGATGCTGGAGGACGGCAAGGTTCTCGGCGACAAGCAACTCGACGAGATGGCGGAGTGGGACGTCGCGGACACGAAGTTGATGAAGGGATGGTGCGACCGTTTAGAGGAACACGGAGTGTTCTTCTCCGGTCCACTGGACTTCGACTTTTTGGCCCTGATGGCCTATCCGGACGCGTACAAGCACGCGGCTGACGGAGGCGACGGGCCGCGACTCCCGAAAGATCCGGAGTCAGAGAAGGGCCAGGCGGCAATCGCTGAGGCAGTTCGTGCTGTACTGAAGGCCGAGGGCGGTGACGGCACAACCTACGGCGCAGACGTGAAGGATGCATTCTTCTGGTATCGGTACCTCTTCCTTGGCCGCGGTAAGCCTGCCTCTCACCTGGATGCGATGTCTCGCCTCTCGAACACAGAGTTGAAGGCCGGATGCCCACCAGTGTTGAGGCGTCTTTGCAAAGCGATGAAGAAACGGCTCGACATGGCAACCGAGGAAGAGGTCGATGCCGAGTAGGATCACCCCATCAGACTGGCGACCACAGGGCATCGACGAGCTGGAGGACGCGGCCGAGGATGCTGTCCGTTATAGAGGGAACGCTCTCGTGGTGGCCGGGCCGGGGGCTGGCAAGACGGAGCTCCTGGCCCAGCGGGCCTGCTTTCTCCTTCAAACAGGCCTCTGCAGACGGCCGACCAGGATTCTCGCGATCAGCTTCAAGCGTGACGCGGCGAAGAACCTCGCGGAGCGTGTCCGCGAGCGTTGCGGTGAGACGCTTGCTCGCAGATTCCACTCGTATACGTTTGATGCATTTGCTAAAGGGTTGGTTGATCGCTTCGGACAGGCCCTCCCGGAGAAGTGGCGCCCGAAGCCCCGATTTGAGGTCGCCTTCGACATCGACAAGCGTTTTCGCGATTACCTGTCGCTGGTGCCCGCTCCGTACCATCGCCTGACCCCTACGGAACTCGCCTCTCTTCCCACCGAGTCTACCTACCGAGGGGAGTTCATCGGACGACGCCTCTCTGATTTTCCATCGTCGCCGCTCAGCGCTCCAGACCGAGCCGCCGACGGAATGTGGCAGTATCTCCTCCATGCTGGCAACGACTCCCGCCTCAGCTTCCCCATGATCGGCCGCTTGGCAGAGCACCTCCTAGCGGTGAATCCCTTGATTCTTGCCGCTCTTCGTGAGGCATACGGCTTTGTGTTCCTTGACGAGTTTCAAGACACCACATCTATCCAGTACGCACTTGCCAAGACTGCCTTCCTGGGCTCCGACAGTGAGCTGACCGCGGTCGGCGACGACAAGCAGAGCATCATGCGATGGGCTTTTGCATTGACTGGTATCTTCTCGACCTTCCAGGGAGACTTCGCCGCGAAGGCCTTTCCGCTGGTCAGAAATCATCGTTCCGCTCCCTACCTTGTGAAGCTCATCGGTGCTCTCGCTACAGCGATCGACCCAACCTGCAAGCCCCCGGAGCCAGTTGACGACGGAGCAGACGGACAAGGAGAGTGTCGCATCCTCGTCTTTCCAGATGACGCGAAGGAGGCCAGTGTTCTTGCCGACTC
Source organism: uncultured Phycisphaeraceae bacterium (assembly GCA_964464165.1). Lineage (GTDB taxonomy): Bacteria > Planctomycetota > Phycisphaerae > Phycisphaerales > UBA1924 > UBA6054. The sequence goes on along the minus strand of CAYXFA010000003.1, from coordinate 35,512 downwards.
GATTGAGCAATGGGTCAAGAGGGAGGGCCTGCATCCCCGTGATATCTGCGTTGTGACCCGACAGAAGCCGCAGATTTACGGCGCTCTGCTTCTCGAAGAGCTGCAACGGAGAGATATCCCTGCACGCGTCGAGGAACCACTCCAGCTTCTACTCGCTGAGCCGCTACTCGACATCCTCCTTGACGCTCTCAGGCTTGCGGCTAATGACCGAGCACCCGACGCGTGGGCAGCATTTACGGCATTCATGATCCGGATCTCCGGAGCGGAAAGTGAGAAGCATGCGAGAGTGGTCACCGATGAAGTCACGCACTTTATTCCGCGTCTCCGCGAGACCATGGCCGACGCCACGCTCGACCCTGCGGGGATTGCAGAGGTCCTCAAGTACATCATCGATTTCGTGACCATTCCGGCTCTGATCGGCGAGTATCCGCAGTACGACGGCCCCTTTCTCAACGAGTTGCTTTCGAACGTCGCGAAGCAGTTCTCGGAGTACCTCGAAGGCCGATCATGGTCCGAGGCGATTGTCGCGTTTGTGGGTGAGGATGCCTTGCCCTTTATGACCGTTCACAAGAGCAAGGGCTTGGAGTACCACACAGTCATCTTTCTCGGGCTGGAAGACTACCCCTTTCGAAGCTTCAGGACCCTTCAAGACGAGGAAGCGTCAAACTTCTTCGTCGCCTTTTCAAGAGCGAAGAAGCGCGTGCTCTTCACCTTTTCCGGCAATCGCGATGGCAGACCACAGACACTCAAGACCGTTCGGCCCCTCTACGAAATCCTGATCAAGGAGGGCGTCAAGCCAGAGAAGTTCACCGAAACGAAGAGCACTTGACGGATGAGGGTGAAGTCGGGCCGAATGGCAGACACTCGTGGAGGCTTTAATGGACACTTCAACCGTTACCTGTCCCAAATGCCAGACCGCCTTTCCGCTGACCGATGCCATCGAGCGGCCGATTCTCGACCGGCTCCGCGCGCAAGTCGCGGTGGAGGCAGATCAACGGGCGGCGGACCTCCAAGCCAAGGAGGTGAGGCTTACTCAGCAAGCCGCGTTGCTTCGGAAGCAGAAGGCCGAGGCCGACGAAATCGTCGCGAAAAAGCTAGACGACGAACGCAAGCGTCTTGTCGCCGACCTTGAGAAGAAAGCCCGAGAGGGCTTGGCGGTCGAGCTCAAAGAGCTCCAGGACCGTCTTACCGCCAAGGAGCAAGCCCTAGCCAAGTCTCAGGCCTCAGAGCTTGAGCTCCGCAAGGCCAAGCAGCAGCTCGACGACGACCGGGCCACATTCGAGCTTGAGAAGCAGCGGGCCCTCGACGCAGAGCGTCAGAAGATCAAGGACGAGGCGCAAAGGGCTGTGTCTGAGAGCATGTCGATGCAGCTCAAGGCTCTACAGGCGGACCTCGCCGCAAAGGACGAGCGTCTTGCTGAGGCTCAGCGTCAAGAGCTGGAGCTCCGAAAGCAGAAGACGGCCTTCGAGGAGGAGAAGAGGTCGTTTGAGCTTGAGATCGCCCGGCGTGCCGATGGCGTGCGTGAGGAGGTCTCAAAGCAGAAGGACGAGGAGTTCCGTCTGAAGGAGGCGGAGAGCGCCAAAAAACTCGCCGACATGACACGGCAGATAGACGAACTAAAGCGGAAGGCGGAGCAAGGATCGCAGCAAGCTCAGGGAGAAGTTCTAGAGCTCGATCTGGAGACTTCTCTCTCGCGAGCATTCCCCTTTGATGACATCAGGCCCGTGCCGAAGGGCCAACTCGGTGCGGACGTTCTCCATGTGGTACGCGATGAGCGTGCGATGGAATGTGGATCGATGGTCTGGGAGTCGAAGCGGACCAAGAACTGGAGTGATGCGTGGTTGCAGAAGCTCAAAGACGACAAGCTTGCGGCCAAGGCACAGATCGCAGTGCTCGTCTCCAGTGTGCTGCCCAAAGACATGCCCACGTTCGACTGCCGTGATGGGGTGTGGGTTGTACCTCCCGCTCTCGCGATGTGCGTTGCGACCGCCCTTCGACAGACGCTGATCGAGACCGCTGGTGCTAAACGTTCTGTTGAGGGCCGCCACGACAAGATGGCTGCGGTCTACGACTACTTGTCTGGACCAGAGTTTAAGGGACGCGTGACGGCGATTGTCGAGACGTTTACCGCCATGCGTTCGGAGCTTGAGTCCGAGAAGCGAGCGATGATGAAGATCTGGTCCAAGCGCGAGAAGCAGATCGAGCGAATGGTTTCGAATACCGTTGGCTTGCACGGAGAGCTTCAGGGCATCATTGGCCAGAGCCTGCCCACCATCGAAGCGCTTGAGCTCGATGCAGTCGCTCAGCTCCCCGGCGGCAGCAGTGATGTAGTTGAGTGAGCCGCTTCAGCAGCGAGTGTGCCCGACCGGGTTCAGCTCCACCCGCCGTTTGACCATTTGAAGGGTGGTGCAGCTTCGCTCCGAGCCGACCGGAGGACCGGTAGCAAGAATTCGGAGATGGCATTTACGACTGCCGAGAGGTCTGCCCACTCTGGTGCAAGCCGGGTCCGAGCGCCAAAGGCCGCCCACTGTCTCCGCTTCGCCGCGTCCTCTCCAAACTCCGCCGACAGTCCGAAGGGCTCAGAGTCTGGAATAGGAACCCCGCGACGTTCCGCTGTGGCTCTAAGCGCCTTAGCCAGCAATGCTCCGTCGAACTCCCGCGTGCGGGAGAGGTAAAGGAGGTCGAAGTAGTCCTTCATCCGCGAGTTGGCCATGCCCAGCTCAATGATGGTCACGAGCTTCTCGGCCACCACGGTCTCCACCGGGTACGCCCTGAGCTTCGGCTTTGGGAAGTCGAGCAGTGTGGGAAACTCAAGCTCCTCCGGCTTCGGAGTGACGGCATCGCCGAATCCGACATCGACCTGGGTACGGATCATCGCCGTCCCCATCTTCGCGACGAGAGTGACCCGGACCCCGCCGTACTCATCGAGTGCACGGATCTCCTCGGCCTTCACAGAGTCAGTGTCGAACACGAGCCCATCGTCCTCGACTTGGAGCTCGCAGAGGTCGCGCACGACGCTCGCGACTCGCTCCACGGAGTCGTCCCCGAACCCCAGCAGATCAATGTCGCGTGTGACGCGGTGCGGCATCCCTTCCCAGGCGATGAAGAGCATCGCTCCTTTGAGAATGAAATCGTCGCGGTACTTTGAGACTGACAGTCGGTAGAGAAGCCTCTCCGACGCGTAGCGGACGAGGATTTGTTCGAGTTCCTCCCGCCGGGACTTGGCGATGGTGAGCAGCCGTTCCTTGACCGACTGGGCTATGTTCTTTGGCGCCTTGGTCACTGGAGGCTCTCCACGTAGGGGCGAATCACGTTCGCGACGCGGCAGACCTTGGCATATCGCCAGAGCTCGTCCATCGTGAATCTCTTCGACCGAAGTCCTTCCCGCAGCGCTTCGACGGCGACGTCGATCCCGACCTTGTTCCGGTACTTGAACAGGTCCGCAACCGTCTTCGGAAGCGAGTAGACACGAACTGGCACGCCTTCGACGTTGTGCTCATCGACTCCGGCCTTGAGAGCGGTCCCCGAGAAACGAACGACACGGAGAGGTGGATAGCCACCCTCGGGCTTTCGAGCCTTGGTGTCGATCGCCATCCAGACCTCCCAAGGGTTCTGGACCGTGAGGCCGTGGAAGACAAGTGCCGAGAGGAGGCAGACCACGCCCTTGGGGACGCGGGCGGCAGCGAGGGCAAGCGAGTGTTTCTCGGTAACGTCGTGCTCTCCGAGCACGTACAGGCCCCTACCCTCTTTCCGGATGGCCCCGTCGCGGACGAGGCGCTCGACTCCCCGGCGTGAGACTCCTGCTGCGGTAAAGTCCCCGGTGCGGAGAACGCCCTGTCGGGCGGCGAGGCGGGCAAGCTTGGGAGGGAGGTCTATGGCCATGGCTCACTGTACACTATGTCGGTAGATATCGACAAGTACCGACAGTTTTGCACGGCTCATCATCATGATCGAATTGGGCAGATGGCTCCTTGAGTTGTCAGAAAAAGGCTCTGGCTTTTCTGACACTGGCGGGGAGGACGAAGCCCCCTCCTCCCCACCACCCCACCTACTCCACAAGATTGGCGTGGAGCCTGAGCTAGAACAGCTTGTCGCCGCTTGGCCCAAGCCGAGAACAGACCAGCGAGAGGCGGTGGTCACCATTCTCCAGACCTGACTCGGAGAGACCGTAGCGTGGTGCAGCCGTACACGGACAGGCCGCGGCTTTGGGGAGCCTCCGGCCGTCCATCGCTGATTCATGCCTGCCGGAAGGCCATAGGCAGACCGAGACGTGCGGCAACTACTTCACATAATCGACTACGACTCAGTCGGAGCACTCCGCGACTGCCTTCGAAGGGTCTCAACCGCAGACCCTACGGCTGACGGATCCGGAGCCTTCTCACCCCACTCACGCCAGAAATCGCGGGTAGCGCTGAGCGGCTCAATCCGAGGCATGTTGAGCTTAATCCGAGCGGGAAGCAGTATTGCATCACCGAGCAGGAGGGCTTCGCCCGTATCGAGCAATGGCAACCCTTCGAGGACACCAGCGAGTGAATCCGGCATCAGTCGACGCACGACATTCTGGTCTTCGTCATTAGTAAGACGAAGCACAAGAAAGTTGTTGCATTGACTCAGAATAGTCCGACTCACGTCGGAAGGTCTCTGGCTGACGACCAGCAGCGATACGCCATACTTGCGACCCTCCTTTGCGATCCGTTCGAACGAGAAGAGCGCCTGCCGCTCAACCGCATCGGCATCATTCTTTACGGGGAGATACAAGTGTGCTTCGTCGCACACGAAAACGAATGGTGTTCGCTTAGCCGAGTCCATCCAGAACTGCACATCGTAAAGAAATCGCGCAAAGACACCTGTGACTACAGGCAGTACGTCGGAAGGCACCTCTGAGAAGTCGACCACCTTGATGCCCGGCTTTCCCGGACCAGCGGCGAGTAACAGCCTCGCTTGCTGTGCGAGCCAATCGTACTGAAGTGTCGCAGGAGGCGGCTTGAACATGAATCCGTACCGTCTATCCTCTGACTTGGCCTCCAATCGAGAGATGAATCTGGTCAGACGGCCTTCCCATTCGCCTTTGACTTCGCGCTTGCCGTCTGCCCCCACCCCCTTCGCCGTGTCGTCCACTTTGAGCTTGCCTATCAAGTCCGACAACTCGTACGGAACTGGAGAATCCACTGTAAACGTTGCAAATACGGAGGCCTTGCCGACTCTTCGCAGCGTCGCCTCTTTCAAACCGCGCACGTGCATTGTAAATCGGGATGCTTGATTTGGGGCATTCTGATCACTGCGGTCCAAAATCATCGAGAGCATTTCTTCACGGTTGAGCAGCCAGTACGGCAAAAAGATCGCGTTATCGGGCGGATTGTCCAGATCGCCAGGGCCCGCAATCTTGTAACTACTCGCAACCGGCGTAGGCACTTCCTCTCCCTGCCTTGCAGATGGCGCTGCCAGCGATGCGTACTCGCCATGCATATCAAAGATGACAATGTTCGCGTGTTCTCTTGCGCTCGCTCGTTCGAGGATCAGCGACACCGCATAGCTCTTTCCCGAGCCTGTACTTCCGAGGATCGCCGCATGGCGTTGGAAGAAGCGGTCGCCATTTGCGATGGCTGCAGCGCTCTTGTCGAGTACGAAGTGACCGAGTTCAAGTCTCTGTCCGTCATCCAGTTCTTTCCCCAGCAACCCCATGAACCGCTGAAGATTCCCACTCTCTATTAAAAAACAATCGCGATCGATTTGCGGAAAGGAATCCGCTCCTCGCTTGAACCGATTCCGTGCTGTGCCGTCTACTGTTCGATACGTACCTAGGAGAACCACGCGGATACCATCGTCAGGCACTATTTCCATCGCGATAGTGTTTGGTGACATTGGATCAGGCTGTCCGACCTGCTCGCGAAGTTGGCGAGTCACCCGTTCGGTCATCCCGATCAAAAACTCTTGCGCTGTCGTTCCCTGAATCGCGACGAGGCTTCCGACTGCTGCGCGCGGCAGCAGCGAAGGATTCTCCACCACAATCAATACCCGGCTGGTGTCAACAGACGCAACCTTGCCAAGGCGGCTGGAGTCGTCGAAGGAGAGAGCGGCGACAGTGCTCATTCAAGTACCTCTCTTGCAAGTATCCCAAGGTCCCACAGATCCGCCCCTTGTTGCTCGAACTGGGTCGACTTCGTGATTACCTTGATACCCGGAAATTCACTGGGTTTCGATATACTAACACACTGCGGAGACTCCAAAGCCAGTTTATCCATCTTCGCGTTCGTTGTGCGTGTCAGAACAAGCGTGGGGGTACCATCTGTTATTCTTTGCACAAGGTGAGTCTGAAGATGATCATCATTAAATCCATATCCGACCACAAGCAGCCTCGCCGCCTGTTTTATAAAGTCATTAGCGAGGTCGCGGTGCTTATCAAATGGCGCATTATATCCAGCTCTATATTTGTTGAGTCCTGGCGTGATGATCGAGACCTCGCTATCGAGCTCCATGCTGCAACGAAAGGCTCCGGTTCCGTTGCGATACCAATCAAAACTTCCATGAGGTTTGAGCACCACTGCTCGCGGTTGATGATCTAGAACATGGACCTTCCCGGCCTGGCGTATGGCACGACAGGAGGCCATCATGCTCCGCCTATGGTCAAATGTGCCCGCGTAGATTCCGCACGCCGTAGTATCGACATGAAGTCCCGCCATCTCGCACGCCACTTCAATGAGTCGATCGTAGTTGGGAGTCAAGATCGGTAAGCCAGTCGGCGATTTAAGCACGCGCTTTAGTAACTCTGTGAGTCGCAGAGTCTTCTTCCCTGCAATCACCGCACTGACGATTTCACGCTCTTTCGGTTTCAGACAGTTGCAGGTTTCCCGCCTGATCCACGCCTCGAGGCTTTCAGTAGGTTGGTGCTTTAGGAGCGCAGCCTCGAGCCCCTCTTTCGCAGCGAGTGCGGCTGCGATTCGCTCCCACAGTTCCTTATCGGTTCCTGCGAGTGCGGCCGAGGCTCCAATCAGATGGTCAGCAAGTGCGGGCATGCCGGGCACGCCCTCGGCTGCCGACAGCCCAGACCCCACGACTAGAACAAGCCCGTCGGAGAAATGCTCTTGGACAAACTTGAGAAGCGATGGATGGTCCACGAGGCGTGAGTGTACCGCACCTCGGCATCCGCGTAAACCAGACGGTGAATCGGTCGCTTCCCACCCCTCCTGCAAGGCTCCCACCACGGCCCGATCCTAACCGCGAAAGGAACAGGTGCTTCAGTCCCACAGCATCATCTCCGACCCGCCTTGTCCGCACAGCCTTCGCTGGTCGGATTCACTCGACCTGTCAAGTGAGCACCCTGGCCGCGGCGGCGGCTCGCAACTCTTCGGCCTTTGAACACGCCGAACGACGGTGGTTCGTCCCCTGAAGATAACATCCGATTCTGATAACGACTTCGCGGCGGCTTCCTCCGCGTCCCGTACCCGCATGTAGTCCAGGTAGTGCAGCACGCCCGCGAGCGACTGGGTCTTCGCTTGAATCATCGCTTGGTGAGCCTGGATCAGTGATGCATTCCGCTGCACGAGAAGCTGGAGAAATCGCGGAAATTCGTGCGGCTCCTTATGATGCCGGACAACCAGTGCGATGGCCCAGGTGCGGGCCCCATGCGACTCCGCGACGATCGTCATCCGGTCAACGAGCTCCCATGCGAGCTTGTAGGCTTCGTTGGGGGTGAGGCTCGAAGCTTCCACCGACTGTGTCTCGTTCGTGAGCGGCGGGCTCGTGATGCGATCGAAGTGGCCGGTGTGTGGGACTGCCGGAAGCGGCGCCGCCCTCCCCCTCTCCATCGCTTCGGCGACCACGGGAACGTTGAACGCGGCGGTGAAGTGCGCGAGCACTGGAGGGCGATCAACCAGGAAGACGTACGCGAAGGTGCCCGAAGACCGGATGAGGCGTGAGGATCAAGTCCTCGGGGCTCACAAGCGGCCGAGTCATGACGTGCTCCAGGCGAGTCGACGGCTGCCATTTCCCGGAGTGCGGGTCGAGTGATTGGTGCTCCCGCCAGTCGGTCACATGCACCGAGCTTGCAAGGCGGCTTGCGAACTCCCGGTCGATCACAGACAGCCCAGAGCAGAGGAATACCTTGGTGCATCGACTCGGCTTCGCTTCGGCGTGCGTTCATCGCAACGAGTGTCCCGTCATCCATCAACCGCACGGCGGGATTCGAGAGTGCGGTGAGAGATTGGGCGGGCCGTGCCCGAGCATGGCGCCCGTAGAGCAGATCGCTTTCGTGATTCGGGTACCCGAGCATAACCCAGCGAGCACCTCGCCAGGTCCTCGCCGTGTGACGGATTTCGTGATGGTGGGATGTCGGAGCCCGCCGCCTAAGAGGTGCGGAAGGGCTCCACCATTGTACAGGTCTTATCGGTCACTGGATCGCTCCAACGCTTCGGAGCGAGCGATTTATCAGGGCCCGGATGCTCTCCGGAGATGCCGTGCATGCAGGGATGTCTCGGTACTGGCCCGGCGTCGAGAGAGCACGGACTGTTTCCTGAAGTCTCCTCCGAGCGCGGTCCTCCTCCTGGAGTGTCTGGAACCACAGGCCGCGGCGGACAATGGTGGCGAACATCCCCGCCGGGTTCTTCCCCGCGTGCGAGAGAGAGTGTTCCGCGGCCGCGACGAACTTCAGCCGCTCCGCCTCCGAGTTCCCGATATGGCCGAGCCGCACCGCCTCCCGATGGAGCTCTAAGAGCCGACCAGTGTCCCGAAGGTCCTCCACCTGGACATCCGAAAGCCTTGGTCCCCTTCCCGTTCGCTTGCGAACACCAGACGGTCTGCCCGCAGCGGGTTTCTGGTTTTCAGATCTTCCGGAGGAAGAGATTCCAGTTTCTCTAGGGCGTGGTGATTTGGTTGTGGGAAGTGCGGCCCGGGGTGGTGTTTCCCGGGAAGCAGAAGGTGGCGACCAGGCGAGATTGAGACGCACCGTGAGGCCGTAGCGATTCATGCGGAGCTGCGTTGATGGTTCACGGATCAGTACGCCGAGCAATTCAAGCTCCTGGCGGGCCGCTTTGACGTTTCGCTCATCGACCGAGAAGACAGCGGCGATCCAAGACGCTTTGCAGAGCCCCGAGGCCGAGCACTGACCGCGGCGGTAGTAGAGACAGCGGAGCACGTGCCCGAGTGCTGTGGCCAGCAGCACGGGCTTTCTCGATGAGGCGAGGAAGCGGAGCAGCCGACGCGGGAACGGGATCTTGCGGCGGTGGTTCTGGACTGACTCGATGAAGGCTTGAGCGGCCGCCGGAAGCGATTCGAGTGAGGAGACGAAGCGGATGGAGGATTCCGACCAGCGGAGGAGCTGAGCTCTCTCAAGGCGACGGAGCGACGCTCGCACGTGCTCCCCCCCTACTCCACCTACAAGCCGCGAGAGTTCCTCTACCGTGAAGCGAGGTGCTCTCCCCTTCTCCACGCACGCACGACGTGCGGCGAGTTCGTGGCAAGCAAGCCACACCCGGACATCGCGGAACTCCAAGAGCTCCGCCGTGTATGACCACCAGCACGCAAGCAGGCCCGTCGCCGAGACGAACGTGAATCCGCCCGCAACCACTCCAGCATCTCTTTCCATGTTCCCTTTCCCCCAGACAGCGGACACACGAAACCTGTCCGCGCTCATCAGGGGGTGAACGCAGCCTCGCGATCACAGAGCACACGAGTCCTGTGCAATCGCGAAGAATTGCCTTTGACAGACCATGGTTGGTGGGCTAGGTTGAACGGAGCTTCTCGGTTCGACTAGCGCCAGTCAGGTCTATTTGAGCCATCACGAAAAAGAGCGACCCTGCCAGGTCGCTTTTTTCGTATCAGGGCAACGCGTTCACCCCATCAACGCTCTCCATGCGTGGGCCTCTGGCGACATGCCAGAGACCGTTACAGAATCACCGTAGATCACGTGCCGCACTCGGCCAATCCCCTTTCAGCGTGCGCTGTTGCAGGACATGGTCGCGTCATCGCGATAACGCGACGACGCTACAACGCGTGAAGGTGCCAAGAACGCGAGAACGCGTTCACGGAAGGACGCGACAACGGTATATCGCGAACACGGGAGCTCGCGTGCTCGCGAGAAAGCGAAGACGCGAGGACGCGTGAATGCCACAACGCGACATCGCGATATCGCGGTCGCATTTTGCATATTGCGAGAAGCACTTCGCTCGCGCAGACTGGACCTTGCCGAGAACGCGACGAGGCGACTTCGCGAAGACGCGAACTCGGAACATCGCGTTATCGCGAGAACGGCAGAAGATTTGAGAGGAGGGACCATGGAGCAGGGGACACAGGTACCGACACGACGCGCGCAGATCATCGCGGTCGGCAACCAGAAGGGCGGCGTAGGAAAAACGACAAACACCGTTCACATCGCGGCCGCTCTCGGCGAACGCGGGAAGAAGTGCCTCATCATCGACCTCGATCCCAACGACACCGCGACTCGTCACTTCGGCATCGAGGGCGAAGCGTTCCTTGGGAGCTACGAGCTCCTCACCGGTGATGAGCCCGCCGACGTGCTCGCGATGACAGAGGCGGACTCCGAGTTCGAGTTCCCGCCCAACGTGCACCTCATCCCGTCCAGGCGGAAGCTCGAATCGATCGACGATGTGCTTCCCGAGAAGCACGGGAAGTTTTACTCGCCGCGCGACATCCTGATGGACCCGCTCAAGCGAGTGCTTGACCAGTACGACTACATCCTGCTCGATACGGCCCCCAACTCCGCCGTGCCCACCAAGGCTGCGTACCTGGTCGCCGACTGGTTCATTCTCACAGCGATGCCGGAGCCGTTCGCAGTCACAGGGCTTACCGACGCACTCCGAGACATCCAGGACGCTCAGCGAAAACTCAACCCGGGTCTTCGCCTACTCGGCGTCATCATCGCCGGAGTGGACCGGAGGACGAACCTCTCGAACTCGCTCACCGAGTACGTTCGCTCGGCCTTCAGCACACCGGACGGGCAGTCGGCCAAGTTCCGCACCATCATCAGCCGATCGACTGTGATCCCATCGGCTCAGAAGTCGGGGAAGACGGTCTTCCAGACGAACCCTGACCACGCGGTCGCCCATCAGTACCGAGCACTCGCTTTGGAGATCGAGGAGCGGATTGCACGTCTCACGGGCGCCGCAGTTCCAGAACCTGTTGACCGGAACGTGAGCGAGGTGGTCAATGGCTAAGCGAACTGAAGAGAAGCCGTTCCGCCCGCTTGAGGCATCACTGGTGCAGGAAGTCCTAAGCGGCAATGCCGCCCAGGCGTTGCAGCCGATGCCGCAGCAGCAGCCCGAAAAGACGATTGAACTCCGAAGGCCCGCCGAGGTGAGGCCCGAACCGCCGCCACCATCGCCAATGGTCGATTCGGGGCAGGGGAGGGAAGCACCAGTTGCCGCTCCTATCTACCGGCAGGAAGTACCACGCACCGCACCGGCTCCCGCACCAAGGCGTGAGCCGCGGCAGCAGCCGTCACAGTTCGCTGAGCGGATGGAGCGAGAGAAACGGGTGCTCCTCACCCCGAGTGAGGACCGAGCACTTGAGCGGGTCGTCTCAAACCTTGGAGCAGAGCTCGGCACATCGCTCAAGCTCAGTCACGTGCTCCGCTCGTGCATCCGGATTCTGATCAACGCCGAGGATGAGCTCATCGAGCGTGCCCGTGCCAACGGACGGACCATCAGACCGCCCAACGGGGATCTCCCAGCCATCGAAGCGTTCGAGAAGGTCGTTGCGAGCGTGCTGCAAGCTGGCATCCGAGGCGCCCGACCGATCCGGTAGAGCCGTTGTCGCGTTATCGCGATAACGCTGTCAGCAGTTCCCACATGCTGGCACCGCGACCGTGGACGTCGTGAGGGCATTCGCTGCCAGGCCGCGTCCCCGGACTCTTTCTTCGCTTGTCGGGGCAAAGCGTGCGCCGTCGGGGACTCCGTCACAGCGTTTGCCTTCACCCGCCCACGCTCGAACCCCTCAGGGGGGCCGAGCCCGGGCCCGCTTCGTCTTCTCCGCTCGTAGTGCTCTGCCCGTCTGATTGCGAACGGACAGCAGCACCACTCACAAAAGGAGAAGCCACCATGGCAGCACAGAAGCCCGTTCACGAGATCCGCATCGGTCGCATTCGCGCCAGCGTCTGGGAGAACAAGACCGAGCAGGGCGTTCGCTACAACGTCACCATCCATCGGCTCTACAAGGACAAATCGGGCTGGAAGTCCACCACGAGCTTCGGCCGCAACGACCTCCCGCTCGTCGGTCTCGTGAGTTCCCGCGCGTTCTGCTGGATCCACGAAGGCCGAGGCAAAGCCGAGTAGGCGAGACGCTCGATTCGAAATCACTCCGGCGGGAGGCAATCCCGCCGGAGTGTTGGTGTTCGCGGGAGTCAGCCCTTTCCGGGCTTCTTGCCGCTCCGGGGGGAGCCCGCCGCGGCGAGCTTTCGCGATGCGGGAGACTCAGGCTTCGTCGTCGCCGCCTTCGTCTCCGGGTGGGGGTGCTTGCCTGTTCCGTTCGTCATTTGAGACCTCGCTTTCTCCGAGCAGTTGGGCTGCCCGGCTGTAGAAGTTCCGCAGGGCATCACGCGAGCCCGCGGCGAATACGACTTCAACCACGACGAAAGCCAGATCCGTCCACACGCTCCCTCCGCCGTGGAGCCGCCAGGTCGGATAGGCGAAGAACACCGCGACAAGGGAGTTGGAGTAAAACTGGTAGTAGCGGTAGTGGTGCTCGTTGATCTGCTCGAAGGCGTCGAGCTTTCCGGAAAGATTCCCGAAATCGAGCTGGGGGCGCCGAAGCCCGGTCATCGCATGGGTCCGGTCGACAATCGCCCACCGGAGAGCGCTGACGGTCATCCCGGCGGCGACCGAAGCCAACAGCACATACAGAAACCCGCCCACGGTCGGCCCCGATTCGCCCGCGCCCTGGAGCCATCCGGCCACGGCGGGGGAGAGGAAGCTCAGACCCCAAAGGGCCAGGAAGCCGGGAATGAGATAGGCGATGAGAAGTCCGAAGTTCCGGACCGATAGTTCCCCCATGCGAGCCCTGTATAAAGGCCCCGGGCGGGCTGCCGTGGACTACCGGGTTGCGCTTCGGGGCGACCACGCCCGAAGTGTGATCCGACACTGAACTCGTGTCAAGGCAACTGACACGGAAACTGTGTCGCATGTCCACCAAGGCCCAGCACTCCCAGGCCTACCGCCGCGTCCCGGTGCTCCTCCGCACCCTTCGAGAGGAGGCGTCTCTGTCCCAGCGAGCCCTCGGCGAGCGTCTCAAGAAGCCCCAGAGCTGGATCCACAACTGCGAGACTGGTAACCGCCGAGTGGACGTGGCCGAGTTCTGCGAGTGGGCCTCAGCCTGCGACATCGACCCCGTCGCCGCTGTGAAGCGCCTCCTGAAGAAGTAGCCGGGCAGAACTGGGGCGACCACCCAAGTCTCCTTGTGCTGCAACCCACGGCGCGACACGCAACCGCCATTTCCACCCACGCCCCGTCCCGGCATTCGGGCGAGCCTGCCACTCTCACCCACGCTCAGTCCCCGCTTGCCACGCCCACCCACCGGCCGCAACCACGGGCAGGGCGCGGGTGCCACCTTCTGCCACGTCATCCCACGCACCGCCACCTTCCGCCCTTGGTCGCCAAGGAGCGTGTCCCGCTGGCTTTCGGAGACCAGGGGCGACTGATGCACCTCTTGCCCGTTCATCCCAGCGGCACTTCCCCGGTTGTTGCCGCGACGGCAGCGACGCCGCGGCTCCTCGCATCACGATGCTGCCCGCGGCTCGGCAGGCCATGTGCAGCACTCGCGTGAGTGAGTGCATCTTGCTCCATTGGCCGCGGCAGAGCCTCGCTTGCAAGGCCGTCTCTGTCCCCGGGCTTGTTGCGCTTTCAGCCCGCTCGTTCCCATCACGTCGTTCGGCCTCCGGGCAGGCACGCGTCGTGCCAGGACGAGCCTGTCACTCCGGCGTGCTCGCTTCGCGGCCCTCCAGCCTCCGCCGCTTGCTCACTCGCTCCCGTCCTCCGTTTCGGTTTGCGGGGTCCTCAGCCCGGGTGAAGGATCCCACGCAAACCAAAACAAGGAGGACTCGCATGAAAGCAGAACAAGCCCGGAAGATGACAGACGAAGCGCTCGCGAAGCTCGCCGCGGCGCTTGAGCAAGGCAAGAGCGAAGCACTCACGCAGTACCTGCGGGTCATGGCCCGCTTTCACCGCTACAGCATCAGCAACCTGATGCTCATCCTCGCCCAGCGGCCCGACGCTACCTACGTCGCGGGCTTCAACGCGTGGAAGAAGCTCAACCGCTGGGTAAAGAAGGGCGAGAAGGGCATCGTGATCGTCGCTCCCATGGTCTTCCGAAAGAAGGAGGAAGGACAGCTCGAGGGCGACCCAGATACGGCCGTCCGGTTCAAGGCGGTGCACGTCTTCGACGTGTCGCAGACCGAAGGGGACCCGCTCCCGGAGCCCGCAGATGTCGCCGGTGACCCGGGGCGATATCTCGGCAAGCTCAAGGCGATAATCGTGGATCATGGCATCAGGCTCTCCGATGAGCCGGTGACCAACGGGGCATTGGGTGTCTCGAAAGGCGGTGAGATTCGCCTCGCCGCGGGGCTTGAGCCCGCCAAGGAGTTCGAGGTGCTCGCCCACGAGTTCGCCCACGAACTCCTCCATCACGGAGAGGGCGCCACCCGCGTCGACAAGACGACGATGGAGACAGAGGCCGAGGCCGTCGCGTACGTCGTCTGCCACGCCGTCGGGCTTGATACCAGCACCGCCGCAAGCGACTACATCCAGCTCCACAAGGGCACCAAGGAGACGCTCGCCCAGTCGCTCGACCGGATCCAGAAGACCGCAAACCTCATCCTCGAAGGCCTTGAGCGCGAGGAGGAGCCAGAGCAACTCGCGGCGTAAAGGCAGGGATTAGTGGGAGACTCGGCGGAGGGCCATCCGCCGAGTCGTTCCATGCTGATGCGGAAGAAAGGGGAGGGGAACCATGCCTCACGTTCCCAAAGAGATGCGGTGGCTCTCTTTGGGAAGGGGGCGATTCTACGCGGACGGGGCCGCGATCCCGGAGAGATCAGGAGTCCTGGACACAGAGCTGTGCAAGGTCCTCTTCGGATTCATCGCCAATGCGGATGGAAGTGACCACGGGCCCATCGCCATCGTCCACGTCGTAGCGCTCGTCGAGTTCCAAGACGAAGCGAGTCTTTAGTCGCTTGATCTCCTCATGGAGCACAGCGAGGTTTCGCCCCCTCAGATGAAGGGTGTGGTTGGAGTATCGGAGAACAAGCTCCCCATCCATCCTGAGCACTATCCACAGAAGGTGCTCGTATCGGTTCGAGAGCTGCGTGCCACTGCGTAGGTGGAACGTGATGAAAGGCTCGTAGTCGGATGCCGCTTCGGGAGTCGAAGCATGCTGCGCAAGGAGCGGCGCCAGGACCGATGGGATGGCCTCGTGCTCGCTCATGGCTTACCGCTCCAGGCTCGGCTCAAGTTCTCGACTGATCGGTTTCACCCCGAACACTTCGCGCGTTCGCTTCTGCACCAGATCACTGATGACGCTGGTGAGCGAAGTCGCCTTGGTTCCAACGTCGAGCGACGAGAGCCTATCGTGGGTCTCTCGGGGAAGACTGGTCAGGCTGTCCCTGTCTGTCACCACCGCCGCGGAACGCCGCCCGATGCTGATGCTCTTTGCGAATGTCTCGACGGTCGCGCCGTACGCGGAGTCCTTGCTTTCCACATACACGACGTGGTCAACCGTGCGGGGCGGATCAGCAGAAGAGGTGATGGCGTAGCCGTGGTCAAAGTGGCCCGCGTTTTTCTTCAGGATGAACCCGTTATCGAGCACCATGTGCCCAAGGGCGGTGAACTCACGCACACGGTGCACGCTCCCGGTCGATAGCGTGCGATTGGGTCGGGCGTGGGCCTTGCTGACTATGCCGAGCATCGTGTCTACGACAGCCCGCGTGCGGACGCTCTTCGTAATGCGAACCCGCTCTCCGATTCCAATCTGAATCTTCTGCTTCTCGAAGACCTCGAAGCGCTCGGGGCGCCTCAGTGGAAGCGTACCGAGCTTCAATCCCGAACGGACCTCGACGAAGCCGAGCATGTTCGTCCCGGTGACCGTCCACCGCTCCCCACGTCGGAACGTCCCACTGTGCTGCAGGAACTCAACCACCATGCCCTTCCGGTAGGAACGGCACCAGGTCTTCTCCGTGTCGGTGAGGCCAGCCCGAGCAAGACGCTCAAACGTGCGCTCTCCGCGGAGCTTTCGGTGGAGCTTGAGCGCGACGCGGGTTGCCTCCGTGATCTCACGCGTCAGAAGCGGATTGGGGGCGATGGCCAGGCCTGTGGACTTGGCGGTGAGGCGAGCTGCCAAAAGCTGCCCGGCTTCTCTCGCAAGTGATGTCGTCGAGACCCGCCGCAGCATTCCGGCGTTCCCGAGGAGTCTCTCGGCTTCGGTGGCTTGTCCCATCAAGAGCGCCGAAGCAGCCCTTTCTCTTGCTCCTCGCTCAGTCGTCTTCGATCCCAGCCGAATA
The DNA here is from genome assembly GCA_964464165.1 of uncultured Phycisphaeraceae bacterium. Taxonomy (GTDB): domain Bacteria; phylum Planctomycetota; class Phycisphaerae; order Phycisphaerales; family UBA1924; genus UBA6054. Next base: position 19,017 of record CAYXFA010000003.1, on the reverse strand, counting down.
GCCTTGAGGCCCGCGTGACGCTGAAGCACATCCATCGGGTTGCCCCGAAACACTCCGCCACGCGAAAGTGAATCGCCGGAGAGGATCAACCGAAAGCCCTTCTTCTCTGACAAGCTGACGAGCTCCGATGCCGCCTTGAGGGGCATTCGATGAGCGTCGGAGACCCAGACAACACCGCGGGAAGGGACCTTCAGAGCAGGGCTCTCCCCGAGCAGCCGATACACGCTCTCCGTCTTCGCTCGCGCCTCTTCCCCCGCCTTTGCAGTGCCGAGCCCCGTCGCCGACGTGAACAGGATGTCTTTCGCCATCCACCCGAGGGACCTCTCGACGGCGTCCGCAAGCCGACTCTGACCGGATGCGACATTGGTACGCACCAGGATCACGCGGCTCTGGCTCCGGCCAATCTGGCGGACCGCAGCTTCCACGGAATCCCCGTGCTCCAGCTTTTCCCGCTTCTCCGGAGGGAGTAGCGGCGACGCAGCCCCGCGGCCTCTCTTCGCGGCAGCTACAAGCTCCTGCTCGGCCGCCACAGCCGCCTTTGTCGTGACCATCGTGACGCCCCGGAGCTCCCGGGAGATGACGCCGTGCCTTTCAAAGGCGGCACGAATCTCGTCAGGGGTGGCTTGTCCGGGACAGGCTTTGAGCACCTCGGCCAGAAGCGCTGTCTCACGCACCACTGCCGAGCGGTCAAAGGTCCGGCCCACGGCAAGCCGAATCGCTTCATCGAGACCTCGAACGGGCGCCGCCGTCACCTTGCTCTTGAGCGAACCGACAGTGCCCTGCTCCTCAGGAGTCATCCGCTCCTGCCAGTGCCGTTCGACATCCGACCAGGGGAGGGAGTCGGCCTTGCGTTCCCGGGTCTTGGCGCCGAAACGTGCTTTCTCCGCCGGGTCTTGAACGCCTCGCTTGGCAGCGGCACGCTCAATCTGCTCCGTCCGGCGACTGTACTTGTCGATCAGTTGCCGCTCGACGCCCGCAATCTCCCACGCGTTGTCTGTAAGTCGGACGCCATACCCAAGTGACTCGACCCGCTTAACAAGCTCCGAGTGAAACAACGCCTGGATGAACGGTGCGTCCTTGAGCATCGGCCCAAGCTGCGCCGCCTTCCAGCGGCTCTCTTCCCGGTCGAACGTGCAGTTGAAGACGAAGCAGTGGACATGAACGTGCGGGTCGGGGACACCGTCTACGGGTCGGCTCGTCTGGTGCAGAAACTGCCCCCACACCAGATTGCCCGTCTTCCGGTCCTCAGAGCGGCCACCGGTACGGACCCGCGTATGGGCTCGCTCTTCGACCGCTCGCATGACTGCCGAGGTCGCATCCCACACGGCGTCGAGGAGCTGAGGATCTTTACCGGGGAGCGCCACGATGGAGACACTCTTCGGGGCGTGGAAGTTGCAGTCGTAGCCGATCCGACGGTTCGCCCGAAGACGCGGCGTCAACTTCTCTCCGCCTCCCGGGTGACGGTTCTCGGCCAACGCGAAGAAGCTCTCGCGGGTAACAGGCCCCGCCAGGCCGAGGAGCTTCGCCCCTTCCCCGCACCACTCCGAACGATGCATCTCAGGAGTGACGTAGTAGTCACCGAGCGAAAGAGCGGAGGTGTAGTATTCCCTCGCGGCCGCAGCACTTCGACACACCGTTGCTCTGAACACCGCTGCACCTCCACGGTCCATCATCGACTGTGTTTCGATGAAGTCCAGCAGTCGGTTCGAGCACGCGGTGCGACGTGCACGCCGATAGACAGTTGCTGCAAGAAGCACTGATTCTCACGACGTCTCAATGCGCACTGCTGAATCGCTGGAATATCCCTTCAACTCTCGCAAAGTTTTTTTGGCTTTCCTACGCCGTCGTGGCCCTCCTCGACCGCCGAGGCGATGCCAAGGCTCCGCTCCGTTTCGACTCATGTACTGGTAACGATGCCAGCCGCTTCTGCTTCCAAGGCTCAACTCTGCTGGTTGCTTCGATGGCTCTCCCCGTAAGCTCCAAGGCTGAACTTGGCGCCCCGGAGGTTCCTGCCTACCCCGCTTCCAACCCACCGAGGCTTTGGACTTGGACGCTTTTTGCAACAGCCCTTTTTGCTTCAGACGTCTCCCCTTAGCGATGATCGCTAAGGTTGGGCTGCCCGGGCTGCATCCTCTCGCGGCTCAGCGGCGGACATTGACGCCGAGGGCGTCACATGGACCCAGGCCACTGGACTCAACACCTCACCCGGCCACTGCTCACACTCGGAGCGGGCGACGTGTGGACGTGCGGCGACTCGACCGAGGGGATGCTCATCGTGGGCGCCACTGGCGTGGGCAAGTCGAACAGCAGCGGGGCGAGCTTTGCCCGGGCGATGCTCTCGGCCGGATACGGCGGGCTGGTGCTCTGTGCCAAACCGGACGAGCTCGACACCTGGAAGCGGCATGCACGAGCAACCGGGAGGGAAGGGGACCTGGTGGTACTGAGCCCCGAGGAGCGCTGGCGGTTCAACTTCCTCGACTACGAGTACCGGGCGGCCACCGGAGCCGAGCTCGCCCGCAACATCGTGGGGCTTCTATTGACCGCGACTTCGGCGGGCGACTCACGCCGCTCCGAGGACCCATTCTGGGACCAGGCGTTGGAAGAGATGCTCCTCCATGCCACCGACCTTGCGATCATGGCGACGGGGAGAGTCGAACTTGGCGAGTTGGCAAACATCATCCGATCAGCCCCGTCGAGCATGGCCGAAGTGCGTGACCCGGAATGGCAGGCCCGTTCACGGTGCTTCGAACTTCTGCAAGCCGCCGACCATCGACGGGAGGAGATCGGGCACCACACCCCCGCGCGGGTAGACGATCTCCGTGAGACTGCTGCCTACTGGCTCCGGTCCTTCCCAGAGTTGGCTCAGAAGACTCGGAGCATCATCGTCTCGTCGTTCACGTCCAAAGTGTCCGGCCTACTCCGCCACCCGCTTCGGGAGTTGTTCAGCACTCGCACAGACGAAGAGGTCACTCCCTCAGCGACGCACCGTGGGAAGGTGGTCATCCTGAACCTCCCCCTCAAGACCTACGGAACGGTGGGCCGCTTTGCCCAGTTGCTCTACAAGACCGGATGGCAGCGGGCGACCGAGCGGCGGGAGCTCACTGGGGATTATCGCCCGGTGTTCCTATGGGCCGACGAGGCCCAGTACTTCGTCACTGAGGCGGACGCCCTGTATCAGCAGACCGCACGGAGCAAGCTCGCGGCGACCGTGTACCTCACGCAGAATCTCCCAAACCTCCACGCCGCTCTCGGCGGGCGCCCGGTATCACCAGTCGCTGAGAGTCTCATCGCCTGTTTGCAGACAAAGGTCTTCCATGCCAACGGCGACCCGCGGACCAATGAGTGGGCGGAGTCGGTGTTCGGGCGAGGGGAGAGGCTGCGGACTTCCCTAAATGTCCCGTACAGCACGGAACGGGCCCGGGAGCTCAGCGGCTCGTGGTCAGAAACCCGCGAGCCAATCGTCCCCGCAGTATCCTTCACCACTCTGCGGAAAGCGGGTCCGGGCCGTCCCGCTGAAACGATAGTTTTCCAGACCGGACGCAGGTGGCGAAGCACCGGAGCCAACCACCTTCCGTGGTCCTTTCCATTGCTCGTGGGTTAATCGATGAACGGAAACACTGAGCAGATGATCCACTGGCCGTACGAAGGGCAGCCTTACAGCGGCACCCTTCGGCACCGGTACTACGTGAGCCGCGGGCACCGCCCCGCGATTGGCTTCGCTTGGTTCCTGGTGGTCGTGCCTTTCTTGACGGTAGTTGTCTACCAAGTGACCGGTGGACTCCATCCTTTGGTCTACCTTGTTCTCGCGCTCGCCCCGCTGACCTACGTCGCTTGCTTTTTTGTCCTCTATCTCCCCGCTATTCGACTCGACCGGACGGCTCGTGCGCGATGCGAAAGCTGGAGAGAGGGCTGGAGAGCCTTTGAGGCGGACGTAGAGAAGTTTCGCGCAACGCAAGGAGCACACAACCCGGAAGCCGCGTTCATCCCGATCGAGAAGTTGGCGGAGCTGTCGCCCAAGTTGCCTTATTGCGCGTACAACCTCAGCGGCTACTCCGAGATGCCCATCGAAGAGATCGGCGTTCGCGGAGCTACCGGCCGCGAGGAGCTTCGCATGCGGATCAATCGCCTGATTGGTGCGATGTGCAACTCGTATGGCGAGCTGGGCTCAAATACCGTCTTCGGGTACGCCAACGCGGGAGGTCGCGACTCAATCGTCAGCATCACAATGCTGGGGCCACAGACTCAGGTGTGGTCGATCTTCACCGTTGCTCTCGTTAATCACACCATCAAATGTCGGATGGAAACCGGGTATCAGTACTGGCTGCCCGCAGAACGGACAGATACCGGAACCTGGTACCAGGGAGACATCACCAGTTCACGGAAGTGGCTCAGTCTCTTCGGCGTGGGCGCCATCTTCTACACCATTGTTTTCAGTATTCCAGCCTTCGGGCCTGTGACGGTCCCGCTGGTGACGATTTTCCAACTCACGCAACTCTACCACGCGCTGAAGCGTCGCGACCACGTACACCAGATCGTGTCCGACGCGGACCCGAACAGGGGCGACGCGGCAGATCTCCGATTGCTTCAGACCTTCCGCAATCGGGATATGGCGCCTCTTCGGCAGGGCAAGAATCCGAAGCAGTTCACCGCGGTCATCGGGGCGGACCAACTGGCGGACGTCGAGTCCTTCCGTCGCGAGCTCCTCGCCATGGCCCAGAGCACCGTTTACGCCGCAAGCCTTCGTTCTTGAGACGGCAGCGAAAAACCCCTTGCCTGTGCACCATAACGTCCTTTATGGTGCATGGAGCAGCACGGTAGGGAGCTCTATATCGCTCCCGAGTTCACTTGCGCTCCGGAGCGCTCCATCGACTGACGACCAAGAAGCCCACACCGAACACACCGACGATCTCGCGGAGAACGGCGACGGCGGTGCCAGCCATCGTCGCTTCCGCCGGCGGCTCTGCCTCGAAGCGGTTCCTTGAGTTCTTCGCGGCCACGATTCGGAATCGGAACACGCGAGAGGCATACGCCCGCGCCATCCGTGACTTCTTCGAGTGGACCAGCAGCCGCGGCTACACCGAGCTTCACCAAATCGAGGCCATGACCGTGGCCGCGTACATCGAGCAGCTCGGACACTCCCGGTCCAAGCCGACCGTGAAGCAGCACCTTGCCGCCGTCCGGATGCTCTTTGACTGGCTCGTGGTCGGCCAGGTTCTCCCGGCCAACCCGGCGAGCTCCGTTCGTGGCCCGACCCACGTTGTCAAACGCGGCAAGACTCCAGTACTCTCCCCGGACGACGCGAGGCGGCTTCTGGACTCCATCGACACATCCTCCGTTATCGGACTCCGAGACCGGGCGTTGATCTCGGTAATGGTCTACAGCTTCGCCCGCGTTAGTGCAGTGGTCGGCATGTTGGTCGAGGACTACTACCCCGAGGGGAAGCGATGGTGGCTGAGGCTCCACGAGAAAGGCGGGAAGCTCCATCAGGTGCCTGCCCACCACGCCGCCGAGGAGGCTTTGGATGGCTATCTCCGGGCGGTGGGCATCCGGGGCGAGCGGAGGACTCCCCTCTTCCGCAGCATGGACCGCCAGGGACGGCCAACCGTGGGTGCGATGACCCGGAACGACGTGCTCCGGATGGTCAAGCGGAGGGCCAAGGCCGCGGGGGTTTCACCGGAGACGTGCTGCCACACGTTCCGAGCGACCGGGATCACGGCGTACCTGGAGAACGGCGGCACGATTGAGAATGCGCAGGCGATTGCGGCTCACGAGAGCCCGAGGACGACAAAGCTCTACGATCGGACGAACGATGAGATCACCCTGGACGAGATTGAGCGAATACGCATCTAACTCGGGTACGGACTGAATCGCATGAGAGAAATCCGCGGCGACGCCAAGAACATCCGGACCTTGCTCGCGAACGCGAAGTACGCGATTGACTACTACCAGCGTGAGTACCGCTGGCAAACCAAGCACGTCATCGAGCTCATCGACGACCTCGCGGCGAAGTTCCTGGAGAGTTACGAGGAGGGTCACGACCGCACCGCGGTCGAGCGATACGGCCACTATTTCCTTGGCTCCATCATCATCAGCGACAAGGACGGCCAGAAGTTCATCATCGACGGTCAGCAGCGTTTGACCTCTATCACCCTTCTCCTGATGCGCCTGTACCGGACGCTCGAAGACGCCGAGCACAAGGGGCAGCTCGCCGAGCTCATCTTCTCGCAGAAGTTCGGGAAGAAGTCCTTCAACCTGGACGTGCCGGAGCGGAACGCCTGCATGGAGGCCCTCTACAGCGGCGAAGCGTTCGACGCGACCGACCAGCCAGAATCGGTGCGGAACATGCTCGGCCGATACGCCGACATCGCGGAACACTTCCCCGAGGAGCTCTCCGGCAAGGCGCTCCCCTACTTCACCGACTGGCTCATCGAAAACGTGCACCTGGTCGAAATCACGGCATACTCCGACGAGGACGCCTACACGATTTTCGAGACGATGAACGACCGCGGGTTGTCGCTCTCCCCAACCGACATGCTCAAGGGCTATCTCCTCGCCAACATCACCGACCCGGACAAGCGAACCGCAGCGAGCAAAATCTGGAAGGAGCGCGTCAGTGCCCTGCAGGAGCTCGGGAAGGAGGAGGACTCGGATGCTTTGAAGTCATGGCTCCGAAGCCAGCACGCCCAGAACATCCGCGAGCGCAAGCGGGGAGCCGCTCCGAAGGACTTCGACCTCATCGGCACCGAGTTTCACCGCTGGGTCCGCGACCACGAGGGCATGCTCGGGCTCAAAGGCTCGGCCGAGTTCTCCCGGTTCATCGAGCGAGACTTCGCCTTCTACACCAGGCAGTACCAGCGGCTCCGGTTGGCCGCGGAGGACTTCACGCAGGGGCTTGAGCACGTCTACTTCAACGCCCAGAACAACTTCACGCTCCAGTACGCCCTCCTCCTCGCACCACTTCGGATTGACGACACCGAGGCCGCTGTCCTCACGAAGTTCCGCGTAGTGGGCACCTACCTCGACATCTTGCTTGCCCGTCGAATCTGGAACTTCCGGGCTATCGACTACTCGACCATGCAGTACGCGATGTTCCTGGTCATGCGGGACATCAGGGGGAAGAGCATCGACGAGCTAAAGGGGATCCTGCTCGAGAAGCTCTCGGCGGAGCAGGAGAGCTTCGAGACAAACGACCGATTCCGGCTTCACGGTCAGAACGGTCGACAGATTCACCGGATGCTCGCTCGAATGACCGACTTCGTCGAGACGAGCTCGGGCATGCCATCCCGCTACGCGGAATACGCGACCAGGGCGGGGCAGAACGGGTACGAAGTCGAGCACGTGTGGGCCGACGCCGCGGAGCGGCACAAGGACGAGTTCGAGCACCCCTCGGACTTCGACGACTACCGCAATCGATTCGGCGGACTCCTTCTCCTCCCGAAGAGCTTCAACGCGAGTTATGGAGCACTCCCGTACGACAAGAAGCGGCCCCACTACAACAGCCAGAACCTCCTGGCCCGCTCTCTCTGCGATGAGGCGTACGACCACAACCCGGGCTTTGTCCGCTTCGTTCGAGAGAGCGGCTTGAGCTTCAAGCCGCACGCGGTCTTCAAGCGGGAGGACCTCGACCGGCGGCACTCGCTTTACACAGCCGTCGCCAGTCAGATTTGGAGCCCGTCCCGGCTTGAAGCCGAGGCAAAGCACTAACCGGGTTGATGGAGCGAGGAGACGAGGCCCCTCTCCCCGCTCCAAACCGCACCCCTCTACCCCCCACGAGCTCCGAGCAGACACCGCCACGGCGGGCGGAATCCGCTAAACTCTTGGATCGGCCCGGCTTCCCACTGCGGGAAGTTCCTTGACGGGACATCGAGGGGCGATGTACCGATCGACACTACGTCACCAGGGGTTACATGCGTTCACGAACCGAAGCAGAAGAGCAAACCGTTCGCAGCTTTCTAGAGCCGCACTTCGGCGTCGGCTACAAGCCCGACCCTCCAGGACCGGCAGAGAAGAAGCTCATCGAGCAGGTGCTCGGCTTTGTAGCAAAGAGTTTCGCGAGGATGCGGTATGTGCTCGGGCTCGGGCTGGATTTTGCGCTCCTCGCTCAGCAACTCAGCCTTCACGATGCGACGGCCAAACCCGCCCGTCCGAAGCTGACGCTTGAAGAGATCTTTGAGCGTTATAGCCTGGTCAAGGAACGCGCGGGTAGACAGGCGAACACCCTCTCGCTGAAGCACGATTCACAGACCATCGGCATTCGCAAAATCGAGGAGTCGGTGGTTGACCTCTTCGGTGAGCTTAACCGACCGGGGTACCCCAGTGCCTACGTGTACAACACGGGTCAGTGGCAGAAGTACCAGGACACGCTACTGCTCCCGTGTTTCCAGCTTTCAGAGGCCGGACGCTACCACCTGTGCCAGGCTCTCATCGACTTCGGACTCTCCAGCCTCACCGAGAACCGCTTTTTCGGCCGAGAGATTCCTCGTGTGCGGCTCTTCGAGGAGATCGTGGCGAAATACCCGAGGAGCTCTCCGCAAGAAAATGCGGGCGCCGTCTTCCAAGCCATTGCCTATGGGTACTTCAACGCCGATCGCCCGCACCTCAGCCTGGTCGTTGACAAGACACGGACAGGCTCAGCGAGACAGAAGCGATTCGGGGACATAGACGGGTACTACGGGCTCGACCTGGAGCTTTCAGTTGAAGTGAAGGACCACGAGGTCACCGCCGACAACGTGGTGAAAGAGCTCGGAGAGTTCCTCGCGAAGGCTGGGAAGACCGGCGTGCACGGAATCGCAGTAGTGCTCTCCGCAGATCGTGGTGCGGTCGAGTTCATGCACAAGTACAACGTCGCCGTTTTGACCTTGTCTCAGATGCTCGTCGATGCGTCGCGGTGGGACTGGCGGAAGCAGGACGCTGCCGTCCACGGAGTGCTGCACTATCTTGCCCACGTAGAGCAGAACCCGGACGCCGTGGCGAGGCTTCTCGCGTTCGTCCAAGAGCGAGACCCTTCACACGACTCTCTCGCATACTACAAGGCCGCAGAAGACGACGCGGCCTCAGCCGAGACTGAATAGCTCTTCTTGATCAGGCACTACGTCCTCTGGAGGGGCCGGAGGGCTTGCCAAATCAAGAGCCGCGAGCTTGGGAATCGCCGTTACCGCCATCGAATAGTAATCCACAAATCGCTCCACGCCTACGGCCGATACACCCACAGCTTCGGCCGCGGCGACGGTTGACCCCGAGCCCATAAATGGGTCGAGCACAATGCCCCGGCCGAGCGGCAGCGCCGCATGCACGAACTGCCTCAAGAGAGATTGCGGCTTGATGCTCGGATGGTTCGCGATTTGCCGCTCCCGCTTCGGGGTTCTCTCACTGTGAACGACGTCGCAGAATGGCAGGCCGTGAGGAGTGCGGCGTAGTCCCCCGGTCTCGAACTCTCGGAGGCAATCGCTCACCCGCATCTTCGGGAGCATCGGCTTGCGAAAAAGGCCCCATGGCTCGTAGCAACCCCGAGGCATCGATGAGACATCGGCAAACTCGGTCTCTGCGTTCTTCGGTCGGTCGCCCCCTCGCAGCGTTCGCACGAGTCGAATCACCTGACCGCGGAACTCCAGGCCGCCCTCCACCAGGGCGGCGTAGACCATCTGGGCCACGAAGGCGTTCGTCGCAATGAAGACATGCCCGCCCGGGCGGAGAGCGTGGACGGCGACGCGAGCCCATTCGGTGAAGAAGCGGCTCAAGCGTTCACGCTCCGACGGGTCGAGAGCCGTGAATCGCGGAAGCGGCGAGCGGAGGTGCCCGTCGAAGGACGGGGGTATCCGCCATATCCCGCCGTTGCCATTCGCTCGCTTTTCAAGCTGGTCGAAGTCGTACTCCTTCACGCCGTACGGCGGGTCCGTCACGATGCCGTGGATTGAGGCCGGTGGAATGCGACCCATCCACTCAAAGCAATCGGCATGAACCGCCCTCGACGAGCCGATTCGTTCTGACTTGTAGTCGAGAGCGAGTGGAGCGGTGATGTCGTTTTTTCGTGTCATGGTCTCAGCGTGCGGCTTTCTGTCCCGCCTTCTCAACTCTCTTCATCAGACTTTCCAACTCATCGCGACGGTAGAGCCGGTAGCCGTTCAGCGGGTGCCTCCGCGGGGAGAGCTTGCCCGAGCGGTCCCAATTTCGGAGAGTCGAGCTCGACACTCCGAGGAGCTCGGCAGCCTCTGCCACCGTCAGGTACTCCGCCAAGGATGGTATGGCCTGCTTCTTCGCCAAGACTATCAAACCTTGTCAAACATTGTCAATGGATTTCGCCAGGACATCGCTGGCAAAGCATATCAAGGGTTGCACACCCGCGTCAGGGCTTCAAGCGGCCATTCCGACAGGTCCGGAGGCTCGAATGGCCGCACGATTCGCCGTCGGAACCGGAGTGCCTCCACGGGCACGGGTGCAAAGCCCGCGGAACGTCGCGCCCGGTTGATGCCGCGGAGGAGCTCCAAGAGTTGTCTTCGCACCGGGGCATAAGGCTCGTACGGCAAGGAGCGGAGGTCAGCCATGAGCGACTTGGCTCGGCGGTGCATGGCACGCTTGATGAAGAACGCCTTGAGCCCCTTGAACTCCTCACGCTCGATCCGGACATGGGCGTGACCGCGTTTGGAGCTGAGCGAGTACCCGAACGCCTTGAGTGGCACCCGCCGCAGGTCGCGGATGCTCGCCGCTTCATCGGCGAAGAACTCGTGCTCCCCGTGAGTGGCGATGAGCACGAAGAGGTCTCGATAGCGGAGGTACTGGACGCTTGCCCGGCCGTGGCGCCGCTGCCGTGCCCGCGTCCACTTGGAAACTCCGATGGAGTAGCGGTCGACAAGTTTCGCATCGACCCGCTCGGGGTCCTTCCCCGCCGGGATGCAGCCCATCACGTAGAAGAAGTAGCCGTGCGGGATGAGCGAGACGGCGAGTTGCTGGATGAAGCCCTCGACGCTTGTGCAGACGCATCTGTACATGAATCCCGGATAGCGCAGACTCGTGCCGAGCACCAGGGGATCCGACCCGGAAAGTGGAGGAGTGTCGGTTGTTCTGGGCACAACCGACGAAAGCCCTAGACCTTGAGGCGGCAAGCAGAGCGGGACACAGACCCCGGTCACGCTCCGCCGTGTGCTCGCGTGAACCTCCAATCCCCGCACCGCCGGAGTGCGCCGCCACTGGTTCCCCAGTTGCAGTTGCCCATTCCATAGCGGTTGCGGTTCAAGAGAACCTCGATGCCGGAGCGGGTGCTACGAGCACACCGCGCCTGCGCATCGCCAATCTGCCGCCAGAAGGCAGACGCCCTCCCGGGTGTCTCCCCTCTGACCGCATTGCCCCCCTTTCCCAGGACCCGGTCTGATCCGCGGCAAACCGCGTCTCAACCGGAACGTGATTCAGACGGGCCAAGGCCCGTCGGCTCTTTCGTCGTTGGTCTGTGCCCGGCACCACCCGTAGCACCCAAGCGAGTCGCCACTGCCTTGCAGCGATCACTCGCGGAGCGAAATCGCTCCCTTCTACTGAAGCCACACTCCCGGCCTGCTGCGTTTGAAGCACTCTCGGATCACTCCAAGAGCACCGGATACCACTCCGGCAGCAACAGACCTTCCCGCGTTAGTGACAGTCGTTGCGCATTCGGTCACGTTGGCTCAAGGGTGTTACCCCTCTCGCGTACTGCACGCCGTACGTTCGGAGCTCCCGCTCCGTCGCAGTTTCCAGACTCTCATCTGATTTCCGGGGGCAGGAACCAGAGGCTCCCCCGTACCCGTCGGCGTTCACGCATTGCCCGTTCGGCACCGTCTCCGAATGCACTGACCAGCAAGCCCTTGCGGGCCTTTCATGGTTGAGCTTTTCGCCGTCTGGTATTTGCCCAGAACGCCGAGGCTGATGGGCCCCGGTCGGTCGTGTCGCCACGACCGAGCTCCCCACGCTGGCCGCGGTTGAACGGACCCCATGGGCCCGAACCCCCTGCGGATGGATTTGCACCACTTCAACTGCCACGGCCTCACGACTCCCTGTGGAGTGTGAGGCGTGTTCGCGTCGCCCCGTCCCGGACGGACGTGGACGCATCATCGGATAGAACACGGGGATTGCTCTCTCGCTTCCCGAGAGGTGTTGGATCCCGTGAGCCTCCGTCGATCTGGACAAGCCCGTCTCCAGGCATCCAGCTCTACGGACGCAGCGTGTCTCGGGTAGGTATGACCCCGAGCCCTTAGCCTGATTGGTGGTCAGGTTTACCGGGTACGCCGCCCCGTCTGAATCACGTCGAGCACACGTTGTGCTTGAATGACGACGGCGAAGAAACCACTTCTCCGCTCCCTCTGTCGTAACGACCCGTCCAGAATCCGTCCAGACAAAATCAGCACAGGCGGGCACTACGATCCGATGGGAGTATGGACCGCGAGGAGCCCGCGTGCTGCCTGTTGAAGAACCTGACAACCCGAAGAAGAGACCGTTCGACCCGACGGAGAAGTTTGAGGCGCCGAGGAGCGACCCTGAACCCGCATCTCCCGAAGTGATCGAATACGGAGAGCGGCTCGCAGAAACGCCGGACCTGATCGCGCAGTACGCAGACGATATCGCTCGCGGTCTCATCGGGGGTGTGTGGGACAGCCCACACCGAATCTTCGCGTTTGGAGCGTCCACCAGCGTTGCGGTTCAGGTCTTCGAGAATCGCGAGACCGCGGATGCGAGGCTGCTTAGGACCGAGCTGAAGGAGGTTGCAAGCTCGATCTTCATGGAGGCCGCACGGACCAAGCGGCCTCTGGTCTGCATCCTGTCACTCTCTGGTGCACTCGCGGCCACTCCGCGAACACTCACCGCCGACGAGCGACGCTCGCAGGTGCTGGCCCACCGGGCGGCGGCCTTTCTCGTGAGAGACCGGCTTTGGCGTCGCGAACTCGAAGACGCCCGCGAACCGTTGCTTGAGTTGCTTGCTGAGCTTTCGCAACCAGGATTTCGGCCACGGTGTCATGTCGTCACGGATGTTGCGCTCGCCTCAGGCGGAGGTGTTCCGAAGCGGTTCAAGGCGGCTTCGGGTCAGACGTGGTACCTGGTCAGCCCACTCGAAGCTCGTGCCCTCGTCGCGTGTGCATCGGAGATTCTCAGGCGAAGAGAGTCTGAGTTCCTCCTTCAGTTGACTAGCTTCCCGAAAGGGTGCGAGCCTTGGCTTGTGGGGGAGAAATCACACGCAGAGAGATTGCACGGGGCGCTCGACCGAGCGCTGGAAGGGCTTTCCATGCCCGCGGCCGAGGGGCCGCTCGCGGAAGTGTCCGGTCCGGTTGATGGGGTGGCGATAGCTCATTCCGTGTGGCAGTCGCTCCGAGCGGAGATGAAGGAGATCATCGAGGCGAGAATCCGTGAGTTGTCTCTGCAGCGCTTCGAGACTTTCGAGGAGAAGGCGGCGGTCGCTGCCGAGCTTCATCAGGCGATGATGGAGTGGGGGTTCAGAGCGGTTTCCCCTTCTAGTGGACATCCGAGCGCCCTCCGCTGTCGCCAAACGGCCAAGAACCCTCGCGGCTTCTTTTATTTGCAGGACATTGTCGGTTCAGATCCGGTGGAAGCACCGGACCCCGAAGCTCCGCGGGCCTCCGCGAATTTGCCTGTCTTCACACTGACCGACCCACCCCAAACAGAATCCAGCAGAAAGAAAGACGCGTAGAACTGGGAACACTCTAATAGATTTGAGTGTATATCTGGTGGAGTCGGCCAGTCCGCCGACGACCGCCAGGAGATCCCGATGTCCACACTCGCATCCCATCCCCCCGTGCTCTCTCCCCGTCCGCCCTGTAAGACCGCCACCGGTGGATTCCCCGATCTCGGTGAGGGCGACCGCCTCCCTGGCGATGACGAGTTCCTGACCGCAGACCAGATAGCTCGGATCCTGAAAGTCAGTCGGGCCACAGTCTTCCGGCTCCTCTCCTCAGGGCGCCTTCCCAGCGGTCGGAAGCTCAACCGGTGCCGCCGTTGGAGCCGCCGAGAGATTGAGGCGTGGATGGCGCACGGGTGCCCCGCTGCCGAGAAGTGGCAGGAGGTCTGGAACGCGGCGGTGAGGTGGTGAGCCATGAACACCATCTCCACCCCTATTCCATCGCCCGAGGTCGGAAGTAGCTCCCAGAGGGCCGAGTACTGGTGGCGAAGGCTCGTCCGCGTCGGCTTCAACGACGAGCAGCTCGACCAGCTACGAGACGAGATCAGCCGTCACGGCCTCTCTCTGGCCGAGTTCTACACGATTCTCGAATCTCGCGGAGCCCCGGCCGCGCAGACGTTCCTCGAGGAGCTCGCAAACCACTTCCCTGCCGACCCCGAAGCAGCCGACCGTGCCCGAGGGCAACTCCGGCTCACTGACATCGATTGAATGTCAGACCGCTACTGCCTTTGATCCCCAAAGGAGGACACCATGCTGGTGTTCAAGAGCACCTTCCCCGATAGGAAGGGCAAGACGACCAAGACGAGCAACTGGTACACCGAGTTTCAGGACCATCGCGAGATCACGCGTCGCATCGCCGCGTTTACCAGCAAGAGTGCGAGCGAAGAACTGGGCCGAAAGATTGATCGGGCCGTGGGCTCGCTGCGCATCACCGCCGCGTTCGACCCGAGGGAGGGAGGCTTCGGCCCCGCGTCAGTCGCCTGTCTCGTCCGCGATGGCGCCCCCAACGCCATGCGAGGTGCCGCATGAACGACCACTTCTTCCCGCCGGGCATCCTACCCCCGCTCTACCGCCGCGAGTCCGACGGTCGGCTCGTGGAAGTGGCGCCGCCGATGCCGTGCCCCGAGTTGCTCACCGAGGAGGAGGCGGTTCGCTACCTCCGCCTCGACATCATTGATGTGGAAGAGCCCGCCGAGACGCTGCGACGATACCGCAAACAGGGCCTCATCCGCGGCACCCAGGTAGGCAAAAGCGTTCGCTACCGGCGGACAGAACTCGAACGCTTCCTGGAGCGGATCACGGAGAACAATCCCCGGTAGGCGGAGGTGACCGGTGGCGAAGAAGCACGCAGTAACACTGGCGAGCAACGGCAGGTATTGGCTCGCCCGCTACTACGACAACCTCGGGCGGCGGAAGGGCAAGATCCTCGGCCCCAAGAGCGAGGTGGGGAAGCGCCAGGCGCAGGTGCTCTGCGAGCGCTTCGCCGTTGAACTGCACGGGAACCCTGCGCGGGCCGACGTCAGCAAGGCGCCGACGCTGGCGAAGTGGCTGGAGTCGTTCCTTGCCCTCAAGCCCGATCTCGGCGACAAGGGCCGACGGGCGTACACAATGGCCGCAGAGCGGTTCATGAAGTTCGCTGGCGAGCACACCCGCATCGACCGCGTGACTCCCGCGACGGCCGCGGAGTGGGTGGCGAAGCTCACGGACTCCCCTGCCCGCCAAGCGAAGCCTGGCGAGGAGGAAAGGGACATCCCGCGGCTCTCGCCCGGCACCGTCGCGAACTACTCGCGGCACGTCCGCTGCCTCTTCAACGAAGCCGTGCACCAGGGCGTCCTGGTCAGCAACCCCTTTGCCCGCATCCGAACGCAGCCGCGGAAGATCGAGCGGAGTTGGCACTACGTCCCCCGCGAGCTCTTCTCGCGTGTGCTGGACGCGTGCCCGAGTGACGGGTGGCGGTGCTTCCTGGCGCTCCAGCGGATTGGCGCTCTCCGCAAGGGCGAGGCCTTGGCCGTCACGTGGGACATGGTGGACCTCCTCCGCAGACTCCTCACCCTCCCTGCCTCGATCACGAAGACCGACCAAGAACGCATTGTCCCGCTGGACCCAGAACTCCTCGCGATTCTCTCTCAGTCCCGGCCTATGGCCTTCATCCCCGGCACCCCGGTCGTGCCGGAGGGCTCAGTCGACCGCCACTCCGACAGCAACCAGCATCACCGGTTCCGGACGATCCTGAAGCGGGCGAAGGTGGCTCCGTGGGAGGACCTCTTCCAGACCCTCCGCCGCAACGCGGTGCAGGACCTCCGCGAGAAGCTCAAGGATCCCTGGGCGGTCACGGCCATCGCGGGCCACTCAGAGGAGGTCGAGCGTAAGTACTACCTCGGCCGCGTCCGCCAGGCGGACCTCGACCGCATTACCGGGGCCGGGGGCGACGCCCGGACGGCGGAACTGCTGGACCTGTGGGCCAAGCTCGACGCGGATCAGCAGTCGCGGCTGCTCGCCCTCCTTCGTGCGGCGACGGTCCGGGAGCAAACTGGCACAAAAACTGGCACAACTCGCGCCGACTACGAAACGGACCCAGAGGTGCAAAAACGAAAAGAGCCTGGAATTCCAGGCTCAAATCCAAGTGCCCCCCGTAGGACTCGAACCTACGACCCGCTGATTAAGAGTCAGCTGCTCTACCGACTGAGCTAGGGAGGCGTGGCCCGCCGGATGTCTCCCGGGGGCGGGCCTATTTTACGGCGCGGCGTGCGGGCGAGTCCACCGGGAAGGCGGGCCCGTTCTTGCCCCGGGGCCGGAATCCCGCCGACTTCCGGGCCTGGATTGACCGGTTTCCGACCCCCGCCTATCGTCCCCGTCCCGGTCCGGGGGTTGTCTCCGGAGCCGGACCCACCGCAAGGCGACGCCCGCAGCGTCCGATCGGCATCCGCTTTCGCGGCGGCCTGACGAGGAGGAGCGACCATGCTTCCCGCACAACGCCAAAGCCGCGGCCGGTCGAAGCGCCGCCGCTCGCACGACGCCATCACCGCCCCCGGCTCCACCATCTGCCCGCTCTCCGGCATGCCCAAGCGGCACCACCGCGTGTGCGCCGAATCCGGCTACGTGCGGCCCGGCCTGCGGATCACCGTCCGCAAGCTGAAGATCGGCTCGGCCGACTAATCCCCCAATCCGGAGATCACGCCGGTGTCGATCCGCATCGCGATCGATGTGATGGGCGGCGACCACGCTCCTGACGCGGTCATGAAAGGCGTCATCGACGCCCTGCCCCTCCTGGCCCAGGACGAACGCCTCGTCCTCGTCGGACGCGAGGACGTCATCCGCGCGCACCTGGCGGAACGCTCCGTCCAGGACCCCCGCGTCGAGGTCGTCCACACCCCCGACGTCATCGAAATGGGGGATTCACCGGCTCAGGCCGTGCGGTCCAAGCCGGACTCCTCCATCGTCGTCATGGCCAAGCTCGGCTCGCACAAGGCCGAGATCCCCTGCGACGCCGTCATCTCCGCCGGCAACACCGGCGCCTGCGTCGCCGCGGGCCAGATGTACATGCGCCGCCTGCCCGGCGTCCACCGCCCGGGCATCGCGGTCACCATCCCGGCCTTCC
Source organism: uncultured Phycisphaeraceae bacterium (assembly GCA_964464165.1). Lineage (GTDB taxonomy): Bacteria > Planctomycetota > Phycisphaerae > Phycisphaerales > UBA1924 > UBA6054. The sequence goes on along the minus strand of CAYXFA010000003.1, from coordinate 1,768 downwards.
AGGGCCCGGTGGTTCTCTGCGACGCTGGGGCGAATCCCGAGCCCCGCCCGCTGCACCTGTGGCAGTACGGCCTCATGGCCGAGGTGCTGGCCCGCAAGACGCTGGGCATCGCCAACCCCCGGGTCGCGCTGATGAACATCGGTGCGGAAGAGGGGAAAGGCTCCGACCTGATCAAGGGAGCCCGCGACCTGTTCCGCCGCACCCCGGACGTGAACTTCATCGGCTACATTGAGGGCCGCGAACTGTTCGCCGGCGCGGCGGACGTCGTCGTCACCGATGGCTTCACCGGCAACTCGATGCTCAAGATGGCCGAGGGCCTGGCCAAGTCGCTCTTCGAGGCCATCGCCGCGGAGATCCTCGAGCAGGACCCCAACCTCATGGTCCAGTTCGAGCCGGTTATGCGGGCCATCTACAAGAAGAACGATTACCACGAGTACGGCGGCGCCCCGCTGCTGGGCGTCAACGGCGTCATGATGATCGCCCACGGCTCCTCCGAGCCCAAGACGATCAAGAACGCCATCCGCAACACCTTCCAGCACGTGCGCGCGGGCGTGAACCAGGCCATCGTCGAACGCATCGCGCGGTTCGAATCCATCGGGGAGACGGTGCCCGCATGACCCGCCCGCGCGCGACCGGCGTCCGTATCGCAGGATCAGGCTCGGCCCTGCCGGCGCAGCGCTTGACCAACGCCGATCTCGAGAAGGTCATGGACACCTCGGACGAGTGGATCGTGCAACGCACGGGCATCCACGAGCGCCGACGCCACGACCCCAACACCCCCTACCCCACCACCGACCTCGGGGCCGAGGCCCTCCGCCGAGCCCTCGACAACGCCGGCATGGCCCCCACCGACCTGGGCCTGCTGCTGTGCGCCACCATGACGCCCGACTCGCCGACCCCCTCGGTCGCCTGCCGGGTCGCCGACCGCCTGGGCTGCGGCACGATCGGCGCGATGGACCTCAACGCCGCATGCTCGGGCTTCGTCTTCACCCTCTCCGTCGCGCACGAGATGGTCGCCGGCGGCCTGTACGACGCCGTCGGCGTCATCGGGGTGGACACCGTCACCCGCCACTGCGACTACTCGACCTACGGACGCGGGGCCGCCATCCTGTTCGGCGACGCCGCCGGCGCCTTGATCCTCAAGCGGGACGGCGACGCCCGCGTGGGCATGCTCGCCCACGCCATGCACTCCGACGGCGGCGGGTCCCGCAGCCTCTACATCCCCGCCGGCTTGGACCAGATCGTCGACGCGGAGCCCGACCCGCGCATGGACGACAAGATCCAGATGAACGGCAAGGGCGTCTTCAAGTTCGCCGTCTCCAAGTTCCCCGAGGTCATCGAGGAAACCCTCGCCCTCGCCGGACTGACCGCCGAACAGGTGGACCACTACGTCTGCCACCAGGCCAACAGCCGCATCCTCGAGGCCGCCCGCGAGCGTTTCGGGCTGCCAGAGTCCAAGCTCCGCGTCAACATCGACCGCGTCGGCAACACCGTCGCCGGCTCCTGCCCGCTCATCTTCGACGAGCTGATGCAGGAAGGCCTGGTCAAGCCCGGCCAACGCGTGATGTTCATCGCCTTCGGCGCCGGCCTGACCTGGGGCGCCAGCCTCTGGCAGCTCTGACCAACCCTCCCGGACCCCGGACCCGTCTCGCACACGCGGCCCCGCCGCCGTGCCCCCGGGCCCGTCCCCCCAGACCCGCCCCCAAGGCCCCCCCCCCCCACCACCCCAGGCCCCGCCCGGGCGCCCCCGCCGGCGCGCGGGGGCGGG
>CAYXFA010000002.1:0-126345 GCA_964464165.1 uncultured Phycisphaeraceae bacterium | reverse complement strand
CGCTCCCGCTGGTACGCCCCCAAGGCGCTCTACGGCGAGCTGCTGGTCGAGGACGAGCAGATCCGCCGGCACCTCGACAAGCGTCTGAACCGGACCCCGCCGAACGCGGCCGTCTCGGACGTGCACATCGAGCGCACGCGTGAGGAGCTGAAGATCATCATCCGCACGGCCCGTCCCGGCCTGGTCATCGGCCCGAAGGGCGCCGAGGTCGAGCGGATGACCGAGGAGCTGCAGTACATGACCGGTCGCAAGGTCTCGATCTCGATCATCGAGATCCGTGAGCCCGACCTGGAGGCCCAGCTGGTCGCCGAGAGCGTGGCCGAGCAGCTCAAGAAGCGGATGGGCTTCCGGCGCGTCGTGAAGATGCGGGCCGAGGGTGTGATGCAGGCCGGCGCCAAGGGCGTCAAGATCCAGATCTCCGGCCGCCTGGGCGGCGCCGAGATGAGCCGCACGCTGGACATCCGCCTGGGCTCGCTGCCCCTGAGCACGCTGCAGGCCAACGTCAACTACGGGTTCGCGGAGGCGTTCACGACCTACGGCGCCATCGGCGTCAAGGTGTGGATCTACAAGGGCGAGTACGCCGCGAACGAGGAAGAAGAGAACCAGTCCAACGCCGCCGGGGCCCGTGCCCGGGCGCGTGGCCGCCGCTGAGACCGGAACGGGACGAGTCCGGAAAGGGTTGACCGATGCCTCCATACAAGATTCCCAAGCGCGTCAAGCACCGCAAGGAGTTCCGCCGGGTGCGCGAGCGGAAGGCCACGAAGGGCAACTACGTGGCGTTCGGCGACTACGGGCTGCAGGCGCTGGACGGCTGCTGGCTGAAGAGCAACTGCATCGAGGCGGGGCGTATCGCGTGCCAGCACTACCTCAAGCGTGAGGGCAAGCTGTTCATCCGCGTGTTCCCCGACAAGCCCATCTCCAAGAAGCCGCTCGAGACCCGAATGGGCAAGGGCAAGGCCGACGTGGACTACTGGGCGGCTCGGGTGCGTCCGGGCACCGTGCTCTTCGAGCTGGCCGGCGTGAGCGAGACGCGTGCGCGGGAGGCGTTCTTCCGCATGGCGATGAAGATGCCGGTCCGCTGCCGCATGATCGGCCGGCGGATCGAGGCCTGAGGAGGTTCGGCATGAACGGCGCTGAGGTCAAGAAGATGAAGACCGAGGAGATCGCCGAGGAGCTGGGCCGCCTGCGGGCCAAGCTCTTCGCCCTCCGCAACAAGCGGGTTTCGGAGAAGATCGAGGACACCACGCAGTTCGGCAAGTTGCGGCGGGACATCGCCCGGCTGCTGACCGAGCAGAGCGCCCGGGCGAAGGCCTGAGCGAACGGAGCGGACCATGAGCGAATCAACTGTCAAGGGTGCTCAGATCGGCGTGGTGCAGACCGACGTGCGCGACAAGACGCGCAAGGTCGTGATCGAGTACCGGGCCAAGCACCCCAAGTACGGCAAGTTCATCAGCAAGCGGACCGTGCTGCACTGCCACGACGAGAACAACGAGTCCCGCAACGGCGACGTCGTCGAGATCGTCCAGTGCCGCCCGGTCAGCAAGACCAAGAGCTGGAAGATCAACCGCATCGTCGAGAAGCGGGCCTGACCAAGCGGCCCGGCCGATGACCGGCCCCCGCAAGCCACCGAGAAAGCAGCCACCATGCTCCAGCAAGAATCCAGGTGCGAAGTCGCGGACAACTCGGGCGCCAAGGTCGCCTACGTGATCCGCGTGTACGGCGGCTCGACCAGCAGCGGCTCGTTCACCCGCAAGACCGCCGGCGTCGGCGACCGCGTGCTCGTCAGCATCAAGAAGGCCCTCCCCGGCGGCGACGTCAAGGAGGGCGACAAGTCCAAGGCCGTGATCGTCCGCACCGCCAAGAACACGCGCCGGCGTGACGGGTCGTACGTCCGGTTCGACACGTCGGCGGTCGTGCTGATCAACGACGACGGCAACCCGAAGGGCACCCGCATCTTCGGCCCCGTCGCCCGCGAGCTGCGCGAGAAGAACTACATGAAGATCGTTTCGCTCGCCCCGGAGGTGGTGTGATGCCAAGGCATGTCCGCAAGGGTGATCTGGTCATCGTGACCTCCGGCGACCACAAGGGTCAGACCGGCGAGGTCCTCGAGGTGATCACCAAGACCGACCGCGTGGTGGTCAAGGGCGTGAACGTGCGCAAGAAGCACGTCCGCCCCACCCAGCTCAACCCCCAGGGGGGCATCGTCACCAAGGAGATGCCCATCCACATCTCCAACGTCTCGCCGGTCGTCGACGGCAGGCCCACCCGGGTCCGCTTCGAAACCCGCGCCGACGGCAGCAAGCACCGCGTCGCGGTCCTGGGCGGCAAGTCGCTCGGCGAGATCCGCGGAGCCAAGACCAAGTAACCACCGCGACGCCGCCGGCTCGACGGGGGCGCAGGGAACCGACCAATGGCCAAGAAGCAACAGGCAAGCCAGGCGACGCTCGACGAGGCGAGGCAACCCAACAAGCCCCGCCTGCGCGTCCGGTACGACACCGAGATCCGGCCGAAGATCGCCGAGCGTTTCGGCATCACCAACCCCATGGCCCAGCCGGACCTCGAGAAGGTCACCATCAACGTGAACATGGGCCGCCACCTGGACGGCACCAAGGTCCCCGCCCACGTCAAGGAGGCGGTGCTCCACACGCTGACGACCATCTCCGGCCAGAAGCCCGTCGTCGTCCAGGCCAAGAAGTCCGTCTCGAACTTCAAAGTCCGGGCCGGCTACGAGACCGCCGCGATGGTCACCCTCCGCCGCGACCGCATGTGGCACTTCATCGACCGGCTCATCAACCTGACGACGCCGCGTATCAAGGACTTCCGCGGCCTGAACGACAAGGCCTTCGACCGCCAGGGCAACTACTCGATGGGGCTCACCGAGCAGGGCGTGTTCCCCGAGATCAACATGGCCGAACAGTCGTTCACGCACGGGATGAACATCAACTTCTCGTTCAGCAACTCCACGCCCGAGCTGAGCAAGTTCGTCCTGGACGAGCTGGGCATGCCCTTCCGCAAGCCCGTCGTCAAGAAGGCGAAGAAGTAACGCTCCGAAGGAGAGCCGGACCCATGACCACCAAAGCCCAGATGGCCAAGAGCAACAGGACGCCCAAGTACTCCAGCCGCATCGTCAGGCGGTGCCAGCTGACCGGGCGTTCCAGGGGCGTGTACCGCAAGTTCCGCATCTCCCGCATCATGCTGCGCAAGCTCGCCCTCGAGGGCAAGATCCCCGGCATGCGCAAGGCGAGCTGGTAATCGGCAAGGCCGGGCCCCGACCGGGCTCCCGGCGGCAGGAAAGAAAAGGCTACACCCATGTCCATGAGTGATCCCATCGCCGACATGCTCACCCGCATCCGCAACACCGTGCGGAACCGGGGCAAGCACGTCGTCGTGCTCAACAGCAAGGTCTGCCGCGGCATCGCCGACGTCCTCCAGTCCGAGGGCTTCATCAACGGCTACGAGGTCGTTGACGACGGGCGCCAGGGGAAGATCCACATCTCCCTCAAGTACGGCCCCCGCGGCGAGACGCTGATCCACGAGCTGAACCGCGCCTCCAAGCCGGGCCGCCGGGTCTACGCGAAGGTCGGCGAGATCCCCTCCCCCGTCCAGGGCCTGGGCATCTCGATCGTTTCCACCTCCCGCGGCGTCCTCTCCGACCGCATGTGCCGCGACCAGAAGGTCGGCGGCGAGCTGCTCTGCACCGTCAGCTGACCCAGCCGTCTGGACTCCCCGCCCCGGCGGAAGACGACGACAGACAAGGAAACACCCATGTCCCGAATCGGCCGCAAACCCATCCCCGTCCCGAAGAACGTCAAGGTCGACGTGTCCGGGCGCACCGTCACCGTCGAGGGCCCGAAGGGCACCCTGACGCTGGACCACCGCCCCGAGCTGCAGGTCGCCTTCGACGACGGGGCCAAGCAGATCTCGGTGCTGGCCGACGAGTCGCGCATCGCCGACGACCGCCAGCTCCGCGCCTACTGGGGCACCACCCGGGCCCTGATCAACAACATGATCGAGGGCGTGACCAAGGGCTACGAGAAGAAGCTCGAGATCATCGGCGTCGGCTGGAGCGGGACCATGCAGGGCCAGACCCTGTCCCTCAAGGTCGGCTACGCCAACCGCATCGAGGTGCCGGTGCCCAAGGGGCTCACGGTCACCGTCGACAAGCAGCTGGTGACGATCACCGGCGCGGACAAGCAGCAGGTCGGACACTTCGCGGCCTCCGTCCGGGCCAAGCGCAAGCCCGAGCCCTACAACGGCAAGGGCATCAAGTACCAGAACGAGGTCATCCAGCGCAAGCAGGGCAAGGCGTTCGGCAAGTAACGCGGCGTGCCCCACCGCCAGGCGGGCCGGGGCAAGGAGGTTCCTACGATGGACAAGAACAAGCAGAAGGACGTCCGCCGCGGCCGGCGCCGCATCGGGATCCGCAAGCGGATCTCCGGCACCCCCCAACGCCCCCGGCTGACGGTGTACCGGTCCCTGAACCACATCTACGCCCAGATCGTCGACGACCTGGCCGGCACCACCCTCGCCAGCGCCTCGACGCGCGACAAGGCCGTGTCCGTCTCCGGCGGCACGGGCAACATGAGCGCGGCCGAAGCGGTGGGGGCCGCCATCGCCGAGCGGGCCCGCAAGGCCGGCGTCACCACGGTCGTGTTCGACCGCGGCGGGTTCAAGTATCACGGGCGCGTCAAGGCCCTGGCAGATGCGGCCCGCAAGGGCGGTCTCGAGTTCTGAAAAGAGTAAACGATGCCTGAGATCCTCGACGAAGCAACAAACCTCGAGTCCCACACGGTCGGTATCTACCGCACCAGCGCCACCGTCAAGGGCGGCCGCCGCTTCAGCTTCGGCGCCCTCGTCGTCGTCGGCGACCGCCGCGGACGCGTCGGCTACGGCTACGCCAAGAGCCCCGAGGTGCCCACCGCCATCGAGAAGGCCCAGAAGCAGGCCCGGCGGAACATGACCCGGATCCCCATGTCCGGCACCACCCTGCCCCACGAGGTCGAGGGCCGCTACTGCTCCAGCAAGGTCCGGCTCCTGCCGGCCTCGCCCGGCACCGGCGTCGTCGCGGGCGGCACCGTCCGCGCCATCCTCGAGATGGCCGGCGTGACCGACTGCCTGAGCAAGTGCTACGGCTCCACCGGCAAGCTCAACACCGTCAAGGCCATGTTCGACGGGTTCGAGCAGATCCGCACCCGCGAGCAGACCGCCGAGCTCCGCGGCGTCGAGATCGCCACCACCGCCATCGAGCAGCGCATCGAGCGCGGCAAGCGCTTCATGCCCGTCCGCACCGAGGGCGAGAAGATGAAGGCCCCCGTCAACACCATCGGCCAGGACCGCCGGGGCGGTCGCGGCGGCCGCGGCGGCCCCCGGGGCGGCGGACGCGGCGGCGCCCAGCAGGCCCAGCCCGTCCAGGCCGAGGGCGCCTCCACCGAGACCGCCCAGCAGTAAGTGAGCACCGCGGGCTTCCCGACGCCCATGCCGAAACCCGCACCAAACCCACCAGTTTCCCGGGAGTGCCCCGAGATGATGATCCACGAAGTCACCGCGATCGCCGGCAAATACAAGAAGCGCAAGCGCGTCGGACGCGGCGTCGGCTCCGGCCACGGCAAGACCGCCGGGCGCGGGCAGAAGGGCGCCTCGGCGCGCTCCGGTCACTCGACCCGCTTCCAGTTCGAAGGCGGCCAGATGCCCTTCTTCCGGCGCATGCCGAAGTTCGGCTTCTCCAACGCCAAGTTCCGGACCGAGTTCTGGGCCGTCAACCTGGGCCGCATCCTCGCCCACGACGACTTCAAGAACGGCGGCGTCGTCGACGCGGCCTCGCTCGCCAAGGCCGGCATCATCCGCGACGATTCCCGTGATCTCAAGATCCTCGGCGGCCTGAGCGAGGGCGAGTCCGCCCTCAAGGTCAAGCTCGACGTCACGGCCAACCGCGTCACCGGCGCGGCCCGCCGCCTGATCGAGGACGCCGGCGGCAAGGTCACCGAGACCGGCACCCGGCGCGACCGCGTCCGCGGCGTCGACCGAAACGCCGAGGACCGCTCGCCCAAGAACCTCACCAAGAAGGCCAAGAAGCAGGCTTGGCACAAGGCCCGTTCCGAGGCCTTCGCCCGCGGCGAGGTGCTCAAGAAGAAGTGATCCGGACGCGGCGCCGCGAATCACGCCGACCCTCGCCGGACGCCGGGCCGTGCGGGCCGTAGGATCGGGCCACAACCCGACGGCCCCACAGCCCGGCGTCCGGCATTGATGGACCGAAGCCGACGCGATCGAGAGAACCCATGCTCTTCCAAACCATCGCCAACGTGTTCCGGATCCCGGAACTGCGGAGCAAGATCCTCTTCACGCTCGGCATGCTCGCGGTCTACCGCATCGGGTTCTGGATCCCCCTGCCCGGCGTGAACCAGGGCGCCCTCTCACGCTACTTCGAAGCCCAGGTCTCCACCGGCTCGGCCGCCGGCCGCCTCTCGCAGTACGTCGCCATCTTCTCCGGCGGCTCGTTCGGCCAGTCGACCATCTTCGGCCTGGGCATCATGCCCTACATCACCGCCTCCATCATCTTCCAGCTCTTCGGCTCGGTCTCCCCCCGCCTCAAGGCCCTCAAGGAGGAAGGCCCGACCGGCAACCAGAAGATCATGGAGTGGACCCGCTACGCCACGGTCGCCCTCTGCATCGTGCAGGCCCTCGGCTGGCTGAAGTTCATCACCGCCCAGGGCCTGGTCTACGAGGCCTGGGCCTCCAACCCCGTCTGGTGGATCATGGCCGCCGGCGCCCTCACCGCCGGAACGGTCTTCCTCATGTGGCTCGGCGAGCAGATCGACAAGCACGGCATCGGCAACGGCGTCTCCCTAATCATCATGGCCGGCATCCTCACCGGCATGCCCGCCGCGATCATGTCCGTCCGCAGCAGCTTCGAGCCCGGCGACCCCAACAAGATGGGCTGGATGGGCCTGATGCTCCTGCTCGGCGGCTTCGTGCTCGTCGTCGCCGGATCGGTCCTCCTCACCGTCGCCCAGCGTCGCATCCCGGTCCAGCAGGCCAAGCACTCCCGCGGCAAGCGCACCTTCGGCGGCCAGCGCAGCTACCTGCCCCTGAAGGTCAACCACGGCGGCGTGATGCCCATCATCTTCGCCTCCTCGCTGATGGTGCTGCCCACCGTCATCTTCGGCTACCTCTCCGAGGCCGCCCGCAGCACCAACGCCAGCCCGACCACCATCGCCGTCGTCGACTGGCTCAACAACAACCTCCAGATGGGCGCGTTCCCGTACCTGTTCATCTACGTGCTGATGGTCTACTTCTTCAGCTACTTCTGGATCACCATCCAGTTCAACCCCGAGGACATGTCCAAGCAGCTCCGCGACCACGGCTCGTTCATCCCGGGCCTCCGCCCCGGCCCCCGCACCGCCGAGTACCTCGAAGCGGTCATGGAGCGCATCACCTACGTCGGCGCCGCATTCCTGGCCGTCATCGCCGTGCTCCCCATGACCGTGAACCAGTGGCTCCGCGTGGACTTCATCGTCACGCAGTTCCTCGGCGGCACCGGCCTGCTGATCGTGGTGTCCGTCGCCCTGGACTTCCTCCAGCGCGTCGAGGCCCACCTGCTGATGCGCAACTACGAGGGCTTCCTGGGCGACAAGGCCGAAGAGCCCCGCATCACCGGGCGGTGAGCGTGCTCAACGCCGGCTTGGGCGTCGGTCGCGGAGGGCGGGCCGTCAACGCCGCCCTCCGCGCGGCGCACCGCCGGGCCCTGCCGGGCGTGGCGCTCGCCGATCTCGAAGCCGAAGTCCGCGCCGCCCTCGCCCGCCACGGCGCCAGGCCGGCCATGCTCGGCTACGCCGATGCCCCGGGCATCGAGCCATTCCCCGCCGCCTGCGCGATCGGCCTGAACCAGGTCATCACCGCCCCGCCCGACCCGGCCCGTCGCCTCGAACCGGGCGACCTGGTCACGGTGGACGTCGCGGCCGAGCGGGACGGTTGGCACGCCGACGCCGCGATCAGCTGGGTGATCTCCGGCCCTGCGGACGGGCCCCGCCGCGGGCTCGCGGCGGCCTCGGCCCGCGTCACCGGGGCGGGCGTCCGGGCGATCCGGGCCGGAGTGGATTGGGCGGGCGTGGTGGGGGCCATGAGCGCGGAGGCCGCCCGGCTCGGGGCCGTCCTGCTGCCCGGTTTCGACGGCCACGCGGTCGGCCGCTCCCTGCACGCCCCGCCCCGCCTGCCCAACCACCCGGACGACCTGGCGATGTTCCCCCCGGTCCGGCTCACCCCGGGCATGGTCGTCACGGTCGAGCCGGTGGTCGCCCCGGCCGGATCGGATTGTGTTCGGGACGGCTGGGCCGACCGCACGGCGGACGGGTCCGACGCCTGCTTCACCGAGGCGACCGTCCTCGTCGGCCCGCCCAGGCCCGGCCGACCCGGAAGCGCGGTGCTGGCCGGATTTCCCGACGGGTGGTTTGCATGACTTGACGCGGGGGCGTGCCTAACATCCTCTCCCGCCGGATGGTTCGGGATCACCGGGGGATGCTGCGCCGTCCGACCGGGCGGCGAGCCCGCGAAGCGTGCCCCGACGAGCGGTTTGTAAGCGTTCTTGGAACGGACGGACAGGAGTCTGCCATGAAGGTCCAGTCGAGTGTGAAGCGTCGGTCCAAGGACTGCCAGATCGTCCGGCGCAAGGGCAAAGTGTTCGTGATCAACAAGAAGAACCCGCGGTTCAAGCAGCGTCAGGGCTGATCCGCAAACAGGCGCACAACGCCCGCCGACGCGGGTGAGCAAGGAGCCGACCGTGCCCCGTATCGCAGGTATCGACGTCCCCGACCGCAAGAAGATTTACTACGCGCTGCAGTACGTGCACGGGATCGGCCCGAAGTTCGCCGGTGTGATCCTGGCCGAGGCCGGCATCGACCCCGACCGCCGCGCCAACGAGCTGTCCGAGAGCGACATCTCCCGCATCAACGGCATCATCGACAACGGCTTCCTCGTCGAGGGCGCCCTGCGCCGCCAGGTGCAGCAGAACATCGGCCGCCTCCGCGAGATCCGCTCGTACCGCGGCGATCGCCACCGCGCCGGCCTGCCGGTCCGCGGCCAGCGCACCAAGTGCAACGCCCGCACCCGCAAGGGCCGCAAGAAGACCGTCGCCGGCAAGAAGGGCATCAAGGGCTGATCGGCCCCGCCGATCCTCACCGGACGGCCCGGCCCGCCGCGTCGTCCGACATCCGAACACTCGCCAGGTTCCAGCCCCCGCGCCCCGCCGGGCCGGGGGAACCCCAAGTGGAACCGACAGGAGCGAACCATGGCCAAGAAGGTCAAGAAGATCCGCAAGAACGTCGTCCGGGGCATCGCCCACATCAAGGCGACGCACAACAACACGCTGGTCACCATCACCGACACCAACGGCGAGACCCTCGCCTGGGACTCGGCGGGCACCATCGGCTTCAAGGGCGCCCGCAAGTCCACGCCGTTCGCCGCCACCCGCGCCGGCGAGCAGTGCGGCCAGAAGGTCCGCAAGATGGGCATGACCGAGATCGAGGTCCGCATCACCGGCACCGGCGCCGGGCGCGAGAACGCCGTCTCGGGCATGGTCTCCACCGGCCTCCGCGTCACCGCTGTCGAGGACCGCACGCCGGTCCCGCACAACGGCTGCCGCCCCCGCAAGAAGCGCCGCGTGTGATCCGCCGGGGCGCCGCCGGAGCGGCCCGCGCCCCCGCGTACGAACGATCGATTTCAGACCCCGGGTGACAAGAAGGGGCGTCCGTGTCCGGCAGCACGGCGCATCCGTGAGCCCCGCGGTCCGGGATAAGACCCGCTGCCGAGGAGAAGTGCATCATGCGAGTCCGCTGGCGTGGCCTTGAGCTGCCCACCAAAGTCGTTTCCGACCCCCGTTTCCAGGGCAACACCTTCGGTCGTTTCACGATCGAGCCGTTCGAGCGTGGCATGGGCACGACGATCGGCAACAGCCTCCGTCGCATCCTGCTGTCCTCGCTGGAAGGCGCCTCCGTCACCGCGATCAAGATCAAGGGCGCCGAGCACGAGTTCACCGCCCTGGAAGGCGTCCTCGAGGACACCACCGACATCGTCCTGAACATCAAGAACCTCATCGTGCAGCTCGAGGGCGACGAGCCCCGCGTGATGCGCCTGGCGGCCCAGGGCCCCGGCGAGGTCACCGCCGAGCTGATCGAGGCCGACACCTCGGTGACGATCCACAACAAGGAACTCGTCATCGCGACGCTCACCGCCGAGGTCCCCTTCGAGATGGAGATCCACGTCGGCAAGGGCCGCGGCTACGTGCCCGCCTCCGAGCAGTACGGCCGCAGCGAGGAGCAGGAGATCGGCCTGATCCCCGTCGACGCGATCTACTCGCCCGTGCAGCGCGTCCGCTACAAGGTCGAGAACACCCGCGTCGGCCAGCGCACGAACTACGACAAGCTCATGATGGAGGTCTGGACGGACGGCACCCTCACCCCCGAGATGGCGCTCGTCGAGGCCGGCAAGATCCTCCGCAAGCACATCAACCCGTTCGTGCAGTACTTCGAGGTCGGCGAGGAGACCGTCTCCGCCGAGGCCGCCGCGGCCGCGGGCGTGGACGAGGAGCTCATCCGCAAGCTCGACATGCCCATCGAGCAGCTCGACCTCTCGGTCCGCGCCAGCAACTGCCTGGAGTCGGCCCGCATCAACACCGTCGCCCAGCTTGTCGTCATGACCGAGTCCGAGCTGCTCAAGCTCCGCTCGTTCGGCCGCACCTCGCTCCGCGAGGTGAAGCGCAAGCTCCAGGAAATCGGCCTCGATCTCGGCACCGAGCTGCCCGAGGGTTACACGATCCACGCCGACTGAGACCCCCAGCCCCCGTTTGACCCGGGCAACCGCCCGTTCGGAGAACAGCCATGCGTCACCGCAAAGCAGGCTACAAGCTCAACCGCACCACCGCGCACCGCCAGGCGATGCTCCGCAACATGGCGGCCAGCCTGTTCGAGCACGGCCAGATCACCACGACCGTGCCGAAGGCCAAGGCCCTCCAGCCCTTCGTGGAGAAGATCGTCACCAAGGCCAAGAAGGGCGACCTGCACGCCCGCCGCCAGGTGATCGCCATGCTCGGCCGCGACCGCACCGCCTTCGCCTGGTCGCACGTGCCCAACGGCGCCACCGAGGACGAGCGCTCGCGCGTCGAGTCCCAGCGTGAGTTCACCCAGGGCTTCTTCGACATCCCCGAGGCCGACCAGGTCGAGCGCAACCGCTACGGCGAGATCCGCAAGGCCCCGCGCCTCGTCAAGCACATCTTCGACAACGTCGCGCCCCGCTTCGCGGACCGCGCCGGCGGCTACACCCGCATCGTCAAGCTCGGGCGCCACCGCCTGGGCGACGCGGCCGAGCTGTGCGTCATCCAGTTCGTCGGCAACGAGGAAGGCCCCGAGATCGGCGGCCGCCCCTCCACCCGCCGGCGCCAGGCCGACCGCCGCACCGCCTTCGCCGCCAAGCTCCGCAAGGACGGCGCGAAGACCGCCCCCGCCGCGGACAACGCCGAAGGCTGATCCCGTCGCACTCAGAGTTCCCCAACACCCCGGCCACGCCGGGGTGTTTCTTTGCGCCGGCGCGCCACGCCGGACGGCTGACCGTTATCATCAGCCCATGCTCGACGACCTCAACGCCATCCAGTCCGAGGGTCTGGCCGAACTCGCCGCCGCGTCCGACCCCGAGGCCCTGGAGGCCTGGCGCATCGCCTACATCGGCCCCAAGGGCCGGCTCCGCGCCGTCATGCCACGCATGAAGGACGTGCCGCCCGAGAGCAAGGCCGCGGTGGGCCAGCGCCTCAACGAGGTTAAGACGGCGCTCGAGGCCGCCTTCGCCGAACGCCGCGCGGCGGCGACCACGACCGCCGCGTCCGACGACGGCCCCCGCATCGACATGACCGAGCCCGGCCTGGTCGACACTCGCCACCTCGGCCGCCCGCACATCATCACCCGCGTCCGGGCCGAGCTCGTCGAGGTCTTCGCCCGCATGGGCTTCGACGTGGCCCAGGGCCCCGAGCTGGAGGACGACGAGCACAACTTCGTCAAGCTCAACATCCCACAGGCCCACCCGGCCCGCGACCCCATCGACAACTTCTACGTGGACGACCCGAACGAGGTCACGGCCCCGCGCATGCTGCGCAGCCAGACCTCCACCGTGCAGATCCGCACCATGGAGCACGTCGTCGCGGAGGGCTCCGGCCCGCCCATCAAGATCGTCTCGCCCGGCCGGGTCTACCGCCCCGACACGGTCGACGCCACGCACTCGTTCATGTTCCACCAGATCGAGGGCCTGTACGTCGACCGCGGCGTGACCATGGCGGACCTCAAGACCACGCTGCTCCAGTTCGCCCGCGCGTACTTCGGCGAGTACGCCGAGATCCGCCTGCGCCCCAGCTTCTTCCCCTTCACCGAGCCCAGCGCCGAGTTCGACATGATGATCGCCCTCAAGCCGGGCGAGCAGCCCCGCTGGATCGAGCTCGGCGGCTGCGGCATGGTCGACCCCAACGTGCTCACCGCCTGCGGCATCGATCCGGAGGAATGGACCGGATTCGCCTTCGGCTTCGGCATCGAACGCATCGCGATGGGCAAGTACGGCATCCCGGACATCCGGATGCTCTTCGAGAACGACGTCCGTTTCCTTGAACGCGTGTGACGCCCGGCGCGGGCGTCCGGCGGCGCCGTGACCTTCCGCTCTCCGCCCGAGGCTTGGCGATCACCAGTCGATCGTGACCGCCGAGCCGGCTTCCGCGCTGGCGCGTTCCGCCTCGATGAGCCGCGTCACCGCCAGCGCTTCGGCGGTGGTGGGCAGGCCGGAGGCGTCCCCGCCCGCCGCGATCGCGCGGACCACGGCGCGGGCCTGAAGGTCGTAACCGGTCAGTTCGGGCAGGTCCACGGGGCGGGCCTGGCCGCCGGCGTGGAGCGTCATGGCCGGCCCGCGTGACGAGTCGTACACCGCGACCGCCCGCTCGAACTCGACCGTGAAGGCCATGCGGAACGAGTACGACGGGTCGTTGAGCCACCCGCCCTCGGTCGTCACGGCGGGGCCGCCGGGGTACCGCATCTGGGTGGCGATGTGCCGGCTGTCACCGATCGAGGACACCGACGCGGGCCGGCCGAACAGCGACATCGCGAAGTCGGCGTCGTGCACGTGCAGGTCGAAGACCGCCGCCCCGCAGCGGGCCTCGTCTCGGTAGAAGTCCGCGGCCCACGCGGGCGGGGCGCCGAGGCGTTCGAACCGGGCATGCACCACCCGGCCGTGCTCGCCCGACGCGATCAGGCGGGCAAGGTCGGTCCACCCCGGCCAGTGGCGCATGCACATGGCGGGCACGCACAGGCGGTCCGTGCGCCCGGCGCGCTCGACGAGGCGGGCCACCTCCTCGGAGCGCAGGCCGACGGGCTTCTCGACGAGCACGTGCTTGCCCGCGTCCAGGGCGCGGATCGCCAGGTCGACGTGCGTGTCGGTGTGCGTGCAGATGCTGACCAGGTCGATCGCCGGATCCACCAGCAGGTCCGCGGCGTTGGAGTACCCGCTGACCTCGGCGGGGTTGAAAAGCGGTCGGTCGTCCGCCCCGGAGCGGATGTTGCCCGCGTCCGACGCCTTGCCCGAACGCCGGTCGGCGTCGCGGTCGCACACCGCGCGCAGCACGCAGGGCGACCCCGCCGCCGCGGCCGCGACGTAGGCCCGGGCGTGGGTCGCGCCCATGAAGCCCATCCCGATCACGCCGACGCCGATCGGCGCGGTCATGCCCCGACCCTCCCGGCGGACCGCTCGCGGATCATGGCCGCGGCGAGCCGGACGTCCTCGACGCGCCGCTCGCCGGCCTCACGCTCGATCACCAGGCCCGGGCCCGGCGCCCGCGCGAGGGCCGCGAAGAAGCCGTCCCAGTCGACCTCGCCGGTCCCGGCGGGGACCTCCTCGCCCCACACCCCGGGCCGTCCGGCCCGCACGGCGTCCTTCACGTGGGCCTGCACCACCCGCGGGGCGAGGTCGGTCAAGGCGGCCACGGGGTCGCCCGTGCCGTAGAGGATCATGTTGGCCGGGTCGAAGTTGACGCCCGCCCCCGGGCGGTCGAGCGCATCGAGCACCCGCAGCAGGGTCGCCGCGGAATCCTGGCCCGTCTCGAACCCGATCCGCACGCCTTTGGCAGCGAACACGTCCACCACGGCACGCACCCGGCCGAGCAGCTTGGCCCACTCGGGGTCGGCCTCGTCCTCCGGGATGAACCCGGCGTGGAAGGTCACCAGCGGCAGACCGAGCCGGGCGGCGAGGTCGGCGTTGGCCCGGGCCGCCGCGAGGTTCTCCTCCCAAGTCGCGTCGGGCCGGACGCCCCCGGTCCGGCGGATAGACTCGATCGTGGTGTAGTCCTCGCCCGCGGTGGCCATCATCCCGGAGACGAGACGGATGCCTGCATCGTTGAGGGTGCGCACCAGGTCGGACTCGTCCCAGGCCCCGGTGCGGACCGGGTCCAGGGCGAGCTGGACGGCGTCCAGGCCGCAGGCCTTGACTTTCTCGGCGAGATCGGCGGGGGAGGTCGGCCGGAGCGACCACGAACATACCGCCGGCGTTCCGGGCTTGATCACGGGTGTCGTCCTCCTCGATACGCTTGGCGGGCCGCCGGGACCGGCCATGATACCGCCCGGTTCGAGGGCGACCGGCGGGCGGCCAGATCGGAGCGGCGTGGACGCACTGGGCATCGACATCGGGGGCTCGTCGGTCAAGGCGGCGTTGCTGCGTCCGGACGGATCGGTTGAGACGGTGGAGAGCGCCCCGTACCGGCGGCCGGACCGGGAGGCCCTCCGCGACGCGGTCCGCCAGGCTGTGGGTCGGTTCGCGCCGCACGCGGGGGCCGTGGGGCTGTGCGTCCCCGGGCGGCGGGGCCCCGCGGGCGACCGGATCGATCTGTCCGTCAACGTGCCGGGGCTGGCGGGTTGGGTGTTCACCGACCTGGTCCGGGACGCGGCAGCAACGGCCCGGCTCGCGTGGGTGGGCTCGGACGCCGAGGCGGCGACGCTGGACGCAAGGCTGGATCATCCGTCCGCCGGTCGCGTGCTGGGCCTGGCGCTCGGGACGGGCGTGGGGGCGTGCCTGATCGAGGACGGGCGGGCGGTGCGCATCGGGTCGCGGGGGATCGGGCACTTTGGCCAGATCGACGTGGGGTTGATCCCGGGGGTCGCGCCGCCGGGCCCCCTCGCGTCCGACGGCGGTCGCAACGGGCTCGAGGCCTACCTCGGGGCCCGGGCGCTGGAGGCGAGGCTCGGGCCTGGTGCACGGCTCGCGCCGGACGACCCGGCGGTGCTGGCGCTCGCCCGCGCCGTGCGGATCGCGCTGGCGGTGTACGTGCCGGACCTGGTGCTCGTGCTGGGCGGGGTGGGCCTGGCGCTGGCGCCGAGCGCGGACGCGATCGAGCGGGCCGTGCGGACGGACCTGACCGGCGTGGCCCCGGCGGGCTGGCGACTGGCGTTCGGGAGGAGCCGGTTCCACGCCGCCGCGGGGGCGGCCCGGGCAGCGCTGGGCGGCGGTCAGGCGGGCGGCGTGGGGGGCTGACGCTCGGTCAGCAGCCCCACCGGCCAGCCGATGAGCCAGGCGAGGGCGCTGGCGATCGTCAGCTTCCACACGAAGGCCAGGTCGACGATCGTCAGGGGCAGCGGCCGGGCGGCGTGGGGGTCGAGTTCCCGTGCCGAGGCGAACGCGGACCGCATGGCTTGGAGGTCCGTGCCCGCGAGGCGCCACGCGAAATCCTGCATGGCCGTCACGGCGACGAACCCGGTGACCAGCATGGTGATCACGCCCGCGGCGCTGCCACGTCGGCCGAGCAGCGCGGTGAGGAACACGGGGACGAGCCCCGCGTAGGCGTAGGTCATGACCGTCAGCGCGAAGGTGAGCAGGGTGCCGTCGTCGCGGAACTGGTTTTCGCGGGTCTGGATGAACACGCAGAGCACCGCGAACCCGCCGAGCACCACGCCCCACCCGACGACGGCGAGGCGGCCGGCGCGGAGGTAGTGGGCTTCCGTGCGGTCCGGGCGCAGGCGGCGGTAGAAGTCGTTGATAAAGGTCGAGGCCATGGCGTTGATGCCGCTGTTGAGGCTCGACAGGCCCGCCGCGAAGAGGCCGGCCATCATCAGCCCGCTCAGCCCGGGCGGCATTTCGTGGATGATGAAGTCGAGGAACACCCGGCGTGAGTCATCCGGTGCGGCGGGCGCCGGGCCGGGGGCGTGCTCCCAGGCCGCGGGGTGGTAGAACAGCCAGAGCAGGAGGCCCACCACCAGGAACATCGCCACGGAGGGGATGCCGAAGAGGATGCCGGAGAGCACGGAGCGGGCGGCGGCCTTCTCGTCCCGGCAGGTGAGCATCCGCTGGGTGAGGTCTTGGTCGGTGCCGTAGGAGGCGACGCCCATGAGCGTGAACCCCACGATCACGGCGGGGAGGGAGAACGGGAGCGTCCACCACGGCCTGCCCGGGGCGGCCACCTGGACCAGCGTGAGCTTGCTCGGGCCGCCGTCCGGCGGGGCGCCGAGGAGGGCGATGGCTTCGGACGCGGGCACGGGCAGGGCCCGCACGACGAGCAGGATCGCCAGGGCGCAGGCGCCGAGCAGAACGCCCATCTGGATCACGTCCGTCCAGATGATGCTGGCGATGCCGCCCGCCAGGGTGTAGACGATCCCCACGAGGGTCAGGATCGTGATCGCGAAGCACAGGCTGGCCGGCTCCAGCCCACGGTCGCCGAAGAGAATGACGGAGGCGGGGATGGAGCCGATGAAGACGCGGACGCCGCTGGCCATCACGCGCCCGACCATGTACGCGCCGCTCGCGGCCCGCATGGCGGCGGGGCCGTACCGCTGGTCGAGCAGCTCGTAGATGGTGCGCACCCGCCGGCGGTAGAAGGCCGGCATGAAGAGGTACGCGACCACGAAGGCGGCCAGGACCATGCCGATGTTGGTGCTCAGGTAGGTCAGGTCGCCGGTGTAGGCCTGCTGGGGCACGCCGATGAAGGACGCGGCTGACATGCTGGTGGCGACGATCGAGACGCCGACCGCCCAGACCGGCATGCGCCGCCCGCCGAGGAAGTAGTCGTCCGTGTCGCGCTGCTCCCGCCGGGCGAACCACACGCCGCTGACGGCCAGCAGCAGGAAGTACCCCGCCAGGACCGCCCAGTCGGCCGTGGCGAGGTCGGATGAGAAGCGCGGCGGCATGACGGCCACGATACCCTGTCGCGGGCGGGCCCGCAGGGGAGGATCGGATGCGGACGGTCGTCGTGCTGATGCTGGTGGTTGTCGTTCTGGCGTTCGCGGGCTGCGGCTCGGCGGCGCCGCCAGGCCCGCGCCCGGGCGATCTCGCCGCTCGGAGGGGCGACGAGATCATGGTGGCGGGGAAGCTGTTCCACACCGGGGCCCCGGTCGTGCTGTGGACCGACCCGGGCGGGTACGACGCCTACCGCGTCGAGCGTCGGTTCACGCGGCCGGAGGAGGCGGGCTGGGACCGGGCCCAGGGGTCGCTGGCGAGCCCCAACCGGTACGGGCGGCGTCTGACCGGCGACCCGGCGCGGGACGAGCGGATCTGGCGTGAGGGGTGGACGCTCGAAGATCTCCGCGGCGTGGTGGACCAGTTCGTGCTGCACTACGACGTCGCTGGCACCAGCCGGACCTGCTTCCGCGTGCTGCACGACGTGCGGGGGCTGTCCGTGCATTTCCTGCTGGACGTGGACGGCACGATCTATCAGACGCTGGACGTCAAGGAACGCGCCTGGCACGCGACCCGGGCCAACAACCGCTCCGTCGGCGTCGAGATCGCCCACATCGGGGCCTACCCGGAGGTGGACCGCGGCCCGAGCGCGGCGTGGTACGGGCCGGACGGCGCGGGCGGCGTCCGGCTGACGATCCCCGACCGGCTCGGGGACGGGGGCGTGCGGACCCCGGGGTTCGTCGGACGGCCCGCACGCCCGGAGCCGGTGCGGGGCGTGATCAACGGCTCGGAGCTGGCGATGTGGGACCTGACCGACGAGCAGTACGGGTCGCTGATCCGGCTGACCGCGGCGCTGCACCGGGCCCTGCCGGGGATCACGCTGGACTACCCGCGCGGGCCCGACGGGGGGGTGCTCACGCGGACCCTGGACGACCGGGAGTTCGGGGCGTTCCGCGGCGTGCTGGGGCACTGGCACGTGCAGACGAACAAGATCGATCCCGGCCCGGCGCTGGACTTCGAGCGGGTGGTCGGCGGGGCTCGCCGGCTGCTGGGGATCGAGGATGCCGGTCGGCGGGCTTACGAGAGGTCCACGTCCGGGTCGAGGTAGGTGTAGCCGTTCAGGCCGCGGTCGTAGAAGTTGATGAGGATGCGGCTCTCCTGGACGGACATGCTGCCCGCGCGGACGGCCTTCTCGCACTCCTTCTCGAGGAGGCGGCTGAGGGCGTCGGGCTCGAACTGCACGTAGGAGAGGACCTCGCGGATCGAGTCGCCGCGGACGACCTCGCCGATGACCCACTTGCCGTCCTCGAGGTCGATGTGGACCGCGTGGGCGTCGCCGAAGAGGTTGTGGAGGTCGCCCAGGGTTTCCTGGTAGGCGCCCACGAGGAACACGCCGAGGTAGTAGGGCTCGTTGCGCAGGTCGTGGACCGGCATGGTCTTCTCGGGCGCGCTGTGCACGCCGATAAAGAGGTCGATCTTGCCGTCCGAGTCGCAGGTGATGTCGGCGAGCACCGCCCGGGTCGACGGTTCCTCCTTGAGCCGGTGGATCGGCATGATGGGGAAGAGCTGGTCGATGGCCCAGGTGTCGGGGAGCGACTGGAAGAGCGAGAAGTTGCAGAAGTAGTTCTCGCACATCAGGTCGTCGATGCCGGCCAGGGCCTCCGGGATCTCGTCGAGGCGGTGCATGCCCTCCTGGACGAGCGAGCAGGTCGTCCAGTAGAGGCGCTCGGAGAGCGCCCGCTCCTGCAGGGAGAGGTAGCCGAGGCTGAAGAGCGTCAGGGCCTCCTCGCGGGCGCGCTCGGCGTCGTGGTAGCACTCCACCAGGCGGCCGTTGGCCTTGGCGGCGGTGGTGACGGCGGCGCGCAGGTCGCGGATGGGCTGGGGCTCGTCGTCGTGGCCGGGGTCCTCCACGAGGTTGCGGTCCACCAGCTCGCTGGGGCCGGTCGAACCGAGCACGTCGAAGACCAGGACCGAGCTGTGGGCCACCATGGCGCGCCCGCATTCGGTGACGATGGTCGGGTGCTCGACGCCCGCGGCGTCGCACACCGAGCCGATGCGGTAGACCAGGTCGGATGCGTACTCCTCGAGCGAGTAGTTCATGGAGGAGGGCCGGTTGGTCTGCGTGCCCTGGTAGTCCACGGCCAGGCCGCCGCCGACGTCGATCATGGTCAGGCCGGCGCCCTCGCGCTTGAGCTGGACGTAGACGTGCGCGAGCTCGGTGATGCAGCGTTTGACCTGCGCGATGTCCTGGAGCTGGCTGCCCGAGTGGCAGTGGAGGAGCTTCAGGCCGTCGAGCAGGTCGTGGCGGCGCAGGGTGGACACGGCCTCCAGCAGCTCGGCGATGGTCAGGCCGAACTTGCTCTTGACGCCCACCGAGTCGGCCCAGCGTCCGGAGCCGCCGGAGGCCAGCTTGACCCGCACGCCGATGGTCGGGCGGACGCGGTGCTTCTCGGCGAAGTGGATGATCAGGCGCAGTTCCTTGACGTTCTCGACGACGGGGATGATGCGCCGGCCGAGCTTGGTCGCCAGGATCACCGCCTCGATGTAGCGGGCGTCCTTGAAGCCGTTGCAGATGATGGGCTGGTTGGGCGTCTCGACCGTCATGCCGAGCACCGCGAGCAGCTCGGGCTTGGAGCCGACCTCCAGGCCGAAACCCAGGCGGTGCCCGTAGTCGCGGATCTCGTCGACGACCTGGCGCTGCTGGTTGACCTTGACGGGGTAGACCGCGAGGTAGTCGCCCTTGTAGCCGTTCTCCTTCATCGAGTTCTCGAACGCCTGGCGCAGGGAGCGCAGCCGGTGGTCGAGGACGCCGGAGAAGCGGAGGAGGACGGGCGTGTCGATACCGCGGGCCGAGAGGCCCTGGACGACCTCCTGGAGGTCGATGCCGGGGCCGGAGGGCCCGTTCGGGGTGGCCTCAACGTGGCCGCCCTCGTTGACGCGGAAATATCCCCCACCCCAGGAGCCGATGCGGTACAGGTCCGCCGAATCCTCCGCGGTCCAAGAGGTCTGGGGTTCGGCGTCGGGGCGGCGGCTCGGGGTCGCGGTGCTCATTCGGGAAGTCTATGAGCGCCCCGCCGGACGGCGAGGCCCGGCCTACCGTCTGTGTTCCTGTTTTTGACCCCCGCGACCCTCCGCCCGGAGACCGACATGAGCATCCGCGCTTTCATGGAAGAGCACTACCGGCACTTCAACGCCGGCGCCGCCCTCGACGCCGCCCGGGGCTACGAGGCCCACCTGGAGCGGGGCGGCAAGATGATGGTGACCCTGGCGGGGGCCATGAGCACGGCCGAGCTGGGCCGGTCGCTGGCCGAGATGATTCGCCAAGGCAAGGTCCACGCCATCACCTGCACGGGCGCCAACCTGGAAGAGGACGTCTTCAACCTGGTCGCTCACGACCACTACGTCCGGATCCGGGACTGGCGGGACCTCAACGCCGAGGACGAGCAGAAGCTTCTGGAACGCCACCTGAACCGCGTGACGGACACCTGCATCCCCGAGGAGGAGGCTATCCGGCGCATCGAGCACGTGCTGCTCAAGCGCTGGCAGGAGGCCGACCGCACCGGCACGCCCCGCTTCCCGCACGAGTTCTTCATGGACGCGCTGCTGTCCGGGGAGCTGGAGGGCTCCTACCAGGCCGACCCCAAGAACTCCTGGCTGCTCGCCGCGGCGCGGGCCGGGATCCCCGTTTACGTGCCGGGGTGGGAGGACTCCACGCTGGGCAACATCGCCGCGGCCCGCGTGATCGACGGCAGCCTGTCCAGCACCCGCTGCATCCGGGTGGGGCTGGAGTACATGGTCCACCTGGCGGACTGGTACACCCGGACGACCCAGGACGCCAGCGTCGGGTTCTTCCAGATCGGCGGCGGCATCGCGGGCGATTTCCCCATCTGCGTGGTGCCGATGGTCCGCCAGGACCTGGAGCGGGACATCCCGCTGTGGGGCTACTTCTGCCAGATCTCGGACTCCACGACGAGCTACGGGTCGTACTCGGGGGCGGTCCCGGCCGAGAAGATCACCTGGGAGAAGATCTCCGCCGAGACCCCGCGGTTCATGATCGAGTCGGACGCGACGATCGTCGCGCCGCTGATCTTCGGGTACCTGCTCGGCTGGTAAGGCCGGGGGCCGCGGCGGACTTGCCGCGGGCCTCGCCGACGGCCGGAGCGGGTGCTACCATGCGGGCCCGTTCACCCCGGAGAGGTGGCTGAGTGGTTGAAGGCGCACGGCTGGAATCCGTGTTTACGGGGTAACCCGTAACGGGGGTTCGAATCCCCCCCTCTCCGCTTCCGGGAACGCCCCGCACCCCGCGTGCGGGGCGTTGTCTTGCGCGGCACGCCCGGCGCCCGGTCACTCCGGGATCGGCTCTCCCAGCAGCGACCGGAGGTCGAGGGGGCGCGTGTACATCGCGATCGACCCGTCGGGAGCGCGGGGCCACTCGGAGGCGGGCCGGTCCCACGCCAGCTCCACGCCGTTCTCGTCCGGGTCGCGGAGGTACAGGGCCTCGCTGACGCCGTGGTCGGCCGCTCCGTCCAGCGGCATGCCGGCGGCCTGGAGCCGGCGCAGGGCGTCGGCCAGGCCGGCCCGGGTCGGGTACAGGATCGCGAAGTGGTAGAGGCCGGTGCGGCCCGGCGGCGGGGGCCGGCCGCCGGCGCTCTCCCAGGTGTTCAGGCCGATGTGGTGGTGGTAGCCGGAGCCCGGCGTCCGGCCCGGGGCCGCGAGGAAGACGGCCCGGTCGCCGTAGCGCTGGGTGACCTCGAACCCCAGCACGCCGCGGTAGAAGGTCAGCGACCGGTCCAGGTCGGCCACCCGGAGGTGGACGTGCCCGATGCGGGTCCCGGGGTCGATGGGGGCGTGCGGCATGGGCTGCCGTCTTACGAGGCTTTGTTGCGGAGGGGCTTCAGGGCGCCGGACCAGGCTACGAGCTGGTCGAGCATCTGGCCGACGGACTTCTGGTGGTGGTTGGCTGGCTTGAACTCGGAGAAGTTCTCGAAGTCCGTGAAGAGCGAGAAGCCGACCTGGCTGCGGACGGTGGCCACCTGCACCTCGGCCATGACCATGCGGAGCTGCTCGACGGAGCGGGCCCCGTACATGCTGCCGTAGCCGACGAAGCCGGCGGCCTTGTTGTTCCACTCGTTGTAGACGAAGTCGATGGCGTTCTTGAGCGCGCCCGGGATGCCGTGGTTGTACTCTGGCGTCACGAACACGTAGCCGTCGAAGGATGCGACCTTCGCGGCCCAGCGTTTGGTGTGCTCCTTGGAGTATTTGCCCTGCGAGGGCGGGACCGGCTCGTCCAACAGCGGCAGGTCGAAGTCCTTGAGGTCGACCAGCTCGAACTCGGCGTCCTTGCGCTGGCGGGCCACGTCGTAGACCCACCGGGCGACGTCCTCTCCAACGCGGCCGGGGCGCGTGCTCCCGATGATGATGGCCAGCTTCAGCATGGAGTCCTCCGGGCGGGCCGTGCCGCCGATCCCTGGGTACCCCGGACCGGGGGGTGGTCAAGCGTTGTGCGATTCGCGGTTCGCCTGCCCGTGGCGGGTGCGGGTGGAGACGTGACCGCGCATGCGGGGCGCGTTGGCGTCGCGGAATCGGGCGTCGATCGCGGACGGGGGGTTGGACGAGCCGGCCGGGCCCTGCGGGGCGGCCTGCTCGCGCGTGACCGCGGTCGGGATCTCGGCGTGCGGCGGGAACTCGGGCGATCCGATGGGGAGGGCGTCGGTCGCCTCGCTATGGGTCAGGGGCTCCGCGGCACGTTCAAGGAGCGCCTTGGCGGGACCGGCGTTGCCCCGGTGGGTTTCGAGGTCGTCGGCGGGGGCCGTTTCACGCCGGCGGCGGCGGTTTACGCCCGCTCCGGTCGTTTTCCTGGCGGTCTTGCGTGCGGCTTTCTTGGCCTTGCCGGCGGGCTTCAGGGCGGTTGCGGAGCGGGCGGGCGCTTTGCGGGTGGTCTTTTTGGCGGTCTTCCGGGCCGGCTTCCTGGCCGCGGGTTTGGCGGTGCGCTTCGCGGTTATCTTGGTGCTCTTCTTGGCGGTCCGGGCGGGTTTCTTCGCGGCTTTTCCGGCCGCTTTCCGGGTGGCTTTCTTGGAGGATTTCTTGGCGTTCGTCTTCCTGCTCGTGGAGACGGCCTTGGTGCGTTTGGCGGACTTCTTGGCCGCTTTCTTGGTCGCCTTCTTCTTGGAAGCCCGGCCGGCGGGGGCGGCCTTGCGGGTCGTCTTCTTGCCCGCGGCCTTGCGGGCGGAGCCCGTACCGCGGCCGGCGGTGCGGGTGGTGCGTCTTTGCTTGGCCATCATCGGTCTCCTGGGCGGAGCGCGGCGTGCGCGGCGCTTTTCGCTGGGACCAATGTACCCAAAGGCGTGGAAAGTGCAACGGATCCTTCAGGAATCGGCGCGTGCGGTCAGCATTCCGCCATGCCGAGGGTCACGGACAGCTGCACCGCGAGGCCGCCGAGTGAAGTTTCCTTGTACCGCTCGTTCATCTGCTTGGCGGTGTCCCACATCGCGTCGATCACGTCGTCGAGCGACACCCGGGCGAAAGCGGGGTCGGTCTGCTCGGCGATGGTCGCCGCTGCGATGGCCTTGAGGGCGCCCATCGCGTTGCGCTCGATGCAGGGGATCTGGACGAGGCCCCCGACGGGGTCGCAGGTCATGCCGAGGTGGTGCTCCATCGCGATCTCGGCGGCCATGAGGACCTGCGCCGGCGAGGCCCCGAGCAGCTCGGCCAGGCCGGCCGCCGCCATGGAGCTGGACACGCCGATCTCCGCCTGGCAGCCGCCCATGGCGGCGCTGATGGTGGCGTTCTGCTTGAACAGGGCCCCGATCTGCCCGGCGGTCAGGAGGAACCGGACCGCCTCGTCGTCGGTCATGGGTTCGGGCGAGAAGCAGGCCCGGTACATCATCACCGCTGGGATGACGCCGGCCGCGCCGTTGGTGGGCGCGGTCACCACGCGACCCATGGCCGCGTTTTCCTCGTTGACGGCGATGGCGTAGCAGCTGACCACGCGGACGACCTGGTTGAAGGCCAGGTTCGCGGCCCGGACGGTGTTGATGAGCTGGTTGATGTCGTCCCGCTGCAGGTCGGGGACGATGTCGCGGAGGAAGGACGGAGCGCGGCGTTTCACGTTGAGACCGCCCGGCAGGACCCCCTCGATCCGGCACCCGCGCCGGGCCGATTCGCGCATCACTTCCCAGATGTGCAGGGCCTTGTCGCGGACCTCGTCCTCGGTGAACCAGGCCTTCTCGTTCTCCATCACCACGCCGGACACCGGCAGGCCGGTCCGGTGGCAGTGGGCGAGGAGGTCCTTGGCCCGGCGCACCGGCAGCGGGGGCATGGCCCGGGTGTTCTCGGATTCGCCGAGTTCGTCCTCGGCCGCGATGAAGCCGCCGCCGAGCGAGAAGTACACCCGTGAGACGGGCCCGGCGGGCGTCTCGGCGATGCAGCGCATGGCGTTGGGGTGGCCGGGGTGCCGGTCGTTGCGGAGGAAGCGGATGTCCGTCGCGGGATCGAAGGGGACCTCCCGGGCGTCCAGGTGGATCGACCGCGAGCCGGACAGGTAGGTCAGTCTGGGCTCGATCGAGTCGACGGCCACGGTCTCGGGTTCCTCCCCGAGCACGGCCAGGCAGATCGCCTTGTCCGTCGCGTGCCCGCGCCCGGTCAGGGCCAGGCTGCCCATCAGGTCGAAGTGCAGGGCGGCGACGCTCCCCAGACGCCCGCTCTCGCGCAGCTCCCGCAGGAACCGCTGGACGATGCGCCACGGCCCGAGCGTGTGAGAACTCGACGGGCCGACGCCCACCTTGAACATGTCGAACGTGCTAATCGTGGGCAAGACGGCCTCCGTGTGGAGAAGTCTACGGCCGGGCTTCCGTGCGGCACGGCGCCGTGTCCGCCAGCAGGTCCGCGACGGCCCGCTCCTGTTCCGGCGTTCGCAGCAGGCCCTGGCGGACCTCGATCTCTACCCCCGCGTAGGCCTCGGCCGCGAACACGGTCCGGAAGTAGGTGGTCAGGCCGTCGTCGGCGCCCGCGTACGGCTCGTTGTCGCGCACGCGGAGGCCGCTCCCTCCAAGGCGAACGGCCCAGTCGGCGCACACGGACACTTCCGAAGGGCGGGCCGGGTCGAACAGCAGCCCCAGGTCCACGGCCCGCGTTCGGCCGTCGAGCACGTCCGTGAACGAATGGATGCCGAGGTGGAGCACACGCTCGCCGCACCGGATCCAGGAGGCGATCAGACGCTCGGCCTCGCGGCGGTGGGGGTGGTAATGGCACGCCAGCACGCGGGCGCGTTCGTCCGCGGGCAGGGGGCGGCTGTAGCGGCTGAACAGCTCGGGGCTGTCCTCCGAACGGTTCGCCTCCACCAGCAGGCGGGTCACCCGGTTGGCGAGCAGCGGGGCGGACAGGCGCGTCGCCAGTCGCAGGGCCACCCCGAGGGCCCCGGGGTCCCACCCGCGGTGGGAGTCCAGGTCGCGCCGGGCGTCGGGGTTCTGGAAGAGGTGGGCGTACTCCGGCGGCACCTCGTTCCCCGCGTGCTCGCAGGTCACCAGGACGGCGGTGGGACGCCAGGCGGGGGCGGTGTCAGGCACGGAAGAGCGTCCCCTCCGCCAGGCAGTCGGCGAGTTCTGCCGCGAGGGCCCGCAGGGCGTCGCGTGACGGCGCCGGGCCCGCGGCCCGGCGCATGCGGGTCGCGAGCGTCCCGGCCCGGAGGATCGCGTGCAGGGTCGGGTCGTCCGGGCGGAGACGGTCGGCGAGGGTCTTCCAGAGTTCCGCCGCGGGAGTCGGTCGGTCCGGCAGGCCGAGCGCCGCGAGCAGCGGCCCGTGTCGGACGGTCCAGGCCTCGGCCTCACGGATGCAGCCGAGCAGTTCGGCGTGGAGCGCTCCGGTTTCGAGCGACCGCTGGGCGGCGGCGTCGGACCACCGCTCTTCGGTCAGGGCTTGCACGGCGGCGCAGACCAGCCGCACGAGGGCCAGGTCCGCGGCGGGGCACTCCTGCACGTCCATCACCCGGATCTCGATGGCCCCCCGGTCGAAACGGGCGATGGCCCCCCGGGCGTTGGCGAACTCGTGACGCAGGGCGCCCTCCGGGTCGAGCGGGGCCAGGCGGTCGTACAGCACGCCGAGGATCTCCGAGCGGTACGCCGACGCCGAGAACACAGGCTCGGGCACGACCAGCCCGGCCATCATGGGCACGCGGACGGAGTTCGTGCGGTAGACCTCCATCCGATAGTCCGCGGCGGGGGCCGCGCGGGCGTCGGCGAAGGGCGAGCTGGCGCACAACGCCGGGAGCAGGGGGAGCAGGGTCCGGATCGCCGCGTGGAGGGTTCCGAACTCGCGGTCGTCGGCGAAGGGCAGGTTGACGTGGGCGCTCTGGAGGTTGGCCCAGCCGTGCCCGGCGCACCCGAAAATGCGGTCGTAGGTGCGGTAGATCTCGTTGTTCTCGTGCGGCCAGAGGCGCATCTCCCGGGCCGGGTCCATCCACGGGTGCATGCCCGTGGGCATCAGCCGGCAGCCCATCGGCGAGAGAAGGTTGTTGACCAGCCCGACGTGCTCCTGGAAGTCCGCTTCGAGCCCGTCGAGCGTGGGGGCCGGGCCGGAGGTTTTGAGCTCGACGACGTGCAACACCAGCTCGTTCGACCAGGTGATCGGTCCGTCGGGGCCGCCCGGCTGGTGATCGGAAAGCTCCGCGCCGGTGGCGCGCCGGAAGAGTTCGTCGGCGACGGGGCGGACGTCCAGCGTCTGCCGGTCGACGATCATGTACTCCAGTTCCACGCCGTACGCGTCGAACAGGCCCAGCGGGTAGGCGGGGTCGTCCGCGCCCGGGTTCATGACCGCGGCTCCTCGAAGCGGCTGAGGAAGTAGTGCATCACGGCCTGGTAGAGGCGGTCGCCGAGCAGGGCGTCCTCGATGCCCGCGTCGATGTTGGGGTTGTCGTTGACCTCGATGACCATCGCCTTGCCGCCGACGACCTTTAGGTCGACGCCGTAGAGCCCGTCGCCCATCAGCGCGGCGGACTTGACGGCCAGCTTGAGCACCTCGTCGGGCACCTGCTGGATGGGGACGCTGGAGAAGTCGCCGTACTCCACGTCCGCGCCCACGCGTTGGACGATCTGCCAGTGACCCGGCGCCATGCCGTACCGGCAGGCGAACAGCGGCGACCCGCCGAGCACGCCGATGCGCCAGTCGTACTCGGTGGGCACGAACTCCTGTGCGATGAGCAGGTCGCTCTCGGCGAAGAACTTCTCCAGGCGTTCCTCGAGGCCCTCGTCCGAGTCGATGCGCTTCACGCCGAGGGAGAAGGCGCTGTCCGGCGCCTTGAGCACGCAGGGGAAGCCCAGCGACCGGATGCCCTCCGCCGCGTTCTCGTCCGATAGGATCAGCGTCCGCGGCGTGGCGAGCCGGTGGCGGTTCAGCGTCTCCGCCAGGTAGACCTTGTTCGTGCAGCGCACGATCGAGCGCGGGTCGTCCACCACGACCAGCCCCTCGGCGGAGGCGCGGCGGGAGAAGCGGTACGTGTGGTGGTTGACCTGGGTGGTCTCGCGGATGAACAGGCCGTCGAACTCGGCCAGCCGCCCGTAGCTGTCCTTCTCGATCAGCTCGCACCGGATGCCCAGCGATTCGCCCGCCTGCACGAACTTCTTGAGCGCCGCGGCGTTGGACGGCGGGATCTCCTCGTTGGGGTTGTGGAGGATGGCCAGGTCGAACCTCGACGGCGGGGCCGACTTGCTCTTGCGGGGTGAACGCTTGAGGTAGCGCTCGGCTTGTTCGATCACGAACGGGCGGTGGGACTCGGGCACGTCGCCCAGGCCCAGGACCTTGACGCCCATGAGCCGCCAGCGCCCGTCGCGTTCGAAGTGGGCTCGCAGCAGCGGGGCGGGGAAGGCGTTGAACACGGCCTGCGCCAGCTTGTCGTGGCCGCCGGCCAGGTTGTGGCCGAAGTAGATGCTCAGGTTGAACTCGTCGGCCTTGATCCGCTTGAGGTTGTCCTGGATCAGCTCGTCGAGGTCCTGCGACGCCACGCGGATGACGGGCGCCAGCTTGAGGTCCTGGATGACCGACACCGAGGGCAGCGGTTTGTGGCCCCGCGCCTCGGCCAGCAGCGAGACGTAGTAGCCCGCCTCCTGGTAACGGAACGAACGGCACAGGTTGAACACCTTGCGTCCCGGCCCCTGGGCGTACTCCGGGTCCGACAGGTACTGGTACGAGGAGACCAGCTCCATCCCGGGGATCTTGAGGGGCCAGCGTTTGGGAGAATCGACGACCAGCAGCGGCTTCACGGCACCCCCGTCCCGGCCGACGGGCCGTCCGGGCCGTCGGCGTTCTCGGCCCGATCGGCGGGCTCGATGAATAGCAGGTTCGCGTCGTAGGTCAGCACCCCGAGCATGATCGACGGCACCAGGCGGGACACCGGGACCGTGTACTTGCGCGACGTGAACGCGGGGTGGTCCTCCAGCGGGTCCGCCACGTGGACCACGCGCGCCGCGGCGTCGTAGCCGTGCAGCACCACGAAGTGGCCCTGCGGCGAGCCGCGCACGTCGTCCTCGTCGTCGTACGGGCCGTACTCGCGCGAGGCCCGGTACAGGTAAGTCGCGCTCAGCCCGATCAGCGCCGGCACCCCGGCCCGGATCTTCGTCCAGATCAGGCGGGTGGTCAGGTCCTCCAGGCGGATGCGTCCGCCCAGCCGCCCGAACTCAAGGTAGGACCGCGTGGCGGCGAGCAGCTTCGGGTCGCCGTCGCCCTTGAACTCGGCCTGGGCGCGGAGCTTCTCCTCCAGCAGTTGCGGGTCGGCCTCGCCCTCGCGTCCGAACCAGGTCGGGTCGAAGACGCCCAGGTTGAAGGTGTACAGCGTCGCCCGCATGCCCCGGCGCAGGGCGTCGACGCCGAGGTTGACCGCCAGCGTGCCCCGCCCGAGGTCTTCGTCATTCAGCGTGCGCACGGAGGAGATGACGGCCTCGAGCTCGCAGTCCATCCCCCAGTACCGGTAGACCGCGTGGAGGCAGGTCGGGCCGCAGGTCTCGTCGGTCGGCTGGCGGTGGATGTCGACGGGCAGCACAACCGACTGGTTGCGCATTCCCTTGCCCGCCGGATGGCCGCCGCCCATGACGCGCTCCGATGGCCCGCGCGTCGCGGCTTGGCCGGACGCGGGGCCGGGGATTCTAACGGCCCCGCCGTGCAATCAAGCGGCGGATCGCGGGCCGCACGCGGGCAAAAAAGATGGGAGCCCCGGCGGGGGCTCCCATACGAACGCGGGATACCGATCTCATCCTCCCCGATGCTTCGTGCATCCCGCGTGATGGCGTTCCGGCGGCCGCCTCCCCGCGGCCTCCGTACGCACGATACGAGCGTGAAGGCCGTCCTCCCCTCACGCCGGGGGGAGGAAATTTTTTCAGATCCCTCCGCCCAGGCGGAACGCGGCCATGGACAGGTCGTCGTCGAGCCGGTCGGCGCAGGCGAACTCGAACACGGCCCGCTCCAGGCGGGCGACCAGCCGGTCCGGGTCGGGCTCGGCCCGGAACAGCTCGCGGACGCGCTCGGAGCCGAACCGGCCGTCGGGGCCGGGCTGCTCGACGAGGCCGTCGGAGTAGAGCAGGAGGGCGTCGTCGGGGCCGAAGGGTGTGTTTTCTGTCCGATAACGCTCTTTGGCGTCCACGCCGATCGGGAAGCCGCCGCCGCCGGGCCGGGGCTCGATCCGGCCGTCACCCCGGCGGAGCATGGCGTGCCCGTGGCCCGCATCGATCGCCCGGAGCACGCCCTCGGCGGGGTCGAACTCGCCGATCCACAGGCTGATGAACTGCCCCTGCTCGATCCGCGGGCTGATCATCGCGTTCAGCCCGTTGACCGCGTCCTCCAGGGTGGCGTCCCGGTGCAGGGCGGCGGCCAGGTAGGACTGGGATATTCCCATCAGCATCGCGGCCCCGGCCCCCTTGCCCGCGACGTCGCCGAGGTAGCAGCACACCCGGCCCCCGGCCCGGGGCTCGATGCCGATCAGGTCGCCCGCGACGAATCGGCCGGGGTGGCTCGTCACGGCGAACCGGACCGGGCCGATCCGCCCCGACGGCGCGGGCATCATCATCCGCTGCGCGACGCGGGCGGCGGCCAGGTCGGCCTCCAGGATGGTCCGGTCGCGTTCCAGGGCGGCCCGGCTGAGGTTGGCCAGCGCCAAGCCGCACATGCGGGCCATCGCCCCGACGAACGCGGCGCTGTCCTGCAGGCCGACCGCCTCGTCGCCCCGGGCGTCGAGGTAGAGCACGGCCACGACCCGCTCGCCGACGCGCACGGGGGCGCAGAACGCGGAGTGGATGCCCAGGTCGATGATGGACTGGCCGAACGAGCCGCTGCCGTGGCCCATGTCGAGGCGCACGAACCCGCCGCGGGAGGCCTCCTCGATCAGGGAGCGGGACATCTCGAACACGCCGCCCTCGCCGGCGGAGGCCAGGGTGTCGAACCCGCCGTGGCAGCGGACCAGGGCTGCCCGGGCGCTGGCCGCGCCGCGGACGACGGTGTCGACGACCGCCCGGGCGATCGCGGCCTCGTCCTCGGCCTCGCTGAGGCGTTCGGCGCCGTCGAGCAGCAGGTCGAGCCGGCGCTGGGCGAGGCTGCCGAGGTCGGCCGGGAGCACCCGCCGGAGCCGGCCCGGCGTCGCGTCGGTCATGGAGGTGGTCAGCTCGGGGCCGTGCCGGACGCCGCGGATCGACACGCGAAAGTTCCAGGGGCCGACCTGGAGCAGGTCGCGGTGGGTCAGCGCGACCGACGAGCCGGGCTGGAGGGCCCGGGCGTTGAGCACCGTGCCGTGACGGCTGCCGAGGTCGTGGAGCGTCCAGACGCCCCGCTCGCGTGCGATGCGGGCGTGCCGGCGGGACACGGAGGCGTCAGGGAGCCGGATCCCGGCGTCTTGGCCCCGGCCGATGGTCAGCCCGTCGTCCGCGCCCGCACGCCAGCGGCGTTCCGGCGTGTCGGTGGGGGGGCCTGCCACGAGTTCCAGCTCAAGACTCGGCTCGTCCGGCTCCAAACGGCCCCCCAACCTGCGTGCGGGATTCTTGCTCGGGAGAACGCACTACTATAGATGCGTCATGACCCTCCCCTATGCGCAGGACCGCCTGCTCGAAAGAGCACAGGACGGTGATCTCGAATGCCTCGTGCAGCTCCTCGAGACGGTGGGGCCGTGCGTCCGGGCCATCATCGAGCCCAAGATCGGGCGCAAGCACCGGTCGGTGCTGTCGATCGATGACGTGATGCAGGTCACCTACATGGAGTGCATCTCCCGGATCCACACGTTCACGGGGGGCGGGACGCGGGGGTTCCAGGCCTGGCTGGTCCGCATCGCGGAGAACAACCTGATCGACGCCGTGCGCGGGCTGGAGGCCGCCAAGCGCCCCAACCCCTCCCGACGGATCGACCACCACGACCGCGACGACTCGATGATCGCGATGGTTGAGGCGATCGGGGTGACGGTCTCGACGCCGTCGCTGGCGGCCGCGCGGGGCGAGGTCGTCCGCACGATCCACGACGCGCTCGAACGCCTGCCCGCGGATTACGCGCGGGTGATCATGATGTACGACCTGCAGGGCCGCACCATCGACGAGGTCGTCCACGAGATGGGACGGACCAAGGGGGCGGTCTACATGCTGCGGGCCCGGGCGCACGAGCACCTCCGGGAGGTGCTCGGCTCGGAGTCGAAATATTTTACGAAAGTGGATTGAGACCCCGGCCGGGCGTGACCGACGGGCAGACGCTTCGCTCAGGAACCGGATGCAACGCACCCCGAACCCAGCCAGTCAGCCGGCAACCGACGGGTCGGCGTCGCCGCCGCGGTCACGCGAGCGGGACCTCATCCTCGCCGCGTTGCAGCAGGTCGACCGCGCCACGAGCTGGACCTCCCGCCCGACCAGCGACGGGGTGGCGGAGGGGACCGGCAACGGGTCGGCCGGGCCCGTCTCGCCGGACGCGCCCACCGCGGCGGAAGCCTCCGACGGGAGCGCCTCCGTGGCGGACGCGCTGCCTCCGAAGGACGCCTTCGCCGGGTACGAGATCCACCGCGAGATCCACCGCGGCGGCCAGGGCGTGGTGTACCTGGCCACGCAGCTGGCCACGCGCCGGCGTGTGGCCATCAAGGTGATGCACGGCGGCGCCACGCTGGGCAGCACGGGCCGCGTCCGCTTCGAGCGTGAGGTCCACCTGCTCGGCCAGCTCAACCACCCGAACATCGTGAAGCTGCACGACTCGGGCGTCACGGCC
The DNA here is from genome assembly GCA_964464165.1 of uncultured Phycisphaeraceae bacterium. Lineage (GTDB taxonomy): Bacteria > Planctomycetota > Phycisphaerae > Phycisphaerales > UBA1924 > UBA6054. Next base: position 93,963 of record CAYXFA010000002.1, on the reverse strand, counting down.
GACAGGAGTTTCTATTACGTCATGGACTACGTGTCCGGGCGGGCCCTCGACGAGGTGCTCCGCGAGCAGCGCAAGGCCGCCCGGGAGGCCCTGGGCCGCTCGCGTTCCCGCAGCCGGGACGACGGCCTGGGGGACATCGGCGAGACGCTGCGCTTCTTCGCGAAGATCTGCGACGGCGTGAACGCCGCCCACCTCAAGGGCGTCACGCACCGCGACATCAAGCCGGCGAACATCCGCGTGGACCGCAACGGCGAGCCCGTGCTGGTCGACTTCGGCCTGGCGAAAGTGACCGCGGGCGCGGACTCGGGGCTGGACCCCTCCAACCCGATGACCATGACCGGCCAGTTCATCGGCTCGCTGCCCTGGGCGAGCCCGGAGCAGGCCGTGGGCTCCGGCGACGCGATCGACCTGCGCTCGGACGTGTACTCGCTGGGCGTGATGCTCTACCAGCTGCTCACCGGCGGCCGGTTCCCGTACGACGTGGTGGGCAACATGCGCGACGTGCTGGACAACATCCAGCGCGCCGAGCCGACCCGCCCGAGCACCATCCGGCGGCAGATCAACGACGAGGTCGAGACCATCGTCCTCAAGGCCCTCGCCAAGGAACGCGACCGACGCTACCAGAGCGCCGGCGAGCTCGCACGGGACATCCGGCGCTACCTCCGCGGCGAACCGATCGAGGCCAAACGCGATGCGGGCTGGTACGTCATCCGCAAGTCCCTCAAGCGGCACAAGGCCGCGGTGGCGTTCGCGGCGGGCTTCGGCATCATCATCACCGGGTCGGCGATCGGCATGACCGGCATGTGGCGACAGGCCGAGGGCGCCCGGGCGGTCGCGGTGGCCGAGCGGGACCGCGCGGAGGACAACCTCGACGCGGTGCGCGACCTGGCCCAGACCTTCCTGTACGATTTCAGCGACGCGATCAAGAACCTCCGCGGCGCGACCAAGGCCCGCGAGCTCGTGCTGACTAAGGCGCTCGAGTATCTGGACATGCTCCACGCGCAGGGCGACGAGCGGCCGGAAACAGTCGCCGCGCTGGCGGATGCCCACGAGCGGGTGGGCGATCTCTACGGTAGGTTGTACGGCGCGAACATGGGGTCCACCGAACAGGCGGCTCAGCATTACGAGACCACGCTCGAACTCCGCCAGAAGCTGGTCAAAGGCCATCCGGACGACATGCTGTACCGTGCCGCCCTGGCCGGCGCATGGCTAACCATGGGCGAATGCCGGATCAGAGAGCAGGATTTTCCGGGGGCGATGACCGCGTTCCAGACCGGGCTGTCGATCGCCGAGCAGGCGGGCGACACGCGCATGCGTCTCAGGCTGATGACGCACATCGCCGACATGCACCGCCGCATGGCCGTGGAGGAAGCGGACAACGCGGACGCGTACGACGAGCGCGTGCGGGTTGCGGGCGAGTTGTACCGCACGGTGGACGGGCTCTGGGCGGAGGTCGCCGCCGAGGATACGCCCCGACAGCGGGCGGTCATCCTCAGCAAGCAGGCGCAGCTCCTCCTCGCCGCCGGGCGCGTCGCGTTGAATCATCGGGACGATCCCGAGACCGCCAGGCGTCTCCGCTCGGAGGGGGACGACATGCTCCGCCGCGCGATGGGACGCCTCGAACAGCTCCTCGCGGCCGAGCCCGCCAACCGTGTGCTGGCGCGCGACCTGTGGGTGGTCCGGTTGTATCTGGGGCAATCGCTGTTCGATGACGCCGCCGCGTTGGAAGCGACTCGGCAGCTCGACCTCGCGATGGAGACCCGTCTGCGGGCGCTCGACGCCTTCACGACGCTGCGGGCCCTGGCCGAATCGCTCGCGATGGAGCTCTCCGACATCGAGGCCCAGCGCGATCTGACGGTGACCTTGACGCGCTTGGGGAACACCCTGCGGGAACTCGACCGGCTGACCGAGGCCCGGTCTGTGTTCGCGGAGAGCGCCAACCTCGCGCATTCCCTGTATCTGACCGACCCGATCGAACGCCACCTGCGCGATCTCGGTGTCGCGCAGTACAAGGTCGCGGAGGTCGACGAGTTGCTGGCCGAGCAGGCGAAAAGCCCGGCCGAGCGCCGGGCGATCTTGCGTCTGGCCCGCACCGGCTACACCACTGCGCTCGAAACGTTCCGGGAGTACGGGCGCCGCGGCGGGCCGGCAACCGGGGTTTCCGCGAGCACGCAGAAGGCCATCGACCGGATCGACGCGGCGCTCGCCGAGCCTCCGCCAACGACCGATAACTAGAGAACATGGGGAGCATTCCGCACTAACTTCGGCCGCTCCGCTGGCGGGGGGCGTGGGTCCGGGTGATACTCCCTCCTCGCACAGGAGAGAGACATATGCGCAGCGTCCTCCGTACCGTCGCCGCCGCCTGCACCATCGCCTCGCTGGCCGGGCTCGCCCGCGGGCAGGTGGACGTGTTCTGGGCCAACCCGAACGGCGGGGTGTGGTCCGACGCGTTCAACTGGTCGCCGGCCCAGGTCCCCAACAACAGCGGCCCCAACCTGTTCAACGCGTTCCTCGCCCTGGACGACCAGCCCTACACGGTCATGCTGGACGTCGACGTGACGCTCGAAAACTTCGGGCTGCTCTGGGGCGGCGTCACGCTGGACATGGGGGTCAGCAGCCTGACCGTCAACCAGGACCTGACCATCCGCAACGGCACGGTGTACCGCATGGCCGACGTGCGCCCGGACACGATGGTCGGCGGCACCCTGACGCTGGACAACGCGTCCCTGCTGCACATGGGGCGCGTGGTCTCGACGGGAACCATGATTCTGGAGGGTGACGAGATCGAGATCTGCAACACGGAAATCGACCACGAGAGCCGTGGGGACGTCCACTGGCAGGGGCCAGGAACGCTGAGCATCGAGATGGAAGGCTCCTTCACCAACGGGGCCCTCTCGACCTTCCGGATCTCGCCGGACTCCCACAAGTCGATCTCGGGCGACAAGACCGGGTCGTTCACCAACGAGGGCGTGCTGGTCAACGGGGACAGCTCCCGCGGCATCAACGGCATCACGACCCTGAGCGACGTGGCCTTCTTCAACACCGGCACCGTCGTGGTCGAGGGCGGCGGGCTGATCCTCATGTCCACGAACGAGCTCGCCCCGAACGGCACGCTGTCCGACGGCGCCTGGGTGGTCAAGAACGGGGCGTTCCTCGACATGGGCGGCCAGCAGATTTCGCGCCTCGGCGCGTCGGTCAGCCTCGAGGGCCCCAACGCGGCTTTCGGCGAGATCCTGGGCCTGAACCAGGTGCTGGAGACCGGGCGGTTCGCGATCTCGGACGGCTACGACTTCACGGCGCGCGGCTCGTTCCACAACGCCGGCTCGGTGACCGTCGGCGAGGGCTCGGTCTTCGACACCTCCGCGGGCGGGCTGGGCAACATCGACGGCCAGGGCCTGTACGGCGGCACGTTCGACGTGGCGGGGTCGTTCCTGACCGGGGCCGACCGGATCGAGTTCGTCGGGGCCGACCTGACGCTCCGCGGGGCCCGGGCCGAGTTCATCGGCATCGAGGCCGTGAACCGGGTGGGCGGGCGCTTCGCCCTCGAGTCCGGCGCGAGCTTCCGCACCGAGGGCGACCTGACGGTCGACCGGAGCGGCACGCTGCGCGTCGGGGTCGATTCCGACCTGGCCGTCACCGGGCGTTTGGCCTCGACCAAGGACGGCGTGCTGGCGGGCGGCCGGTACGAGGTGGCGGGAACCCTCTCGGCCAACGGCCTGCGCGTCACCGAGATCGCCGCGGAGCTGGTGCTTGAGGGGACGGGGTCCCGCCTGCTCGACCAGGCCGGGAACGACGCCCTGCGCGACCTGGGCCGGATCGGCCGCGACGGCGCGCTGCTGCTGCGGGAGGGCCGCTCGCTGAACGTGGCCGGCGACTTCCGGGTCGACAACCTGCTCTCCATCGACGGCGGGCAGATCCTGGGCGACACCACCTCCACCCAGACCCCCGGCACGGTCAACGTGGCCGGGCACCTGCTGCTGACCGCCGATTCCACGCTGGAGCTGCTCATCCGCGGCGCCGAGCCGGCCCATTACGGGCAGGTGCTGGCGGTGACCACGACGATCGAGGAGGGCGCCACGCTCTCGATCGTCGTCCAGCCGGGGGCCGACGTGTCGTACGGCGACGAGTTCCTGCTGCTGCAGACCGGCCGCCTGGAGGGCGTGTTCATCAACCTCCTCGGCCTGGAGATCGACGAGACGCTGCGCTTCGAGATCGAGCACAACAGCCTCGGCGTGTTCGCCCGGGTGGTCCCGACGCCCGGCACGCTGGGCGTGGTGCTGGTCGGCACGCTGGCGGCGCGCCGGCGCCGGGGTTAATCCGGGTCGGCCCGGGTCACGGCGAGGAACTGGGTCCAGTTGTCCGCGTCCGCGGCCAGTTGGAGCCGTTTCTCCTCGGACAGGGTCCGCACGACGCTGGCCAACAGGTCCAGGTGCGCCTTCTCCTGGCCCGGGGCGGTCAGGATGAGCACGACCACCCGCGCCGGCAGGCCGTCGCGTGCGTCGAAGTCCACGGGATAGCGCAGCGCGGCCACGGCGACCAGCGGCTGGGCGAGCCCCTCGATCCGGGCGTGGGGGATGGCGATCCCGCCGCCGACGCCGGAGGACAGGATGCGTTCGCGACGCCAGACCGCCTCCTCGATGAAGGCGGCGTCCAGGCCGCTCGCCTCGGCCAGACGCTCGGACAGGTCGCGGATGACGTCCTCCCGGGTGCCGGGGGTGTCGCGCACCACGAACGACTTGGCGGACGCGAAGGCCGTGAAGAGGACCGGCGAGCGGTCGCCCAGCACGGCCTGCATGGCGGCCCCGCTCATGACCGAGGTGCCCAGCGCCATCACGACCAGCGCGACGAACAGCGGCTCGCCGATGATGCCGGCCTGCAGCGCGAGCAGGCCCAGGATGATCTCCATCGCGCCCCGGGCGTTCATGCCGAACCCGATCGCCCACGACTCGCGCGGGCTGAACCGGCTGAGCCTGGCGGCGACCGAGCAACCGGCCACCTTGCCCGCGACCGCGATCACGAACACCGACAGGACCAGGAGCACGTCGAAGCTGGCGAAGAAGTCGACCCGCAGCCCGATGGTGGCGAAGAACAGCGGGGCGAAGATGAAGGACACGAAGTGGTCGATCGTGCCGCGGGTGCGTTCGCGGAGGTGCGGGGAGTCACCCAGGGCCACCCCGAACAGGAAGGCCCCGAGGATGCCGTGTACGCCGACCCACTGCATGAACGCGGCGGACAGCAGCGTCAGCACGACCGCGAACCCGATCACCCCGCCCGGCCAGGCGGTGTGGGCCTGGATCCACGGCAGGGCGCGGTCGACCAGCCAGCGCACGATCGTCAGCACGAAACCCGCGAAGGCCAGCGTCAGGGCGATCACGAGCCACAGCGGCATGCCCGCCACCTCGCCGGTCGCCGATCCCATCATGGCCAGTACGGCGGCGAAGATCAGCCACCCCGCGATGTCGTTGATCACGGCCGCGGCGATGATGGTCATGCCGATGTCCGTGCGGAAGAGCTGGAGGTCGAGCAGGACCTTGGCGATCACCGGGAGGGCGGTGATGGACATCGCGGTCGCGATGAACAGGGCGAACACCAGCCGCCCGCCGCCCTCGCCGATCCCGAAGAACCCCGGGAACAGGTACGCCGGCCCGAACCCCAGCACGAACGGCACGACCATGCCGCCCAGGCTGATGAACAGGGCCGCCCGCCCGCGTCGCCAGATCGTCGAGAGGTCGACCTCCATCCCGGCGACCATCAGGAACAGCACCACCGCCAGGGCCGTCAGGCCGTCCAGGGCCACGCTCACCGCCCCCTCGGCCGGGAAAAGCCTGTCGTACCACCCCGGCGCGATTCGGCCGAACACGGTGCGGCCCAGCACCACGCCGGCCAGGATCTCGCCGATGACGGCCGACTGGTGGAGCCGCCGGGCGAACTCGCCGAAGAGCCGCGCGGCCCCCAGCAACGCGGCCAGCGCGAGCAGCAGCGTCACCAGGTCGTGATGGGTCAGGCCGTGTTCCATCGCACGCCCGCGGTGGCCCGGCGGCGCGCCTGCGTCAGCAGCAGCGCCGACGGCAGGTCGGTCAGCAGCGCCTCGTACTCGTCCCCGAAGAGACGCTTGATGGTGCGGATCCTCCGGCGGGGGCCGGGGTAGGCGACCAGGTCGGCGTTGAGCGACCGGCTGAAAGCGACCACGGCCGCCTGGTCGCGTCCCTCCAGGCAGCGCGACTGGACCGACACGCCCGAGCAGTCCAGGCCCGCGACGAACTCGCGCAGCTCGGCGTCCGCGCGGGCCCGCGTGATCCGCCAGGATCCCTGCGAGTCCGAACGCATGGCGGAGTGGGGGGCCGGGTGGATCTCGTGCACGATGTGCACGGTTTCGATCATGCGGGCCCGCGCCAGGTCGAGCACGAAGCCGGTCGTCGCTCGGGACGGGGCGTCCAGGCGCACCGACACCACCGCGGTCGGGAACGCGCCCGCCCGGCCCGACGGCGCGGCGTCGAGCAGCACGGAGCAGCGGGCCTCGCGGGCGATGCGCCGGGCGGTCGAGCCGAGGATGTCGGTCAGGACCGGCTCGTGCGCCGCCGCGCCCGCGTACACCAGGTCCGCGCCCCGGGCCGAGACTTCCCGCAGGATCGCCCGGGCGGGGTCGTCGTCCGAGACCAGCGCGATTTCTGTGCTGGCCCCGAGCGAGGCCAGGGCCGACTCGATGCGTTCACGCACGCCCGCCGCGGAGGTCTGGCGCGTGCTCACGTGCAGCAGCGTGGCCTCGGCGTTCAGCGCCCGCGCCAGCGCGACGACCGTCTCGACCTGGAACTCGAGCCAGGGGGAGGCGCCGACGCAGGCGAGCACCCGCCCGATCCGCACGCACAGGTCTTGCGCGTCCCCGGCCATGGGACGGAGTATACCGCGCCGCGTTCAGCGCTCGAACTCGCCGATCCGGCCCGTCGGCGTGCTGGCCCAGTGCATCTTCCCGAGCAGCGTCCGCCAGTAGCTGACCTTGGGGTCGGACACGAAGCGCACCGTCCGGGCGCCGCCGCGGATCCGGACCGTGTCCCCCTGGGACAGGCGGTGGTTGCCCTGGCCGTCGATCAGCAGGGTCGTGCCGGCTTCCTCCATCGCGTTCACCGAACGGACGACGATCTCGACGGGGGCCGCCGCGGGGAGCACGATGGGACGGAAGCTCAGGGAGTGCGCCGCGATCGGCGTGATGACGGACGCGCCGACCCCCGGCGCCACGATGGGGCCGCCCGCCGAGATGTTGTACGCCGTCGACCCGAGCGGCGTGGAGACGATCAGCCCGTCGCCGGACACCGAGGGCCCCGGTTCGCCGTCGATGCGCAGGTCCAGCGTGATCATCCGGTAGGGCGGGCCCGCGGTGACCACCAGCTCGTTGACGGCGGTGGCCCGGTAGCGCACGGAACCGTCCGCGCCGATCACTTCCCCGTCCAGCGTCCGGTGCTCGCGGACGGGCAGCGGCGCATCGCCGAGCAGGGCGCCGGCCGCCTCGCGGAAGGCGGCGACCTCGTAGCCCGCCATGAACCCGACCTTGCCCGTGTTGATCCCGATCAGCGGGACCTCCAGGCCGAGGCAGGCCCGGGCCGCGGAGAGGATGGTCCCGTCCCCGCCCAGCACGACGATCAGGTCGGGACGCTCAAGGTCCCCGGCCCGCACACGCGCCGCGAGGTCCGAGGAATCCACCCGCCCGACCAGCCGGCCGTGCCGCTCGATGAGGGCCTGCATCTCGCCGGCCGCTTCGACCGCCCGTGGCTTGCGAGAGTTGACGACGAGCAGCGCGGCGCGTGGCATGGGCCGGATGGTAGCGTCAGGGCGTGGGCGTGCCTGCCGAGCGGAACGGCGTGGCCGAACGCGCGTGCGACGCGGGCATGCCCTCCTGGCCCGCGGGGTCCACGGCGCGGCGGATCATGCGTGCGATGCCCGCGGCGTCCAGCCCGACCTCGGCGAGCTGCAGCCGGCGCGAATCCTGCAGGATCCACTGGTCGGGGATGCCGTGGCGCACGACGCGGGAGGCGTCCAGCCCCATCTCCTGGGCGGCCTCGACGACGGCCGCGCCGAAGCCGCCGATCACGGAGTGGTCCTCGACCGTCAGCACCGGCACGCCCCGCGTGAGCAGCGCCCGGATCAGGTCCGTGTCGACCGGCTTGGCGAAACGGGCGTCCCAGACGGCCACGCGGTACTCGTCGCCGAGCGCCTCGGCCGCTTCGACCGCCGCGATGGCGGGGGTGCCGAACGCGAGGACGGCGACGTCGGGACGCTGGGCGTCCAGGTCGTCGAAGCCGGGCGTCAGGGCCCGGGCGCGGCCCAGCTCGAACGGCGGGCAGGGCTGGCCCGTGAAGCGGGCCGAGCAGTCGTCGCGGGGGTATCGCACCGCGCTGAGGCCGGCGTCGCGCAAACGCATGAACTCCAGGGCCGCCCGGAGGCTCGGCTCGTCGATCGCGGCGGTGAGCACCGCGTCCGGCAGCGTGCGGAGGATCGCCACGTCGCAGAAGCCGTGGTGCACCGCGCCGTCGCCGCCGACAAGGCCGGCCCGGTCCAGGCACAGGCGCACGCCCAGGCCCTGGAGGGCGACCTCCTGGAACGCCTGATCGAACGCGCGCTGCAGGAAGGTCGAGTACACCGCGAAGAACGGGCGGAGCCCGGTCTTGGCCATGCCTGCCATCATGTCCAGCGCGTGGCTCTCGCAGATGCCCGTGTCGAACCCGCGGTCGGGGAAGCGGGCCATGGCCTTGGCGACGCCCGTGCCGTCGGGCATGGCCGCGGTCGCTACCACAGCTCGGGGATCACGCTCCATCACGTCGATCATCGCGTCGGCGTAGGCCGCCGTGAACGACCGGCCGCCAGAGCGCATCTCCACGCGGCAGCCGAGCGTTTCGTCGCGCTCGACCTTGAACGCCGAGGGCGAGTGGAACCGGGTCGCGTCGCTCTCGGCGACGTCCAGCCCCTTGCCCTTGACCGTCTTGACGTGCAGGACCATCGGCCGGTCCATGTCGCGGGCCTCGGAGAGGAACTCGATCAGCGTGGGCAGGTCGTGACCGTCGATCGGCCCGACCGTCAGCAGGCCGAACTTCTCGAACCACGAGTCCTCCGCGATGGCCGCCTTGGTCATCTCGCCCATGCGGTGGTAGGCCTCGCGCAGCATCCCGCCGCCGGGCACGCGCCGGAGGAACTCCTTGGCGCCCTTCTTCAGGTCGGTGTAGGTGTGGCTGACTCGCACGCGGTCGAAGTACTGGGCCATCGCCCCCTGGGGCTTGCTGATGCTCATCCCGTTGTCGTTGAGGACGACCAGGAACTGGCGGTTCAGCACGCCCGCGCCGTTGAGCCCCTCCATCGCCACGCCGTTGACGATCGAGGCGTCGCCGATCAGCGTGACGACCCGCCGACCGCCGGGGTTGGTCTTCGGGTCGAACGCCTCGCCGTTGAGGGTGTCGCCGCGCGCCATGCCCACCGCGGTCGAGATGCCCGTGCCAGCGTGGCCCACGCGGAACAGGTCGTACCGCGACTCGCTGGGCTCGGGGAACCCGGCCATGCCCTCGCGCGTGCGGAGCTTGGCCAGCAGCGGGTACCGCCCCGTGATGAGCTTGTGCGGGTAGCACTGGTGGCCGACGTCGAAGAGCAGCCGGTCGTGGCCGAAGTCGAACACCCGGTGCAGGGCGAGCGTCAGCTCGACCACGCCGAGGTTGGGCGCCAGGTGGCCCCCGGTCGTCGACACCTGGTCGATGATCGCCTGGCGGATCTCCGCCGCCAGCTCGCCGAGCTGCTCGATGCTCAGTTGGCGCAGGTCGCCGGGACCGGTCAGGGATTCGAGCAGCGTCATGGCACCCCCAAAGACGGGATCAGTGACGGGAACACGGGGATCAAGCCTGCATTCTAAGCAATCGAGCGAACGCCCGCACTGGTACGCCCGGCCGGCCCCCCGCGTTCGGGCGATTCCGGCAGGTCGCTCACCGCTCCCGGCGCGCCAGCTCGGCGCTCAGGGCCCGCAGCGGCGCGGCGGCCGGCCCCAGCTCGGCCAGGGCTGCCTCGGTCCGGGCCTGCACCCGCTCGATCTCCCGGCGCGTCCCGTCCAGCCCCAGCACGCCCGGATAGGTGAGTTTGCCCGCGTCGAGGTCCTTGCCGGTCGCCTTGCCGACCGCCTCGGCCGTCGCGGTCACGTCCAGCAGGTCGTCGACGATCTGGAACACCAGCCCGAGCCCGTCGGCGAACCGGCCGACCGCGTCCAGCTCGGGCGATCCCTCCGCGGCGCCGCCCAGCAGGGCCCCCATGCGGCAGGCCGCCCGGATCAGCCCGCCGGTCTTGTTGCGGTGGATCGTCTCGAGCCGGCCCCGCCCGTCCAGCCCGTCCGGCAGACCCCCGAGCGTGTCGAACACCTGCCCGGCGATCATCGCCCGGGTGCCCTCCCCGAGTTCCCGGACGAGCGCGGCCCGCGTGGCGTCGGTCATCCCGCCGTCCAACAGCGCCTCGTACGCCATGCTGAGCATCGCGTCGCCCGCGAGGATGGCCATCGCCTCGCCGGCGTGGCGGTGGAGCGTGGGCCGGCCCCGGCGCAGGTCATCGTTGTCCAGCGCCGGCAGGTCGTCGTGGACGAGGCTGAACGCGTGGACCAGCTCGGCCGCCAGACCCGCGGGGACGGAATCCTCGCCCCGCCCGCCCACGGCCTCGGCGCACCGCCACGCCAGCAGCGGGCGCAGCCGCTTGCCCCCGCCCAGCAGGGCGTACCGCACCGCGGCGTCCAAGTTGGCCGGCAAACGCCGGGACGCGACGAACCCGTCCAGCGCCGCGTCGATGCGCTCGATGATGCCGGCGTTGTCCATGACGCCCATCCTACGGCCCCGTCCGCCCGCCACGGCCCCCGCCCATACCATCGCCCGTGCTCCAGGACGCCCTGACCATGTTCCGTGCCGGCGGCTGGGTGATGTACCCGCTACTGGCCCTCTCGGTGCTCGCCGTCGCGCTCGTGGTCGAACGCGTCGTGTACTGGTCGATGAACCTCGGGACCGGCCGGCGTTTCGCCCTGTACCTGGCGGACGTTTCCTCCGGGCGGGCGGGCCTGGCCCGGGCCGCGGAACGGGCCCGGCGCGACAACTCCCCCCTCGGCGCTCTCGTCCGGGCGTTGAACACGTTCGAAGGGCCCCTGACGGACGGCGCGGCCTTGGCCGCCATCGAGCCGCTCCGGCCGCCCATCGAGCGGTCGGCGGCCACGCTGGGCGTCGTCATCGCGGCGGCCCCGCTCCTGGGCATCCTCGGAACGGTCACGGGCATCATCCAGAGCTTCGACCTGCTGGGGAACGCCGGGGCCGTCACGGACCCGGTCGGGGTCGCCGGCGGCATCGCCGAGGCCCTGTACACCACGGCCTTCGGGCTGACGATCGCCCTGATCGCGGTGTTCCCGCACGCGGTGTTCCGCGCCCGGTCCGAGCGGATGCTCTCGCGGCTCGAGTCCCTGGCGGGCGCGGCGGTCGACGCGAAGGCGTGACCGGTCAGCGGGCCGAGTCCTGCTCGACGATCAGGTCGTAGATCTCCTGCGCGGTGTTCGCGGCGTAGATCTTGTCCCGGAACGACTCGCTGGACATCAGACGGCTGACCCGGGCCAGGGCCTGGATGTGGTCGCTCGTCCGGTCCGGGGGAGACGCGAGCAGCACGACCAGTCGCACCGGGTGGTTGTCGATGGCCTCGAAATCCAGGGGCTCGGCGGGCTTGCCGATCGCCATGGCCAGGCCGGGCATGCCCGGGCTCTTGCCGTGCGGGATGGCAAGGCCGTGCCCGATGCCCGTCGTGCGGGTCTGCTCACGGGTCCACACCGCCTCGGCCAGCGCCGCCGGGTCGCTCACCTTGCCCGCGGCAGCCAGCACATCGACGAGTTCGGCGATCACCGCCTGCTTGTCCGTGCTCCGTAGCGGGGAACGGACACACTCCACGGACAGGATCTCGCTCAACTGCATCGCACCGTCCTACGACCGACGCCAACCCGGCGGAGCCACACGCCCGGACCCGGGTGGCAATGGTACCCCGCCGCCCCGACCGCCGCCCCGGACACGTCCTGATGGCGTCCGCGTCTCACCCCGTAACGGTCATCTCCGCGGCATACGAGCCGTCGCGGTAGGCCGTGTCCGGCCCCCCGGGTTCGCCCGCGGGCAGCACCGACCGCTCCCGCTCCAGCGTCAGACCGAGTTCGGCGACGGCCCACGCGGCCTGGTCGGCGTTCTCCTCCCGCTCCAGGCTGCAGGTCGAGTACACCAGCCGCCCGCCCTCGCGGAGCATCCCCCGGGCCGTGCGCAGGATGGCCCGCTGGACCGCGATCATCCGCGTCATCGCCTCGCCGCGGACGCGGTACCTGGCCTCGGTGCGCCGCGGCAGGACGCCGGAGTTCGAGCACGGCACGTCCGTCAGAACAAGGTCGGCCCACCCCCGGGCGCGGGCTTCCAGCTCGTCGGCGTGGACCACCTCCACGCGCGGCTCGCCCGCGAACGCCGCCCGCAGCGACGCCAGGCGGTCCTCGTCCACCTCGGCGGCGACGACCGCCGCCCCTGGGAACATGCGCAGAAGCTGGCGGGTCTTGGTGCCGCGCCCCGCGCAGAGGTCGACGACCGTCCGCTCGTCTCTCGGCGTCAGCCCCGCGACCACGTGCGAGGCCGCCGGGTCCTGCACCCACACGCCCGGATGGTCCCGCAGGGTCTGGCCCAGGGCGGCGCGCTCGCCCACGAACACCGCGTGGCCCGGCGCGTCGTGCGGCACGAGGCGCGGGTCGGCATCGGCCGACGGGCTGCCCCCCACGAAGCAGATGGTGGGGGGGTGGACCAGCGTGTGCAGGGCCAGGGCGGTCGGGTCGGCGTCGAGGGATTCCCAGGACGAGAGCAGCGAGCCCGGCAGCGAGGCCGCGATGACCAGCCGGTAGCGTTCCTCTCGGGGCAGGCGCACGCCGCGGAGGGTCAACGCCCCGCCCGCGGACAGGGGGATCGCGTCGTCGCGCCCGTCCCAGGCGGGGATGAGGTCGCCCTTGGCGTCGGCCACGCGCCGGAGGATGGCGTTGACCATGCCGCCCGCCTTGGAGCGGATGCGGTGTTTCGCCCACTCGACGGTCTCGTCGATGGCCGCGTGGACCGGCACACGGTCGAACAGCAGGATCTGGGCGGCGCCGGCGAGCAGGGCCGCCTGCATCCGCGGCTCGGTGTTCCGGACGTCCCGCCCGCCCGCGGCCTCGATAACGTACGACAGGGTCAGCCACCGCCGGACGGACTCGTCGACGATCGCGAAGGCCAGGGCCGCGTCCCGGGGGTCCATGCCCGCGGTGTCGGGGTCGGCGGGGGACAGGTCCGGGATGGTCTCGGCGTGGCGCGCCAGCACCAGCATCGCGGCATCGCGGGCGTTGGCCGGCCCGGTGACGGGCTTCGGCGCGCTCGGTCGGCTGGGTCGTCGGCTCGGTCGGGCCCGCATCCCCCTACGGTACGCCCGACGACGAACAGCCATGCCCGACGCGTCCCCACAGCACGACCGCGACCGGGCCCGCCCCGCCCGGCGGAGCCTGCTCTCGGGCATGCGCATCCGCAAGAAGCTGATCGTCCTCCACACGTCCTTCTCGCTGGTGCTGGCCGTGCTGCTGCTCGTCGCGCTGCGCCCGGCCCTGACCAAGGTCATCACCCGGGGCGAGCAGTCGCAGGCCGCCATGGCCCTGGACCTGTTTCTGGCGGCGGGCGGGCCGGTGGCGGTGCCGCCCGTCACCGACGGCCCGCGCGAGACCAGCCGATTGACGGCGTTGGTGGGGGATCCCCGCGCCGTCGGCCTGACGGACGCTCAGGCCAACCTCCTCCGCACGACTCCGGGCCCGGTCCCGCTGGCCGACAGCCCGGACGGGGCGGGCATCGCCACGCTGCTGCCCTCCGGGGACTTCGCGGTGGTGCGGTCGCGCAACAACGCGGCGAGACGGGCGGTGAGCCTGGTGTACGGGCTGCTGATCGTGTCGCTCCTCGCCGGGTACGCGTTCGTGGCGGGGGCGCTCGAGGTGCTCGTCCTGCCCAGGCACGTGTACACGCCCATCCGGGCGATGCTCGACGCCGACGACGCGGTGCGCCGGGGCGACCGCCGGGGCGAGCAGATCCCCGAGGCCCTGATCCCGGCGGACGAGCTGGGCGAGATCATGCGGTCGCGCAACGAGTCCGTCGCCGCGCTGCGCCACCACGAGCGCGAGCTGGCCTCGGCGCTGAGCATGCTCGAATCCACCGCCGTCGACCTGCGCAAGAAAAACCACCTGCTCGCGGCCGCCCGGCGCAACCTGGAGGGGGCCGACCGCCTCGCCTCCCTGGGCATGATGTCCGCGGGCATCGCCCACGAGCTCAACACGCCGCTTGCCGTCGTCAAAGGGCTGGTCGAGAAGATCGGCGAGGGTCGGGACCTGTCCGCGGCGGAGCGGGCCCTGCTGTGCCGGGTCGTGGGCAGGCTGGAGCGGCTCTCGGAGAGCCTGCTCGACTTCGCCCGCGTCCGGCCGATGGCCCTGACCGACGCGGACCTGCACGCGATTGTGGATGAGGCCTGGACGCTCGTCCGCCTGGACCGCAGTTTCGTCGTCCCGGGGGCCGACCTGGAGTTCGTCAACGCGGTGCCGTCGGGCACCCGCCTGCGCTGCGACGCCGACCGGCTGATCCAGGTGTTCGTCAATTTGATCCGCAACGCCGTGGGCGCGATCCGCGAGGCGGGCGTGCCGGCGGGCCGCGTGGTCGTCGCCGCCCAGCCGGTGCTGCGGGAGGGCGAGGACTGGATCGGGATCACCGTCACGGACAACGGCCCGGGCATCTCCGCGGAGGTGCTCGGCCGCCTGTTCGAGCCCTTCGCCTCCACCCGGCTCGACGCCCAGGGCACGGGGCTCGGGCTGGCGGTGTCGGAGGGCATCGTGCGTGAGCACGGCGGCGTGCTGGTCGCCCGCAACCGTTCCGACGGCGACCGTCCGGAGGGCTCCGAGGAACCCGGCGCGGTCTTCGAGATCCTGCTCCCGACCGATCCCTCGGGCCTGTTCGGCGCGGTCGTGTAAGATCATCCGATGGCCGAACCGACCGACACCACGGGCGACACGCCGCCGCTGAACGTCGTCACGCTCGACGACGACGCCGATTTCCGTGAGTACCTCGCGGGCGTGCTCGACGCCGAGGGGCACGAGGTCCGCCCGGTCGACTCGCCCGATGCTCTGTTCGCCGCGTGCGAGGCCGAGCTGCCGGACATGGTGCTGCTGGACATCAAGATGGGCCAGCACTCCGGCGAGGCCGTGCTGGAGGAGATCCGCCGCCGGTGGCCCAGGCTGTGCGTCGTCGTCGTGACGGGCTACCCCTCGCTCGATTCGATGCGTCAGACCTTCAAGCAGGACGTGTTTGATTACCTCACCAAGCCCTTCCGGGTGGAAGACCTCCGCCGGGTCATCGCCCAGGCCGCCGAGGCCTTCGGGCTGGGCCAGCGCCCGCAGGACCGCCTCCGGTCCGAACTGGGGCGTCAGATCCGCCTGGCCCGGACCGAGCGGGGCTGGACCCTCCGGGAGCTGTCCAACGCCTCGAACGTGTCGGTCTCGCAGCTGTCGAGCATCGAGCGGGGGACCCACCTGCCCAGCATCGAGTCCCTGGTCGCCATCGCGGGCGCCCTCCGCTGCACGCCCAGCGCCTGGCTCGCCGCCGCTGGGTTCTGAGCGCCTCCTACGCTTTCCGCCCGTGGCCGAGAACCGCCCGATCATCCTGTTCACAGCCTTCGAACCGTCCGGGGACGACCACGCCTCGGCCGTGATCGAGGCCCTCAAGGCCGCCCACCCGGACGCGGACGTCCGCGCGTGGGGCGGACCCAAGATGCAGGCGGCTGGGGCCGACCTGGTCGCCCGCACCGGGGACGACGCGGTGATGGGCCTGCCCGGCCTGGCCAAGATCCGCGAGCACAAGCGCCTCAACGCCGACATCGCCCGCTGGGTGGCTGAGAACCCGGTCGCCGTCCACGTGCCCGTCGACTCGCCCGCGGCCAACTTCCCCGTGTGCGCCATCACCCGCCGGGCCGGGGCCAAGGTCGTCCACCTCGTCGCCCCCCAGCTCTGGGCGTGGGGGCCGTGGCGGATCAACAAGCTCCGCCGGCTCACCGACCACGTGCTGTGCCTGCTGCCGTTCGAGGAAGACTGGTTCCGCCAGCGGGGCGTGCGGGCCACCTTCGTCGGGCACCCGCTGTTCGACCACGCCCCGGACGCGAGCGCCCTGGACCGGGTGATCGCCGACTGGCCCGCCGGCCAGCCCCGCATCGCCCTGATGCCCGGCTCACGCCCCTCGGAGATGCGGGCCAACTTCACGCTCCTCCTCGGCGCGTACAACCGTCTCGCTCGGGAGCACCCCGGGATGCGGGCGGTCGTCGCCGCCACCCGCCCGGAGGTCGAGCCCATGCTCCGCCGGCTCGCGGCGGAGGCCCGGCTGGAATGGCCGGAGTCCCTCTCCATCCGCTTCGGCGCAACCGACGCCGTCATCAGGTGGTGCGAGCTGGCCCTGGTCGTCTCGGGCACCGTCACGCTCCAGATCGCCCGCCAGCACCGGCCCATGGTGATCGTCTACAAGTCCAACCGGCTGCTCTGGTCGCTCATCGCCCGGTGGGTCATCCGCACCCCGTTCTTCACGCTGCCCAACCTCGTGGCCGGTCGCGAGATCGTGCCGGAGCTCGTGCCGCACTTCGCGGGGGCCGAGCCGATCGCCGACCGGGCGGTGGCCTTGCTGGAAAGCCCGGACGAGGCGTCGCTCCAACACCGGGAGCTGGCCGCCATCGCCGAGAAGTTCCGCGGCCACCACGCGGCGACCGAGGCCGCGGCCATCATCGCCCAGCACGCCGGGCTGCTGCCCTCGATAGACCGGCCCGATGCGTGCCCCGCGTCGTCCCCGGCCCAGGCGGGCTGACCCGGGCTACCCGCCCGGGCGCAGCGGGTAAAACCCCAGCCCGCACCAGGCGTTGCCGGCCCGATCGTCGATGGGCGTCCCGCCGATTTCGGGGGCTCCCAGCGGCAGGTCGGCGTCCAGCAGCCGGTGCCCGACCGCGGCCAGGTCGTGCCGGGCGACCGCCTCGGACTCGCAGAACAGGACCACCACGGCCGCCCCGGTCCAGATCGACGGGTCCCGGGCGAGCTTGACGAGGTCACCGGTCGCCCCCCGGACGAGCTGGTCGGCATAAGCCCGGTTCGGCCCGGGCACCCCGTCCACGAAGGCGTGCTGGGCGACGGCCTTGACCTCCAGCCAGCAGGCGTCGCCGGGGGGCACGCCGTCCTCGGCCGGCCGCAGCTCGTCGGCGACTCCAGAAAAGAGGGTCTGCTCGGCGGCCAGGAGCGCGGCCTGCTCGGCGGCGGGGTCCATCAGACGCATGCCGGGCTCGGGCAGCAGGACAAGGTCGCAGCGTGCCCGGGCGGAGCGTCGGACCGGCGCGGTGTGCTCGCCCGGGTACAGCACCTCGCGGAGCACGCCAAACCCTGCCGTGGACAGGGCTTCCGCGAAGACGGGGTGGAGGGCGACCTCCGGGAGCGCGTCGATGCCGTGGACGGCCTGCTCCGCGCGGGCGCGGGCGTCCCAGTCGGCCAGCCCCCCGACCATGCACGCCAGGATTTCGTCGATCCTCCACACGAGGTCATCCACGATACGCGGCGTCGCGGGTTGCAATCTCCCGCCGGTGCTGCGAAGATGCCCCCCTCGACCTCCGCGGAGCCCCGTCTCCACGTTTTCCCGTATCCCGGAGCCCCGACCGTATGCAAGCCTTCTCGAACATGCTCGATACCGCCAACGGCATCCTCTGGGCGAACTGGGTGTTGTACGTCCTCCTCGGCACGGGGGCGCTGTTCACGCTCTGGTCCGGGTTCGGTCAGTACCGCGCTCTCACCCACGGCTTCTCGGTGGTCCGGGGCAAGTACGACGACAAGAACGACCCCGGCGCCATCAACCACTTCCAGGCGCTGTCCACCGCCCTCTCCGCCACCGTCGGCCTGGGCAACATCGCGGGCGTGGCCCTGGCGATCGCGGTGGGCGGGCCGGGCGCGGTCTTCTGGATGTGGGTGACGGGCATCATCGGCATGGCCCTGAAGATGACGGAAGTCACCCAGGCCATGCTCTACCGGAACACGGACAACCCGGACAACCCGCACGGCGGCGCCATGTGGGTCTGCAAGAAGGGCTTCGCCCGCATCAGCCCCGCCCTGGCGCCCTTGGGCGTGGCGGTCGGGGCGATCTTCTGCATCACCCTGCTCATCTCCGCCGTCACCGGCGGCAACATGTTCCAGGCCTGGAACGTGGCCGACATCTCCTTCTCGTACTTCGGCATGCCCAAGATCGCGGCCGGCATCCTCCTCGCCGTCGGCGTGGGCGTGGTGATCATCGGCGGCATCAAGCGCATCGGCGACGTGGCCGGGCGCATCGTGCCCCTGATGTGCGGCCTGTACCTGCTCGCCGCGGCCTACATCATCATCGCGAACGCCGGCAAGATCCCCGAGATCTTCGCGCTCATCATCCGCGAGGCCTTCAACCCCTCGGAGGCCGCCGGGGCGTTCATCGGCGGCGTGGCGAGCTTCGGCTTCCTCAAGGGCATGCAGCGCGCCCTGTTCAGCTCGGAAGCCGGCCAGGGCTCCGCCCCGATCGCGCACTCCGCGGCCAAGACCGACGAGCCCGTGCGCGAGGGCGTGGTCGCCGGTCTCGAGCCGTTCATCGACACCATCGTGGTGTGCACCTTCACCGCTCTGGTGATCCTGCTCTCCGGGGCCTGGAACCGGGCCCCGGCGCTGGCCTTCCCCGAGGGGTTCCAGCCCGCGGCGTCCCTCGTCTCCTCGACCGCCGACTCCCACACCTGGTCGTTCGAGCCGGTCCAGGTCCACATCGCCAACGAGAACGAGGCCTCAGGCCAGATGCGCAGCGGCCAGAAGGTCTTCATGGTGGTCCGCGGCGGGGTCAACCCGACCACCGGCGGGAACCATCACAAGGTCAACGGCACGCTGACCGGCACGAACGACACCGGCTGGACCGCGTCGTTCGGCAACCTCACGCTCCCGATCGATCGCGACAACCCGGAGCCCCCGGCCATCGAGATCAGCCAACCGGGCGTGTACTTCGACTTCAACGGGGCCACCCTGACCGCCAAGGCCTTCGACCGCACCCTGCCCGGGCTCGGGGTCTGGATCGTGCCCGCCGCCGTGTGGCTGTTCGCCTTCTCGACCATCATCTCCTGGTCGTACTACGGCGAGCAGGGCGTGGTGTACCTGTTCGGGACGAAGGCGGTGATGCCCTACCGGCTGCTCTACTGCGCGCTGGTGCTGGTCTCGACCTTCGAGTTCATCGACGCTGACGCCATCGAGAACATCTCGGTCCTGGGCACCGGCGTGATGCTCTGGGCCAACATCCCGATCATGCTGATCTTCGGGCGACAGGCGATGCGCGAGTACCACGCGTACTTTCGCAAGATGAAGTCCGGCGGCGACGACGCCCACGCGGCCCCGCCGCTCGTGGACGTGATCGAGGGCAAGGACGTCGAGTAACCCGCCCGACCCCCGGCTCCAACCCCGACACGCCCGCGCCGCGGGCGTGTTTTCTTGCCCCACCTACCATCCCCGCCCATGCCCGTGCTCGCCGCGACCAACCTGATCCTCGCCCACGGCCACCACACGGTGCTCGACGGGGTCTCCCTGTCGATCGAGCCGCGGGACCGCATCGGCATCGTCGGCCGGAACGGGGCGGGCAAGTCGACGCTCATCAAGCTGCTGGCGGGCGTGACGCGCCCCGACGCGGGCGAGGTGGTCCTGCAGCGCGGGGCGAGGCTGGGCTACCTCGACCAGAACACGACGCTCGACCCGTCCGACACCGTACGGTCGGCCGCCGCCCGGGCCTTCGAGGCCGCGCACACGCTGCAGGCCGAGCTGCACGCGGTCTTCGACCGCATGGCCGAGGCGGACGGCGAGGAGCTCGAACGCCTCCTCCGCGAGCAGGCCCGGCTGGAGGCCGCCATCGAGTCCGCCGGGGGCCTGACGACCGAGCACGAGGTCGGCCGGGTGCTCCACGGCCTGGGCTTCACCGACGCCCAGTTCGACCTGCCCGTGGCCGTGCTGTCCGGCGGGCAGCGGGCCCGGCTCGCGTTGGCCCGCCTGCTGCTGGAGGAGCCGGACGTCCTGCTGATGGACGAGCCGACTAACCACCTCGACATCGACGGGCGGATCTGGCTGGAGGACTTCCTGGCCGAGCGGTTCCGCGGGGCCGTGGTGCTCATCTCGCACGACCGCTACCTCCTCGATTGGGTCGTGGGGCGCATCGTCGAGGTCGAGCACGGGCGGCTCATCGACTACCCGGGCAACTACGCGGCGTTCCGGCGCATCCGCGCCGATCGGCGCCTGACCCAGCAGCGGGCGTGGGAGAAGCAGCAGGCCGAGTTCCGCAAGGAGGAGGCGTACATCCGCCAGTACAAGGCGGGCCAGCGCGCCAAGCAGGCCAAGGGCCGGGAGTCCCGCCTCGACCGGGCCAAGACCGCGGCCCTCGAACGGCCCGTCGAGCTGGCCGAGCTGCGCGTCAGCCTGCCCAAGCCCGAGCGGTCCGGCGACGTGGTCGTGTCCGCGCGTGAGGCGACCAAGTCGTACCCGGGCGACGCGGACCGGCCGCCCAAGGTGCTGTTCAAGGACCTGACCGTCAAGATCCAGCGCGGCGAGCGGTGGGGGATCGTCGGCCCCAACGGGGCGGGCAAGACCACGCTGGTCCGCTGCATGCTCGGCCAGACGCCGCTGACCTCCGGGCAGGTCACGCTGGGGGCCAAGCTGGACATCGGGCACTTCGAGCAGCACCGGCGCGTGGACGACCCGACGCGCACGGTGGTCCAGCACATCCAGGCCCGCGTCAAGGCGAGCACCAACCCGCCGCTGCTGCTGTCCGAGCAGGACGCCCGCAACCTTGCCGGGGCTTTTCTGTTCTCGGGGGACGACCAGGACAAACCCGTGTCCGTGCTATCCGGCGGCGAAATGGCCCGGGCCGACCTCGCCGCGCTGCTGGCCTCGTCCAAGAACCTCCTCGTCCTCGACGAGCCCACCAACCACCTGGACATCCCGGGGGCCGAACGATTGGAGGCCATGCTCGCGCGTTCCACGCACGACCCGAAGACCGGCGAAACGACCGAGGCGATGTTCCCCGGGACGGTCGTCCTCATCTCCCACGACCGGGCCCTGCTCGACGCGGTGTGCGATCACCTGATCGTCATGGACGGGGCCGGCCGCGCCGAGGTGTTCCCGGGTTCGTACAGGGAGTACAAGGACCACGCCGACAAGCCCCCCGCGCCGGCCCGGCCCGCCGTGCCCGCGCCGGTTCCCGAGAGGCGTGCCGAAGCGCCCCGCGCCGCCACGCCCCAGCCGCGCCCCGAGAAGAAAAGCCGCTTCTCCTGGATGCCCATCGACGCCATCGAGCGGCGCATCGCCGAGCTCGGCGAGGCGATCAAGCCGCTCGACGAGAAGCTCGCGCACCCGGACGTGTGGAAGGACCCCCACGCGGCGAACGCCCTGACCGAGAAACGCGACGCAGTCCGCGCCGAGATCGACGAGCTGGAGACCGAATGGCTCCGCAAGTCGTCGTGACGGACCGGCCCGTCAGGCCTTGATCGCGCCCGAGACCCGCTCGATCGTCTCGCGGGCGTGCTGCAGGGCCGAAGCCCGGGACTTGCGCACCGCCGAGCGCACCATGAACGGGGCCGGCAGCGCGGTCAGGGGCAGGTACCAGACCCAGGTGTCCAGCCAGCCCGCCGCCCCCATCAGCCGCTCGTACCACACGAAGGAGTACATGAACGCGTCCGTGATCGGCAGGCCGGGCCACACGGTCAGCGCCAGCACCACCGCGAAGATCACCGGCATCCGGCGGGGCATCAGCAGCTCGAAGTCCGCTCGCCCGTCCGCGGCACGCACCAGCACCAGGCCGTCGAACGGCGTGCCGTGGGCCGCGAAGACCGCGTCCGCGCCGGCCGGAGCCTCCCGCTCGAAGCCGGCCAGGTTGCCGCGTTTGGACATGGCGGTGAGCCGGGCGAGGATCTCCTCCCGCGTCAGGGCGGACTCCACCGAGGCGATGTGGTTTTCGGAACCGGTCAAGCGATGCCCTCCACGCGTCCATCATCCCGCGTCGCGGGCCCCGGTCCAATCGGCACGCGGGATGCACAGCCTCCACCCAGGGAGGCGAACCCATGGCATCCATCCCCTTCCGGGCCGTGCAGGACGCCGGACGCGTCCGAACAACGGCCGTGAGCACCCGCGGCGCGCTGCCCCCGGGCGACGCGCGCTGGATTCTGGCCGCGCGGGCGTGCCTGGCGGCCGACAAACCCGCACAGATGGACCCCGACGCCCGAGCCCGCCTGACGGCCTGGGGGGTCAGGCGGGGCGTTGCCCCCATCCATGCGGCCGCGATCATCGCCATCGGTGAGATGGCCGCCTCCCGGGGCGGCCTGACCCCGGACGACGCCGCCCGCATCGCCGCCCTGCCCGAGCCCGCCGGCCCCAGCTCCGGGGACGCCATGGGCTGGATCCTGGCCCTGGTGATCGCCGGTCTGGCCGTCGTGGCGGCGGCGCTCGTCGTGCTCAGGTTCTTCTGACCGGGCGGTCACGGACGCAGCGACACGTCCACGTCCCGCACCGAGCCGTCCTCGCCGACGACCCGGTAGCGCACGCTCTGGCCCGTGAGCAGGCCCGCCTCGGCCGAGCGGACGAAGAAGTCGTCCCAGCCGCCGAACTCGTTGCCGTTGATACGCACGATCCGGTCGCCGGCCCTGAGCCCGGCCGCCGCGGCGGGCAGCTCGTTCCAGACCTGCGCGACCCGGACGCCGCCGTCCTCGGCGGGGAGGATCACGGCCCCCAGGCGCATCTGCGTCGGCTCGGACAGACGCTGGGCGAGCGCCTCGGGCCGGATCGGCGCCAGCGTGACCGGGAAGTCGAGCATCTGGCCGTCGCGCCAGACGCGGACCGTGATCGTGTCGCCGGCGCGCCCGGAGCTGACCAGGGCGCTCAGCGACTCCGTCGAGACGATCGGGCTGCCCTGGATGGCGACCACCACGTCGCCCGGCCGCACGCCCGCGGCGTCGCTCGGCCCGCCGGGTTCGGCCCGCTGCACCCGGACGCCGGTCTGGACCGTGCCGTCCGGCCCGGTGACCCGCGTGGTCGCCTCGGCGTCGTAGAAGACGCCAAGGTAGCCGCGCGACACGGAGCCGAACCGGATGAGCTGGTCGACGATGGGCTCGATCGTGCCGAGCGGGATGGCGAAGCTGATGCCCGCGGAGTCGCCGCCGGCCTCCTCGGGCGAGGCGCCCAGCGAGCGGGAGGTGGCGATCGCCACGTTCATCCCGATCACGTGCCCGTCGGTGTTCACGAGCGGCCCGCCGGAGTTGCCGGGGTTGACGGCCGCGTCGGTCTGGATGTAGTTGGTGTACCCCCCGGGGATCGAGCTGCCCGGCGCGCGCCGCCCGAGGCCGGACACCACGCCCTCGGACATGGAGAACTTGAAGCCGAACGGCGAGCCGAAGGCGAAGACCCGCTCGCCCACGCGGGGCAGGCGCGTCTCGCTCCGCCGCGCCGGCAGCAGCTCGCTCGCCGGGCGGTCGACGCGGATCACCGCGATGTCGGTGTACACGTCCGAGCCGACGACCCGGGCGGTGGTGACCACCCCGTCGGCGAACTCCACGGCGATGCGGCGCGAGCCGTGGACCACGTGGGCGTTGGTCACCACGTGGCCCGCGTCGTCGTAGATCCAGCCCGCGCCGGACGACCCGCCGAGCATCCGGCGTTCCCCGGCCACGTCGATGTGCACCACGCTGGGGGCCATCGCCTCGCTGATGGCGGCGACGGCCCGGTCGATGCGGCGCAGCACGTCGTCTTCGGCCAGCTCCTGGCGGGCCAACGACACACGGGCCGCCTGCTCCGCCAGCGCGTAGGTCCGCACGGCGCGCGGGCCGAGCACGATCAGCAGCACGCCGGTCAGCGCCAGCACGAGCAGCGGCGCGGCGGTTTCGAACTTTCTCACGCCGATCCTCCGCCCACCTTTTCGCCCGGCGCCCCGGGGCCTTCCGCACGCATCCGGTACCGCGTCCCCCCGATGCGACCCGCCCGCACCCGCTCCACCCACTCGGCGCCCGCCGCACGGATGCGTTCGCCGATCGCGTCGACCGGCTCGGCGAAACGGGGGGGCCGGTCGGTCAGGCCGAGCAGGTCATGCACGACGAGCACCTGCCCGTGGCACGCCGTCCCGGCGCCGATGCCGATCACCGGCACGGACACCGACGCGACGATGCGCTCGGTCACCTCGTCCGGCACCGCCTCGACGAGCACCAGCACAGCCCCGGCCCGCTCCATCGCCACCGCGTCACGCACGATGCGTTCGAGCGCGGCCTCCGTGCGCCCCTGGGCCGTCGGCCCGCCAAGGACCGCGGTCGTCTGCGGTCGGAACCCGACGTGGGCGCACACCGGCACGCCGGCCCGCGTCAGCCGGTCCACCAGCGGCGCGAAGGTCTCGTCGACCTCGAGCTTCACCACGTCGGCCAGGCCCTCACGCATGAAGCGGCCGGCGTTGGTCATGGCCTGCTCGACCGAGGCGTGGTAGGTCATGAAAGGCATGTCGGCCATGACGAGCGCGCCGGGGGCGCCGCGTTTCAGGGCCGCGGTGATCTGCACCAGGAAATCGAGGGGCGCGTCGATCGTGCGCTCGAAGCCCAGGATCACCTGGGCCGCGGAATCGCCCGCGAGCAGCACGTGCACCCCGCCCCGGGCGAGCCACCGGGCCGTCGTGGCGTCGTAGGCCGCGAGGCACGCGAACTTCTCTCCGCGGGCGGTCATCGCGCGGAGGGTTTTCAGGGTCACGGGCTCGCGCCCGGAACCCTCTGACGGCCGGCTGGGGCCTTCCGATGCTGACGGTGACAGGCTCACGCCGTGAGTATAGAGCCGGGCGGCCCCGGCCCGACCGCCCCGGGCGTGGGGCTCAGGCCTGGCCGAAAAAGGCGCGGTGGTGGGCCAGGATGTCCCGGCAGAGCGCCTCGTCGGGCTCGTCCAGCCAGTCGTCTTCCAGGAAACACCCGCCGAGCACCAGCGCATCGTCCCGCGGGAACATGTAGCGGTACCCGTCGTGGACGATGTACCCCAGCCGCTGCGGCTTCATCAGCACCAGCATGCCCCGGGCCGGGTACATCGCCGTGTCGCCGAACAGGTCCCGCGCGCCCATCGCGAGGCAGTTGACGGCCACCGGTTCGGGCAGGCCCCCGATCTCCTCCACCCGGTTCATCCGCCGCGTCTCGAACACCCCGCCGCGGGCGGCGACCTCGTCCGCCAGCGCCCGCAGCAGGCGGGGCGTGTGCATGTACAGCGTGCGGAACATCCGGCCCGGCTGGTTCCGCGCCCCGACCGGTAGGCGGTCGAGGGGCGTGGGTGGTTCCAGCGTGCCATGGTCGAAGAACTCGGCGTGCATCGGCGCGTGGTCGGGCTCGAAAACAGGCAGCTCCTCGACCCCGAAACGCTCCGGCAGCGCGCGCAGCGCGGCGATGGACCGGCGCAGGATGCCGTGGAACCACGCCGTGCGTTCCGCGGTCGCGCCGAACTCGATCCCGGTGGGCAGCCAGATCGCCCCGGCCACCACACTGACCGTCCGCGTCGCCGGTTTTTCCGCAATGACCCGGACCTTGCGGCCGGACTCGAGCAGCCGCAGGGCCGTCATCAGCCCGACCGCCCCCGCCCCCAGCACCGCCACGGGCTCGACGGGCCCCGCGGCCTCGTCCACCAGGCGGACCGCCTCGTCGGCCGTGCCGAACCCGATCGTGACGCCGCAGCCGCCGTGCCCGTAGTTATGCACGACGACCTTCCGGCCCGCGTCGGAGCCGAGTGTCTCGGCCTCCAGGCGCAGCCCGCCCCGCCGGCACGGCCGGAGCCCCGACACCGTGCGCAGGAAGTTCGCCTCACTCAGATCCGGGGCCGGGAACGTTTCCGCCATCACCAACGCTAGGTTCGTCCGGGCCCGTCCCGCGCGGCGCATCCTCCGGGTCAACCCGCGAAATCCGTACCACGACGGGCGTCCCGAGCGCGGGGATCCGGTCCTTGTCGACGATCCACACCGGCTCGTCCACGGACGCCTGGGGGCTCAGCCCCCACGCCGCCGCGACGACTTCCGTGCCGAACCCCGCGAGCCCGACGATCGTGCCCGTGCGGTCGGCCGCGTACCCGTCGTCGTCCAGCCGCGAGCCGGCGAACACCAGCCCCCAGCCCTTCGCGTCCGTCAGCCGCTGGCGGGTCTCCTTGTGCACCGCCCACCCCGCCATGTCGACGAACGCCCCGGGCTTGTCGTCCGTGATGACCGCGACCTCCACCCGCACGCGGGGTCCCTCGGCCGGCTTGTCCAGCTTGCTGCCCCGCCACGAGACCGGCCGCCCCGGCTCCAGCCCCGCCGCGAGCAACCCGGCGTGGATCGCGGAAGGTTTCACCTTGGTGACGACCAGCGATTCGTGCTCCCGCGAGTCCGGCCCCGTGACCAGCAGCTCCAGGTACACCACCGGCGTCTGGGCATGGCTCAGGTCCGCGCACACCTCGCCCCGGAAGGACACCCAGCCCTCGGACACCACCACGCCCGGCAGGAGTTCCTTGCCCGACTCCGGGGGCGTGCCGGGCGGCGGCTCCACCGGCGCCGCCGGGGCCGACACCCACACCGCCAGGGCCGCCGTCACCGCCTTCACGATCATCGCGTCGCCCCCTGTGTCGCCCGCCGGCAAAAGTCCTCGAACGCCCTTCCCCGAGCCTCGAAGTGCTCGAACTGGTCCCACGAGGCGCAGCCGGGGCTGAGCACCACCGCCTGCCCCTCGCGGGCCCGGGCCACGGCTTCCGTCACGGCCACGTCCAGAGTGCCGCA
Source organism: uncultured Phycisphaeraceae bacterium (assembly GCA_964464165.1). Taxonomy (GTDB): domain Bacteria; phylum Planctomycetota; class Phycisphaerae; order Phycisphaerales; family UBA1924; genus UBA6054. Next base: position 67,093 of record CAYXFA010000002.1, on the reverse strand, counting down.
CCGGACGGCCCGACCCCCCGCGCCCCCGGCGATGGCGTCGCCCGTGGCGCCGATGGTGTACAACCCCGCCGCCCGCGCCGCCAAACCGGAAATCTCCGACAGATCCGCCCCTTTGTCGTACCCCCCGCAGATCAGGTGTACCGTCCCCGGCCCGAGCGTGTGCTCGATCGCGTCGACCGCCAGCACGCTCGCCCGCGGCACGGTGCTCTTGGAGTCGTCGTAAAAACGCACTCCGCCCGCCTCGTGGACCAGACGCAAACGGTGGGGGAGCCCCGGGAACCCCCGAACGGCCTCCTGCAACGCCGATTCCCGCGGCGACACGCCCGCGATCCGGGCCGCCGCCAGCCGGGCCGCCACCACGGCGACACGGGCGTTCCACGCGTTATGCACGCCGGGCACCAGGCACCCCGGCACCACCTCGTCCGCCCCGACCACGACCCGCTCCACCGCCGCCCCCGTCGGCCAGTCCGCCACGCCCGCGCCCAGCACCGCGGCGTCCCACCGCTCCTGGTGGGCCAGGATCCGCTGCTTGCTCTCCTTGTAGTGCGCCGCGCTGCCGTGCCAGTCCAGGTGGTTCGGCTCGAGGTTCGTGACCACCGCGACCCGCGGCGACCACGATTCCATCCCAAGCCAGTGCAGCATGGCGCTCGACACTTCGAGCACCACCACCGTCTTCCGCCCGATCCGCCCGGCCTCCTCCAGCAGCGAGCCGCCGATGTTGCCGCCCAGCACGCTGTCCACTCCGCACGCCCGCAGCGTGTGGTCGATCATCGCGCAGGTCGTGCTCTTGCCCACCGACCCCGTCACGCCCACCACCCGGTCCCGCCCGATCGCCCGGGCGGCCAGCCCGATCTCCGTCGTCAGCTCGACGCCCGCCGCCTGGGCCGAGCGCACGAACCGGTCGTCCCAGGGACGCGGGACGGCCGGGTTGACCACCACCAGGTCCGCGGTCGTGAAGTCGCTGACCCGGTGCTCGCCAAGGCGCAGCTCCACCCGCCCGGCCCGCACCAGGTCGCGGATCTGAGCGACCGAACCCTCCAGACGCTCGGCGGGCTCCTTGTCGGTCACGAGCACGTCGGCCCCGCGCTCCGCCAGCCAGCGGGTCACGCCGACACCCCCGCCGAAGCGTCCGAGCCCCATCACCACCGCGCGCCGTCCTTCGAGCGATTCCATGCGTCTGCCCCGCGCCGGCTTCCGGCCGGCGATCCTTACATCATCGCCACCGGGTCCACGTCGACCGCAGTCGCCGCGTCGCTTTTCACGAGCCCCCGGGCCCGCAGCACGCCCAGCGCCGCCTGGATCGCCCGCGGGTCGTCCGCGGTCATCTCCACCCCCACCCGGAACCGGTCCGCGATCCGGCCGATCACGCAGTCCTGCGGCCCGACCACGCGGACCAACCCCCGCCCGGCCTCGGCGATCAGCCCCGCGAGTTCGGCCGCCCTGGACCACGCCTTCTCGTGTTCCCCGTCGCGGACCACCACCCGCGCCATGCGGGTCGCCGGCGGGCAGCCCGCCCGGCGACGGTTGAGCAGCTCCCGCTCCGCGAACGCCGGGTAGTCGTGGCGGGCGGCCAGCGCGATCGACGGGTTGTCCGGGTTGTAGGTCTGCACGATCACCTCGCCGGGGCGCTCCCCGCGCCCCGCCCGCCCGGCGACCTGCGCCACGAGCTGGAAGGTCCGCTCTTCCGCCCGGAAGTCGGGCAGTGTCAACGCCGTGTCCGCGCTGAGCACGCCGACGAGCGACACCCCCGGGAAGTCCAGACCCTTGGCGATCATCTGCGTGCCGAGCAGCACGCGCAGCTCCCCTCGCCCGAAGCGCCCGAGCACGTCGAAGTAGTCCGCCGCACGCTTCATGGTGTCCGCGTCGACGCGTTCGAAACCAACCCCCGGCGTCAGGCCGTGGGAGGCCCCGAACCGCCGGGTCAGTTCCTCCTCGACCCGCTGCGTCCCGGTCCCCAGCTCGATGACCGGCTTGCCGGTCAGGGGGCACTTGGCGGGGATCAGCCGCTCGTCGCCGCAGTGATGGCAGCGCACGTACCGGCGTCCGCCCTGCTCGCGCACGCTGCCCCGGTGGACCACCATGGTCGCGTCGCAACGCTCGCATTCGAGCTTCCAGCCGCTGGTGCGGTCCGAGCTGACAACGACCGACGCGAAGCCCCGCCGGTTGAGCAGCAGGATGGCCTGCCCGCCCGCGTCCAGGGCCCGCCCCAGCCCCGCCGCCAGGGTCGGCCCGATCGCGTCCTCCTCCGAGGACCGCCCCCGCTCGGCCCGCATCGCCACGCGTTCCCGGGCCATGTCGACGACCGCCACGCGGGGCAACCGGCCGGAGCCCACCCGCTCGCTCAGCGTCCACAGGCGGTACCGGCCGGCCTTGGCGTTGTGCCAGCTCTCCAGGCTCGGCGTCGCCGAGCCGAGCAAGACGGCGCAGCCCTCCAGTTGGGCGCGTTTGATCGCCACGTCGCGGGCGTGGTAGCGGGGCAGCTGGTCCTGCTTGTACGAGGCGTCGTGCTCCTCGTCCACGACGATCACGCCCGGGTTCCGCACCGGCGCGAACACCGCGGAGCGGGCGCCCACCACCACCCGCGCCTCGCCGGACGCCGCCGCACGCCACTGCCGGTGCCGCGCCGAAGCGCTCAGGCCAGAGTGCAGCACCGCAACCCCGTGCTCGCGGAACCGCGACACGAACCGCCCGGCCGTCTGCGGCGTCAGCGCGATCTCCGGCACGAGCACCACCGCGCTTTGCCCCGTTTCCAGCACGCGCTCGATCACGCGCAGGTACACCTCGGTCTTGCCCGAGCCCGTCACCCCGTGTACGAGATGCACCCCAAAGCCGCCCAGTGTGGCGCAGACCCCGTCGATCACCGCCCGCTGGGCGGGGGTGGGCTCCACCGGGCGATCGGCGGGGGTGCGGTCGTGCTCCGCGAAGACGTCCGGCGCCCGGACCTCGCGACGCTCCACCCGTTCGAGCAGGCCGAGGGCCACCAGGCGGTTGACCGGGCCCGCGTTCGGCGCGCCGATCATGGTCGCCAGCGTCCGCGGGTCGGCCGGCAAGGCGCCGGGTTCCAACGCCTGCAGCGCGGACCACGCCGCGGCCACCGACCGCGTCAGCTTCCCGGTCGGCTCGGCCCCCGGCACACGGGCGACCAGGCGGACCGTCCGCGAGCCGGTCCCGGCCTTGACCGCGGCGGGCAGCATCGAGGCCAGCACCATCCCCACCGGGCAGCAGTAGTACCCCGCCAGCCACCGCCCCAGCTCCACCAGGGGCGCCGGCAGCCGCGCCCCGGTCGAACCCAGCACCGGCTTGACGCGCCCCGGGTCGACGCCCCCGAGCAGCTCCGCCCCCCCGACCTCCAGGACGACCCCCCCGACCCGCTGGTCGCCCCGTCCGACCGGGACCAGCACGCGTTCGCCCACCGCGGGCGTCTCGGCGTCCCCCTCGATCCGGTAGGTCAGCCCGTCGTCGCGGTCCACGCCCCGCTCGACCGCCACGCGCACGAACACCCCGTCCGTCGCCGGTTTGTCCGCGCCCTGGAACGGCAGAAGCGTCATGACCCACCATACACTTCATCCCGATGCACAACACACCCCCCGCGCTCCCCGCCCGCCTCGCGCTCGCAGACGGCACGGTCTTCCACGGCATCGCCTTCGGGGCCACCGGCCGCGGCGTCCGCGCCGTGGGCGAGGTGGTCTTCAACACGGCCCTGACCGGGTACCAGGAGTCGCTGACCGACCCCTCGTACACCGGCCAGATCCTCGTCCAGACCACCCCGATGATCGGCAACACCGGCATCAACCCGGAGGACCAGGAGTCCGCCCGGGTCCAGGCCGCCGGGCTGGTCATCCACGAGCACACCCGGGCGCACTCGAACTACCGGGCCACACGCTCGCTCGACGATTGGCTCCGCGAGGCCGGCGTGCTGGGGATCGCCGACGTCGACACCCGGGCCCTGACCCGGCACCTCCGCGCGTCGGGCGTGACCATGGGCGTCATCACCGACGACCCGGCCCCCTCCGACGCCGAGCTGGTCCGCATCGCCAAGGACGCGGCCCCGATGGAGGGCCAGAACCTTGCGGCCATGGTCGGCTGCGCCACGCCGTTCTCCTGGGACGAGACATTGGGTGATTGGGCGCCCGACCTCGACACCACGGACCACGCCCCCGTGGTGCTGGCCATGGACTTCGGCGCCAAGCGGAACATCCTGCGCAACCTCGCCAGCCGCAACTGCCGCGTGCGGGTGGTCCCCCACACCATCTCCGCGGCGGACCTCAAGGCCGAGTTCACCTCCGGCGCCGCCCACGCCCTGTTCCTGTCCAACGGCCCTGGCGATCCGGACGCGGTGCGCGAGACGATCGCGATGCTGCGTGAAGTTATCCACGACCCCGATTTATCGGACCTGCCGATCTTCGGCATCTGTCTCGGCCACCAGCTCCTCGCCCTGGCCCTCGGCGCCAGCACCTACAAGCTGCCCTTCGGCCACCGCGGCGCCAACCAACCCGTCCGCGACGACACGACGGGGCGCGTCGAGATCACCAGCCAGAACCACGGCTTCGCCGTGGACGCGGATTCCTTGCGAAAAGTGGGGGGGGAGCCGACGCATATCCACTTGAACGACGGCACGTTGGCGGGCTTCCGCGTGCCGGGGCGCCCCATCTTCTCCGTGCAGTTCCACCCCGAGGCCTCCCCCGGCCCGCACGACGCCGGGCACCTCTTCGACCGGTTCGTGGCCGCCGCCCGGGACCGGGCGGAAGCGGTGCTGCGAGCCTGACCTCCGACGCGAACAAGGTCCTGCGGCAGGTGCCCCAGGTCCGATCCGTCCGCTTTTCTGGGCATTTCGACTTGTTGCCTCTTGCGGTCGGCGCGTCTGGGGGTATATTGGATGGATAAGGCCCCGGCCCGGGGTCGGCTGGAATCGGCTCGCAAGAGCCCCGCGCGGAGTGTCGCGAGCGTTGCGTCTGGAAGGACGCCCGCAGCGAGAGAGAGACGACGAGCGGAACTTGATGTGTGTGGCAGCTTGGGGCTTAACCGCCCCTTGAAGTGTTCGTGTGTCTGTCCCCCCCGTTTTGCCCCGATGGGCAACTTCGAAGTTCTGAAAAGAGGAGCATGTTCCATGAAGGCCAAGAACGCACTGAGCCTGTTGCTCGCCGCCGGGATGGTCGCCCCGGCCGCCGCGCACACCCCCACCATGTCGCCGAAGGGCTTCGCGGCCGGCGCGGTGGTGAAGGGGCACATCTACGTCAACATGGCCACCGGTGAGAAGATCGCCACGGTCATGGGTGAGACCCCCGTCGCCGGCCAGCGCGGCCTGCCCCCGGAGGTCTGGGTGTCCGACAACGGCACCCCCTGCGCCGCGGTCAACTCGACCGGCGTGTATGAGGTCCACTACGTCGGTCGCCACGACGATCCGGCCGACACCGATCCGGACACCGCCTTCCAGGCCATCTACCTGAGCTGGGGCGACGTGCCCGCCGACACCGTGGTCGACACCATCCAGGTCGCCACCTACGCCGACCACGCCGACGTGGACGCCGACAGCGACGGTCTGGCCGACGGCGTCGAGGGCCTGGCCTGCTTCTGGAACATCCTTGAGGGTGACAACGGCTTCAACTCCTGCAACACCCGCATCGGCCTGATCTCGATCGGCCTGATCGACATCCCCGGCAACCTCGACTCCTCTCAGATCCAGGGCTATATCTACACCCTCGACCTGGCCGGCGACTTCGACGAGGACATCTCCTTCGAGATCGGTGACACCGACAACGACCCCCAGGGCGCCGCGGTGTTCAACCCCGAGTTCGGCAGCTCGCTCGACGCCGACCTGGACTTCGACGGCCTGGTCGACTTCGCCTACACCATCCAGTACATCCAGCCCGGCGTCCTCGAGGACGACATGGGCAACCCGATCGGCGACCCCACCAACCGGGCCATCACCTACAGCTCGCTCGATGCCCCCCGGATGGAGCTCAACCCCAACCCGCCGACGACCTTCACCATCCTGCCGATCTCGGCCGGTAGCGAGGACGCGTTCGACGTCATCGCCGATCCGAACCTGGACGACAGCCTCTACCACGTCGGCACCTTCTGGTACGGCGGCTTCACCTGCGACGACAACGGCAACGGCGTCTTCGAGGGTGACGTTGCTCAGGACTACAACCCCTGGTCCTCCTTCTTCTTCGCCATGTACGCCGGTGAGGGCACCGGCAACCCCTGCCCCGCGGACCTCTTCCCGATCGGCGCTCCGGACGGCGTCCTGAACTTCTTCGACCTCTCGACCTTCATCTCCTACTTCAACGACCAGAACCCGCTCGCGGACTTCTTCCCGGTCGGCGCCCCGGACGGCCTCTTCAACTTCTTCGACCTCTCCACCTTCATCTCCGATTTCAACGCCGGCTGCCCGTAATACGGCCCCGCGTCTGAACGCCTGAACGCAAACGCCCGGGACCGCAAGGTCCCGGGCGTTCTTCTTTGTCCAGTCCGTTCGTTCAGTACCGCGGCACCGACGGGTCGATGCGCAGCGACCACCACTCGATGCCGCCGGCCACCGAGCGGGCCTGATCGATCCCCATGCGCTGCAGGGCCGCGGCCGCCGCCAGCGAACGCCGGCCGGTGTGGCAGATCAGCGCCAGCGTCTGGTCCTCGTCCAGGTCGATCTCGTGAACCCGGGCCGCCAGGTCGCCCATGGGCACGTGCAGCGCGCCCGGCACGGCCGCCAGGGCCAGCTCCTCCGGCTCCCGGATGTCCACCAGCACCACGCGTCCGTCGCCCATCCCGTCCCGGGTGTCGACGGCGGAGACCTCCAGCGCCTCGTTGAAGGGCCAGCGGGGTGGGTTGTCGGGCAGAGTGCGTTTATCGTCCATCGTCGTCGGTCCTCTCCCGCACGCCGCCCACGGCCGACCAGCGTCCGACACCGGGGGGTGTGCGTTTCCAGACTTCCACGGGGCTCCAGGTCCACCACCCGCCCCGCCAGGCCCGCAATCCGCGCCGGGGCCAGCGCCACAGGTCCAGGACCGACCGGCCCAGCTCGCCCGCCGCCCGGCCCGCCCGGTCGTCGGCCGGGGCGCGGTGGTCCCACGAGAACGGGTAGGCCCCGACCCGCTCGGGCCCGGAGCGCCGGGAGATCGGGCGCGGCGTGCGGAACGGCTCGGTGTGCACCACGCCGTCGATCGGGGACACGACGACCATGGTCCGCCAGCGTCCGCGGTCCAGCGTGCCGGCCCCGGCCATGCCCGGCCCGGTGGAACCCCCGAAACTGGCCGTCGGGCGCGTCCCGATCGCGAGCCGCTCGTTGAGCGGCGCGGCGCAGCCGCCCAGTGCGACCGAGGCCAGCAGGACGATCGCCGCCGTGGCCGGTTTCACGACCAATCCCCCTCGCCGAGGACCGCCTCGACCGCGCTGCGGACCGCGTCGGAGGAGAAGCCGCGCCGGGCCAGGCGGGCGCTGAGACGGCGCCGGGCGGCCTGGGCGTCGGCCCCCGGTCGCAGCGACCGTGCGGCGGCCCGGGCCACCCGCAGGGCGTCCGCGGCCTCGTCCCGGCCTTCCAGGGCCTTGTCGAGCACCCGCCGGGCGTCCGGCCCGGTGATCCCGTGGGCCCGCAGGCGGGCCTCGAGCAGCCGGCGGCCGGCCGGCTTGCGGGCCAGCTCGTTGCGAACCATCACCTCGGCGTACCGGGCGTCGTCCAGGGCGCCGAGCCCGGCGAACCGGTCGGCGCAGGCCGCGGCGGTCTCGCGGGCGTGGCCCCGCTGCACCAAGGCGCGGACCAGGCCTTCCCGGCTGCGCATCCGGGCCGCGAGCAAACGCACGGCGGACCGGTCGCACAGGCGACGCCGGACCTCCTCGTCCAGGCGGTCGGCGAGGGCGGCGGTCCAGGGGGTGGGGGGGCCGATCCCGGCGGCGGATTGCCGGTCGACGATGCCCGCCCGCACGCCGTCGAGCAGGACCCAGACGCAGGCCGGGTCGTCCCGAACGGTGCGGAGCTCGGTCAGCGTGGCCGAACCGTCGCGCGGGGTGGTCTCCCAAGCCCGGATCGGGGTCTTGCTGGACCGGGCGGGTTTCATTCCAGTTCGTCCAGGTACCCCGCCAGCTCGGACCAGGCCTTCTGATCGCCCGCGCCGCGGGCCACGCCGATCCCGGCCCGGAGCGTTTCGATCGCCTGCTCGCGCCGGCCCGCGGCTTCCAGGGCCCGGGCCTTGTGGAAGTAGGCGTACCCGTGCGCGGGATCGGCGGCGATGGTGCGGTCGAACCAGGCGACGGCCTCGTCGAAGTTGCCGCCCTTGAGATGCTCCTGAGCGATGCCGTACATCAGGAACGGATCGTTCGGCTCGGCTTCGAGCAGGCGGGTGAGTTGTTCGATGCTCGGCATGCCACAGGGTACCGCCCGGGCCGCGCCCGGTCACGGGTTCGGCGTGGTCGGGGGGAGGGGGGAGCGTCAGTCCGCGAGGAGGGCGTCGAGCAGCTCGGGGATGCCCTGGCCGCGGGTGGCGACGGTCTCGAAGATCGGCCGGCGACCGGCGACGTCGCGCAGGTCGCGGACGAGCTCGTTCTCGCCCGGGTGGTCGGCTTTGTTGCACACGAACAGGTCGGCGATCTCGAGGATGCCGGCCTTGTCCATCTGCACCGCGTCGCCCATGCCCGGGGTGAGCACGACGGCGGTGCGGTCCACGTGGTCGCGGACGAGCGTCTCGTTCTGGCCGGCGCCGACGGTCTCGACGAAGACGGTCTCGTAGGGGGCGTCGTCGGAGGCGCCGCCGATGAGTTCGAGGACGCGGTCCAGGCCGCGGTAGTCCTCGCCGCGGATGGCCAGGGAGCGGTAGAAGACGCGCTCGCCGAGGTTGTTGAAGTCGACGCGGAGCCTGTCGCCCAGGAGGGCGCCTCCGGTGATGGGGCTCTTGGGGTCGAAGGCGACGACGGCGCAGCGTCCCAGCCCGGGCTCCTTCTCGGCGCGGCGGGAGTACTCGCCCGCGAGCTGGGCGACCAGGGTGCTCTTGCCGGCGCCGGGCGAGCCGGTCAAACCGATGACCCGCTTGGGTCGGCGCAGCGGGGCGCCGGGGCGGGGCTCGCGCCCCGCGTGGACCATGGAGATGTCGCGGGCGAGCTGGGCGGTGGGGTGGTCGCCCGCGATGCGCGGGGCCATGGGCTCCACGCAGGCCTTGACGGCCTCGACCACGTCGAGCAGGCCGGTGCCGGTCGGGAAGCAGGCGCGGATGCCGTGCTCCTTGAGCGTGGGTACGTCCTCGGCGGGGAGGATGCCCCCCATCAGGACCGGGATGTCCGGCCGGCCGACCGCGGCGAGCTCCTCCATCAGCTTGGGGCCGAGGACGAGGTGGGAGTTGCTCATCATGGAAGCGGCGATACAGTCCGCGTCCTCGTCCCGGGCGGAAACGGCGAGGCTGGCGGGGGTCTGCCACAGCCCAGAGTAGATCACGTGGACGCCGGAATCGCGGAGGGCGCGGGCGATGACTTTGACGCCCCGGTCGTGGCCGTCGAGGCCCATCTTGCCGAGGAGCACGCGCGGGCGGTGGTCAAGCCCCGCGCACCGGTCCAACTTCTCGAACTCGCTGGTGGCCGTGCCGAGTTGCTGCGCCATGCCGATCTTCCCTCCTGAACGGGCCGCGCCCGGGACCGGCATCGTAGGGACCGACCCCGGTCTGGGCGGCCCGGGATACCGTTGGCCGCGAGCACCCAAACCCCCGAGCCGACCTTGCCCCGCCCCAGACCCCGCATCATCCAGCGTTCCGAGCCCCGCCGCGACGACCCGCGGGCGCGGTTCCTGATCGAGCTGGGCCGGGCGTTGGGGACGTACGGCGTGCCGGCCCACCGGCTGGAGGAGGCGGTCCAGACGGCGGGGGAGGCGATGGGCCTGCGCACCCAGGTGTTCTCCACGCCGACGGCGGTGTTCGTCTCGATCGAGATCGGCGAGAAGCGGGAGACGATGCTCTCCCGGGTCGACGTGCGGGGGCCGAACCTGGCGAAGATCGGCGCGCTCGACGCCATCATGCGCCGGGTGGTCGACCGGCGTTTGAACCCCGCCCGTGCGACGCGGCTGATCAAGCGGGTCGTCCACCGTCCGCCGCTCTACGGGGGCTGGCTGCACATCCTGGCGTTCGCCGTGGCGGCGACGGGCGTGGCGCGTTTCTTCGGCGGCGGCGGGCCCGAGCTGCAGGCGGGGGCGATGACCGGGCTGGGGGTGGGCGTGCTGGCGCACCTGGCGGCCCGGTACCGCCACGCGGCCCGGCTGCTGGAGTTCTTCGGGGGCATGGCCGCGGCGGTGCTCGCCTCGGCGTCCACGGCGTTGATCGGGCCGGCGTCGATCCAGCTCGTGACCATCGCCGGGCTGATCGTCCTCATGCCCGGCATGACGATCACCACCTCGATGGCCGAGCTGGCCACGCGCAACCTGGTCTCGGGCGGGGCGCGACTGGTCGGCGCGATGACGGTGCTGCTCTCGATCGGCTTCGGGGTGGCGGTCGGGCGGAGGCTGGCCGAGCACCTCCCCGGCGGGCACGACGCGCTGCCCGTAGCGCCGGCGGTGTGGACCGAGATCCTTGCGGCGTTCGTGGCCCCCCTGGGCTTCGTCGTCCTGCTCAACGCCCGGGTGCGGGACGCGCTGTTCATGGTGCCCTCGGGCGTGATGTCGTTCATGCTCGCCCGGGTGCTGACGGCGCAGATCGGCCCGGACGTGGGCGTGTGCGTCACCTCGGCGCTGGTAGGGATTTCGGGCAACGTGTACCAGCGGTTCCTGGACCGGCCGGCGTCGACGGTGATCTTCCCGGGGCTGCTGATGCTCGTGCCCGGTTCGCTGGGCTACCGGAGCCTGGAGTACTTCCTGATCGAGGACACGCTGACGGGGGCGCAGACGGCGTTCCGCGTGCTCATCACCGCGCTGGCGCTGGCCGCGGGCTTGCTGCTGGCCAACGTGGCGGCGCCGCCGCGGCGTGCGCTGTGATTCAGCCGCCGAACGTCGGGTCGATGGACAGGCCGCCGTCCCCGCCGGGCCGGAACACGATGCCCAGGCTGGTCTCGCCGCGGATGTGGTCGTAGTTGAAGCTGACGCCGAGCGTGCCGACCTGGAAGCGGCGCTGGAGCAGGGCGGAAAACGCCTGGAAGTCCTTCCGGTCGAAGTTGTAGGTGACGCCGGTGTTGATCGAGTATTTCTCGGTCATGCGGTAGCGGGCCCAGAGGGCGGCGTAGGTGGCGTCGAGGGCCTCGATGCGGCGCATCTCGAAGCTGGTCGAGAAGCCGGGCCGGTGTTCGATGAGCACGCCGCCCGAGGAGCGGGCGAAGTGGTTCTCCTCCAGGTCGTAGACCGTCTCGCCGGCGATGGCGACGACCTCGGTGGGCTGCCAGATCAGGCTGGCGCCGAGGTACTCGCCGGGGTTGCTCAGCTCGGGGCGTGCGGCGTACCAGCGTGGGATGGCGCTGCCGCCGGCTTCGCGGTCGGACCAGACGTACTCGGTGCGGATCTTGAGCAGGTCCACGTCGCGCCAGCGTCCGACCCCGCCGCGTTTGGTCTGCCAGGTCTGGTCTACAGCTGCGCGGACCATCTCGCCGGTGGCGACGTTCTCGATCTCGTCGTCGAAGACCGGCAGGTCGCCGCGGTCGATGTTGGCGTCGGCGGTCCAGACGGTCAGCGATGGCTCGACGATGTGGCGGATGCGGTGGACGTCGAGCAGGCGGGACTCGGCCCCGTTGTCGATCTTCTGAAGGACGGTCGAGAAAGTCACGCCCGCGGCGCCCCAGAGCCTGGTCTGGTCGTCCTCGTCCGGGCTGAAGTCCTCGAAATCGGTGTCGTAGGCGGTCACGCGCCCGGCGACGAAAGGCGTGACGCGGATCGGGCCGAGCGAGAGGGTGGCCACGAGCTCGTGGCGGGTGTCGAAGCGGGTGACGGCGTCCTCGTTGAGGCCGGCCGCGCGGAGCACGTCGCCGATCGACTCGCCGGGCAGGGTGCCGAAGGCCGCGTCCGCCAGGCTGTTGGTGTCGAAGCCGTAGGACGCGGCGGAGGTGTCGCTGAAGCGCATGCGCAACGAGCCGGCCCGGGCCTCGAACTGGTACGCCAGCACGCCGGGGAGCGTCTCCTCGAACACGTCGCGCATGCCGGACACGAACCGGGCCTCGGGCAGGCGCTCGACGCGGTAGCCCTGGGACTGCAGCAGGTGCTCGGCGGCGATGAAGTCGCTCTGGGCGACGGAGGCCTCCAGGGCGAAGTGCGTCTGCTCGCCGGCGCGTTCGAGGATCACGCGGTTGCGGAAGTCCTCGGTGCGTTTGCCCAGGTCTTGGAAGATGGCGGGCACGAACGCCTCGTCGGAGATGGCGCTCAGCTCGGTGGACAGGGTCCAGTGCTCGGTAAAACGCCACAGGTCGCGGGCGAGGGCCATCCCGCGGAACTCGCCGTCGCGGTCGATGCGCGTGCCGCGCGCCAGCCGGTCGCGGCCGGTGTCGTCGGGCAGCGTGTAGGCGAACAGCCCGCCCCGGTGCTCGCGGGTGTTCCACGAGCCGTCCAGGCCGAGGGCGACGCCGCGGTCGATGTAGTAATCCAGGAGCAGGCGGAGGTCCACGCCCGGCCAGTCCACGCCCAGGAGCGAGTTGAGGTCCCACTCGGTGCGAACGACTTCGCCCGTCCGGTTGGAGCCCTCCACGCGGACCTGGCGCAGCGGGAAGGCGTCGGGGTCGCCGGAGAAGCCCGGCAGCCACAGCACGGGCAGGCCGAGCGCGTTGAGCGTGACGCTCTTGGCCTTGACGCGGACGCGCTGGTCCGCGGCGGTTTCTCCCGGGGCGTTCCGGCCTTCGAGGCGCACCTCGAGATCGCGCACGCCGATGAAGAAGTCCGGCTCGAAGAACGGGCTGTTGGCCAGTCTGGCCCGCTCGGCGCTGAACACCCGGTCGGATTCCTGGCGCACGGCCTCGGCGCGCACGTAGACGGGCATCCCCGTGCGTTCGTCGGTCGTCCAGAACACGGCGTCGAGCATCAGCGCGCGGCCCCGGGCCACGTCGAGGTAGGCCCGCGGCGAGCGGATGGTCCACCGATCGTCGCCGCCCATCACGCCGCCCTCGAGGTAGATCCCCTCGACGGCGTCGGCGTCGAGCCGCGTCAGCGTGCGGTCGAGAGGGCCTTCCTTGAGGAAGATCACGGCACGCTCGGCCTTCATCTCCAGCGACCGGCCGGTGGACGGCTCCTGGTACTGCACCACGATCCCGCCGGTGGCCGTGACGGTCGAGGGTTCGCCCTGGCCGCCCTCGATCACGACCCGGTCGCCGACGAACAGCGAGAACACGCCTTCCGGGCGGAACACGGGGCCCGGCCCGGTCTCGGCCTCGCGCACCACGGCGGGGGTGCTGTCGGCGGGGGCCGGCGGGGCCCCGTCGCGGACGATCGCCGGGCCGGCCGGTGGCGTCTCGCCGAGCACGCGGGCGGCGAAAACGGCCCGGGCCTCCGTGTGGAAGCCGGCGGCGGGCGACTTGCCCGCGGGGGGGCCGTCGAAGCGGGCGTCGAGGCGCACGCGGAGGGGCTCGGTGATGCGGACCATGCCGCGGACGGGGAGGGTTTCGGCGCGGATGTCGATGGCCCCGGCGTCGGCGCGGACGTTGCGGAACACGCCGAAGAGCTGGAACTCGTCCGGCCCGAGGGGGGCGAGCCAGAGGGAGGCGGCGTCCGCGTGGAACACGTCGCCGCCGAGCACGACCCGCACGTCGGTCTGGAGCACCACGCGGTGGGTGGAGCCCTCGCGCCAGAGCCAGCCGGCCCGCCCGGCGAGGTCGATGACGCCCTCGGCGGGCTGGATCGGGAAGCGGACGCCGCCGAACGCGTCGCCGGTCTGGGCCCGGGCGGGCGCCGCCAGACCGGCCCCGGCGATCACGGCCGCCGCGAGAATCGTCCGGATGCGGTGCGCGGGCTTGGCCAAGGTCGCGTCCTGCGGTGCGGGGAGGGGGGAACGGCGGACCGGCGGCCGGTCCCGGGCCCTACAAGGTACGCCCGCCGAGGCTGCCGCACAACCTTCCCCACGACCGGCTGCCCCGCGACCGGGCCTCCCGGGGGCCGCCGACCTATCCTCCGCGATGCCCATGGCCTCCGCCCGTAAATCGATCTGCGAGATGGTTCCCTCCGAGCGCGTGGAGGGTCTGTTTTCGATCACGAACGCGCAGCTCGGCACGACGGTCAAGGGAAAGCCCTACCTGCGGTGCCTGATCGGGGACAAGACGGGCTCGTGCCCGGCGCGGATGTGGTCCATCGAGGAGCACGCCTTCGCGCGTTTGTCGGCGGACGGGTTCGTGTACCTGGAGGGCGAGACCCAGGCCTACCAGGGCGAGCTGCAGATCATCATCCACCGGATCGACCCGGTCGAGCCGACGCCCGAGCAGTTGCGTGAGCTGATCCCGGCTTCCAAGCGTGACCCGGCGGAGATGTTCGCGGGGGTCGTGGAGCTGCTGGAAACGCTCGGGCACCCGGCGATGCGGGCGCTGGCCCAGACCTACCTGGCCGACGAGCACCTGATGGACGCGTTCCGCACGGCGCCGGCGGCGTCCAAGCTGCACCACGCCTACCTGGGGGGGCTGCTGGAGCACACGCTGACGCTCATGCAGATCGCGGACCGGGTCTGCCCGCTGTACCCGCGGATCAACCGGGACATCGTGCTGATGGGCCTGTTCCTGCACGACCTCGGCAAGACGCGGGAGCTGGTGTACGACCGCTCGTTCGGGTACACGGACCGCGGCGAGCTGATCGGGCACCTCGTCGAGGGGGCGATCATGCTGCACGACAAGGCGCAGCAGATGATCCGCCAGACCGGCCAGCGTCTGCCCGCGGGCGTGCTGACCGTGCTGCAGCACATCATCATCTCGCACCACGAGAAGCCCGAGTTCGGGGCGTGCAAGATCCCGTCGTCGCCCGAGGCGGTCATGGTGTCGCTGATCGACAACCTGGACGCCAAGACGGTCTTGACGCTCGACGCGGCGCGTCCGGACCAGGCGGCGACCGACCTGGGCGGGAACTTCACCGAACGCAACTGGGCGATCGGCGCGAAGATCTACAAGCCCGACCCGCTGGCGGAATGACCCGCCGGATCCGCGGACCGGTCCCGCCGAACGCTCCCCCGATGCACCTGACCCTCGCCAGCATTTCCCCGCGCCGACGCGAGCTGCTCGGGCGTGCGGGCGTGGCGCTGGACGTGCGCCCCAGCGGGATCGACGACGGCGGCCTGCGGCCCGGGCGTTGCACGCCCGCGGAATGGGTGACGGCGCTGGCGTACCTCAAGGCGGCGGCCACGGCGCGCCAGGCGGGCCTCCGGCCGGGCACGCTGGTGGTGGGGGCGGACACGGTGTGCGTTCAGGAAGGGCGCATCCTGGGCCAGCCGCTGGACGCCGCGGACGCCGGGCGGATGATCCGAGCGATGGCCGGGGCGGACCACGAGGTGCTGACGGGGGTGGCGGTCGTGTGCCCGGCGACGGGCCGGCGGGTGATGTTCTCCGACCGGTCGGTGGTCACGATGGGGGCGATCGGGGAGGACCGGATCGGGGGCTACCTCGCGGGCGACGGGTGGCGCGGCAAGGCGGGGGCGTACAACATCGCGGAGCGCCTCGACGCGGGCTGGCCCATCACCTTCGTCGGGAGCATGGATTCCATCATGGGGCTGCCCGTGGCGCGGACGTTGAGCGCGGCCCGGGCGCTGGCCTGAGGGAGCTAGGCCGGCGAGCGGGCGTTCAGTCGGGGCTGGTGCCCGGCTCGCGGTTGAGGGCGTCGTCGATGATCGCCAGCCAGGGGTCGGACGGGTCCGTGATGCTCGCCAGCATGGCCCTGGCACGCGTCAGGTACTCCGTGTAGTCCCCGTCGCCGACTTCCATGAGCTTGAAGCCGGCCATGAGCTGCCAGATCAGCGCCTCGATCGTCTGGTCGTTCTGGGTGCTGTCGGCCTTGCGGCGTGCGACCTGGGCGGAGTGGGGGAGCAGGTCGTCGCGCACGTGGTCGGTGGCGAGGGGCGAGCGGGCCACGACTTCGAGCAGCAGGGTGGAGGCGCCGGCGTCGTCCGGGGACGTGATGAGCGTGTCCTTCCAGATCCGGATGGCCTCGAGCGTGCTGCGTGTGTTCTCGCGGCTCATCCGCTCGATGCCGGCGGCACGCTCCTCGGCCATGGTGGCCCGCTCGTTCGCCAGGCGCTCGCGGTGCTCGAAATCGGCCTGCAGCGCGGCCATGCGGTCCGTCCAGGCGGAGCCCGTCACCGAGCCGCCGACGGCGACCGCCCCGAGCGAGCAGGCCGCGCAGACCGCCGCGGCGGGGAGGGCGCGGACCGCCCGCTTGCGCCGGAACAGCCAGCCCGTGGTGACGCCCGGGACCGGGCGTCCTGTGAGCCAGATTTCCAGGAGGTTCCGCATCTCGGATACCGAGCACCAGCGGTCCCGCGGCTCGATGGCCATGGCCTTGTAGCAGATGGTCGCCAGGTCCGAGGGGACGGCGGGTGGAAGCCGGCGCTCGCACGGGATGCGGTCCATGAGCAGGGCATGGGCGTCCCGGGCGTGGGCCCCGTTGGGCAGGTCGCCGCTGAGCAGCCAGTAGAGCATGGCGCCCAGGCCGTAGACGTCGGCGGCGGGCGTCGGGGAGGCGTGCTCGGCGAGCAGTTCGGGCGCGGCGAAGGCGAGGCCGGCGCGGTCCGAGTAGCAGCCGGTCGCGTCAAGCGACTCGAGGTTCATCCGGCACAGGCCGAGGTCGGTCAGCACGATGGCGCCGGAGGGGTCGACGAGCACGTTGGTGGGCTTGAGCCACCCGTGGGTGACGCCCACGGCGTGGATGGGCTCGAGGGCGGTCGCGATCTGGATCGTGCGGCGCACGGCCTCCCGGATCGCGGCCCGACCCCGCGCCGGCCCGGCCTGCAGAGGCGTGCAGCGCAACGCCAGCCGCGAGACCAGGTACTCCTCCCCCGACGGCGCAACCCCAGCGTCGACGTACTGGCAGACGCCGGGCCCGACCGCCTGCCTCAGGTTCTCCTGGTACGAGCCCGTCCGGTCGCGCGACGGGCCCACGCGCCGGTGGAAGATCTTGACGGCGACCGAAGCCGAGGGCTCGCTGATGTAGGTCTCGCGGTCGATGGCCTCGTACACCTCTCCGTTCGGCCCGGAACCGAGCCGGGCCAGCAGGTGGTACCTCGGCGAGCCGTCCATCGACGCCGGCCCGAAGTCCGCGGGGAGCGTCCTGCCGCCGCCCGGGCCGCGTGCCGTCGCGTCGTTCTCCCAGCGGCGCATCGCGGTCTCGATCGCCGCAACGGCGAGCGGGTGCGCCCGGGAGAGCGACTTCGCCACCGCGAAGTGGTCGCGTCCGAGCAGCACGGCGGACTCGAGCACCGCCTCGACGGCGGTCCGGAGCAGTTCCTCGCACTCGAAGAGCCAGGGCAGGGCGCGGCGGAACTCTTCGAAGTCCGCGAGCTCCCCGGCGAGCCGGCGGAAACGGGCGTAGCGGCGCATCACGTAGATCAGCTCCGCCGCGTGGTCGGGGGTGGCCCCCTCGACGACCTGTCGCAGGTCGAACTCGTCGCCCCCGGACGACAGGCTTTCGAACCTGCGTAGATAGAACATCCCGGACTGCGTGTGTTCCATGCGATGCTCCTCGGCGCCGCTCATCCCCTTCGCTCGGCCGCCGATGTCAAAATATACAGGCGGCCCACCAAGATCGGTTGCCCTTCATGCGGGGAACCGGCCGCCGCGTGGCTGATTTCCACAAATCTGTGGATATCGAAGCCGGAAATCCTCAGATCCGTGGATCCTGCGCGGAACCCCCGGCGGGGAAGCGGCCGGGCGTGCGATGTCCCCCGGAAGCGATGGCCTCGGCGCTTGGGCACGCCGCCCGGGCGGAGCGTCATCGGGGGACCTGACATGATCATGATGACCGTGACCGCGTGGAGCCTCGGCGCTGCAACCATTCTGAACTCGCCGACGCCCCAGTCCACTACTCCGCCGTGCCATGCCTATCCGCTGAATGCCGGTGACGAATGCCGGCGTTGCATGGACGATGCCTGCGACAACTTCCAGAAGGACTGGGGGCTCTGCCATGGGAACTCGCTGTGCCAAGCGACGGTCCGGCTTCTCTACGAGTTGGCGCTCGATACGTGCGTGGCGTGCGTGGCCGAGTTCGGGCCGTGGGCGGTCATCGTGGCGCAGATCCCGGAGCTCGGCACGCCCTGGGCGACCGAGACGGTGGCGGGGTTCGCCCTCGCCGACCTGCGCTAGCCCTGCGTCCCCGCGGGCCGTGCGACGCGCCGGGTGGGCGTCACCCCCACCCCGGCGGCCTCGGCGCTTCCGATCAGTGCTTCAAGCTGCTGGATCCGGGTTTCCATGGCCATCAGCCGGAGCGCCAGCGACCCGAGCAGGTCGGATTGCGGGGCGGTCGCCAGGGCGGCACGCCGGGCCTCGACTTCCGAGCAGGGCCCCTTGCCGAGCAGGAGCCAGGTTCCCGGCACGCGGTACACCTCGCAGATTCGGGCCAGGAAATCGGCGCTGGGCGTGTGGCCCTGCAGGTACCGCCGGACGGTTTCGTGGTGCATGCCGATGGCGTCGGCCACCTCGCGTACCGTGCGTCCCCCCGTGGCGATCCGGATTCGGTCGGTGAGTGTGTCCGGGTGCATCACGCCATCTTACTTGAAGTTCCACCCCTTCGAAAGGGGGTATTCAAAAGTAGGGTTTGTGTCGATATCTGAAAAAAGGGCGGGGTCATGGCGACCCCGCCCTACCAGCGGCCGGCTGAGGGGAAGCGTCAGTTGCAGAGCATGAACAGCGACCCATCGTTCCGGCTGAAAGCCTTGAAGGGCTCGGCGAACATGTTGGGGGTCTGCTTGACCGCCCAGTGGCCGTCGGACGTGAAGTTCAGCAGGTTGCCCCGTTCGTCGCGGCCCTGGAACGACCCTTCCATGGCGATCTCCCAGACCCGGCCGTCGAACGACACGTCGTAACAGCGCTCGCAGGCGTCGGGGGTCTCGTAGCAGTTGGAGTGCCGGTTGGTGCCAACACCCAGCGTGCCGTGGGCGACGCCCTGGAACACTCGACCGCTCGCGGTGACGTACGACCACCGGCCGGACCAGAAGCCGCGGTAGGGGCAGCAGGAGTCCGCGCGGAGGGTGTAGTCGAACCTGAGGGTGAACTCGCCGTCCATCTCTTCGCCCATGTCGTCGCAGCGGGCGATGCAATCGATGCCGCAGACGCCGCCGCTGGTCTTGAAGCGGGTCTTGTAGACCGCGTCGGTGACCGAGATGGTACGGCAGTTCCAGCCGTCGCAGCCGAAGACCTCGAGGTGGCCCGGGTGGACCTCGCCGCCGCAGTTGTCCTTGCTGAAGTTGAACACGCAGCCGCCCGCGGGCGCGGCCTCTTCGAGCATCGGGAGGGCGGACGCCACGGCCACCTGGGGCGCGCCCGAGGCGGCGACCACCGCGGGGGCGGACATCAGGGGGAACGCGACCGCCGCCGCACCGATACCGAAGAGCGCACCAATAGCCGTCAGACCTTTCATGTCCTCTCCTTTCAACAATCGGTTATGAAACACCACGGGCCGTCACCCGGCCCCACGAGATGCGGGACGAAGCCCGCGACCGGTGCAATGTACCGGGCGCGCAGGGGCCTGCAAGGGGAGAACCGCGCGGATCCTCACGATTGCCGCGAGAGCCCCCCAAATACCACACGCCTGTGCAACATCCCCCCAAAGAGAGGGGCGAAAGCGGGTGAAACTGGGGTGGATTAGTACTTGAACACGCCGTGGCCGGTCTTGTCGCCGAGCCGGCCGGCCGTGACGAGCTGTTTCAGCAGGGGGCACGGGCGGTAGCGGGCGTCGTTGAGGCCCTCGGCGAGGACCTCCATGATGTGGGCGCAGGTGTCGAGCCCGATGAAGTCGGCCAGGCGGAGCGGGCCCATGGGGTGGGCCATGCCGAGCTTCATGATCTCGTCGATGTGCTCGGGCTGGGCGACGCCTTCCATCCAGGCGTAGAAGGCTTCGTTGATCATGGGCATCAGGATGCGGTTCGACACGAAGCCGGCGCGGTCGTTGGCGGGGACGGCGGTCTTGCCCATCGCCGCGGCCAGCGCGAGCACCCGCTCGGTGGTGCGGGGGCTGGTGGCCAGCCCGTTGATGACCTCGACGAGCTTCATCACGGGCACCGGGTTGAAGAAGTGCATGCCGATGAACCGGTCCGCCCGCACGCCCACGCTGGTGGCCAGGTCCGTGATCGAGATCGACGAGGTGTTGGAGGCCAGGATGGCGTCCGCGGACAGCGCGGGGGCCAGGGACCGGAAAATGTCCTTCTTGACCTCGGCCTTTTCCACCACCGCCTCGATGACGGCGTCCGCCGCGTGCAGCTCGGTCGCCTGGTCGGTGTAGACCAGGCGGCCCTTGGCTTCCCGGGCCTGGTCCTCGGTCATGCGGCTTTTTTCGACGGCCCGGGCGAAGAGCTTGTCGTGCAGGGATTTGCAGCGGTCCAGGGCGGCGGAGTCGAGGTCGTACACCACGGTGTCGAAGCCGCTTTGCGCGGCGACCTGGGCGATACCGCCCCCCATCTGACCCGATCCGATGACGCCGATCCGCCGGACTCCGTGCATCTGGTGCTCCTCTCGTGGCCGCGTCGAACGCGGGGGGAACGCTATGGCGCGACGGGGCGGCGGTCACCCTCGCTCCGGCGTGCCTTGCCCCGCGGGCCGGTGGCGGTGGCCGATCTACCATCGCGATTACCCGGACCCCCCCATGAACACGACCGTGCCCCACGAGCCCGACCCCGCGGACGAACTGCCGCCGTGCCAACCTCCTCTGGCGGACGAGGACCAGGACGAGCTGACGGTGGTGCCCGCCATCGCCGGGCCGGTGATGCCGCGCACCGGGCTGACGGAGGACGGCCGGTTCAAGTCGGGCCGGCTGGCGGGCCTGACCCTGGGGCCGGCGCTGTGGATCCTGTCGTGGCCCATCATCACCGAATCCTTCCTCAACTCGACGGTGGGCCTGGTGGACACGGTGCTCGCGGCCGGGCTGGAGGACGGCGAGGCGGCGACCGACGCCATCGGCGGCGCCTCGTACATCATGTGGTTCATCGGGCTGGTGGTGATGGCCCTCGGCGTCGGCGCGACCTCGCTGGTGTCCCGCTCGGTGGGCAAGTCCCGGATGGCTGTGGCCGGCATGGTGGTCGGTCAGACCGCGACCCTGGCGATCGGTGCGGGCATCGCGGTGGGGGTGTTCATCTTCCTGGTGGCGCCGCTCGTCGTCGACATCCTCCAGATGTCCGACGCGGTGGCCGGCCATTTCAAGACCTACATCCGAATCATCGCGGTCGGGGTGCCGTCGTCCACGATGCTGTTCGGCATGATCGCGTGCGCCCGCGGGGCGGGCGATTCGATCTCGCCGCTGTGGACGATGGTCGTGCGCAACGTCATCAACCTGCTCGCCTCGTGGTGCGCTTCCGGGGCGACCATGTTCGGGCACGCCCCCCCGATCTCGTTCGATATGGGGGTGGCGGGCATCGCGGTGGGGACCGTGGCGGGCGACGCCGTGGGGATGCTGCTCGTGCTGCACCAGGCCCGGTCGGGGCGCTGGGGGGTGCGTTTGCGCCTTGGTCGGATGCATCCGCACTGGTTCACGATCCGGCGTCTGGTCCGCCTCGGCCTGCCCAACTTTTTCGAGACGCTGGGCATGTGGCTCGGCAACTTCTTCGTGGTGGCCTTCGTGGGGTCGCTGGCGGTGCAGCGGGCCAGCGAGGGGCTGCTCGGGGCCCACATCATCGCGATCCGGATCGAGGCGTTCAGCTTCCTGGCGGGCTTCGGCATGGGTTCGGCCGCGGCCACGCTCGCGGGCCAGTACCTGGGCGCCCGCCGGCCCGACCTGGCCAAGCGGGCGGTGCTGATCGCCACGGGGGTCGCGGTCGCCATCATGTCGCTCTTCGGCGTGGGCTTCATCGCGTTCCCCCGCACGATCACCTCCTGGCTTTCCGACCAGCCCGCGCACCTCGAGCTGGTGCCGCCCCTGCTGGTCATCTGCGGCTGCGTGCAGATCCCGTTCGGGCTGGCGATCGTGCTGCGCTCGGCGATGCGGGGGGCCGGGGACGCCAAGTCGGTGATGGTGATCACCTGGTTGACGACCTACGCCGTCCGCCTGCCGCTGGCCTACTTCATCTCGGGCGTGGACCTGCGCCTGCCGGGGTTCCTCGGCGGGGCCACGATCCAGAACCCGGCGCCGTGGGAGGGCAGCCTGACGCTGCTGTGGGTCGGGCTCTGCTCGGAGCTGGTCATCCGGGGGCTGGCGTTCACCGGGTACTTCCTCAAGGGCCGGTGGATGACCGTGCGGGTGTGACTCACCCCGGCGAGGGCAGGTAGATCGTCTCGCCCGACCGGGCGGCGGTTTCCCCCGTCACGCACGCCGCGATCCGCTCGGCTACCGCGTCCGGGCTCAGGGTCCTGTCCCGCGGCAGGGCCGACTCGTCCCATAGGCCCCGGAGCATGTCGGTTTCGATCGCGCCCGGGGCGACGGCGTAAGCGCGGATCCCGCGGTCGCTCTCCTCGCGGGCGATGGCCCGGCAGGCCGCGTGCAGGGCCGCCTTGGCGCAGCCGTACACGCCGAGCCCGGGGAACGGGTCGACCGCGGCCAGCGACGAGGTGAAGACAACCGCGCCGCCTTCCGGCCCCATGGCGCGGACGCAGCGGGCCGCGAGGTCGATGGGGCCGATCGCGTTGACGTCGAAGACGCGGCGCAGGTCGTGGGCGGTGTGGTCGCGGAAGGGATGCCGTTCGACGGCTCCGGCGTTGCTGACCAGGGCGTCGATCCGGCCGAAGGCCTCCAGCGTCCGCCGGACGATGCGGTGGCGGTCCTCGTCGAGGGTCACGTCCGCGGGGATGGCCAGCCAGCGCTCCGGGGGATCGATGAGCGAGCCGGTCTGCTCCAGGCGCACGGGGGTGCGTCCGACCAGCGCCACCCGGTACCCGGTCATCGCCAGCCGCAGGGCCACGCACCGCCCGACGCCAGAGCCCGCGCCGGTCACCACCGCCACTTTGTCCGCCCGCATGAGGCCCTCCCGGCCCGGCGTTGGTCGCGGGCCGCCCCATGCATAGGCTCGTGCGTGATGCTCGGCACGACCACTGTGAATCTGGCCCACTCGCCCGACGCGGATGACCTGGTCATGTGGTGGCCGCTGACGGGGCAGGGACACCCGGATACGGGGTCTTTCGCGCTGCCGCAGGTGGAGACCCGGGGCATCGGGTTCACGCTGACCGCCCGGGACGTGGAGGAGCTGAACAAGCTGGCCGTGTCCGGCGGGGCCCCGTACGACGTGACGGCGGTGTCGGCCGCGGCCTACCCCGCGATCGCGGACCGGTACGCCATCACGCGGGCGGGGGCCTCCTTCGGCGAGGGCTACGGGCCGAAGCTGGTCGTGCGCCGGGGCTCGGCCATCCATTCACTCGCGGACCTGGGGGGCGACCTGATCGCGGTGCCCGGGTTGAACACGACCGCGTGCATGGTGCTGCGGCTCGCCTTGCCGGGGGCGCATCTGGTTGAGATGCTGTTCTCGGATATCCCCGGCGCGGTGGCGGCGGGCGACGTGGACGCCGGGCTGCTGATCCACGAGGCGCAGCTCACCTTCGCCCGTGACGGGCTCCACGCGATCGAGGACATGGGCCGGTGGTGGGGGGCGCACACCGGCGGCATGCCGCTGCCCCTGGGGCTCAACGTGGTGCGGCGCGACCTGCCGGACCTGGACGCGGTGTGCGAGATGCTCGCCGCCTCGGTGCAGATCGCCGCGCGGGAGCGGGAGGCCTCCAAGGGCTTCCTCCGCCGGAACAACGCCGGGAAGCCCGAGTGGGCGGACGACGCCCTGCTCGACCGCTATCTGGACATGTACGTCAGCCCGATGACCGTCGACATGGGCGAGCCGGGCCGGGCGGCGCTCGCCGAGCTGTACGCCCGCGCCGCCGCGGCGGGGCTGATCGACGCTGTGCCGCCGCTGGACATCCGCTGAGACGCCATGAACGCGATCGAGAAACTCCGGCAGGTGACCGACACGATCGGGTCGTCGAAGAACGGTCTCGAGATCGTGGACGCCTGGGCCCTGGCGGGGCGCCTGCTGTCGCGGTTCCCGGTCGACGCCGCCGAGTCACGCCGCGTGCTCGCGCAGAAGGACCACGCGGGGCTGGATGCGCTCGTGCGCGGGATCGAATCGCCCGAGCCGGCCCCGTCCTCCGGGGCGACGGTGCCGGAGGGGGACATGGCCGCGGCCATGAAGGCGTTCCGCAAGCGTCTCAAGCTCACCCGGCTGGACCAGGAGTCCAAGCTGGGCGGGCGGTACACCTCCGGCGGGAAGGATTCGGGCATCAACGCGATCGTCCCGCCTTCGGAGTTTCCGCCGGCGGTGTGGCGTGCTCTTGAAGAAGCTGGTCGCCTGCGCCGCGTTGGCGGCGGCCTGTACGAGGAAGCCTGATGGACACCGGGCGGGGCCAGCCCGGCGTGACGCCGCGATCGCTGCGTCTGGCGTCGCTGCTGGACGCGCGGTTCCAGGTGCCGGGCACCGGGTTCACCTTCGGGCTCGACCCCATCCTGGGGCTGGTGCCGGTCGTGGGCGACACCCTCGCCCTGGCGCTCGGCCTGATGATCGTGTACGACGCGGCCCAGGCCGGCGTGCGCCGCCGGGTGATCCTGCGTATGTTGCTGAATCTGGGCGTGGACTGGGCGATCGGCAGCATCCCGTTCGTGGGCGACGTGGCGGACTTTTTCATCAAGCCGAACCGGGCCAACCTGCGTCTGCTCAAGCGGGAGCTGGGCGTCGGCTGAAAGGCGCGGGCTACGCTCGGGCCGATGACGACCGGGGACGCCATGTCGCCGCGCCCGGCCCGCATCGCCTTCGCGTGGCGGTGGGCCGAGATGACCTTGCTGTACGTGGTATTCCCCGGATTGCTCGCGGCGGCGGTGGACAAGCAGGCCCGTTGGCACGGGCCGATGCGGTCGTGGCGGCTGGGTTGGCTGGTGGACGCGGCGATGAGCCCCGGCCGGCTGGTGTTCCCGGTGCTGCTCGCGACGACGGCCGTCATCGTGCTGTGCCTGCTGCTCGATCCCTCGTTCGACAAGTCGCGTTTGTGGGGATGGCGCCGGGCTCGGAACGAGATGCCCAGGATCCTGGCCTGGTGGTGCTGGGCGGCGATCGGCCTGCTGGGGGCGGCCGCGTTGCTGGCGTTCGGCACCGGCACGCTGCCCGAGGCCGCTTTCCTGCGACTGCCCCGCGAGCACCCCGGGCTGATGGTGCTGATTTGGGTGTTGTACCCATGGCTGAGCGCCTACCCGCAGGAGATCACGCACCGGGTGTTCTTCTGGCACCGTTACGCGTGCCTGTTCCCGGATCGCTGGTCGCTCCTCGTGGTCAACGCCCTGCTGTTCGCCTGGATGCACGCGATGTTCTGGAACTGGGTGGCGCTGGTGATGACCTTCGTCGGGGGCCTGCTGTTCGCCATGACCTACGACCGCACCCGGTCCGGGCTCGCTGCGGGCGTCGAGCACGGGCTGTACGGGGCCTGGTGCTTCACGACCGGGCTGGGGTGGTTCGTCTTCGCCGGGCGGTGACCGGGACCGATTGCGGCCGCCGGGCCGGTGCCACCGGGCCCGGGCGGGTCAGGTATGATGCCGCGTTCGCCACTTTGCAAAGGATCGATCACATGGTGGAGCGGCTTGTCGCGGTGCTGAGCGTGTCGGCGGTTTTGGGGACGGCGTTCGGGCAGGCGCCCCCGACGGAACGGCGCCCGGTGGCCGACGTGTACCACGGGACCGAGGTGATCGACCCGTACCGCTGGCTGGAAGGGGACAACTCCGACCCCGCCAACATGGGCCGCATCAACGAGGAAGTCGCGGCGTGGACCGACGCCCAGAACGTCTACACCCGGTCGGTGCTCGACGCCCTGCCGGGCCGGGCGGCCCTCGAAGCCCGGATCGGCGAGCTGATGGAAGTCCCCGCGATCGGTACGCCCCGCGTCTACGGCAACCGGTACTTCTACTCCCGGCGCGAGGGCACCCAGAACCAGGCGCTGTACTTCGTGCGTGAGGGGTTGGACGGCGAGGAGCGTCTGCTCCTGGACCCGAACTTCATCGATCCGACCGGCCTCACGACCATCGCCTGGACCGCCCCCAGCCGGGACGGCTCGCTGATGGCCTTCGGCATGTACCGGGCGGGCGACGAGAAGTCGACGCTGTACGTAATGGATGTGGACACCGGGCGCTGGCTCGCCGAGGAGATCCCCGGCAAGGTCAGCCTGGCTGCGTGGGACCCTGACAACAAGGGCTTCATCTACCAGCGGCTCGAATCGACCGACGACGCGTACTCCGCCGTGTGCAAGCACCACGTGCTCGGTACGCACCACTCGAAGGACCGCGTGCTGTTCCGGCAGAAGGACATCGAGTTCTTCTACGGCGACGCCGGGTATTCCAAGGCCAAGCTCGAGGCCCTCAAGACCACCTGGGGCCCGTTCGGCATCCCCTCGGACGACGGCCGCTGGATGGTCGTGGGCTACTGGACGGGGACGGGGTCGCTGGACCTGTGGGCCGCGGACCTCGGCGCCTGGCGTCGCGGGGGCGAGCTGAAGCTGGTCGAGATGGTTCGCGGCGAGAGCGGCCGGGTCGGCGGCGCGCACTTCAGCGGCGACCGGCTGTACTTGCAGACCTCGATCGGGGCCCCCAACGGCCGCGTGGTCGAGGTCGACCTGCACAACCCCGTCATCACCGCGTGGAAGGACGTGATCCCGGAGCACGAGGACCTGGTCCTGTCCGGGGCCGCCTTCGCCCGGGGCGTCATCGCGGCCGACTACCTCGACCAGGCCCGCACGCGGATCTCCCTGTTCGGCTACGACGGGACGCCCCGAGGCGACCTGGAGCTGCCCGGCATCGGCTCGGCCGGTCTCTCTGCGACGGACGACCGGACCGAGGCCTTCCTGGCCTTCTCCTCGTTCAACATGCCCCGCTCGATCTACCGGGTGGACCTGGCGTCGGGCGAGCGCGAGCTGTGGGCCCGACCGGACGTGCCGGTCGATCCGTCGCAGGTCGAGGTCAAGCAGGTCTGGTACCCCTCGAAGGACGGCACGCAGGTGTCGATGTTCATCGTGCACCGCAAGGGCATCAAGCTCGACGGGACCAACCCCACGATCCTGTACGGCTACGGCGGGTTCAACATCTCGCAGACTCCCGGCTTCAGCTCGACCATGTACCCCTGGTTCGAACGCGGCGGCGTGTACGCGGTGGCCAACCTCCGCGGCGGCGGCGAGTACGGCAACGCCTGGCACGAGGTGGGCATGCTCGACCGCAAGCAGAACGTGTTCGACGACTTCATCGCCGCCGCCGAGTTCCTCATCAACAAGGGCTACACCAGCCCGCAGCACCTGGGCATCGCCGGCGGGTCCAACGGCGGGCTGCTGACCGGCGCGGTCGCGGTGCAGCGCCCGGACCTGTTCGCCGCCGCCATCTCCGCGGTGCCGCTGCTGGACATGCTGCGGTACGAGAAGTTCCTGATGGCGCGGTACTGGGTGCCCGAGTACGGCACGGCCGAGGACCCCGAGCAGTTCCCCTTCATCCGGGCGTACTCGCCGTACCACAACGTCAAGGAAGGCGTCAGGTACCCCGCCATGCTCATCACCGCGGGCGAGAACGACACCCGGGTCCACCCGCTGCACGCGAGGAAGATGGCCGCGGCGATGCAGGCGGCCACCGCGTCGGACCCGAACGAGGACCCCGTCCTGCTGTGGGTGGACCGCGAGTCCGGGCACGGCCAGGGCAAGCCCCGCCACCTGCAGATCCGGGACATCGCCGACCAGCGGCTGTTCATGATGTGGCAGCTGGGCATGGACATGGAGTAAGGCCGGCCCGCCCGCTGGGCGCGGCGGGCGGGACGGTGCGATGAAGAAACGCGAACTGGTCAACCTCGGGCTCACGCACGACGCCGCTCTGCGCGAGGCGATCGAGGTGTTCAAGCAGGCCCGGCCCGACCGGACGGAGGCGCGCGAGGCCGTCCGGCGGCTCGTGCGGGACCCCGGCTCGATGACCGACGACCCCGTGTGGGGGCGGGTGGCGCTCGCGATGGTCGCGGCCCCGCCGCCGGCCTTGCGGGACACGCCCGCGCCGCTGTCCGTCTGGGGACGCGTGGGCGAGGACATCGACGACGCCTCGGTCGATCAGGCCCGGCGGGCCTGCGAGCTGCCCGTGTCGGTCGCGGGCGCCCTGATGCCCGACGCCCACGTGGGGTACGGCCTGCCGATCGGCGGGGTGCTGGCCACGGCCGGGGCCGTGATCCCGTACGCGGTGGGGGTGGACATCGCCTGCCGCATGAAGGTCACGGTCCTGGACCTGCCGCCCGCGCTGCTGGAGACCGACGCCGGCCGGGACCGCCTGACCGACGCGATCGAGTCGGAGACCCGCTTCGGCATGGGCGCATCGTTCGGCGGGCGGCCCGGCAACGGCGAGCGTCGGCAGCACCCGGTGATGGACGAGGACTGGAAGGTCTCCCCCGTCACCGCCCGCATCAAGGACAAGGCCCACGCCCAGCTCGGCTCGTCCGGCTCGGGCAACCACTTCGTCGAGTTCGGCGTGCTGACCGTGCCCGAGGCGGACGGGCCGAACCCGCTCGGCCTGGAGCCCGGGACCTACCTCGCGCTGATGTCGCACTCCGGCTCGCGCGCCGCGGGCGCGGCGGTGTGCGATTTTTACTCGCGCGTGGCGATGGAGCACCACCCGGAGCTGACCGGCCCGCACCGGCACCTGGCCTGGCTCGACCTCGACTCCCAGCCCGGCCGGGAGTACTGGGAGGCCATGAACCTCATGGGCCGGTACGCCAGCGCCAACCATGCCTGCATCCACCGGCACGTGACCCGCCGCCTCGGCGCGGAGGTCATCGCGGGCGTGGAGAACCACCACAACTTCGCCTGGGAGGAGCGGCACGTCGTCGACGGCGAGGAGCGGACCCTGATCGTCCACCGCAAGGGCGCCACGCCCGCGGGGCGGGGCGTGCTGGGGGTCATCCCAGGATCGATGGCCGACCCCGCGTTCATCGTCTCCGGCCGCGACGGGCCGGGCTCGCTCTCGTCCGCGTCGCACGGCGCGGGCCGGGTGATGTCGCGCACCGCCGCCCGCAACTCGTTCCGCTGGCCCGCGGTCCGCGACCTGCTCCGCGAACGCGGCGTGACGCTGATCTCGGCGGGCCTCGACGAGAACCCCGGCGTCTACAAGGACATCCGGCGGGTGATGGCCCTCCAGAAGGACCTGGTCGATCCCGTGGCCCGGTTCGACCCGAAGCTGGTCAAGATGGCCCCGGAGGGCGAGAAGGCCGAGGACTGACGGCCTGGCCCGCTCCGCTCAGCGGAGGGACGCCACGAAGGCCGCGAACCGGTCCATGCCCCGGTTGATCTGGTCCTCCGAGCAGGCGAACGAGATGCGCAGGTGGTTGCGTCCGCAGCCGCCGAAGTCCTCGCCGGGCACGAAGGCCACGTGGGCCTCGTCGAGCAGCGCCTCGGACATGGTCAGGGCCGAGTCCAGGCGCACGCCCTTGGGCGTGCTGCGCCCGAACAGGCCGGAGACGTCCGGGAAGACGTAGAACGCGCCCTCGGGCCGCACGCACGACACGCCCGGGATCTCCGCGAGCCGCCCCATGAT
Source organism: uncultured Phycisphaeraceae bacterium (assembly GCA_964464165.1). Classification (GTDB taxonomy): domain Bacteria; phylum Planctomycetota; class Phycisphaerae; order Phycisphaerales; family UBA1924; genus UBA6054. Next base: position 37,488 of record CAYXFA010000002.1, on the reverse strand, counting down.
CAGGTCGGCCCGGCGGGCGAAGGCCAGACGCATCGACTCGACCTCCGCCGCGACGCCGGGGTCGCTGAGGCCGTGGCGGATGGCGGCGTAGTTGAAGCTCGTGATGTTGGTGGACATCTGGCCCTGGAGTGTGGCCATGGCGTTGATCAGGCGCTTGCCGAACGCGCCCGGGATGGCCGCGTAGCCGATCCGCCAGCCGGTCATGGCGAAGGCCTTGGACATGCCGTTGAGCGTCAGGGTGCGCTCGGCGACCTCCGGGACCGACCCGATCGAGAAGTGGGGCGTGCCGGCGTAGACGATCTTCTCGTAGATCTCGTCCGTCAGGATGATCAGGTCCGGGGCGATCTCGCGGGCCTCGTGGACGACCCGGGCGATGGCCCGCAGGTCGGCCTCGGGGTACATCGTCCCCAGGGGGTTGGAGGGGGAGTTGAGGATCAGCAGGCGGCTGCGGGGGTTGATCGCCCGCCGGAGCTGCTCGGGGTCCAGGCGGAACCCGCTGGCCGGCGTGGTCTCCAGCTCGACCACGCGCCCGCCCGCGAGCTCGCAGATGGGGGCGTAGGACACCCAGGTGGGCACGGGCAGGAGCATCTCCCACGGGGCCTCACCCGGGGCGGGCGGGTCGAACAGGCAGTGGATCGCGGTGAAGAGCACGTGCTTCCCGCCGGCGCCGATGGCCACGTGCTCGCCGGTCAGGCCGGGGATCGCGTTCTCCACGGCGAACTTGCGGGCCACGGCCTCGCGCGTGGCCATGTCGCCCATGGTGGGCATGTACTTCGTCTCGCCCGCGAGCATGGCGTCGATGGCGGCCTGCTTGATCGAGCGGGGCGTGTCGAAGTCCGGCTCGCCCGCGGCGAAGCCCAGCACGTCCACGCCCGACGCCTTAAGCGCCTTGGCCCGGTTGTTCAGGGCGACCGTGACCGAAGGCTGGAGGGTGGTGACGCGGCGGGCGAGCGAGGGGTGGGACATGCGGCAAGGATAGATCCCGAAAATCTTTATTCGAATGGGGTTTGTGCCCCCCCCCCCCCCTGGGGCCGTCGAGCCGGGCCGGGTAGGTGGGCGGGACCCCGTTCGAGGAGGAACTAGGGCGGAACCCGACCCCCGGATGGACGCCGGCCGGCCCGCGGTCTAGGCTTGTTCGCCCCATGAGGGGACTCTGGCGGCGGCGCCTGCCGGGATCGGCCCGGCACGCCCGTACGCGACGGCAACACGGCACACGGAGTATCCATGCCCCTGGCCCCCGAGAAGAAGACCGAAGTCATCAAGCAGTTCGCCCGCGACGCCAAGGACACCGGCTCGCCGGAAGTCCAGATCGCGATCCTGACGGCCCGCATCCAGCAGGTCGCCGCCCACCTCCGGGCGAACAAGCAGGACACCCACAACCGGCGCGGGCTGGTCCAGATGGTGTCCAAGCGAAACCGACTCCTGCGCTACCTGAGCCGGACGGACAACGAAGCCTACAAGGCGACGATCCAGAAGCTCGGCCTGCGCAAGTAAGAGCCGCACACCCCGCGTCCCCCGAAAGGGACGCGGGGTTTTCGTATTCGGGCCCGCGGGAGGGGCAGTGGGCGCCGGACAGAACGACCGCCGGGCGGGTCGGCACACGGCCGATCGCGGCACGACGACCGGTCGCGTCCTGTCCCACGCCTTCTGCCACTCGTTCCGTGAGGGCGGGCCCTGGTTGCACCGACGGATCGTCCGCTCCGAACGCGGGGCGGGCCCGGGTCGCGCGGGGACCCTCACCCCCCGGCATCTGATCAGAAAGCAGAAACATGACAACGAAGGCGATCGTCGTCGAGAAGGAAATCGGCGGACGCGTGATGCGCATGGAGACCGGGCGCGTCGCGAAGCTGGCCACCTCCGCCGTGCTCATCACCCACGGCGAGACCACCGTGATGTGCACGGTCATGCGGGCGGCCCCGCGTCCCGGCCTGGACTTCTTCCCCATGCAGGTCGACTACCGCGAGAAACTCTCGGCGGGCGGCAAGTTCCCCGGCGGGTTCCGCAAGCGTGAAGGCGCTCCGAACGAGAAGGAGATCCTCACCATGCGGATGATCGACCGGCCCATCCGCCCCTTGTTCCCCGAGGGGTTCATCGAGGAGGTCCAGATCCAGTGCTGGGTCATGAGCCACGACGGCGAGAACGACGCCGACGTGATCGCCGGCACCGGCGCCGCCGCGGCCCTGGCGATCTCCGACTGCCCCTTCGAGGGCCCCCTGGCGACCGTCCGCGTCGCCCGAATCTTCACCGACGACGGCCCGGCGTTCATCCTCAACCCGACCGTCAGCCAGCTCGAGTTCTCCGACCTGGACATGGTCCTGGCCGGCCACCGCGACGGCATCAACATGATCGAGGTCGGCTCGGCCGAAGTGCCGGACGAGGACGTGCTGGCGGCCATGAAGTTCGGCTACGAGCAGGGCATCAAGCCGATCCTCGACCTGATCGACGAGTTCGCCTCCAAGGCGGGCGTCGAGAAGCGCATGGGCGATCACCTGAACCTGATCCCCGCGGAGATCACCGAGAAGGTCAAGAAGGCCTGCGAGAAGGAGCTGACCGAGGCCCGGCAGATCAAGGGCAAGCACGACCGGGCCGAGGCGGTCGCCGCCATCAAGAAGCGCGTGCTCGACGAGCTGTTCCCCGAGAAGCTCGACGGCACCGTCGCCGAGGCCGAGGCCTCCCGCCAGGCCCGCCGCCAGGCCGGCGAGGCGTTCCGCACCCTCGAGAAGAAGATCACCCGCCGCCTCATCATCGAGAAGGGCGTGCGGGCCGACGGCCGCGGCTTCGAGGAGATCCGCCCCATCGAGATGGAGGTCGGCTTCTTCGCCCGCAACCACGGCTCGGCCTTCTTCCAGCGCGGCGAGACCCAGTCGCTTGTGTCCTGCACCCTGGGCACCGGCAAGGACGAGCAGATCGTCGACGGGCTGCTCCCCGAGTATTCCAAGAAGTTCTACCTGCACTACAACTTCCCGCCCTTCTGCGTGGGCGAGGCCGGTCGAATCACCGGCCCCGGGCGGCGTGAGATCGGCCACGGCGCCCTCGCCGAGCGGTCGCTGCTCGGCATCCTGCCCAGCCCCGAGGACTTCCCCTACACCATCCGCCTGGTCAGCGACATCACCGAGTCGAACGGCTCGTCGTCGATGGCCTCCGTCACCGGCGGCTGCCTGGCGCTGATGGACGCGGGCGTTCCCATCTCGAACACCTGCGCGGGCATCTCGGTCGGCCGCTTCACCGACGAGAACGACGAGAAAGAGGTCTTCGTCACCGACATCATCGGCGAGGAGGACTTCTTCGGCGACATGGACTTCAAGGTCTCCGGCACCCGCGAGGGCATCACGGGCATCCAGCTCGACCTCAAGGCCCGCGGCCTGAACTTCGACCAGATCGAGCGCATCTTCGCCCAGGCCCGGCGCGGGCGTCTGGAGATCATCGAGCAGATGGAGAAGGTCCTCCCCGGCCCGCGCCCGGAGATCAGCCGCTACGCCCCGCGTCTCATCCAGCTCACCATCGCCGTGGACAAGATCGGCAAGCTGATCGGCCCCGGCGGCAAGACCATCCGCGCCCTGCAGGACAAGTACGGCGTCAACATCGACGTCGAGGACGACGGCACCGTGCTGGTGTCCTCCCCCGACGCTGCCAGCGTCGAGCGGGCCCAGGCCGAGATCAGCGCCCTGTGCGAGGACGTGCAGGTCGGCACGGTGTACGAGGGCAAGGTCGTCTCGACCAAGGACTTCGGGGCCTTCATCGAGATCGCGCCCGGCACCGACGGCATGTGCCACATCTCCGAGCTCGGCGAGGGTTACGTCCAGTCCGTGGCCGACGTGGTCAAGGTCGGCGACGTCATCCGGGTCAAGGTGATCCAGGTCGACGACCAGGGCCGCATCAAGCTCAGCCGCAAGGCCGCCCTGACCAACGAGGAGCGTGAGAAGGAACTGGCCGAGCGCGGCCCGCGTCCCGAGCGTTCCGATCGGGACGGCGATCGTGGCGACCGCGGTGATCGCGGCGATCGGGGCGGACGCCGCGGTCGCGGTCCGCGCCGCGAGAACCGCGACGCCGAACCGGCCGCCGCCGAGTGAAACACCCCGGGCCCCGGCCCGGCGTTGATGGCCTCTGACCGACCCCTCCGGAGCATTCCGGAGGGGTCTTTGACGCGCCGGCGAAATCTGGTAGGCTACCCGGATTGGTCGGGGCCGGATCGTGATGCGCCCCGCCCGATTGCCGGAATGGGGGCCAGGATGTCGGAAAGCCCGAACGCCCTGACGGGCGTGCAAGGACAGGTGAAATGGTTCGACCCGCGGAAGGGGTACGGCTTTATCGTCGGCCCCGAGGGCCAGGACATCTTCGTGCATTTCACGGTCATAGAGGGCGACGGATTCCGTGTATTGCGTGACGGCTCGGGCGTGGTGTACGACGCCGAGCGATCCGACAAGGGGTGGCGGGCCACCCGCGTCGTGCGGACCGAACCCGCCGACCCGCAGGGCGCCGAGGTGGTCGTGCCGAGGCGGACCTACTCGCGCTCGCCCAGGCGGTGACCCGTCCCCGCCGGCGGGGCCGGGCCGGCTGTGGATTCATCCCGACCCGGAGCGTGCGCCGCCGGCTGCCGCGCCGGGGCCGCCAACAATCGATCGATGAGCTGGATGTTCGGACTGGGGATCGGGTTGCTCCTGGGCGCGGGGATGGGGGTCGTCGCGTCGAGGGTCATCGTGCGCCGGGCGGTGGCCCGGGTGCGCGTCGCCGAGCGGCGCGTGCGGACCGCGGAGCGTCTGGCCGAGATCGGCTCGATGACCGGCGGGCTGGCCCACGAGATCAAGAACCCGCTCTCGACGATCGGCCTGAACGCACAGCTGCTCAGCGAGGCGGTGGCGGACCTGGACCTGCCCGAGCAGGACAAGGGCCGGCTCACGCGCCGGGTGGGGGCGCTCAAGCTCGAGACCGAGCGGCTGCGCGGGATTCTCTCCGACTTCCTTGAGTACGCCGGCGAGCTGCGCCTGGCGATCTCGCCCGTGGACGTGGGCACGCTGCTGGAAGAGCTCGGCGACTTCTTCGACCCGCAGGCCCGTGCCTCCGGCGTGCGCTTGCGCGTCGAGCCCCCGCGCCCGCCCGTGACCGCCCGCATCGACGGCCCCCATGTCAAGCAGGCCATGCTCAACCTCATGCTCAACGCCCTGTCCGTGATGGACCATCCCGAGGTGTCCACCCGGGACATGATCCTCCGCGGCGAGGCGTGCGAGGACGAGGGCGTGCCCTCCGTGCGTCTGCACGTGATCGACACCGGCCCGGGCATGACGTCCGAGACCGTCGGCAAGATCTTCCGGCCCTACTTCACCACGCGCGCCGGGGGCACCGGGCTGGGCCTGCCCACCGCCCGGCGCATCGCCGAGGCCCACGGCGGGCGGCTGGACGTCCACACCACCCCGGGCGTGGGCTCGGACTTTTTCATCGTGCTCCCGATCACCGAGCAGCCCGCGGACGCCCGACCGAATTAGGCCGGTTCAGGCGGAGCCGAGCACGCGGGCGACGATCCCCGCCGCCTCGGCGAGCTCCGCCTTGGTGTTCAGGATGTCGGGGCAGAGGCGCACGAACCATCCGTCGCCGGTCGGGCTGGGCCGGGCGTCGGCGTTCACCCCGGCGTGCTTCAGGTCCGCGATGGCCCGCTTGCCGTCCGCGACCGGCGCCAGCAGGAACGCGCCGTGGTCATCGGGCCGCTCGCCGATGAGCCGGGTCCGGACGCCCCGGTCGTGGAGGGCTTCCCGGAGGAAGGCCTGCTGGCCGAGGGAGTACGCGCGGAGCCGGTCGACACCCAGACCGAGCGTAAGTTCCAGCCCCGCCCGGGTCTGGTAGTAGGTGAGCACCGGGGGGGTGGCTTCGAGCCAGGCGTCGCCGCCGCGGGCGTACTCGGGCAGGTCGGTGCGGTGATAGGCGAAGGGTTCGGCCTTGGCGAACCAGCCCGTGTCGAGGGGCGCCGGCCGGTCCGGTTCCGGCGGGCCGGCGTCGCTCAGCATGGAATCGGCCAGGGCCAGCCAGCACGCCCCGGCCATGCCGCGGGTGTACTTGTAGTTGCCCCCGATCATGGCGTCGCAGCCCAGCTCGTCCATGGCCAGTGGCAGGACCCCCGCGGCGTGGTATGCGTCCACCAGCACCCGGGCGTTCAGGCCGTGGGCGTGGGCCACGATCCGCTCCAGCCCGTCGAGCGCCTGGCCGGTCGCGAAGAACACGGCGCTGACGACGACGAGGTCCGTGCCCGGCCGGATCGCCGCGATGATCCGGTCGGCGTCGAAACGGGCCTGTTCGTCGCAGGCGACCCATCGGACCCGGGCCCGGCCCCGGTGGGCGTAGGCCTTGAGGACGAAATCGACCGAATCGAACTCGCCGCGGGTGCTGACGATGGCGGGGGTCTCGGAGGGCAGGCTGTTGATGACCGCCCGGAGCCCCTGGGCCGCGGAGGTCTTCGGAACGACGGCCCGCGGGTCGCTGCGGCCGATCAGCCGGGCGATGCGCCCGCGGTAGGCCTCCCGCTCGGCGAGCCAGGCCTCCCACGCCCCGTCCAGGTCGGCGTACCACAGGTCGAGGGCCTCGCGGACGTCCTCGGCGGTCCGGTCGAGCGGTCGCCCGAGCGAGTGGTTGGCCAGGTAGATCTCGCCCCGGCGGGCCAGCACGCGGGAGAACAGCGGGTGCGCGTGCTCGACCAGCCAGGCCTCCGTGAGCGGCCCGGGCGGCAGGTTCGAGATGGCGCTGGCGATGTCGGACATGGCTTCAGAGCTCGGTGCGGACCGCCCAGAGCTCAGGGAAGAACTCCTGGTCGATCACCTGGCGGAGGAACGGCGCTCCGGACGACCCGCCGGTGCCGGTCTTGAAGCCGATGATGCGCATGACGACCTTGAGGTGGCGGAAACGCCAGAGGGCGATCTGCTCCTCGAGGTCCACCAGCTTCTCGCACATCTCGTAGGCGTCCCAGTTGTTGGCGGTGTCGGTGTAGATCGTCTTGAACACCGCGATCACGCCGGGGTGGCTCTGGTGGGGGGTCGTCAGGTCGCGGTTGAGCACCTCCGGGGGCACCGGGAAGCCCCGCCGGGCGAGGTGGGCCAGGAAGGCGTCGTAGATGCTCGGGGCCCGCATGACCGCGGTGAGCTGCTCGACGGCGGCCGGGTCGTGCGCGTGCACGCGGACCATGCGGGGGTCCTTGTTGCCGAGCATGAACTCCACCATCCGGTACTGCACGCTCTGGAACCCAGACGCGTGCCCGAGCACGTGGCGGAACTGGACGTACTCCGAGGGTGTCAGGGTCGCCAGCACGGACCACTGGTCGATCAGCTGGCTGAACACGTGCTTGACCCGGGCGAGGATCTTGAAGGCCGGCTCCAACTCGTCCCGGGCGATGGACCTGAGGACCGCCGACAGCTCGTGGATGATCAGCCGGAACCACAGCTCGGTGGTCTGGTGGATGATGATGAACAGCATCTCGTCGTGGTGGTCGGACCGCGGATGCTGGGACGAGAGCAGGGTGTCCAGGCCCAGGTACCCCGAGTAGGTCATCTCGTTGCGGAGGTCGGTGCGGAGGGTCGGCTCGAACTCGCGGGTCATACGGGAGGATAGAAGGGCGGGCCCGGCAGGGGGGCCGTGGCGGCGTTCCGGCGGATCGATCCCTAGACTTAGCTCCCCGGAGGATTGCCGCCATGAGGATCGCGTTCTCGACCGTCGGTTGCCCCGAACTGAGCCTGGAGGAGGTCGCGCGTTCGGCCTCGGCCTGGGGCTACCAGGGGGTCGAACTGCGGGTCTCGCCGGCCGCGGGCGGGGCCCCCCTCCCCTCGGATCCGCTGCGAGCGGACGCCGCGGAGATGCGCGGCCTGTTCGCCGACGCGGGGGTCGATCTGCTCTCGATCGCCACCGGGGTCCGCTTCGATGCGCCGGTCTGGCCCCCGGTGCTCGGGCACCTGCTCGGCGGCGCGGAGACCGGCGTGCCCGAGACCAAGGAGGCCGTCAGTCAGGCCGCGCGGGCCGGGGCCTTCTTCGTCCGCGTTTTCGGGCACGAGCTGCCCGGCGGCGAGCCCCGGGCCTGGGGGCTGCGGCGCGTGAGCGAGCGGCTGGCGCTCGCCGCCCAGACCGCCCGTAACACCTCCGTGCGGGTGCTGATCGAGAACGGCGGATCCTTCAGCCGGGCGGCGGAGTTGGCCGAGCTGCACGGGCTGGTCAACTCGCCATTCCTGTCGATGGCGTACAACATCGTCCCGGCGGTCCTCGCGGGCGAGAACCCGCTGGAGGGCGTCGAGACGCTGCTCCACGCCCTGCGGGTCGTCAAGGTCGGCGACGTGGCCGAGGACGGCAAGCCCGTGGCGCTCGGACGCGGCGTGATGCCCGTCGAGCCCTTCGTGCGTCACCTGCGCGAGATCGGGTACGAGGGCTGGATCGTCTACGAGCACCCCGTGCTCTGGCGCCCGGAAATGCGCGGCGCCGCCGGGGATGCGGGCGCTGCGCTCGGGGCAGCCGCGGCGACGCTGTTCGCGTGGGCCGGCCTCGGCGTCGGGGTGTGACCGAGCCCGCGCCGACGCCGGTGGGGGGGGCGGACGGCCCGCTCGGGCCGGGGGCGGAAGTCGTGCGTTCCATCCTGGCACGCTGCGAAGCCCTGGGATTCGCCCTGGCGGGCGTGTGCGATGCGCGGCCCTCGGAGCGGGCCCCGGCTTTGCGGGACTGGATCGCCGCGGGCAAGCACGGCTCGATGGGTTACATGGCCGAGCACGCCGCGGTGCGGGAGGACCCGGGCCGTGTTCTGGAGGGCGCGCGCTCGGCCGTCATGGTCGCGGACCTGTACGCGTCCCGCGACGCGAATCTGGACGCGCCGCTGGCCCCGGGCCAGGGGCGCGTGGCCCGGTACGCCCGGGGACGGGACTACCACACGGTCCTCAAGAAACGGCTGATCACGCTGGCCGACGAGCTGCGGGCCGAGTTCCCCGACGCCGGATTCCGGGTGTTCACCGACACCGCGCCCGTGATGGAGCGGGAGTTGGCGGCCCGGGCGGGGCTTGGCTGGACCGGCAAGCACACGCTGCTCATCCACCCGAAGGTGGGCAGCTACTTTCTCCTCGGCGGCGTCCTGACGACGCTTGAACTCCGGCCCCCGCCGGGCCAGCCGGTCGTCACGGACCACTGCGGCTCGTGCACGCGGTGCATCGACGCCTGCCCGACCGGGGCGATCACGCCCTACTCGGTCGATGCGCGGAAGTGCGTCAGTTACCTGACGATCGAGCGGCGGGAGCCGGTGGACCCGGCCTTGTACAGCGGCTTCGGGGCGTGGGTGTACGGCTGCGACGTGTGCCAGGAGGTCTGCCCGCACAACTCGCCCCGGGCGGGCGAGCCGCCGCTGGGGAAGACGCCGAACCCGGCCTACGCGTCGGAACGCGACCGGTTCGACCTGCTGGAGGTGCTCGGCTGGGACGAGGACGCCCGCCGTGCGGCCTTCGCAGGCAGCGCGATGAAACGGGCGAAACTGGACATGATGCGGCGCAACGCCGTGATCGCGGCGGGGAACTGGCTGGAACGGGAAGACCTGCCCGTGCTGCGGGCGCGGTTACAGGCGATCGCGGCGGATCCTGGGGAGACGGTGATGGTGCGAGAGGCCGCGGAGCAGGTGCTTGGTCGGCTCAACGGCCCGTAGTTGGCGCCGTTCGCGTTCAAACGCTTGCCAGATCACCCCGCTCGTCGGCCGTGTGGAGTGCGCTGCGCCGGCGTGAGCGGCCAGGTCGAGCCGTTCACGACCGCTCCCGCCACAACAAAGGGACCACCATCGCGATCAGGATGCCCGGCGCGAGGTAGACGCTCTGACGCTCGATGAAGCCGAACCAGTAGAACGGGGCCGCGAGCACGCAGGCGGTGATCCAGGCGGCGTGGGCGGGCGGGCGGCGCCGGGGGACCATGCGGGCCCAGACGTACACCGGGAAAAGCAGCCCGTAGAACGACATGAAACAGCGGTAGACGATCTCGCCGGCGGACAGTCCGGCGTGGCCCGGCACGTTCGGGGCGAGCAGGCCGAGGGCGGCGGCGCCGAAGCACGCCGTGAGCGTTGCCGGCAGCCGGTAGGACGAGGCCGGGAAGAGTGGCCCTTCGGACGGGGCCTCGGCGTTCGCCGGGGGCTCGGACGACAGGGCCGCCAGATGCACGCGGACGGTGAAGGTCCACTGGGCGATCACGTGGAACAGCACCGCGGCGCCGGCCCACGGCGCGGCGGACGCCGGCTGGCGGCCTTCCAGGACCGCGATGACCGGCCCGGCGTACAAGGCGGTCAGGCCGATCACCACCGGAAAGAACACCCAGAAACCGAGCCCGAAGGCGGCCCGCCCGCCGGCGACGCCGCGGGTGGAGCGCCGGGCGAGCAGGAAGGTCAGGTCCAGGTACGGGCAGAGCAGGAAGCCGAACACGCACACCGGCATGAGCCACAGGGCGGATTCGGGGTGCGTCGGCGGATCGATCATGCTCGTCGTGGACGGGACCAAGGCGTCGGGGGCCGCGAGGAGGGCGATCACGGTGGCCAGCGCGACGATCCAGAGCACCGCCGCGGCCCTGGGGGCCCCGCCCTCGCGCGTGACGCGGCCGGAGACGATCACCCACGCGATGCCCGCGGCGGCCGCGCCCATCAGCCAGGCGTCGGGCACCGGGAAGGCGTCGCGGAAGAATCCGAAGAGCCACGTGAGCCAGAAGGCGTGGAAGGCCAGCGTGACGATCGAGAACAGCCGGCACATCGGGCCGTGGCGTTCCACGACCCGGACGGCCGCCTCGGGCGAGCGGAGCACGAAGCCCATGGCCCCGGCCCCGATCACGTTGGGCAGGAAGAAGACCAGGTAGCCCATCCATCCGGCGTCGCGGAGCAGCAGCGTCGGCAGGAACATGCCGATACACCACGTCCAGGACGAGGCCAGAAAGAAGGCCCAGAAAACGGGGGGGATGCCGGGAACGGGGAGCGGGGCGCTCGGGGAGGAGGGTTCGCGGGTGTCCATGCGCGTGTCCGAATCCCGGCGTCAAGGCGGGACGCCATGCCCGATGCCTCAGGCCCGGTACGTCCGTCCCTTGTCCTTCTGGTGCTGCTTGGGCGTGACGTGGAAGGTGGCCGAGCACTGGCCGACCCGCTTCTCGCGCCCGCCGAGGCGTTCGCGGAGGGTCCGCTCGCCGCGGGGCTTCCGCTGGATCTTGTCCCGTTCACGCTTGGAGTAGGAGGGCACGAGCTGGACGACCTCCATGTCCAGCGTGATGTTGAACTCATTGCCGGTGGCGATCAGGGCCTCGATGTCCTCGCGCGGGGTGATACGGTACTCGGCGGGCCCGAAGCAGGGGCGTTTGAAGGTGTAGGAGAGGTGCTTGCAGACGACGGTGTAGTCGGCGCCCGCGAAGCCGAAGACGTACGACCCGCCGGCGATCTCGGAGTTGCCCAGTAGGGCGGCCCCAGCCATGGCGTTGTACCAGTTGCGGTTGAAGCGGCGGAAGGGGAGGACGGCCCGGAAGGTCTTGTCGTCCACCCGCTTCATCTGGATGCCGGACTTGAAGGCGTAGGGCAGCCAGATGAGCGAGCAGACGCGGTGCCAGAAGTTGTTCCGGGTGCTCAGCCGGCTGACGAACGCGTCGATTCGGTCCATCAGGGTGGCCTTGGCGCGGCGGGGGCGGCTGGGCGGGCCCTGCGGGGCCACGGTGTCCGCCGGCGGCTCCTCGGATGGGGGAACCGGGTCCGTGACGCTCGGGATGGGTTGGGTCGCTGGGTCCACCACGGGGCGATTCTAGGAACGCCCGGCGGGCGGGGCCGACCGGGTTGCCCGGCCGGGGCGTCAGGCCAGGCGGTCCCGCACGCGCTCGAGCAGCTTGCGCGTCGCGACCGATCCGGCCCGGGGATCGAGGCGGGAACCCTCGTACTCGACGCCCACCCAGCCGCGGTAGCCCGTATCCTTGACGATGCCGAGCATGCGGAGGTAGTCCGTGCCGGTCTCGTCCCCGTGCTCGTTGAAGTCGTGGGACTTCGCGCTGACCGCCTTGGCGAAGGGCATGAGTTCGCGCACACCCTTGTAGCGGTCGTACCACGCGTCGGGCTCGGCGGAACGCGACCAGTCGAAGCAGAAGTTGCCGAAGTCGGGCAGGGTGCCGATCCGCGGGTGGTCGACCATGCCCATGACCCCGGCCAGCCAGGCGCCGTTGGACGAAAGCCCCCCGTGGTTTTCCACGACCACGTCCAGGCCGTAGGGGTCGGCGACCTCGCAGAGCCGGCGCAGGCCGTCCGCCGCGAGCTTCTGCTGCTCCTCGTAGGAGCCCGCGCTGGCGGCGTTCACCCGGATGCAGTGGCAGCCGAGCGATTTGGCCGCTTCGAGCCACTTCCGGTGGTTGTCGACGGCGCGGAGGCGGGAGGCCTCGTCCGGGTCGCCGAGGGCGCCCTCCCCGTCGCACATGATGAGGAGCTGCCGCACGCCCTCGGACTCGGCCCGTTTGTTCATCTCGGCGAGGTACGCGGTGTCGGTGGCCTTGTCCTTGAAGAAGGCGTTGACGTACTCGATGGCGCCGAAACCCATGGCCCGCGCCTCGGCCGCGAAATCGAGGTTGTCGATCTCGCCGGCGTACAGGAGCTTGTGGAGCGACCACTGGGCGAGCGAGATCCGGAACCAGGGGCTCGCGGAAGCGGGCTCGGCGGGGGCCGGCTCGGGCTGGCGGGCGCGGGCGGCGCCGGCCGCCGCGGCGAAGGTGGCGGCGGCGGTGAACTTGATGGCGTCGCGGCGGGAGATGGGGGTGTTCACCGGGGCTCCGATCGTGTGGGGGTCAGAAGGCGGCGGCCCGTTCGATGGTGCGGAGGAAGTGGTCGATCTGGGCTTCCGTGGTGGCCGGGCCCGGGCTGGCGCGCACGGCCCCCTGCGGCGCGGTGCCGATGGTCTCGTGGACCAGCGGGGCGCAGTGGACGCCGCCGCGGACCGCGATGTCCTCCTCGGCGTCCAGCCCGGCGGTGAGTTCGCGGGCCGGGATGCCGTCGAGGTTGAAGAGGACGACCGGCGTGCGCCCGTGCGTGCCGGTCAGGCCGTAGAGCCGGACCTTGCGGATCGCTCCCAGCCCGTCGAGCAGGCGGGCGGTCAGGGCGAGCTCGTGCGCGTGGTCGCGGGCCCGGATGGCTTCATCGCGGGCCTCGATGGCGGCGAGCAGGCCCGCGAACCCGACCGCGTTGGAGGTGCCGGCTTCGAGGGCGTCGGGGAGCTGGGTGGGCATGTCGAGCCCGGGCGCGACCGCCCCGGTGCCGCCCCGGCGCTCGCAGAAGACCCGCGAGCGGGAGCAGTCGTCGGGGTAGGCGCGTTCGGAGATGAACAGGGCGCCCGTGCCGGTCGGCCCGCGGAGGCCCTTGTGGCCCGCGATGGCCACGAGATCGGCGTCCAGCGCCCGCACGTCGATCGGCAGGTGGCCGAGCGTCTGGGCGGCGTCGACGAGCACCAGCGTGTCCGGGTTGTTGCGCCGGACCTTGCGGATGGCGGATTCCACGTCCTGCACGGTGCCCAGCGCGTTCGAGGCGTGGGAGAGGCACGCGAGCACGGTGCGCTCGGTCACCGCGGCCGCGAACGCGTCCGGGTCGACGCGGCCCTGCGCATCGCACGGGACGAGCGTGGCGTCGATCAGGCCGTCCTTGGCGTAGCAGGAAAGGGTGCGGAGGACTGCGTTGTGCTCGATGGTCGTCATGACCGCGTGCGGACGCACGCCGTTCTGGTGACGCATGGCGCCGCGGATCACGCCGTGGATGGCCAGGTTGACCGAGTCGGTGCAGCCGTGGGTGAGGATGACGCGCTTCGGGCAGGGCGCGTTGATGAGCCCGGCCAGGGCCGCGCGGGCGCGTTCGACCGTGGCCGCCGCCTCGCGTGCGAGTCGGTGGCCGCCGCGACCGGGGTTGCCCGCGTGGTGTTCGAGAAAATCGGCCATCGCCCGGGCCACCTCGGGGGGCTTGGGCCAACTGGTCGCGGCGTTGTCGAGGTAGATCGGGGCCCGGTTGGACATCGGGGCCAGTATACGCGAACACGCGGTCGGCCCGGCGATTCCGACGCGCCCGGCCGGGCGTTCCAAGGGCCGGCACGCCCGGCCCGGCGTATTCTCCGCCATGACGACCTACCGATGGCAGTTGCTCAGGGCCGGGCGGTTCCTTCTCGACGGCGGCGGGATGTTCGGGGTGATCCCGAAGGTCGTCTGGTCCCGGGTCGCCGAGAGCGACGACCGCAACCGGATCGAGCTGTGGCACAACTGCCTCCTGCTGGAATCGACCGAGCCGGACCCCGCCCTGGGCCGCCCACGCCGGGTGCTGATCGAGGCCGGCACCGGCGACAAGCTCGATGAGAAGATGGCGAAGATCTTCGGGCTCGACGGCCGGACCGTCGAGGCGGCGGTGGTCGAGGCGGGCGTGGACCCCGCGGGGGTCGACCACGCCGTCGTCACCCACCTGCATTTCGACCACGCGGGGGGGCTCACCCGGCGCGTGCGGGAGGGCGAGGAGCCCGACTGGGTCGCCACCAAGCCGGGGGCGGCTTCCGGCGACGAGCCCCGGGTGAAGTTCACCTTCCCCAACGCCGAGCTGATCGTGCAACGGCGGGAATGGGTGGACGCCCGCAACAACGACGCGGTGATGACGCGGACGTACTACCGGGACCACATCCTGCCGTTCGAGGACGAGGGCCTGGCGCTGCCGGACGGCCGGCCCCGCCTGCGGGTGGTCGATTCCGAGCGCCCGTTCCCCCTCAACCGCAAGCCGTCACGCGGCGAGATGCCCAAGGCCCCGCTCGAGCAGCGGATGACCGAGGTGCTGCCCGGGATCCGCGTGTTTCTGGTCCCGGGGCACACCTGGGGCCAGCAGGCGGTGTCGTTCGTGGACGACACAGGCCGGACGGTCGTGTTCACGCCCGACGTGATGCCCACGGCGTGGCACGTGGGGCAGGCGTACAGCCTGTCGTACGACGTCGAGCCGTACACCTCGATGATCACGAAGACCTGGTTCCTGCACGAGGCGGCCGAGCGGGGCTGGACGCTGGTGCTTGACCATGAGCCAGGCAATCCGGTGCGGACGGTCCGGCGGACGGAGTCCTGGTACGAGCTCGACGAGGCCTGATCGGACGCCGGGGGGAGGGCGGCAGGTCAGTCGGCCTGGCGCCGCGCGGGGATGAGGCAGTCGAGGATGACGCCGCAGCCGAGCAGCACGGTCGAGCCGGCGTACACGAATCCGCCGCCGACGATCGCGTAGACCCAGCCGGCGTTGTCCCGGGCCAGCCACCACGCGGCCATGTCCGCGAGCAGGGCGACGGCCCCGGCGAGCGTGATGAGCCCGGTCAGGCAGCGGGGGAGTCGCGTCATCGCGCCGAGCAGACCCAGCACCACGAGCACCACGGCCATCACCGGCGCGTGGGTGTGCTGGCTCATGGCGACGATCTCCCGCGTCGTGGGGTTGATCTGGCGGGTCGTCGTCAGGCGCTGGACGTCGTCGAAGTACTCCAGCGGGCGCGAGGCCGCCGCGTCCGGGCCCGTTGACGACCTGGCGTGGCAGTCCAGGCAGTTCGCCGCGATGAGCTCGGCGGGGGCGTCGTCGCCGAGGTCGAAATCGTCGTAGGCGTTCGAGAGACTCGCTGGGTCGGCCAGCCACTTGAGCAGGAGGTTTCGCTCGCGGTCGGGCAGGTTCTCTGGGTGGCCGGACTCGAGCGACTTGATCAGCGGCGACTGGACCGTGATGCCGTGGTAGTGGCCCCGGATGTCGTCGAGGGTCAGGCCTTTCACCTCGTCGCGGTTGTCGTAGTGCCAGGCCATGTGCAAGCCGGACACCGCGTAGCCGCCGAGCAGCGTGGCGACGAGCACGGCGAGGCCGAGGCGTGTGAAGGGGTGGAGCTGGGTCAGTCGGGGGAAGGGCGGCATCGGTGGTCTCGGGTGGGTTCAGAGGCCGGCGAGATCGACGTCCACGGCCCCGCCCGTCACGACGGCCCGGTTGGCGGCGATGGCGACCGCGGTGGCGCGGGCGGCCTCCGCGATGGTGCAGGCGGGCGTGCCGCCGGAGCCGATGGCCGCGATCCAGTCCTCCAGGGCGTAGTAGAGGGAGGGGTGCGGCAGGCCGACGCCCTCCTTGAGCTTGCCCTGCTCGGCGAGCTGGGTGGCGCCCGCGATAAGGGTGATGCCCTCGTCGTTGTGGAACTGCTGGCGGTTGGCGTAGACCTCCCAGCCCTGGGTGGGGGCGTCCGACTCCTTGAACATCCAGCCGTGCGACCAGGCGAGCTTGATGGCCGCGTTGGTGCCGTAGAAGACCTCGTAGGCGCCCTCGTAGGAGTTGGCGATGGTCGCCGCGTACTGGAGCACCGCGCCGTTGTCGAACAGCAGCGAGCAGTGGATTGTGTCGGCGACGGTGCGTCCGTCCTCGGCGTAAGCCCGCACGGCGCCGTGACCCGTGACGCGCACGGGGTAGCGGTCGGTGTACCAGTGGAACACGTCGAACTGCTGGGCGCCGACCTCGCCGGCGAGGCCGAGCGAGAGGTCCGGGTTGAGGCGCCAGTTGTGCTCGTCCTGCTTGGCGCGGTCGGCCGACGGGACGACCCAGGTGGATTTCTCGTTGTGCTGGGCCCGCAGCGTCACCATGTCGCGGACCGAGTCGGAGCGGAAGAAGCCGCGGGCGAGCTGGTAGACCGGGTTGGCGCGGCCCTGGAAACCCGCGGCGGCGACCACGCCCGCGCCCCGGGCCGCCTGGGAGATGGCGGCGCAGTCCTCGCGGGTGTGTGCGAGCGGGCACTCGCAGTAGAGGTGCTTGCGGGCGTTCAGCACGGTCTCGGCCACGGCGCGGTGCGTGTGGGTCGGCGTGGCGACGACCACGGCGTCGACCGGCCCCGCGAGCATCGCCCCCACGGTGTCGAAGCCCTGGGCCCCGGCGACGCGGCGCAGGCCGGCGGAGAGGCGGCGCTCGTCGGTATCGCACATCGCGGTGACCGTCACGCCGGACAGCTTCGAGAGCTCGCCCAGGACGGCGCGGCCCTGACGCCCGATACCCACCACGCCGACGCGCAGCGGCGCGGCGTGGGTCCAGGCCGGGCGTGCGAGCAGGCCGGGCACGAACGCGAAGGCGGCCGCGGAACCGGCGGCGCGGGCGAGAAACTCACGGCGGTCGATGTCTTGCATTGGGGCACCTTGCGGGAATCAGCGGGGACCGGGAGAACACACCGCGGTCTCGGGCGAGCGCCAGCGGCCTTGCGTGCGGAGGAAACAACGGTAGCCTTCGGGCAGGTCGTGCGCGAGGCCGGGATCGATGAGCAGCGCGGTGGACCAGGCCTCGCACACCTCGCCCGATGATCCGACCACGCAGGCGGCGTCGGTGGCGCCGTCCGCGGGCAGGCCGGTCGCGGGGTCCATCACGTGCGAACGGCCGGACACCGTGCGTCCGGAGAGCGACGAGACCGACATCGCGGCGTCCGCCAGTTCGACGACCGGCGACGACGGGTCGTCCGTGAGGAGGCGGATGCGCCAGGCGTCGCCGTCGGGGCGGACGCCGATGGCCAGCACCGACGAGGTGCCGCCGTGGAGCAGGGCGCTCGTCACGCCCAGGTCGGCGAGCTCGTCGCGGGCGAGGTCGAGGACGAAGCCCTTGGCGATGGCCCCGAAGTCGAGGGCGACGCCCGGGCGTGCGAAGGAAACCGAGGCGGTTTCGGGCTCCAGGCGGAGGCCGTCCGCGCCCCAGTCGTTCGGGATCTCCGTGGCCGGCGATCCCCGAAAACCGTGGGCTCGCATCAACGAGCCCACGGCGACGTCGAAAGCCCCCCGGGTGGCCGCCGTGTACCCGACACAGCGGTCAACGAGGGCGAAGAGGTCGTGGCCGACGCGCACGGGCCCGTCCGCGCCGAGCCGGTTCAGCGCCGACACGGCGCTGGCCGGATCGAAGACGGACAGCCGCTCGTGCCACGCGCGCACCAGCCGCTCGACGGACTCGGCGCACGCGGCGGCCTCGATGGCGGTGACCGGGCGATCGAACGCCCCGAGCACGCACTCGAAGCGGGTGCCCATGGCCTCGAAAGCCCGGATCGCCAGCGGCTGGCCCGCGGGTTCAGACACGCGTGACCTTGTGGGTTTCGGGGTCGAACTGGTACGCGTGGCCGGTCCACATGGACTTGGCGGCCAGGTCCACCGCGACCATGACCTTGGAGGCCAGGTCGATGTTGGAGGCGGCGGGTTCGCGCGAACGCATCGACGCCAGCCAGTTCAGGCGGAGCTGGTCCTGGTCGTTGCCGATGTCCGGGCAGGTGATCTCCTCCCGGTCGACCTCGTCGACGAAGATCCGCTCGGGGCGGATGTCGCAGTGGCGGCCGTTGAGGTAGATGTTGGCCTTGTGGCCGCGGATCATGGTCTCCAGGCCGACCTCGTTGGCCGTCGAGCCCGCGATGACCATGGTGTGGCCGTTCTCGAACTGGACGGTCAGGTTGACCTGGTCGAAGTTCTCCATGTCCAGGTCGACCACGTGCGCCCCGGTGGCCACGACGCGGGTGGGCCAGCCGGCGTCGAGCGCGAAGATCAGCGGCGTCATCACGTGGACCAGCAGGTCGCCGATGATGCCGGTGGAGAAGTCCTTGTAGCGGCGCCAGCGGGCGAAGACCTTGGGATCCCACTGGCGCGGGCCGAGGCGGCCGCACCAGGCCTCCCAGTCGAGGTTGACGCCGGGCTGCCAGGCGGGGTTGATGCCGTAGTAGTTCCACTCGCCGGTGGTCGAGTTGCGGCAGTAGGAGGTCTGCGACCAGACGGCCGGGCCGATCTTGCCCTGCTTGATGGCCTCGCGGGCGGCCTTGTACTTGGGCAGCATGATCATCTGCGTGCCGACCTGGAAGATCTGGTCGGGGTGGGCCAGGACGGCCTTGCGGACCTGGAGGGCCTCGCCGAGCTCGAGGGTCATCGGCTTCTCGCAGTACACGTCCTTGCCGGCCTCGAGCGCGTCGATGGCGTGCTGGGCGTGCCAGTGTTCGGGGGAGGCGATGAGCACGCCGTGGATGTCGTCCCGGCTGAGGACCTCGCGGTAGTCGCGGGTTTCCTGGACCTCGACGCCGGGCTGCTTGTCGACGCAGGCCTTGAAGCAGTTGGCCCGGCGGTCGTCGCACGGGTCGGCGAGGGCCACGACCTGGACCTTCTCGTCGCCGCGGGCGTTGAAGTTCATGAAGGCGTGGGCGTGGCCCGTGCCCATGCCGCCGGTGCCGATGATGGCCATGCGGATCGGCTCGTTCGAACCGGGTCGCTTGACGCGGCCGGACTGAACGGTGGGGGCGATTCGGGCGGTCGCCTGGCTGCTGGACGTGGCGCACCCGGAGGCGCCCAGGATGGCGGCGGCGCCGGCGAAGGCCGTGGCGCCGAGGAACTGGCGCCGCGTCGGGGCGGGCAGGTTGCGTGTCGGATCGGTCATGGCTGGGTCCTCTAGGAGGCGGCCTGAAAAGGCCGGAAAAACGGGGTGCACGAACGGGAACGGATAAGGTATCGCGCGGGGGCGGTGGGCATCAAGCGTGATCCGTCGGGTCGGGGCCGCCGGGGGTGGAGGGGGAAATCTCCGGTGTGGCGACCGCCCCCTTGTCCTTGAACAGGGCGGTGAACACGACGAGCACGGCCAGGGCGAAGCCGGTGGGGTACAGCCAGACCGTGCGCCAGTCGACCTGCCCCGCGGCGTCGGTGTAGCCGGCGACCAGACGGCTGACGAGCTGCGCGCCGATGAGCATGCCGAGCCCCTGCGTCAACAGCACGTAGAAGCCCTGGGCCTGGCTGCGGATCTTCTCGCCGGCCCGGTTGTCCACGTAGATCTGCCCGGTCACGAAGAAGAAGTCGTAGCAGATGCCGTGGAGGACGATGCCGCCCAGGACCATCCACCGGACTTGGTCGTCGGCCGCGCCCGCGAACAGGCCGTACCGGACGACCCACGCCAGCATGCCGACCGCGAGCATCCACTTGACGCCGAGCCGGGCGAAGCACAGGGGCATCACGAGCATGAACAGGATCTCGGAGGCCTGACCGAGCGACATGGTCTGGGCGATCTTCTCGAAACCGGACTCGCCCACGTACTGGCCCGCGAAGGCGTAGTAGGCGGACAGCGGGATGCACACCAGGAACGAGCAGACGCAGAAAACGAGGAACGAGCGGTTCTTGAGGAGCACCAGTGCGTCGAGGCCGATCGCATCGCGGGCCGAGAACGCCCGGCCCCGGGCGGGCGCGGGCGTATGGGGGAGCAGGAAGGAATAGACGCCGAGCACCAGCCCGGCCCCGCCGGCGACGAAGAACATGTTGGGGGAGCGGTCGTAGGCGGCCTTGGAGATGACGAGGTTCGCCACGATCCACCCGATGGTGCCGAACACGCGGATCAGCGGGAACTGCTTCTCCGCGTTCGTCATGTTGTGCAGGGCCAGCGAGCTGGACAGCCCGAGGGTGGGCATGTAGCAGAGCATGTGCAGCAGGATGACGACCACGAACGCCGCGGGCGAGCGTTCGGCCGCCCAGGGCGCGGCGCACAGCAGCGCTCCGCCGAGCAGGTGCATCACCCCGAGCACCCGCTCGGTCGCGAAGAAGCGGTCCGCCACCATGCCGAGGAAGAACGGGGAGGCGATGGCCGCGATCGGGCCGACGGTGTAGGCCCAGCCGACAGCCTTGGCGTCCATGCCGGCCGCGAACATGAACGGGCCCATCGTGACGTACCAAGCCCCCCAGAGAAAGAACTGGAGGAACATCATGGCGGACAACTGCACCGCGACGAGCGGGACGCCAGAACGCTGACCGGGTTGATCCATGGTGGTGTATCCTGCAGGGCGAAGCGTTCACGGAACCGTGGGCGGTGAGCATACCAGAAAGCGGTTGCGTGCGCACAACCCGAACACGCCCTGCGGAGGAGTTTTCATGCCGAGACCGGTCACGCTGTTCACCGGCCAATGGGCCGATCTGCCCCTCGAGACTCTTGCCGGGAAAGCGGCCGAGTGGGGCTACGACGGCCTTGAACTGGCCTGCTGGGGGGACCATTTCGAGGTTGACCGGGCCCTGTCCGAAGACGCTTACTGCAGGCGGCAGCAGGACTTACTGGCGAAGCACGGCCTGAAGTGCTGGGCCGTTTCCAACCACCTCGTCGGACAGGCCGTGTCCGATCCGATCGACGAGCGGCACCGGGCCATCCTTCCCGGGCGCGTCTGGGGCGACGGGAAGCCGGACGGCGTGCGGGCCCGGGCGGCGCGGGAGATGATCGATACCGCCGCGGCGGCCCGCGCGATGGGGGTGGACGTGGTCAACGGCTTTACGGGGTCCCCCGTATGGCACAAGCTCTACTTCTTTCCCCCCACGAGCAACGCGGAGATCGACCGGGGCTTCGCCGAGTTCGCGGCGGGGTGGAGGCCCATCCTGGACGCGTTCGCGGGTCACGGGGTCCGGTTCGCCCTTGAGGTCCACCCCACGGAGATCGCCTACGACATTCACACCTTCGAGCGGGCGTTGGACGCGCTCGGGGGCCACTCGGCTTTCGGCATCAACTTCGATCCGTCTCACCTGGTCTGGCAGGGTATCGACCCGGTGAAGCTCATCGACCGGTTCCCGGACCGTATCTTCCACGTCCACGTGAAGGACGCGGCCACGCGTCTGGACGGCGCCAACTCCATCCTCGGCGGGCACCTGGGCTTTGGCGACCACCGGCGCGGCTGGGACTTCCGCTCGCCCGGGCGGGGCGACGTCGACTTCGAGGGCATCCTGCGGGCGCTCAACGGTATCGGTTACGGCGGCCCGTTGAGCGTCGAGTGGGAGGACAGCGCCATGGATCGTGAGCACGGGGCCGCCGAGGCGGTGGAGTTCGTTCGGGGGCTGGACTTCCCGCCCGCGGGCCGGGCGTTCGACTCGGCGTTCGAGAAGGAGCGGACATGACCGACGCCCCGCTGCGTTACGCGATGATCGGCGGGGGCACGGGCTCGTTCATCGGGGCAGTGCATCGCAAGGCGATCGCCCTGGACGGGACGGCCGTCCTGGCCGCCGGGGCCTTCTCGTCCACGCCGGAGCGGTCGCGGGCGTCCGCGGCGGAGCTGGGCGTCCCGGAGGACCGGGCGTACGGGTCGTACCAGGACCTGGTCAAACGCGAAGCCGGGCGGGCCGAACCAGTGGACTTCGTCGTGATCGTCACACCGAACGACACGCACTTCCCCGCGGCCAAGGCGTGCCTGCGGGCGGGGCTGTCGGTGGTGTGCGACAAGCCGTTCACGGTGACCAGCGCGGAGGCCGCGGAGCTGCGGGATCTCGCCGCGGACCGTGGGCTGTTGTGCGCCGTCACGTACAACTACTCCGGCTACCCGATGGTGCGGCACGCGGCCGAGCTGGTCCAGACCGGGATGCTCGGGCGGGTCCGGCGCGTGTTCGCCGAGTACCACCAGGGGTGGCTCGCCACGGACCTGGAGCGGTCCGGCCAGAAGCAGGCCGCCTGGCGTCAGGACCCGCGGCGCGCCGGGTTGGGCGGAGCGCTCGGCGACATCGGCACCCACGCCGAGCACCTCATCCGGTTCGTGACCGGGCTGCGCGTCGAATCCGTGCATGCCGAACTGAACCGGTTCGTGCCCGGCCGGGTGCTCGACGACGACGCCGCGGTGCATCTGCGGCTGTCGGACCGCGCCCGCGGCACGCTGACCTGCTCGCAGATCTGCGTCGGCGAGGCCAACGGCCTGTCGCTCCGCGTGTACGGGGAGACCGGCGGCCTGGTCTGGCGTCAGGAAAGGCCCGAGGAGCTCGTGCTGACCCGGCTCGACGGCTCGCGCACCGTGCTCACACGCGGCGCCGGGGCGTTGAGCGATCGGGCCGCCGCGGCGTCTCGGCTGCCGGGCGGCCACCCCGAGGGGTTCATCGAGGCGTTCGCCAACCTGTACCGCGGCGTCGCCGAGGCGATCCGCGCCAAGCGCGCCGGCGGGGAGCCGGGCACGCTGGCTGCGGAGGTCCCGACGGCCGAGGACGGCCGCCTGGGCGTGCGGTTCGTCGAGGCCTGCGTTGAGAGCGCCAAGGCCGAGGCCTGGGTCGCCGTCTGACGGCCGGGGTTAGTCCAGCTCGATGATGCGCAGGTCCTTCACGCGGATCTCGTTGCCCTGGTGGTGTGTCTGGATCGCCAGGTGCCCGGCCGCGAAGTCGTCGAGGAACGTGTCGACCATCGGCACGCCGTTGATCCAGGTGCGGATGCGATGGCCTTCCGCGCGGATCCGGTAGTCGAACCACGCCTCGTCGCGGGTGACCGGCGACTTGATGAAGGTCGGCCACGCGGCGTTGTAGATGCAGCCGGTGAAGTTGCGCGGGTCGTGCTGGTCGACCTGGGCCTCGTACCCGATCGGCCAGGGGTTGTTGGCGGCGGGGTTGGGCTTGACGCGGAAGTACAGGCCCGAGTTGCCGCGCTCGTTGACCTTGACGAGTGCCCGCAGCTCGAAGTTGCTGAAGGTGTTCTGCGTGAACAGGTGCCCCGGCCCGTCACGGCCGATCAGCTCGCCGTGCTCGACCGTCCACGAGCCCGCGTCCTCCTGGAACCAGCCCTGGGGGGCGCCGTCGGCGTTCTTGCCGCGGATCAGGTGGGTCATGCCGGCCGGCTCCGGGTCGGCGGACAGGTCCCGGATGCGGATGTTGCGGAAGCGGAAGGCGTGGCCGTGGTCCTGCAGCGAGATGTACCCCGTGGTGGCGCGGGTGTGCAGCGGCAGGGGGTTGTCCTCGCTGCGGAAATACCCGCGGTCGTCGAGCCGGACGCCGTCGTGGATGTGGCGGCCATTGAGCCAGACGTCGAGCACGTCGCCGACGAGCCGGATCCGGTAGGTGTTCCACCGGCCCGCAGGGTAGACGGCCATCTCCGCGGGGGGGATGGCCTCGTACACCGCGCCGCAGTTGTGCAGGTCGGGCTCCTGCCCGGCGGTGTCGAGGATCTGGACCTCGAAGCCGGTGAAGGCGGGGTCGCCGCCGGACGAGCCGCGGAGGCCGACGCCGGAGTTACCGCCCTCGGGCAGCCAGAAGTCCAGCGTCAGCTCGAAATCCCGGTACATGCGGTCGGTGCGCAGCCACCAACCCCTGCCAGGCTTGACGGTGACGATCTCGCCGTCCTTGACCGCCCAGGCGTCGGGATCGCCGGCGGTGGTCCAGCCGGTGAGGTCCTTGCCGTTGAACAGGTCGGTCCAGCCGGGCGTCTCGGACGCGCCGGCGACGAAGGCGGGCAGTGCGATGGCGGCGGCGAGCAGGGTCGTACGCATGGGGTTCCTCCGGGCTCGGTGCGGGGCAGTTTAGCGTGGATCGCAGGCGCGGTACGCGTCGATGACGGCCCGTTCGCCCTCCGCGCCGGGGCGGGCGTTGCCGTGCTCCATGCCGATCACGCCGGTGAAGCCCTTGGCCTTGATGTGGGCGAAGACGTTCCGGTAGTTGATCTCGCCGGTGGTCGGCTCGCGGCGTCCGGGGTTGTCCCCGGTCTGGAAGTACGCGATCTCGCTCCACGAGCGGTCGATGTTGTCGATCAGGTTGCCCTCGGTCGCCTGCTGGTGGTACACGTCGCAGAGGATCTTGCAGCACGGGCTGTTGACGGCCCGGCAGATCTCGTACGCGTGGCCCATCTCGGCCAGCAGCATGTCCGGGTGGTCGCGCGGGTTGAGGGGCTCGAGCACCATGACCAGCCCGTGCGGCTCGAGGATCTCGCACGCCCGACGCAGCGACTCGACCGCGTAAGCGGTCTGGTAGCCCAGCGGGATGCGCGGCTCACGCGTGCCGAGGACGACCGTGGCCCAGCGGGCGTTGACGCGCTCGGCGACGAGCACGCCCTCCTTGACCTCCGCGAGGAAGCGGGCGAGGTCGTCGTCCCGGTTGCGCGAGAAGTGGGGTCCCCAGGCGGTGCCGGGGTTGAGCACGAAGACGCCCATCGTCAGCCCCAGCCGCTCCATGGCCTTGGCCAGGCGGGTCTGCTCCTCGACGGGGCGGCCGGCCATGCCGTTGTCCTCCCAGGCCGTGAAGCCCTCGGAGGCCGCGAACTCGAGCTGGGCGATCGGGTCGCCGCCCGCGCTGTGGTGGAACATGCCGAAGTGCGGCGCGAAGTGCATCGAAAACTTGTCGGCGCGGGCGGGGGCGGCGGAGGCGGCCCGGGCGCGGCCGGGGACGGCGGCCGCGGCGGCCAGGGCTCCCGCCCCGGCGATGAAGTCGCGTCGGTTCATGTCGGTCTCCTGCGTTGGTTCAGATCAGCGGCGTGCGTCCGGGCTCTGGCACCGGCCCGACGGGGAGGTCGCCGAACTCGTAGGCGGGGGGCGAAAGGTCCAGGGACGAGGACATCGCCTGGTCCCAGGTGACGGCCTTGCCCGTGTAAGCGCTCATGCGGCCCATGATCGCGGTGAGGGTGGACTCGGCGACCTGGCGGGCCTCGTTGAGGTAAGGGCCGTCGCCGCGGATCGAGGCGAGCAGGTGGGCGTGCTCGTCCGCGTAGGGGTTGCCGTTGTTCCCGCCGAACCGCCAGGCGCCGGAGCCATCGATGACCGCGTAGCCGGGCCGGGTCGTCAGGGTGCCCCGGGTGCCGTAGACGCTCTCCTCGACGCGACCGTCGGTCCCGTCCTGCTGGCGGCAGAAGCTCAGGCAGCGCCGGCCGTCCTCGTACTCGTACTCGATGGCGAAGTGGTCGTAGATGTCGCCGTACATGGCGTCCGTCCGGACCTGGCGCCCGCCCATGCCGTAGGCCCGGACCGGGTGGCCGCCCATGGCCCAGTTGATCACGTCGAGGTTGTGGACGTGCTGCTCGGTGATGTGGTCGCCCGACAGCCAGCAGAAGTACAGCCAGTTGCGGCACTGCCACTCCATGTCGGTGTAGCCCGGCTGGCGTTCGTGGACCCACAGGCCGCCCTGGTTCCAGGCGCACCGGGCCGAGTGGATCTCGCCGATCGCCCCGTCCCGGAGTCGCTTCATGGCCTCCAGGTACGACCGCTCGTGGCGGCGCTGGGTGCCCGCGACCACCGAGAGCGAGCGGGCCTTGGCCCGCTCGGCGGCCTCGATGATCGTGCGCACGCCCGCGGGGTCGACCGCGACGGGCTTCTCCATGAAGACGTGCTTGCCGGCCTCGACCGCCGCGGCGAAGTGCAGCGGGCGGAACCCGGGGGGCGTCGCGAGGATCACCACGTCGACCTCGCGCAGGGCGAGCAGACGCTTGTAGGCGTCGAACCCGGTGAACGTCCGCTCCCCAAGGTCCACGCGGTCCGCGAAGTCCTCCGAGCCGGTCAGCCAGCTGCGCGACTGGGCGAGCCGGTCGGGGAACAGGTCGGCGAGCGCGACGATGCGGGTCGAGGGGTGGGCCTCCAGGGCGTTGAAGGCGGCGCCGGTGCCGCGACCCCCGCAGCCGATCACGCCGACCCGCACGACGTCGGACCCGCCGTTGGTCCAGCCGGCGGCGAACGAGGGAAGGACGGTGGCGGCCAGGCCGGCGCCGGCCGAGGCTCGGATGAACTCACGTCGCGTCCAGTCGCGGTTGGTCATGGAAAAAGTCTCCTCTCTGTTTCGTCAGTCGTGATGGTTGAGCACGCGGTCCATGCGCCGGGCGATATCGGCAAGGCGTTCGGGGCCGCCGCCGCCGACCTCGGCGGTCGCCCAGCCCTGGAAGCCGATGCGGGCCAAGGCCGCCCGGACGCGGTCCCAGCCGGCGTCGCCGTCGCCGATCTCCACGCCGAAGCCCTTCCAGAGGCCTTCTTCGTCCCGGCGCTTGCGGCTGAAGTCCTTGACGTCGAGCTTGAGCACCCGGGGCCCGAGCGCATCGATCCACTGTTCCGGCCAACCGAAGTTGACCACGTTCCCCACGTCGAAGTACCAGCCGAAGGCCGGGCGTGCGAGGCCCGCGTTCAGCTCGTCGCAGTACCGGGCCGCCTCCAGCGGGCTGAGCAGGAACCCGTTCCACACGTTCTCGAACGCGATGGACACGCCCAGCTCCGCCGCGAGGGGGGCGGCGTCCCGCATCGCTTCCTGCGAGGCCCGGTAGGCCTCGGCGTACGGCATGGACTGGTTCACGACCGCCGGAACCACCAGCACGCTGGTGGCGCGGAGCGCCGCGGCGTCCCGCAGCGCGGTCCGGAGGGCCGCCCGGGCCTCGGCGCGGACGGCCGCATCCGGATGGTTGAACGGCTTGGACCAGTGCGTCGAGAGCACCACGCCGTGGATCACCAGGCCGGTGCGCTCGGAGGCGGCCAAAGCGTCATCGATCGCGTGCGGCCCGGGGCTGTCGAGTTCGACGCCCTCGAAACCGGCGTCGCGTGCGATCGAGAACGCGTCCGCGAGGGTCGCTCCGCCGTCGATCATGCCGACCTTGACGGCCTTGCGGACGCGGACGGGGCCGGGCGTAGGAACCGCGGGCCGCGCGGGCGTGGGGACGGCGCCCGGCGCGCGTGCCGCCACGAGACCGGCGGCGCCCGCCACACCGATCTGCACAAACGCACGTCGCGATAGACCGCCGGTCATGTCAGCGGCGTCCTTCCGGGGATCGCGAGGGTCGGGATCGGACGCTCGCCGAAGGCCCAGGGCACGGCGTTGAGGTTCTCGGCGCTGTTCATCGCCTGCTCCCAGGTGACGACCTGCCCGGTGTACGCCGCCATGCGGCCCATGATCGCCAGCAGGGTCGAACGCGCCATGAAGACGCCGTCGTTGACCGGCGTGCCCGCGCGCACGGCCTTGAAGAGCAGGTCGTGCTCGCGCTGGTACATGTCGTTGGAGACCGCGGTGCCGCGCCAGGGGGTCTTGCCCTCGATGGTGTGGCGCTGCTGCCACGGCTGCATCGAGCACACGCCCTCGGAGCCCATGATGAAGGCCGAGTTGTCCGAGGGCGTGTTCTCCCAGTGCCGGCACATGTGGTACGCACGCACGCCGCCCGCGTACTCGTACGTCACGGAGAAGTGGTCGTACACGTTGCCGGTCTCAGGAGCGGCCGGTCGGGTCTGACGCCCACCGACGGCCCAGCAGCGCTCGGGCGGGGCGTCGCGCATGATCCACGCCTGCCAGTCGATGGCGTGCACGGCCTGCTCGACGATGTGGTCGCCGGACAGCGAGTGGAAGTAGTGCCAGTTGCGCGTCATGAACTCGGTGTCCGTCCAGCCCTCCTGACGCGGTTTGGGCTTGACCCACCCCGTCGTGTTGTAGGTGGTCTGGATCGCACGCACCTCGCCGATGCAGCCCTGGTGCAGACGCTCCATCGTCTCGCGCACCTGGTCGTGGTATCGCCAGCAGAACCCGGACATGATCGACAGCTTCTTGTCGCCCGCGATGCGTGCCGATTCGAGCACCGAGCGCACCCCGGGGGCGTCGACCGCCACGGGCTTCTCGCAGAACACGTGGCGGCCCGCGTCGACCGCGGCGCGGAGGTGCTCCGGCCGGAACGCGGGCGGGGCGGTCAGCAGGATGACGTCGACGCCCGACTCCAGCACGCGGTGAATCGCGTTGAAGCCCGAGTACATCCGGTCCGGCTCGACGCGGATCTGGAAGCGGACCGCCGCCTCCGGGTCGGCCGACCGCTCGCGCACGCTGTCGGTGGCGAGGTTCAGGCAAGGGACGAGGCGTTCCGGGTACAGGTCGCCCATCGCCCACAGCACCGCGTTGGGGTCCGCGGCGAGGGCCTGCGCGACCGCGCCGCTGCCCCGCCCGCCGCACCCGACCACGCCGACCTTCAGGATCGCCTTCTCGTCGCGCTTCGCCGGCTGCGCGGCCCGCGCGTGCGTGCCGAGCAGCGCGGCGGCGCCGAGCGCGAGCCCGGCGGCGTTGAACTCCCGGCGGGTCCATTGACGGTCACTGGTCATCGCGGGGCTCCTGGCGCACGTCGTCCTCGGTCACGAAGCGGAAGCCGACCCACGAGCAGTCCGCCAGCCACCAGCGGCTCTTGGGGATCTGCGGATCGCTCGCGTTCCAGGAACGGTCCTGTTCGGCTCGCGCCGCCGCGT
This sequence comes from uncultured Phycisphaeraceae bacterium, assembly GCA_964464165.1. Classification (GTDB taxonomy): domain Bacteria; phylum Planctomycetota; class Phycisphaerae; order Phycisphaerales; family UBA1924; genus UBA6054. The sequence goes on along the minus strand of CAYXFA010000002.1, from coordinate 8,602 downwards.
GACAGTCGGTCGGGCCGTCACGATAGCTTCCTCCCATGGCGACCGGAAGACGCGATGCGCTCGAAACCCACTCGGCCACGTTGCCCAGCATGTCGTGCAGACCGAAGGCGTTCGGGGCCAAACGCCCGACAGGATGGGTGGTGAACCCGGCGTTCTCCGCCGACCACGCCGCCGCGGCGTGATCCTCCGGCGCCGGGCCCGCCATGTACGACCACTCGGCCTGGGTCGGCAGGCGGAACGCGATCCCGGTGGAACCGCTCAACCACGCGCAGAACGACTCGGCGGCCTGCCGCGTCATACCCATGGCGGGATACCCCTGGTGCCCGAAGCCCCGGTCGGGCGGCACGTAGGGCTTGCTCGGTCGGGCCACGGCGTCCGCGCCCCCGGCGTCCGGCCGGTCCAGGCCGTACACGAACACGTCGTAGAGTTCCCAAGGCACCTCGGTGCGCAACACCCACAGCGTCGGCACGCCCTCGGACTCAGAGCCCGGCACCCGGACGAGATCGAACTTCACCGTCGTGCCCGGCACGCGGACGGAGCGCACCTCGGGCGTGGGGCCGGTGGGTCCGGTCTCCGCCCGGACGGCGTGGGGCCGAGCCCCGAACGAAAGCAGGCACACGATGAACAGAACGGCACGCATGCTGATCGCGATGCTCCTATTGGGCGGGCTGCTGGGCGTTCCGCCGGGATGCGTCGGGTCGTCCGGGTCGGCCTCCCGCCCGGGCGTGCAGCGTACCCCGGCACGCCATGAGTTCGCAAGATTGCTCATGGGCGTTCGATGCCGGATCGTGGTGGAAGGCGACAATGAGGAAAACGCCGCCGCGGCCTGCGCGGCCGCGTTCGATCGGATCGCCGGACTGGACGCGGTGCTCAGCGACTACCGGACCGACTCGGAGGTCGCCGGGCTGGCCAGGGCGCCGGCGGGCGTCTGGCTGCCGGTTTCGACTGATCTGGCCGAGGTGCTGCACGCCGCGCAAGCTGTGTACGAAGCGACCGATGGGTCCTTCGACCCAGCGGTCGGCCGGCTGACCCGGCTGTGGCGGACCTCACGCAGGGCGCAGGCTTTGCCGGACGACGCCACGCTCGCCGAGGCGCGGGAGCGGTCGGGCATGCACCTTCTGGAAATGAACGGGAGCCGCGTGCGTTTCCGCAAGTCCGGCGTGCAGCTGGATTTCGGCGGCATCGGCAAGGGGTACGCGGCGGACGAAGCGCTCGCCGTGCTCGCAGAGGCCGGGTTCGGCGCGGCCTTGATCGACTTCAGCGGAGACCTTGTCGCGGGCGGACCCCCGTCGGACGAACCCCGGGGCTGGAGGGTGGAAATCTCCGACGGGGCCGGCGGGCGCGAGGTGCGATGGCTCAAGCACGGGGCGATCGCCGCTTCGGGGGATGCCGAGCAGTTCGTCGCGATCGACGGCGTGCGGTACGCCCACATCGTCGACCCCAAGACGGGTCTGGGCGTCCCCGGGCCGGTGGCGGCGACGGTGGGGGCGCCCACCGGGGCGCTCGCCGATGCGCTGGCCAGCGCGGCCTGCGTCATGGGAAAACAGTCAGCGGCCCGCTTGGAGGAAGCCTTTGAAGGTGTGTGGGTGCGGGTCCAGGCCGCGGATTGAAACCGAGGCCGGGCGGGATGCGGCGCATAAAACAAGCCCCGCGAAGGGCTTGTCGGTTTGCTCGGCATGTCAAAGCGGGCGACGCGACTCGAACGCGCAACATTCAGCTTGGAAGGCTGACGCTCTACCATTGAGCTACGCCCGCGACGCCGCCAGTATACGCGGCCGGTTTCAGCCGATCCGTCGCGCGCGGAGCGCGAGAAACATCGGGATCTCGGCCCGGGCGGTGTTCTCGGCCTCGGCCCGGGGGCCCGGCTCGCTCGACCGGTCCGAGACCCACTCCTCCATGGCGTCGATCAGGAGCCCGTGCTCCCCGAACCGTGTCACGTAAGCGCTGATCGGCCGGTGGTGGGTGGTGGTCGTCACGGGGCGGTCCCCCGCGGCTGCCCGGCCGGGGTTCATCACGATCTCGGAGGCCCGCTCGCCCAAGTACCGGTCCACGCGGCGGAACTGGACGGGCACACCCGTGCGCCCGTCCGTGGTCCAGCCCCACGCGGAGGTCTGCGGCGCGCGGAAGGCCGGGTGCAGGATGACCGCCACGAACCGCCCGCCGGGGCGCAGCATGGCCGAGACGCCCCGGCAGACCGCCCCGAGGTCGTCGATATTCATCAACGCCAGCACGCACGCCGCGGCGTCGAACGAGGCCGGGGGGTGATCGGCGAGGACTTCCGGCAGGTTTCGCGCATCGCCGACGGCCAGCGTCGCCCGGTCGCCCAGCAGCCGCCGGCCGGCCTCGATGAGCGTGGGCGAGGCGTCGACGCCCACCATGGGGCCGTGGTCGGGCCGGCGCGACAGTCGTTCGAGCAGCACGCCCTGGCCGCAGGCCACGTCGAGCAGGCGCTCGCCGGGCTGGAGGTCGAGCAGACGCTCGACGCCCGGGAGCACGGTGCGTTCGTGGTGGTCGGAACCGCCCGAGCCTATGAGATCGTCGTACCAGCCCGCGACCTGGTCCCAGCCCAGGTCGGCGGGGGCCGGGGCGTCGTCCGGAGCGCCGGCGGGAGCCTCGGCGCCCACCGCGCGGTAAAAGGAGGCGGGCGCGGGGGTGCGGTAGCGTTCGACCATGCCGCTGCCGGGGTGGCGCAGGCGGATCTCCTCGGCGTGCAGGGCGACCCGGCGGACGTCGTCGCGGCGCGAACCGTGCTGGGTATCACCCAGCACCGGGTGCCCCGCCGCGGCGAGGTGGGCCCGGACCTGGCCCGGGGCGTCCGGCCGCGCCCGGACGCGCAGGAGCGTCAGCCCGTTGCCGGCGTGGAGCCGTCGGGCGGAGGTGACGGGGGCCGACGAACGGCTCTGGAGGCCCGGCACGGCGCCGGTGAGCACCCGCTCGGGAGCACCGCCCGTGTCGAAATCGCCCTCCACCACGACGAGGTAGGTTGCGGAAGAGCGGATCTCGCGCAGGTCGTCGTTCTCGTCGACGGGGACCAGCGCGACGACCCCCGAACCGGCGTCGTCGAGCTCGTGGACCGGCCGGTAGCGTTCACGCCGCGAGGTCAGGTGCTCGTTGACCAGGGACACCACGGAGTGGCCCGGTCGTCCCTTGGTGGGTTGTCCCGCGTTTTTCACGACCACGAGCAGGTCGCGGTCCCGGTGCACGATGACGGGGGGCTTCCCCGCCGGCTTGCGGGCGGGGCGGTTCTGCTTCGGGCCGAAGCGACCCCGGGGGCCGGGTCCGCCGAAGCCGCCGCGGTCACCCCGGCCGGCCGGGCGGCGATCGCCCGGGCCGCGTCGGTCGTTCGGGTTGCGCGGGCCTCCAGGGGGGCGGGGGTTCCGATCACGCTCGGCCACGGGCATGCTCCGGCATCGCCCGCTCGCGGGCCAGGGGGGTCAGTTGGTCGAGCAGCCACGCCGCGAAAGCGGGCTTGGAGATGTGTCCCGGCGTTTCCACGTCCACTTCCAGCCCACGCTGCGGGTTGCCGAGCAGCCGGGCATGGACGTCGGGGCTGTCCATCGTTTCCAGGGGGTTGGCCACGATGAGGTCGATGCCCTTGCGGGCAAGCTTGGAGCGGGCGGAGACGAGGAGCTCGGCCTTTGGCTCCAGGGCGAAGCCGACGAGCAGCTGGTCGGGGCGAGCCTGGGCCGAACACCCGGAAAGCAGGTCCGGGGTGGGCTCCAGACGCAGCGTCATCCCAGCGCGTGACCGGCGGCGTTTCCCCGCGAGATCCATGTCGTCGGGGGCGGGGCGGTAATCCGCCACCGCGGCCGCCATGACCAGCACGTCGCACGCGGGCAGGTGCTCTTTCAGGCGGGCCTGCAGGTCGGCCGTCGAGCGGAACCGGACCAGGCGGACGCCGGCCTCCGCGGGCTCGATGGCGTTCGGACCAAGCGCGAGGGTCACCTCCCATCCGCGGCGTGCTGCCTCGTCGGCGAGCGACGAGCCGAGCCGCCCGGACGAACGGTTGCCGATGAAACGCACCGCGTCGATGGGCTCGTAGGTCGGCCCGGCGGTGACCAGCAGTCGGAGTGGGGCGGTGGAATCGATCAAGCGTCGTCCTAGGCGGTGTCCCGGCGGGGAACAGGGCCCGCCGGATGATCGTATGGAGGTCGCGGCCCCCGATCGTGCGCCGGTCTTGGCGCCTTACCACCCGGTCCCGGCGTGATCCTACCATCGAGACCCAGGCGTCCGCCCGGCGGTCGGCCGTGGCCAAACCCGAAGTTCCCCTTGGAGGATCGCCCCGGATGGCGAGAACGCGGAAGAAGTTGGGCCAGATCCTCGTCAGCTCCGGCGTCATGAACGCCGAGCAGGCGGATCGGGCCCTCAAGCACGGAAAGCAGACCGGCAAGCGGTTCGGAGAGGCCGCCATGGAGCTGGGGCTGGCCTCGGAGAAGCAGGTCGCCAAGGCCCTGGCCGAGCAGTACGGCTTGGAGTACGTGGACCTGGACGCCCCCGGCGTGCGGGACCAGATCGACCGGGGGTCGCTGGACGAGGGCATCATCAAGAAGTTCCTGGTCCTCCCGCTGGGCAAGGCCGGCGGGAAGATGCGTCTGATCATCCACGACCCGATGGACCTGGAACTGCTGGACAACCTGCGGTTCCGCCTGAACATGGACATCGAGCCGCGGATCGCGCCCAAGAGCCAGATCCGCGCCTTCATCGAGGGGGCGGGGCCCGGCCCGGCCGGGGCCCCGAAGGAGTCCCTGGTCACCGACTCGATCGACCGCACGATCGACCGCTCAGTCGACCGGTCGATGGACCGCTCGATCGACGTGTCCAGCGAGGACTCGCCGATCGTCAAGCTGTGCAACCGCATCCTCGAGGAAGCGGTGGGCATGCGGGTGAGCGACATCCACATCGAGCCGATGGGCGACCGCGTGCGCCTGCGCTACCGCATCGACGGCGTCTGCGTGGAGCGCGACAGCCTGCCGAAGCGGATGCAGAACTCGATCCTCTCGCGCATCAAGCTGATGGCGGGCATGAACATCGCCGAGAAGCGCGTCCCCCAGGACGGCCGCATCAAGATCCCGGTCGGGGGCACCCAGATCGACTACCGCGTGTCCGCCTGCCCGGCCTACCACGGCGAGTCGGTCGTGCTCCGTATCCTGCGGCCCGACGCGGTGCGCATCGGCCTCGTGAATCTCGGTTTCGAGCAGGACAACCTGGACATCTTCAACCGCATCATCCGCCGGCCGAACGGCATCTTCCTGGTGACGGGCCCGACCGGTTCGGGCAAGACGACGACGCTGTACTCGGCGTTGGACGTGCTCAACCGCCCGGACCGCAAGATCATCACCGCCGAGGACCCGGTCGAGTACAACTTCGACGGCATCAACCAGTGCCAGGTCCGGGAGGGCATCGGGCTGACCTTCCCGGCGATCCTGCGGTCGATGCTCCGCCAGGCGCCCAACATCATCCTGGTGGGCGAGATCCGCGACCGCGAGGTCGGCGAGATCGCCATCCAGGCGGCGCTGACCGGCCACCTGGTGTTCTCCACCCTGCACACCAACGACGCGCCCAGCGCCATCACCCGCCTGATCGACATGGGCATCAAGCCGTTCCTGGTCGCCTCGTCGATCCAGGCCGTCATGGCCCAGCGCCTGATCCGCGTGCTCTACGACCCCTCCAAGCAGCTGGCGACCGAGGAGGACCTCGATCCCAAGTACCTGTCGCTCATCAACCTGAAGATGCAGGACGCCCTCGGCAAGGTCTACAAGGCCGTGCCCTGCCCGGAGGCCCCGGGCGGCTACAAGGGCCGCAAGGGCATCTTCGAGATGATGCTCATGAACGCCGAGCTGCGGGAGCTGGCCTTCAAGCTGGCCCCCGCGTCCGAGCTCCGCAAGGCCGCGCTCAACGCCGGGATGCGCCCGCTCCACGAGGACGGGCGCATCAAGGTGCTCAACGGCACCACCACCCCCGAAGAGATCGCCCGCGTCAGCCAGGCCGACGTTGCGGGCTGACCCACCAACCTGACCCGGGAGAACACCCGATGTCCACCGTGCAGATCGACCGACTGCTCGACACCGTCGTCAAGACCGGCGGGTCGGACCTTCACCTGACCGTCGGACGCCAGCCCACGATCCGTCTCCACGGCGGGCTGCGCAACCTCCAGACCAAGGTGCTCGATTCAGACGACATGGTCTCGCTCATGAAGGCCATCACGCCCGAGCGCAACCAGCAGGAACTCCAGGAGGAGGGCGGCACGGACTTCGGCTTCGCCTACGGCGAGGCCGCCCGGTTCCGGGTGTCCGTCTTCCGCCAGAAGGGCGACCTGGCCATCGTCCTCCGGCAGATCCCCAACCGCCTGCTCACCTTCGAGCAGATCGGCCTGCCCGAGATGTGCCGGGACCTCATCCGCCGCCCCCGCGGCCTGTTCCTGGTCACCGGGCCGACGGGGTCGGGGAAAACCACCTCCCTGGCCACCATGATCGACTACGTCAACATGCACTTCGACCGGCACATCATCACGATGGAAGACCCGATCGAGTACTACCACACCCATAAGAAGTCGGTGGTCAACCAGCGCGAGGTGGGCAACGACGTCCCGAGCTTCGCCGAGGCCCTCCGCCGGGCCCTCCGCCAGGACCCGGACGTGATCCTGGTCGGCGAGATGCGCGACCTGGAGACCATCGAGGCCGCCGTGCGGGCCGCCGAAACGGGGCACCTCGTTTTCGGGACCCTCCACACGACCGGCGCCGCCAAGACGATCGACCGTCTGGTGGACGCTTTCCCGGTCAGCCAGCAGAACCAGATCCGGGTGCAGCTCTCCACCGCCCTGATCGCGGTGCTGTCCCAGGTGCTGCTGGGCCGCATCGACACCAAGGGCATGGTCGCGGCCTACGAGTTCCTCGTTATCACCCCCGCCATCGCCAACCTGATCCGGGACAACAAATCCTTCCGCATCGACTCGGCGATCCAGACCGGCAAGAAGTACGGCATGCAGCTGCTGGACGACCACCTCTGGTCGCTCTACAGCCGGGGCATGATCTCCGCGGAGGAGATGATCGACAAGTGCAAGAACCCGGGTGATCTCCGTACCCGCGTGCATCAGGCCGGCGGCGTGATCGGACGCCCTGAACTGGACGATCCGGACGCCTCCAAGGAAGTCGTCTGATCCTCCGGGCGTGCCTCGCGACGGACCCAAAACGGCGTCCAATGCTTAAAAATCCAATAGTCGCATCGAATTTCCGCCCGCAAATCCGGGTCGTGCGGGGCAACCGCCCGCCGCCCTTTGCGGATACTTTGCGGCCGGGGCGCCACCCCGACCGGGTCAGGAGTCTGGCATGGACGTTTCTGAACTGAAAGGCCGCAAGATCGGTCGCGTGCTCACCAAGCTCGGCGTGGTGACGCGCGAACAGGTCCACGAGGCCTTGCAGATCCAGAAGAGCCGCACCCAGAAGGTGCTTCTGGGGGCTCTGCTCGTGGAGCTGGGGTATTGCTCCAAGGGCGACGTGGACCGGGCGCTCGCCGGCCAGGCGGGGATGGAGTTCATCGACCTGGCCAAGATGAACATCCCCGAGGAAACCATCGCGGCGATCCCCGCGGAAAACGCCCGGGCCTACCAGGTGGTTCCCATCAAGTGGGACCCCGCCCGGAAGCACCTCCGGGTGGCGATCAAGGACCCGACCAAGTTCCAAGCGGTGGACGACCTGCGGCTGCTGTTGGGCGCGAAGGTCGAGGCGGTCGTCGCCCCCGGCGAGGCCATCGACGCCCTGATCGCCAAGCACTACTCCCGGGAGGAGTCCATCACGGACGTGGTGGGGGCTCTGGCCAGCAACGACCGGCTGAAGAACCTGGGGGGGATGAGCGACCAGTCGATCGACCTGGACGCGGTGCTCGAGGCCGCGGACGACAACCAGGTCATCCGCCTGCTGAACCTGGTGCTGCTGCAGGCGATCAAGGACCGGGCGTCGGACATCCACTTCGAGCCGTTCGAGAACGAGTTCAAGATGCGGTACCGCATCGACGGCGTGCTGTACGAGATGGTCCCCCCGCCGAAGCACCTGGGCCCGGCGATCACCAGCCGCGTGAAGGTCATGGCGAACCTGGACATCGCGGAGCGCCGCCTGCCGCAGGACGGGCGCATCGAGCTGACGGCGGGGGGAAACCCGGTCGACCTGCGTGTGGCGATCCTGCCGACGATCTACGGCGAGTCGTGCGTGATGCGCGTGCTCGACCGGGGCAACGTGGAGCTGTCGCTGGATCGGATCGGGTTCCGCCCGGACGACCTGGAGAAGTTCCACTCGCTGATCGAGAAGCCCAACGGCATCTTGATCGTGAACGTGCCGACGGGCTCGTGCAAGACGACGACGCTCTACGCCGCCCTGGCGGAGCTGAACCGGATCGAGACGAAGATCCTGACCGCCGAGGACCCCGTCGAGTACGACATCGACGGGCTGTGCCAGGTGCAGGTGAACCCGGAGGCGGGCCTGACCTTCGCCAAGGCGCTGCGGTCCTTTCTGCGTCAGGACCCCGACGTGATCCTCGTCGGCGAGATCCGCGACCTCGAGACCGCGCAGATCGCGGTGCAGGCCTCGCTGACCGGCCACCTGGTGCTCTC
>CAYXFA010000001.1:0-182822 GCA_964464165.1 uncultured Phycisphaeraceae bacterium | reverse complement strand
GCTCGAAGGAGCCGAGCCGGGCGAGGGTGCGGGGGTGGAGGTAGAGGTGGGGGTCCACCCGGGCCTGGTCGGGCCGGCTCGATCCTCGGTCGCCGGGCTGGGCGGGGTCGGCCATCGCGGGGGATGGTACGGGTGCGCGGGCGACGCCAGCGCTCGGGCCCCGGTCAGCGGTCGAGGCTGCGGACCTTGATGGTCTGGACGATCCGGCTGGTGGCGGACGCGTTGCGATCGCCGGGGTGACGCAGGCCGATCCGGATCGCGGTGGTCATCTCCATCGAGACGGAGAAGCCCGCGTCGACGTCGAAACGCAGTGACCCGGTGATCTCGGACCGGCTGACCTCGGCCTCCATCCCCAGACCCGGCGCGGGCGACAGGTCCGCGGCGCCGTCCATCGAGATCTCCGCGATGCGCCGGCCGTCCTCCTCCACGACGCGGTCGAGCGTCAGGCCCACGTCCATCCCGATCAGTCCGAGCTCGGTCGGGATCTGGAACGACCGGCTCCACCGCTCGCCCGGCTCGACGGGGCCCTCAGGGAGTACTTTGTAGTTCAGCTCGTTCATGGCGACCATCACGTCACGCCGGAGGAGTCTCCCGGCCCCTTCGCGTGCGGCGGGGTCGGGCAGTGCGTCCACCTCGGTCTTGAGGTCCGCGAAGTTCGGTATGTCGAGGATCCGCCCGTCCGGTGTCAGCAGGAGCCGGACCCCGCGGCCCTTCATCGCGGCCAGCCCCGCGACAATCGGGTCGGTGGCCGTCGCGCCGCGGGCCGGCTTCTCGGAGTCGTAGTTGACCGAATAGCCGGGGCCGGACATCGTGAGCCGGATCGCCTCGACGGTGTTCTCGACGACGAAGTCGTCTCCACGCCTCTCGACCAGTTCGGTGCGCATCCGCTGCGTGTTGCGGATCGTCGTGCGCGTGGATTGCCCGTCCGCGACCTGATTGGTCTGCACGATCTGGGACATCTCCGACCACACCGGCTCCTCGGCCGAAAAACGGTGCTCCAGCCGGACCGGCTCGGCCGCGGCGTTCACGGTAAAGAGACAGATGGAGGCTATCGCCAGTTTCATCTTCCAATCTCCTGTGGGTCCGCCCACGGGGTGGCGGTCGGGCGGGCCCATCTTAGCAGAAACTGCTATCCTCTTTCCCGTATGACCACCCCGCACGACCGCGTCCCCGCCTCCAGCATCAAGCGCATCGGCGTCCTGACCGGCGGGGGGGACTGCCCGGGGCTCAACGCGGTCATCCGGGCCGTGGTCAAGGACGCGATCAACCACGGCATCGAGGTGATGGGCATCGAGGACGGGTTCCTGGGCCTGATCGAGGACCGGATCCGGCCGCTCGGGCTGGACGACGTCTCGAACATCCTGACCATGGGGGGGACGATCCTGGGGTCCAACAACAAGACCAACCCCCAGAAGTACCCCGTCGGCCGGAACCCGGACGGCACGCTGAAGTTCCGCGACCTGACCGACGTGTGCCTGACCCACCTGCGCGTGCGGGGGATCGAGGCGCTGGTGGTCATCGGGGGCGACGGCACCATGTCCGCCGCCAAGCCGATCGCCGACGCCGGGATCAACTGCATCGGCGTGCCGAAGACGATCGACAACGACCTGTACGGCACGGACATCACCTTCGGCTTCCTGTCGGCGGTGTCCGTGGCGACCGAGGCCCTCGACCGGGTCCACACGACCGCCGCCAGCCACCACCGGGTGATGGTGGTCGAGCTGATGGGGCGGAACGCGGGCTGGCTGACCCTGCACGCGGGGGTGGCCAGCGGGTCGGACATCATCCTGCTGCCCGAGATCGAGTTCGACATGGACGTGGTGTGCAAGAGCTGCCTGAGCCGCAGCAACAAGGGCAAAAGGTTCACGATCATCGCGGCGGCGGAGGGGGCCAAGCCCCGGGGCGGCTCGCAGATCGTCGAGCGGGTGGACGAGACCAGCCCGGACCCCATCCGCCTGGGCGGGGTGGGCAAGTGGCTGGCGGACGAGATCGAGAAGCGCACGCAGATCGAGTCGCGCTACGTCGTCCTGGGCCACACCCAGCGCGGCGGCACGCCCGTCCCCGCCGACCGCATCCTGGCGACCCAGTTCGGCCACCACGCCATGCGCCTGCTCAAGAGCGGGGCCCGCAACCGCCTGGTCGTGATGCAGGGCGGGCAGCTCAGCGACGTGGAGATCACCGCCGCCGCGGGCAGGCAGCGCCTGGTGCCGACGGACCACCCGCTGATCGCCGCGGCGCGGAGCGTGTACACGTGCTTCGGGGGTTGAGTGAGAAGCGTCACACCGCGCGCTCCAACCCGGAGCGGCGAGTTTCTCCCGAATCCTGGAGCAAGCCCGAAGGACAGCCGCTCGGCCCGCGGGGCCAACGGTGGACTGGAAGCCCGCCGCCCCGGGTTCAGGGCAGATGGAAGCTTATCGCTCCGGCCCATCGTCCGTTACGAACGCCGCCGGCGCCGGGCCGCCAGGGGCATCGCGGCGAGCAGCACCCCGGCCGCGCCGGGGGCGGGCACCGCGATGCCGGCGATGCCCAGGTTGGCGCCGTACTCGACCAGGAAGGTCACCTCGCCCGAGTACAGGTCCACCTCGTACAGCCACGCCCCGCGCGGCGTGCCGGAGATCGTCACCGTATCGGTGACCACGTACGCCCGGGCGCCGTCGCTCGTCGCCATGCCGCCTATGGCGGCCGGGCTGAACACCTGGCCCACGTTGAGCAGCAGTTCCGTCTGCATCGTGGCCGGGTCGATCGTGAACAGGCCGTTGGCCAGTTGGCTGAACCCGACGAGGGCTCCGTCGCTGCGCATCGCCAGCCCGTTGATGTCGCGCAGCGAGAGCGTGCCGAGTTCGGTCGCCGCTCCGGTCGCGAGGTTCACGTCAAACAACCCCGCGCCGTCGTCCCGACCACCGATGGCGTAGGCGAACCCGTCGCCGCGGTACGCGATCGCCCCCTCGTACTGGAACGACACGCCGAGGTCGCCAATGAGCGCGGCCTTGGCCGTGGCGGGGTTGATCGAGTAGAGGGCGCCGGCCGCGCCCCCGGTCCCCGTGTGGGCGTAGAGGATCCCGTTGACCCAATCGAGACCGCCGACACCGGCCAGGCCGGTCGAGCCGATGACTTCGTAGGAGCCGTCCGTTCCGAGCCGGTACAGGTCGCCGTCCAAGCTGATGCCGAACATGGACGACGCCCCCGCGCCGGCGGCGAACACGGACAGCGTGGCGGTGGCGAGGCAGGCGGTGCGCATCGGTCATCTCCTTGTGATGGGGTTGCGGCCGGCGGAGCGGCCGGCGCGGCCGGGCGTCGGCTCCGGGCGCCGGCTCCGGGCGCCGGGCCCGGACCGGCGCTGGGCGGGTCTCGGGCCGCACGCGACCGGCCCGCGTGGGGCCGGGGTCCGTGCGGATCCCCTACGCGTCGTCCGGGGGCCCGGTTGCGGGCGGGGCATTTGGGTGCTCAACCGGCGGATCCGCGTGGCCCGGAAACAAGCCGCCACCCGAGGCTCCTACCGTCAACCGGCCCGGACCGGGCCCGCCCAAGGGAGACCGACCGTGAAATCAACAGGCGTCGCGTACCTCTTGTGCATCCTCGGCTTCTTCGGGTTCGCCGGGCTCCACCGCTTCTACGCCGGCAGGTGGGTCACCGGGCTCATCTGGCTGTTCACGGGGGGCTGCTGCTCATCGGCACCATCGTCGACCTGTTCCTCATCCCGGGCATGGTCCGCCGGGCCGACGCCGAGCACTGAGCCCGGGCCCGAACCCGGCGTGAACGCGCCGCGGTACAGTGTGGCGGCGTTCCGACGGATCGGGGCGCGGGCGGGGGGATTGCACGGTCGGGCGAGGAGCCGGGTTTGGACGCGACGCCGCCGATCGACACCGGGACCGGGGATCGGTTGACCCAGGTTCGCCGGCTGGCGGACACGCTGGACCGGGTATCGCGCACGGTTCGCGGGCTGCTGGTGCTGCGGGCGGCGATGCGGATGGTGGCGGTGCTGCTCGGCGCGGGGGTGCTGATCGCGCTGGCGGACCTTGGGTTGCGCCTGCCTGGCATGCTGCGGGGGCTGTTGCTGGCGTGCGGGGCGGGGTTCGCCGTGCTGGCCGTGCGGGCGACGGTGGTCCCGGCGTGGCGGGCGCGCCCGGGCCGGGCCTCGCTGGCCCTGCGTCTGGAGGCGATCGACCCGGCCCGGGCGGGGCGCATCGCCCCGGGGGTGGACCTGCTCGACCGGGTGAGCGACGCGGGCCCGGAGGGAGCGCTGGCCCGGGCCGAGGTGGAGCGTGCCGGGCGCGAGGCCGCGTCGGTGGACGCCTGGAAGATCGTGCGATGGAGCGGCGTGTCGGGGGCGTTCGCGGCGATGGCCGGGGCGGTGGCGCTCGCGGCGGGGCTGTTCGCCCTGTCGCCCGCCATGGGACGCATCGGCGCGGCCCGCGTGCTGACGCCCTGGCGGGACGTGTCCTGGCCGACGCGGTACGGCGTGACGGACCTGACCGGGGTTGAGGTCCACCCGGCGGACGAGTCGCTCCCGGTGCGCGTGGCGGTCGGGCCGGGCGACCCGGGGCCGCGCGTGCGCCTGGAATGGCGGGTGGGCGATGCGCCCGTGACGCGGACGCCGATGGCCCCGCAGCCGGGCCGCACCGACGCCGGACGGCCGTACGAGCGGCTGATCGATCCCTTGGGGGCGCTCGGGCCGGACGACGAGCCCGGGGTGCTGCGCTACCGGGTGGTGACGCCGGACGACCGGGGCCCGTGGGTGCGAGTGCGCCTCGTGCGCCCGCCGGAGGTGCGCAGCGCGGGCGTGACCATCGAGCCGCCCGAGCACGCCGCCGGGGCCCCGGGCCTGGCGAGCTTCCGCACGGGCGAGCGTGAGCTGGGCGCCGGCGGGTCGTCGCTCGGGCCGGTGCTGGAAGGCTCGCGCATCACGGCGGTGTGGCGGTTCTCGACGGAGGTCGAGCCGGACGACGCGGAGAGCTGGTCGGCGGAGCCGCTGGAGCGGTCGCGCCCCGACGGGCGATCGCTGGCCGTGTCGCTGGTCGCGGCGGGCCCGGCACGGATCGAGCCGCGCGTGCGCGACGCGTACGGGCTCGGCGTGCGCGAAGCGGTGTCGCTGGCGATCGACGTGCGGGCCGACGCGCCGCCGGGCGTGGCCATCGCAGAGCCGAACGCCGACCGCGTGCTCACGCCCGCGGCGAGCCTGCCCGTCCGCGCCGAGGCGGGCGACGACGTCGGCCTGACGGCCCTGCGCCTGGACGCCGCCCTGCTCCGCCGCCCGGAGGGCTCCGCCGGGGCGTCGCCGGAGCCCGTGGGGGGGCCCGAGACGTTGGCCGTTATGCCCGATGGCCCGGTCGCGGCACGCGGCGAGGCCGCGGGCGTTCTGTCGCCGGGCGCGATCGGGGCCCGGCCGGGGGACGAGATCGTGCTGGTGGCGGTGGCGACCGACACCCGCGGCACGGCGGGCGAGGCCCGTTCCGCCGAGCGCCGGCTGCGCATCGTGTCGCCCGAGGAGTTCGTCACGCGCCTGCGGGCGCAGCTTGACCCGGTATCCCGGCTGCTGCGCCGGGCGGACGAGCAGCAGGGCGCCCTGATGGACCGGCTGCGCCGCGCCGAAGAGGACCCCGGCCCGCTGGCGCGTGAGCAGGTCGCGCTGGCCGAGACCGTAGCGTCCGCCGAGCGCGCGGTGCGGGAGCTCGCCGGGGCCCGCGAGCGCAACGCCGTGGACGACCCGGCGTTGGAATCGCTCCTGCGCGACCTGGCGGGCACGCTGGCGGGGGCGGCCGATACGGCTCGGGCCGCCGCGGGGTCGATCGAGTCGGGCGAGGCGGAGCGTGCCGCGGGCGAGCAGCGGGCGGCCCGCGACCGGATCGGCGAGGCGCTGTCGATGCTCGACCGCGGCGAGGACGCGTTCCTCGCGCGGCGGTCGGTGGCGCGGATCCGCGAGCAGCTCGCCGAGAGCCAGCGGCGCACGGGCGAGGTCGGGCAGCGCACCGCCGGGCGGGACGACGCGTCGCTCTCGCCCGCCGACCGCGCGGCGTTGCGGGCCCTCGCCGAGGAGCAGGCCGAGCTGGCCGCCAAGGCCCGCGAGGCGATGGAGGAGCTGCTCCGGCGCGCCGAGTCGCTCGGGCAGGACGACCCCGCGCAGGCGGAGGCCCTGCGTCGCGCCGCCGAGCAGGGACGCGCGGGCGCGGTCGGGCAGTTGATCGAGCAGGCCGCCGCCCAGACCGGCTCGAACCGCACGGGCGAGGCCCGCGAGAGCCAGCAGGAGGCGCTGGACCGGCTCGACGAGATGCTGGAGGCGATCGACCAGGCCGGCGCCATGCGCGACACCGCCCTGCGCCGCCGGCTGGCCACGCTCGTCGCCTCCATCACGACGCTCGTCCAGGCCCAGCGGGGCGAGCTGGCGGCGCTCGACGCCGCCCGCGGCGCCGCCGGCGACGCGCCCGACCTCGCCCCCGGCATGATCGCCCTGCGCAACAACACGCTGGGCGTGATCGAGGAGGCCTCCGCGGCGCTCGCCGAGCTGCGCCTGATCGCCGAATCCCTCCGCGAGGCCGAGTCGGCCCAGGGCCGGGCCGCGTCGGCCCTCCGCGCGGCGCCGGCCCAGCTCGACGCGGCCGAGACCCACGAGCAATCCAGCCTCGCGGCCCTGACGCGCGCGCTCGGGGAAGCCAACCGCCAGGAGGACGCCGCGGCCCGGCGCGAGCAGGACCGGCGCAAGGCCGAGCTCCGCAAGGCCTACCGCGAGGCCCTCGAACGCCAGTCGGCCCTCCGCGAGGAGAGCGCCCCGTTCATCGGGCGCGACCTGAACCGGCGCGAACGCGTGGAGACCCGGCGTCTCGGCGCCGCCCAGCGCGAGCTGGCCGACTCGCTCGTCGCCCTGCGCGACGCGACCTCCGAGATCGCCGAGGCCCCGGTGTTCTCGCTGGCCCACGACCGGATCGATGCTCTCATGCGCTCCGCGGCGGACGGACTGAACGAAGCCAGGCCAGGGCCGGGCGTCACCATCGATCAGCAGCAGGCCGCGGGCGTGCTCGCCTCGCTCGTGGAGGTGCTGGGACGTCCCCCGAACCGGTCCCCGGAGGACTTCCAGGACGGCTCGGGCGGCGGCGACGGCCAGGGCGGGTCGGGCGGCCAGGAAGAAGGATTGATCCCGCCCATCGCCGAGCTGCGCCTCCTGCGCGACATGCAGCGGGCCGCGATGGACGCCACCCGGGCCTTACACGAGCGCCCCGAGCTGGCCGACCCCGCCCGGGTGGCCGGGCTCTCGGACCTGCAGCGCCTGCTGGCCGAACGCGGGGCGGCGCTGATCCAGAAGCTCGATCAACCGCCCGGCCCGCCCCCCGGCGCGCCGCCGCCAGGGCCGGAGGGAAACACCCCGGGCCCGGCGGACCAAAATGACGCAACCCGGGAACCTTCGGGGTCCGAAGAGCGTTGACAGGACGAGGCCCCCGACCGATGCACGGACGCACCCGAATCCTGGCCGCTCTGCTCAACGCCGCCCTCGCCGGCGCGGCCGGGGCCGACGAACCAGTCGTGCCGACGCTCGACGAGCTGCTCGGCCTGGAGCCCGCCGGCGACGCCGGGCCGGACCGGGGCGCGCTCGAACGCAAGCTGACCGCGCGTGAAGCCAACGAGGAGTTCCGCCGCGCGGTCGACCTGATGGGCGACGCGGCCCGGCGTCTGTCGAGCAACGACCCTGGCGTGCAGACGCAGCGCATCCAGGAAGACGTGCTGCGCCGGCTGGACCAGATCATCGAGGCGGCGGAGAGCAGCGGTGGCGGCGGCGGGTCGTCGTCCTCTTCTTCCTCCTCGGCCGAGGGCCAGAGCCAGCCCAACCAGGGTACCCAGGCCCGCCAATCCGCCCGGTCTAGCGCGGACGGAGCCGCGGAGCACGCCGGCCCGGCCCTGTCCGGCGTGCAGATGAACCCGGAGGTCGCCCCCGACGGCGCGACCTGGGGCAACCTGCCGCAGCGCGACCGCGAGGCGGTCAGCCAGGGCGTCAACGACCGGTACAGCGCGCTGTACCGCCGCCTGACGGAGCTGTACTACCGCAGGCTGGCCGAGCAGGAGGGCCGGGAATGAGGGCGCTGCTGGCCGCTCTGGCGCTGGCCGCCGCCCCGGTCGCGGCGCAGCCGGGCTCGTCGGCCGAGAACAACGCGCTGGCCGGCGAGATCACGCCCGAGCTGGACGAGGGCGTGGCCCGCGGCCTGGCCTACCTCGCCGCGGCGCAGGGCCCGGACGGCGCCTGGGACGCCGGGCGCTTCGGCAAGAACGTGGCGATCACCGCGCTGGCGGCCCTGGCCTTCATGTCCGACGGCCACGTGCCCGGGCGCGGCCCGTACGGCGAGGTCGTCGACAAGGCGCTCGACTTCGTGCTGTCCACCGCCACCCCCAACGGCCTGCTCGCCGCGGACGCCGCCAACGGCCCGATGTACGGCCACGGCTTCGCGACCCTGTTCCTGGGCGAGGCGTACGGCACGACCCAGGGCGGCGGCGACACCGGCCGCGCGGCCCGCGTGCACGAGGTGCTGGTCAACGCCGTGCGTCTGATCGAACGCACGCAGAACGACGAGGGCGGGTGGCGCTACAACCCGGTGCCGTACGACGCGGACGTCTCGGTGACCATCTGCCAGGTGATGGCCCTGCGCAGCGCCCGCAACGCGGGGATCGAGGTCTCCGGCGAGGTGATCGACCGCGCGGTGGCCTACGTGCGCCGTTGCCAGAACCAGGACGGCGGCTTCCGCTACCAGGCCGACAGCGGCCCGAGCGCCTGGCCGCGCTCGGCGGCGGGCGTGGCCACGCTGTTCTACGCCGGGATCTACGAGGACGAGGCCATCGACCGCGGCGTGGCCTACCTGGAGGCCGCCGCCATGCCCGGCACCGGCCAGGCCCTCTCCCGCGCCCACTACTTCTACGGCCAGTACTACGCCGTCCAGGCCACCTACCTCGCGGGCGGCGGGCACTGGGCCCGCTGGTGGCCCGCGGTGCGCGAGGAGCTGCTCGTCAACCAGAACCCCGACGGCTCGTGGACCGACCGCTCCGTGGGCGACACCTACGGCACGGCGATGGCGTTGATCGTCCTCCAGATGCCCAAGCGGTACCTGCCGATCTTCCAGAAATGACACGCCGCACGCTCATCCCGATCGTCGCCCTGCTGGCCGCGGCCGGAGCGGCGGCGGCGCGCACGCCCGCCCGCGTGCTGTTCGACGACCTGCGCCTGGAGCGAACCGAGTTGCTCGGCGTCGACGAGGGCGGCGTGCTGCTGGGCGTGGACGGCGAGCGCACCACGCGGGTGGCGCTGGACAAGGTCGTGGCGGTCTCCGTCAACGCGCCCGCCGGGCTGCCGGCGCTGCCGCCGGACCGGCCCGGGGCGGTGTTCGTGGAGCTGGTCGACGGGCAGCGCCTTGTGGTGTCGCCCGAGGACGGGGACGACCCCGAGACGCTCGCGGGCGACGCCCTGGGCTTCGGGGCATGCCGCGTGCCGCTGGAGCGCGTCGCCCGCATCGCGCGCCCGGGCGCGCCGTGGCGAGCCCCCACGCCCGGCGAGGACGAGGCCCTGCTGACCAACGGCGACCGGCTGACGGGCTTCGTCGAGCGGGTCGGGCGGGAGGTGGTCATCGAGACGGCGGACGGCCCGGTGGCCGTGCCGCTGGACCGCGTGGCCGAGCTGCGCCTGGCCAACCCGCCGGAATCCCCGCAGGGCGCCGGCCCGCGCACGCTCGTCACCGACGACTCGGGCACCACGCTGCTCGCCCGCACGCTGCGCGTCGGCGCGGACGGGAGCGTCCGTGTGCTGACCGACCCCGCCGCCATCGGCGTGGATTCCCGCGGCGAGGACGCGGTGGCGCCGGACCGCCCGGACGCCCGGCTGCTGGGCCTGCGCCGGGCCGCCGGGACGGCCGTGCGTCCGATCGGCCACGAGCCGCCCGAGCGGGTGTCGCCGACCGGCGGCCGGCGGTGGGCCCCCGCGCCCGCCGCACGCCCCGGCGCGGACCCGTGGCTGATGCTGGCGGACGTGGCCATGCCGTCCCCGGCCGAGGCGGTCTACGCGACGCCCGCGGGCGCGGACCGATTCGCGTGCGAGTTCCGCGCCGATGCGCCGGGGGACTGGACGGACTGCGTCGTGCGCATCCACGCCGTGGACGCGGCGGGCGGGCGCACGCTGCTGGGCGAGCGCCGGCTGACCCGGGCCGAGCCCTCGGGCTCGCTGGCGGCCGACCTGGGCCCGGGCGTGCGCGCGGTCGCGCTCAGCGTCGACCCGGGCGAGCACGGGGCGGTGCAGGACGCGGTGGTGTTCGGGGCCCCGCGCGTCCGCGTGGGCCGGTGAGTCATCGCAGCTTGAGCGTCGCCAGGGCGACCACGCACAGGATGATCGCCAGGATCCACAGGCGCACCACGACCTGGTTCTCCGCCCAGCCGCCCATGTGCAGGTGGTGGTGGTACGGCGCGACGCGGAAGATGCGCCGGCCCGTGCCGGTCTTGATCCGGGTGTACTTGAACCAGCCCACCTGGAGGACGACCGAGAAGATCTCCAGGAGGAACACGCCGCACATGATCAGAACGACGATCTCCTGGCGCACGGCCACGGCGACGTAGCCGATCAGGCCGCCCAGGGCCAGCGAGCCGGTGTCGCCCATGAACACCTGCGCCGGGGCGGCGTTCCACCACAGGAAGCCCATGCAGGCCCCGGCCATCGCCCCGGCCAGCACCGCCAGCTCGTCGGCCCGGCTGATGTGTGGAACGAGCAGGTACTGGGCCCACTGCTCGCTGCCCGCGATCAACGCGAGCATCAGCAGGGCGAAGCTGACCACGCCCGCGATGCCGCTCGCCAGACCGTCCATGCCGTCGGTGATGTTCACCGCGTTGCTGAGCCCGGCGATCATCAGCAGGGCGACGACCACGAACGCGGGCAGCGAGAGGTAGATCAGTCCCGGCGCGACGCCCTGGGCCCCGGGCAGGAAGGTGCGCTGGAAGGGCAGGTTGAGCACGTGGCCCATCGACGGCCCGACCTCCGCCGCGGAGTAGCGGTACGCGAAGTAGCCCGCGAGCAGGCCGATGCCCAGCTGGAAGACGAGCTTCTCCCAGGCGTACAGACCCTGCCGGCCCGTGCCGCGACGCGACGCGGTGAGCTTGAGCCAGTCGTCCGCCCCCCCCACCCCCGCCAGCCAGACGAGCACGAACAGGCCGAGGAGCACCTTGGGCGTGGACAGGTCGGCGAGCAGGAACGTCGAGGCGAAGATCGAGCCGCAGATCAGCACGCCGCCCATCGTGGGCACGTTGGCCTTGCTCTTGGCGTGGGCGCGGAGCAGCTCGGCGTCGCTCTCCCCCGCGTCGCCGATCTTCAGGCCGACGAGGAAGCGGATCGTCCGCTTGCCCAGCGCGATCACCAGCGCGAACGACAGGCCCGCCGCGAGCAAAGCCCGGAACTGGACCTGGTCCAGCACGCCGAACACGCCGTACAGGCCGCGGTTGACCAGCCACGCGCGGACGAGATCGAACAGCAGGTAGATCATCGCGCCTCGGCCCCGACGCCCGCACGCCCGGCGCGGGCGGCCAGCACCGCGGCGGCCCGTTCGAGGCGCAGGCCGCGGGAACCCTTGAGCAAGACCGTGTCCCCCGGGCGGACCAGGGCGCACACCCGCTCGACCGCGCCGTCGTCCGAGCCGGGCTCGGCGTGGACGGACACGCCCAGGTCCGCGGCGGCCTGGGCGAACAGCGGGCCGAGCGTGCCGATCGCGTCGATCCCCGCGTCGTGCGCGGCTTCGAGCACCTCGCGGTGCGCCCGCGGGCCGAGGTCGCCCAGCTCCAGCATGTCCCCTAGGATGGCCACCCGGCGCCCGGCGCTCGCCGGCTCGGCCCCGAGCACGCCCAGCGCGGCCCGCATCGAGCCGGGGTTGGCGTTGTACGCGTCGTTGATGACGGTCGTCGGCGGGTCGGTGGGCAGCACCGACCGCTCCAGACGCATCGGCGCCGGCGCGACCCCCGCCAGGCCCGCGCGGATCGTCGCGTCGTCCACGCCGAGCCACCGGGCGACGACCACCGCCAGCGCCGCGTTGGACGCGTTGTGCGCCCCGTCGAGCGGCACGGCGAACGGCGCCCCGGACAGCATGAACGACACACGCCCCGGCTCCGTGCGGACCTCCGCGAGCGTCAGGTCCGCCCCGGGCCCCGCGCCCACGCGGACGATCCGCGCCCGGGAGCCGGTCGCTTCCAACGCCCGGTCGAGCACGGGGATGCCGGACGGCACGACCACCACGCCATGCTCGCCGACGCCCGCGGCGATGGAGGCCTTCTCCGCGGCGATCGCCTCGATCGAGCCCAGCCCGCCGAAGTGGGCCTCGCCGACGCCCGTGACGACCGCCGCGTCGGGGCTCGCCACGTCGCATCGCCGCGCGATCTCCCCCGGCGTGCTCGCGCCGATCTCGCACACGAGCACCCGGTCGTCCGGGCGCGCGTTGAGCAGCGTGACCGGCACGCCCAGCGCGTTGTTGAAGCTCTTGGCCGAGACCGTGCCCGGCAGCCCGCCCGGCGAGCACGCCGCGGCGTGGACCAGGCGGCTGGTCGTCGTCTTGCCGTTCGACCCGGTCACGCCCACGACCCGCAGGCCCGGGACCGCGCCCCGCCAGTGCGCGGCCAGGCGCGTCAGGGCCTCCGTCGCGTCGCTCACCAGAAGCACCGGCATCGCCACGCCCGGCGGCACGGCCGAGGCGTCCGTCACCACGGCCATCGCCGCGCCCCGGGCCCGGGCGTCCGGCAGGAAGGCGTGCCCGTCGGCGTGCTCGCCCCGGAAGGCGAAGAAGATCATGCCCGGCGTGATCGACCGCGTGTCGATCGCCGCGCCCGCCGGGGGCGCCGCGCCGGGGACCGGCCCGATCAGCCAGCGCCCGTCGGCGACCGACCGCACCGTCTCGAAGGACCAGACCGTCACGCCGACCCCCCCACCCCGCCGATCGGGGCCCGCAAACGGCGCTCGCGCAGCACCGCGCGGGCCTGCTCGGCGTCGTCGAAATGGCGCACGACCGGGTCGCCCGCGGCATCGCACGAGATCTGCTCCGTCTCGTGCCCCTTGCCCGCGATGACGATCACCTCGCCGTCGCGCGCGGTCATCACCGCGTGCCGGATCGCCTGACCGCGTTCGACCTGCACCGTGCACCGGTCGCGCCGCTCCCGGGGCACGCCGGCCAGGATCTGGTCCACGATCGTGCTGGGGCGCTCCCGGCGCGGGTTGTCCGACGTGACGACCACCCGGTCGGCCAGCGTGGCCGCGATCCGGCCCATGCGGGGCCGCTTGGTGGTGTCGCGATCGCCGCCGCAGCCGAACACCACCGTCAGGCCCGAGCCCTCGGGCAGCACGGAACGCACCGCGGTCAGCGTGCGCTCCAGGGCGTCGTCGGTGTGGGCGTAATCGACGAAGACCGCGACCGCGTCCCCGGGGCCGGAGACCCGCTCCAACCGCCCCCGCGGCGCGACGATCGACCCGAGCGCCGACCCGATCGCCGCACGCCGGCGCTCGGCGTCCATCCCGAGCCGTTCGAGCACCGCGTCGGCCGCCGCGGCGGACTGCAGCAGGTTCATCGCGTTGTGGGCCCCCACCACCGGCGCCCGCCCGCGGATCGCGCCGATCGGGCTCTCGATGGCGACCTCCATCCCGGACAGATCGGCCCCGCCGACGGAGACCCGCCAGGAGGCCTTCGCATCGCCCGCCGCCGAGCACCACCGGGCGTTCGGGCCGTCCATCGCGTCCGAAACGGGGTCGTCGGCGTTGAGCACCCGCACGCCGTCGGGCGGCAGCAGGTCGAACAGCCGGCGCTTGGCGGCCAGGTACGCCTCGGTGGTCTTGTGATAATCCAGGTGGTCGCCGGTCAGGTTGGTGAACACCCCCACCGTGAAGCGCAGGGCGTCGGCCCGGCGCTGGTCGAGCGCGTGGCTGGACACCTCCATGCACGCCGCCCGGCAGCCGGCGTCGACCATCGTCGCCAGCGTGCGCGACAGCTCCACCGCCGGGGGCGTGGTCATGGCGCTGCGGGCGACCTCCCGCCCGTCGTCCACCTCGACCGTGCCGATCAGCCCGGTGCGCACGCCCGCCGCCTGCAGGATGGCCCGGGTCATGGTGGCGACCGAGGTCTTGCCGTTGGTGCCCGTGACCCCCACGGCCCGCAGGCCCAAGGACGGGTTGCCGTAGAACCGCTCGGCCAGGACCCCCGCGATCTCCGGCACGCGGTCCGAGACCAGCACCACCGGGCGCCGGTACTGGGGGAGCTCGAGGTCGTCCGTGTCCGACAGCACCGCGACCGCCCCGCACGCCGCGGCCTCGCCCGCCGACTTGCGCCCGTCGAACTTCAGCCCCGCGCGTGCGATGAACAGCGACCCCGGGACCGCGGTCCGAGAGTCCTCCGTGACGTCGCACACGCGCACGCCGGAGGGGTCCCCGACCACCCGCACCCCCAGCCCCGCGATGAGTTCGTTCAGGTCCATCCGTGGTGCCTTTTCATCGTCATTCGCGCCGCACCGCCGACACTCGCGTGGAGCCGACTTTCGGTCGGCCTTCCGCTTGCGCCCCATCGGCCGACCGCCAGTCGGCCCCACGAAGCCGCCGTCACGGCAGCACCAGCATCGCGTCCCCGTACGAGAAGAACCGGTACCCCTCCCGCACCGCGTGCGCGTACACCGCCTTGACCCGCTCCACGCCGTCCACCCCCGGGCCTTCCAACGCCGCCGCCACCATCGCGATGAGTGTCGACCGGGGCAGGTGGAAGTTGGTCACCATGCCGTCCACCGCGCGCCAGCGGTGCCCGGGCGCGATCAGGATGTCCGTCTCGAACCAGCCCCGGGCCTCGCCCTCGCGCCCGGCCTCCATCAACCCCGCCGCGGCCTCCAGCGTCCGCACCGAGGTCGAGCCCACCGCGATCACCCGACCCTCCCCGCCGGGCGCCGTGCGCTTCGTCCCCGAAGACGACGCCCTCTCCCCCAGCAGCTCCCCCGCCGTTCCCACCCAGCACCGCTCGGCGTGCATCGGGTGGTCCTCCAAGCGCTCGGCCTCAACCGGCCGGAAGGTCCCCGCGCCGACGTGCAGCACGACCTCCCGCCGACTCACACCCCGGGCCTCCAGGGCCGCCAGCACCCGGTCGGTGAAGTGCAGCCCCGCCGTCGGCGCGGCCACGGAGCCGGCCTCGTCTCCGGCGTACACCGCCTGATAGAACGATCGGTCTAGCTCGTCCGGCGGCGACTCCCCCCGCTCACGACGGGCGCTGAGAATGTATGGCGGCAGCGGCGTAAGCCCAACGGATTCCAACACTTCCGCACCGGCCGCCCCCTCCACCGCCACCACCCACGCCCCGGGCCCCTCCGACTCGCACCGCTCAACCAGCTCCAGAACCACCCCCGTCGCCCGCCCGTCCGGGCCGGTCAGCTCGACCCGGCCCCCGGCCCGGGACCGCTTGGCCTTCAGCAGCACCACCCAGGCCGCCCGGCCATCGACCGGCCCCGCATCCTTTAAATACAGCCCGCCGACGCGCCCGCCCGTGGCCGGGTTGACCCCCTGCAGCCGGGCCGGGATCACCCGGGACCGGTTGAACACCAGCGTGTCCCCGGGCGCGAGCAGCCCCGGCAGGTCCGAAAACACACGGTCCTCCAACCGGTCCGGGTCCGACCGCGACACCACCAGCAGACGCGACGCGTCCCGCGGCTCGGCCGGGTGCGTCGCGATCAACTCCCGCGGCAGGTCGAAATCCAGCTGCTCGGTGCGCACGCGCCGCCATGCTAGGGGTTGCGTGCCGGCCACAGGCCGCACAGACCGCCCGGGCCCGAACGGCCCGGCGCGTCCCGACGCCCCAAAACCCGCGGCAAACCCCGGTTTTCCCGGACCCGCTGGCCCGGCCCCGGCGCGGCCCGCCCGCTGCACCCATCCCGGCATGGCGAGCGCGCCGATCAAGAACGGACCCCCGCCGGTGACCCTGTCGGCGTACGGCGCGCCCAGGGCCCCCGCCGGCGCGGTCGCGTTCCACCGGTTCCTCGAGACGCTCAACCGCCAGCCCCCGCCACACCACCAACCGCCCCGGCGCGAGCCCGACCGCTTCGAACCCTCCCCCTGCCGGGCCGGGCCCCCCGCGTGGCCGGCCCTCCTGCCCCGCTTGGGCCGCACCCCGGTGATCGCAGCCCCAAGGCTCCCCGCCCCGGCCCCCGCGCCGCACCCCGGCCCGGCCACCGGCCGGCTGATCGACCTGCTCGCCTGATCGGGGGCGACCGTTGCACCGTCCACGGGCTTCCGCTACCATACATCCAACGAACACGCCCACCGGGCCTTCGGGGAGAACGTATGCCTGCACGCACCGTGGCCGTGACGCTCGCGATCGGGTTCGCCTTGGGCGCGCCCGGCTGCGGCCTGACGCCCTGGGGGGACAAGGAAGTGATCACCGCGCCCGACCCCGCCGTGCCGCCGATCCGGCTGGAGACGATGAACGGCCGGCGCCTGGTCGTCATGCGCGTGCCGACGGGCGGGTGGACGCTCGGCGTCGACCGCGCCGAGGTGACGCCCGAGGGCCGCCGGGTCTTCGTGACCGTGCGCCGCCCGGACCCCGCGTTCATGCACACGCAGGCGTTCGTCGACCTGCGGGCGCTGACCGACGTGCCCGAGTCCACGCCGATCGAGGTCGTCGCCCGCGTGCTCGACCGGCACGAGCGCCCGGACGGCAAGGTCTACGCGCGGGCCGAGCCCGTGGCCGAGTTCGACGAGTGACGCCTTGCACGCCCCGGACGCCCTGCCGCCCGACGCCCTCGGCCTGCTCGCGCTGACGCTCGCGCCGGGCATGGGCCCCGTGCGGATCGCGCGGGTGCTCGACGCGTTCGGGACCTTCGAGCGGGTGCGCGCCGCGTCCGCCGCGGAACTCGCCCGCGTGCCCGGCATCGGCGACAAGACGGCGCGATCGATCCTGGAGAGCCTCAAGGACGCCGACGCCCGCGTGGCGCGCGAGCTCGAACGGATCGCCAGGGCCCGCGCGACGGTCCTGACGCTCGCCGACGACGCCTACCCCCCGCTGCTGCGGGCCATCCCCGCCGCCCCGCCCGTGCTCACCGTGCGGGGCGAGCTGCGAGCCGGCGACCTCGACCGCTATACGGTCGCGATCGTCGGCTCGCGCGGGTGTACGCACTACGGCATCGAGCAGGCCACGCGCTTCGCCGGCGCGCTGGCCCGGTCCGGCCTGAGCGTCGTCTCGGGCGGCGCGCGGGGCATCGACACCGCCGCCCACCGCGGCGCCCTCGACGCCGGCGGGCGCACCATCGCCGTCCTCGGCTGCGGCATCGCCAAGTGCTACCCGCCGGAGAACGCGCCGCTGTACGACCGCATCGCCGCGGAGGGCGGGGCCGTGGTCAGCGAGCTGCCCGCGGACACCGGGCCCAGCGCGGAGAACTTCCCCGCCCGCAACCGCATCATCTCGGGCCTGTCGCTCGGCGTGCTGGTGATCGAGGCCGGGCTGAAGAGCGGCGCGCTCATCACCGCACGTCACGCCGCCGACGACCACGGGCGTGAGGTGATGGGCGTGCCGGGCCGGGTCGATTCCTCCGCGAGCGACGGCACGCACGAACTGCTCAAGCAGGGCGCCCACCTCGTCTGCGAGCCCGCGGACGTGATCGGCGTGCTCGAAGGCCACGCCCGCCACCTCCACGCCGGCACGCACGAGGCTGTCACGGCCGACCCGGCCCGGCGCCAGCGCGACGAGCCCGTCGGCGATCTGTCGGAGAGCCAGCGGGCGCTCCTCGCCGGACTCACCGAAACCCGCAGCGTCGAGGAGCTGGGTGAGCTGGTGGGCCTCGACGCCGGGCGGGTGCGCGCCGAGCTGACCATGCTGGAGCTGGCCGGGCGGGTGCGCCGGGTGGGGACCACCTTCGAGCTGGCCCGGTGACGGCCGATAACCGGAGCTGCCCGCGGGGCCCGGCAAAGGTTGCGCCAGAATTTCCGTTCAGCTCCCGAACAAAACCGTCCCCCACACAGGGGAAGCACCCCCGCGCAGTTGGTTGATTTTCGGTACTTTGCGCCGAATTCCCCTTGCCGTGGGGGTTGTGATTGGCTATCTTGACCCGAACAAGTGAAGAGATTTCCGTGTTGCGTGAGGAAGTTCCGACCCGATCAAATCCAACACAGGGCACGCGGCCACCGCCGCGGGCCGGGTGAAGATCGAGAGAGGACGCACGATGACACGGATGACCACGGAGCGAACGCCCGGCCGGGCATGCCCGCAGGCTTTGGGGCCGAAGGGCCGGCGGGCGGAGATCGACGGGCCGCCGCTGGTGCTGCTCGGGCCGGGGGGGCGCTTCGTGGGCGAGTACCGGGACGCGGGCTTCCCGCCCGCGGTTCCGGGCCCGGCGGAACGCGGCGGGTCGCTCGGTGGCGTGGTGGTCACCGTGCGGCGCGTGGGCGCTTCGCTCGGGCTGACCACCGGCCGGGGCGCGAGCCTCGGCATGGTGCGTCGGGACGCCCTGCCCGCCGCGCAGCCCGCGGCGGACCGGGCGCCGGCGGACCCCCGGGCCAGCCTGCTGGGCCTCATCGTGGCGTGCGAGCGCCACCTGATGGCCCAGGAGGAAGCCGCGGCGGGGGTACACCGGGCGTTGCGTCGGGCCGCGGGGTCCGGCGGGACGGAGCGTGATCTCAACGGGCGTGCGCAGCGGACGGACGCACGCACCGACAGCGGATGGGCCTCGGCGGCCGCGGCGACGACCGGAGTGGAGGAGCGTCGCCCCGGCAGAAAGGACTTCGGACATGAACCTGACCCCCAAGCAACTCAAGATCCTGCAGCTCATCCGCGACTCGCGGATCCGGCGTGGCTATTCCCCGACCATGCAGGAGCTCGCCGACGAGATCGGCGTCAGCAAGGTCACGGTCTTCGAGCACGTCGAGGCGCTCATCAAGAAGGGCGCCCTCATCCGCGAGGCCAACAAGGCACGCTCTTTGTCGATCGCTGACGGCATCGCCGTCCCCGACGAGGACCGCCCGCTCAAGTACCCCCTCGTCGGGCGCATCGCCGCGGGCTACCCCATCGAGCGTTGCGAGGACGCCGACGAGATCGACCTCGCCGAGTTCCTCGGCACGATCGACGACCAGGGCTCGACCTTCGCCCTGCAGGTCGAGGGCGAGTCCATGCGCGACGAGGGCATCCTCGACGGCGACATCATCCTGCTCGAACGCGCCCAGGTCGCGTCCAACGGCGACCGCGTCGTCGCCCTGCTCGAGGACGGCTCGACCACCCTCAAGACCTTCTACAAGGAGTCGGACCACATCCGCCTCCAGCCCGCCAACCCCGACTTCGACCCCATCCGCGTCAAGTTCTGCCAGATCCAGGGCATCGTCAAGGGCGTCGTGCGACGCTACTGAACGCCATCCCCGTGGGGCCGACTTGCAGTCGGCCTCTGCCTTTCCCCGTGGGGCCGACTTGCAGTCGGCCTCTTCTCATGTGGGCCCGACCGCTGCCCGCCCCCGCTTGCGCGGCCCAATCCGGGCACCCCGCATCACCACTCGTTTCGGCAGAGCGCCCACGCGGAAGGCCCGCCACACCCGGCCTGTTCGGGGGGGTTCAGACACAGATTTGTGGAAACTAAGGCATGGTTTCCACAGAACTGCGCAAACTTCGGCCAGGGCTCCCGGATTTCCCGGTTTCCGGTTGACGCCGAAGCCGGCATCAAATAGGTTGATGCCAGCTTCTTCAAAGGAGACCGTCACGAAGTCTGATCTGCTCCGTTCCGCTGGTGTGTTCGTTTGTTCCGTCGTTGCCGGGCTCGCGTACGGGCAGCATGCGCCGCGTGCCGGGTTGGTCTGTTCCTACTGCCATTCCGTCCACACGAACATGTGCGCGGAGAAGAAATGCCCGGCAGGCGCGATCGGATGCGGCGGCATGGACGCGGTGACGCCCGAGGGCATGCCCTACGCGGTGGTGATTTGCATCTTCCCCGTGGATCCTGAGCCGGTCGAGTAAACGGGGGGCATAGCGCATGGACCGATCAAAACTCGTCACCTTGGCCGCCGTGGTGTTCGCCGGCTTGGGTGTCGCGTGGGCGCTCCGCGCGGGCGGCTGTCGGCTCTCCGCCCCTGCCCCGCCGCCCACGGGAACGACCGACACCGCCGCCGTCGCGCACCTGGGCGCCATCTCGGAGTTCCTCGAACCCACCGACGAAGCGGAGCGGGCGTCGATCGTCACGGGTGTCGCCGCGTCACTCCGCGCCCGGCTGACGGAAAGCGACGGGCGCCTCGACGCCCGGGACGACCTGCTCCTGCGGATGGTCCGCGAGCGCATCGAACTGATGCTCGACCCGGACTACGACCGCTACCTCGCGCAGGTCACCGCCTGGACCGGGCGCGACGGGGCGGAGGCGGTCAAGGGCACGATGTTCGAGGACCGCGCCCTGTGGGAAGCGTTCGCGGCGGCGGCCCGGTCCGCCGCGATCGGGCCCGAGGGGGTGCTGGTCCGCGGGGGCGCCGAGAGCCTGGCGGACCCGGAGTCGCTCGCGGGCGGTGCCCGCGCCACGCTCGGCGACCCCGGCTATTACGGCGCGGCCCCGCTGCTCGCCCGCGGCGCCGAGGTCCGGGACGTGGTGATCCCCATGATCGTGTACACCGCGGAGGAGCCCAAAGGGTTCGTGGCCTACGCGACCATCGGCTTCGTCTGGGACCAGAACCGCCGGACCTGGGTGCCGTACGAAACCGGTCTCCAGGACCCGACCGGGCAGCGCGCGACGCCGCCGCTGTGGATCTGAGGTTGAGCATCGGACGAGCCATCCCCGACGCACGCCGCCGCCCGGGCTTCTCGCTCGTGGAGTTGCTGGTCGTGATCGGCGTGATCGGCGTCCTGATCGGCATCGCGCTGCCGGCGATCCAGGGCGCCGCGGCGACCGCCCGGCGCACCCGGTCCTTGGCCGACCTGCGCCAGATCGGTGTCTGCTTCGAACTCTACCTCGGACGCTTCCGCGAGACCCACCCGTACCAGCCGGCCGGGCTGCCCTACTTCGTCGGCCCGCCCGACGCGCCGGCCGGCACGGTGACCGACAGCAACGCGCCGTGGAGCCTTTCCTACGCCTGGCCGACGCTGTTCCACAGCGTGGCGCCCTGGGCAGAACACTACCGGCTCTGGTCGGCCGACGACGACGGCGCGGGGGACCTCCCTTGGCGGACCGACGCGGGCGAGTGGGTCTTCCCCGTGTATCACTACAGCAACTCGTTCATCGCCTCGCCGCAAACCTGGATGGAAGAGGGCGAGCCCGGCGCCCGCGCCACCCGCCAGCGCGAGGTGCGTTTCCCGTCGTCGAAGGTGATCGTCTTTGACCGCTTCGTGCGCTATCACCGCGGCCCCGAACCGCCCGACGCCCGCGGCGTGCTGCTCGGCGACGGCTCCGCGCGTGTCCACAAAGACGCCGACGCCGCCCGCCCCTTCCCGAACCGCACCGGCGCCGGCGTGCCGGGCATCTACCACAACACGCCCGGCGGGTTGACCGGCTCGGACATCTGATGCGGATCCAGCTTGAACTTCAGGCGTGGCTTGGATGACAAGGTCACGCCCACGATGAGTCCTCGAATCGTGGGGTTCTTCTCTTCTTCGCTCACGCTCGGGGTTTGTGATACACCCGTCGCTGACGCTCAGGGCGCGCCATGCAAGGGCCCGACAAAGGAGTGGGATGCGTATGACACTCGTGGGGCCGACTTGCAACCGGCCTCTCCCCGCCCTTGGCAAACATCGGCCGACTGCAAGTCGGCCCCACGTTCAGAACCGCAGGTGCGCCGGCTTCTTGTCCGGTTCCCGGAAGTCGCCGAGCCGGCGGACGATCTCCAGGTCAGCCGGGCGCGTGATCTTGACGTTCCGCGCGTCCCCCGGCACCACCACCACCGGCTCGCCCAGACGCTCCACCAGCCCGGCGTCGTCCGTGCTGTCAAGGTTCGACTGGGCGTAGGCCCGTTCCAGCAGCGACCGCTCGAACACCTGCGGCGTCTGGACCAGCACCAGGCCCGTCCGGTCCACAGTCTCCCGCACCAGTCGCCAAGGGGCCTTCTGCTGCTCGCCCAGGATCGACGCGAGCGGGTCGGCCCGGTCGTCGCCGACCTCGTCCCCCAGGCGCTTGACCGTGCTGTCCACCTCGACCCCCGGGACCACGGCGGGGTGGACGGACGCCGCGTCGAGCACGCGGTCGATCAGGTCGGCCGGGCAGGCCGGCCGGGCGGCGTCGTGCACGGCGACGTGGGTCGCGTCCGCGGGCAGGGCGTTCATCGCCGCCCGCACGGATTGCCACCGGTGCTCGGCCCCGCCGCGGACGATGGTCGCGCCGAGCAGGGCCAGCGTGTCGCCGTGGCGCAGGCGGAAGGCGGCCATCGCCTCGGGGTCGTGGGGTCCGGCGACCACGATGCCCACGGTCTCCGGGCGTGTGTGGAACAGCTCGACGCTGCGTTGCAGGACGGTGCGCCCGCCCAGGTCCTCGTCGAGCTTGGACCGCCCGCCGAGCAGTGCGTCGCCCGCACCGAAACGCCGCGACGCCCCTGCGGCGGGGATGATGACCGCGAGTTTCAGGGAGCGCTCCATGCCCGAGGATAGACGCCGGCGCCGGGAGCCGGGCCGCGGGCGCCCCCGTGGGAGGTCTCTGGAGCCCGGCCCCGCGCCCCCTGGATGGGCCCGAACCCTGGCGGGGTCGGCGGCGTATGGTTTGGTGGCCGGTCCGCCGGCCGCTCTTTGACAACCCGGGGCCGATATGGCATTCGACCGGACAGGGAAGGCTTGGTGTGGCGCGTCGAGGGGCGTGAAGGCCTCGTAAAAATCACGCAAACCCATAACTGCCGAACCGCAGTACTCCATGGCGGCCTGAGATCAGGCTTCCGATCCCCCGCCCGACGCCCGATGAGGCGGGGGATCACGACCATCGGGCTGGTTGCCGCGTGGCGCCTCTTGGCGCGGCAGCGAGGAGGTTTCAAGCGGCTGGGCCGAAGCACAGGGCGTTGATCCCCGGTGCGAGGCCGAGATCAACCGATCAACTACACGCGTAGAAGCATCCTGCTGACTGTCTCGGGACGGGGGTTCGATTCCCCCCGGCTCCATTTTTGGACGGGTTCCGGCGCGGTGCGTCGGGACCCGTTTTTGATGCGCGAACTTGCGGGCTGTCGGGGCGTGTCCCCCGACATCGGTTCAAAAGCGGTTTCGGCCGAACGGTCGGCGACAGCGGCCGTCGGGGTCGGCCAGGTCCCGGTTGATCCGCTTGGCCACCGCGTCGTCGACGTAGCGCATCCCCCAGAACTGCTGGCTCACGTAGTCCGCATCATCGTCCAGGTCCGTGTCCACCCGTTCCTCGACCATCCGCCACCCGGCGTCGTAGAGCATCACCCGCTCCTGGTCCATCCCGTCGTACCCGCCCATCGAGGTGTCGAAACGCTTGACCGTCCGCCAGCCCAGGGCGTTGTAGCGGTACTCGGAGACGGCGACCTGCGGGCCGGTGCTCGGCTCGTGGGTGGGGGCGCGGGTTGGCAGGAGCGCCTGGACCATCTCGCCTCAGAGTACCCTGAGCAGGGCCATCTGGAAAGGCCGCACCAGGGATTGGGGAATAGATTGCTGGGCGATCGGATGACCGGGCACGACCCCCCGCAGGACGAGGGCGAGATCGTGTGCCACGAGGCTGGGCGGAGTGCTGCGGCACTACGAACGCCGATCGGCGGCCTGAAACGGGCGGGACCGAGTACTTGCACCCCGCTACGGGAAGGTTCCAATCGCCGTTTCGTCCCAGATCAGCTTTGCATACGACGGCTTCGACCCGATCAGCTTTGCATGTGACGAATCTTACTCATGTCAGCGACAGTCCACACTCCGGGCAACGATCTCGACTTTCGAGAGAATATCCACATCGCAAACAGATCATCGATGCAAAATAACTTCGCCAAAGCAAGATCGCATCTACAAAAAAATACGAAGCCGTCGCCAGCGCCAGGCTGCCGCCAGTGCTATAAATCGACATAGCCAAATCAAATCTTGATGTCAAATTGACACGGGCGAAGAGCAAGATCGACACGAGCGCAGACAAAACAAAATTTATTATAAATAGAGTCGTCAGCTTGATAGCCCAAATACGACGCCGATGTTCCGACCGCCTGACTAAACTCAGATGTACAATAGCGGAAACTACAACTAGGCCACATACGGCGCAGAATACTAATATACCGCCTGGCAACTTGCGACCATAGCTCGGATACGCCCCTTGGCCCGCCACAAGGTCATCACCCTTCCCTTGCGAATCATTGCCGTCAGCACCCATGGACCAAACAGCAAGACCACCTTCTCGGCTGTCTACTCTTATACGTCGTCTCCATGCATCGGCAAGATATCCGTGGCCATCTTGCTCCACCCGCAGCGGATAGTCTGGGTACCTAGACAATGCCAGCTCGAAATCAATGGCCAACTCACCGTCAGTACTCTTTAGCAAATCCTGATGCTGGGGATCCGTTGAAAGAGCGTTGGTGATCCACTCCAGCACAATGACCGTTTCGCCATGTGACGAAGGCCTCACGGAACGAGGTGCCAAACAAATCATTAAGGCCAACAAGAATAGGCCCGTAGCGATTCCAATTTTGACAAGATTTTCATTCCTATTGCTCATTAGTCACCACCACGACACTTTTCCAATGACTCGGCGAGCGCCTTCACCCACCGATCGACATACGGCTGATCATCAAGATCTGTCGAATCCGTGCCGTATTTGTCCTCTGTTTGAAAATGAATATGAAAAAGTTCGTGGATAAGAATGTGCGGCTGATCGAATTTTTGCCAAGGCCACGTTCCATCTTCTGGATCGACAGGCAGGCGAATCCAAGGGCTTGTCCTAATAATAATGCTAGTGTACGGGATCACGTACTCCCTCATATAGGGATCATCAGTATTATTTCTATCATTCGGGTCGAGATTCGTAAATTTGATTTTGATCGGGTCGGAGCAGGGCGTGCAATATTTATTATACAGATACTGCAGTCGGACCTTAAGAACATTGAAATCAGGCTTGCGGCTGAGTCCAGGTTCGGTACCAATTGGTCTAGAGGTGCACGCACACTTAAGCAGCTCGGGATCGTTCAAAACTGCCAGTGCGTCCTTGATGCGTTTGCAGCTTTGCTGAACCATGACATTCAGCCGTTGGGTTGTCGTTTCAGTATCATTTCCAGGTCCGGGATTCCCCTTCCAGTCCGGAACTGGGGCAAGTCCCATCGGGTCGAGCCGCCTCATCGGCTGAGAACCGACATACTCGTACAAGTTGCCTCCATCCGCGTACCCGATCGGATCTGTCGTCCTCCACCTTCCCAGCTCCGGCGCGTAGACCCGGAACCTGACCGTGTAGTCGTCGCGTTCCGGGTTGAACACGTAGCCGCAGTACCCGATCGAGTTGTCCGGGCCCGTGCTCGCCGCACGCGGGTCGCTGATCCAGCCGGCACGCAGCGCCGTCGTCCGGGCGCCCTGGGCCGCCATGAGGTCCGTGTCCGAGGCGTCGACGGTTCCGTCGAAGTTCAGGTCCCAGTCCGCGTGGTAACCGCCGCTCCCGATCGAGCCCGAGCCGCTGTACGAGGCCAGGTCGGGGGCGACTCCCAAGAGATTTCCATCCTGCGGCTCCGGATCGTACTCCACTTCTAAAGTGTAACCCCAACGTCGGCCTTCGCCGACGTCCCCTCGGGTACATTACCACTAACCCCTCCTGAGCGGAAGGGCCGGCGGGCGCGGCCGGGCAGCGGCCGCCGCGGGGGACGGGTTCGTCGTCGGATCCGTTCCCGCTCCCGCGGGGCATCCTGTAGACTGGCCGCATGCTTGGTTGCGGCACCGTTTGGCGGCGTTTGTGGGCCCCGGCTTCGGGGCGATCCGGCCTGATATCGGCGGTTGTTTGTGGGTTGTGGGTCGGTCCCGGGGCGGCCGCGGCGGGTGAGCCGCCGTCGATCGGGCTACCGGCGACGCCCGCCCTTTCCCAGATTCTGGACATTGTGGGTCAGCAGTTCGCGGTCGACATCGAGTACCCGGCGGGCGACCAGGTGCTCACGGCCAAGCTCAACTTCCGGCACGCGGACGCCTACACGCCGGACGAGCTGTGGGAGCTGGCGCACCGCATGCTGGAGGCCAAGGGGCGGACGACGGTCCTGGCCCCGGGCCGGCGGCGGCTGTACCGGGTGGTGGCCGTCGCGGAGGCCGCCGGGGCGACGGAGCCGCTGGAGGCGATCCCGCAGCCCGAGCCGGGGTACGTCGTGCTGTACTACCCGGTGCGCCACGCCGACCCGGCCCGGGTGGCGGCGGCGCTGAACGAGCCCCGCCCGCCGGCCTGGCAGGCGAGCGTGGCCCCGGACCAGTCGGGCGTGATCGTGGGCGCGTTCTCGCGCCGGCAGGGGACCGTGCGGGCCGTGATCGAGCGGATGGAGGCAGGGGCGGCGTCGGTCCGCACGGTGGAGGTGCCGGTCCTGCACGCGGACCCGGTGGAGGTGCTGAGCGCCGTGCATGCCGCCAACGAGCGGGCGCCGGGGCGGCGGCTGACCGGGTCGCTGGCGGCGGGCCCGAGGCGGGCGACGCTGCTGCTGACCGCGCCGGAGGACGAGCACGAGCGCTGGCGGGAACTGCTCGCCCGCTTCGACGTGCCCCAGAGCGCGGAGACGCGGTCGTACCCGCTGCCGTTCCTGGGGGTGGAAGAGCTCGATCGGCTGCTGGAGGAGGTCGCCCGCAGCCCCGGCCCGCGCGGGTCCGGCGACGCGTGGCGGGTCGTGCGCAACCCGGTGGCGTCGACGCTGATCGTGACCGCCACGCCCGAAGAGCACGCCCGCGTGGCCGAGTTCCTCGCCCAGATCGAGGCCGTGCCGCCCGACCACCGCCGCGCCACGCGAACCTTCACGATCCGGAACCGGAACGCGGAGGACCTCCGCGCCTCGCTCTCCCGGCTGCTGGGGGTGTCCCTGGACGCGGGGGCTGGGCTCGCGGCCACGGACGACGCCGCCCGGGCGGGCGCGGCGCCCGCCCCCGCGGCCACCCGACCGGACCTGGTTCTGGCCGTCGACCCCGAGCTGAACGCCATCATCGCGGTGGGCCCGCCGCACCTGCTGGACGAGGTGGGCTCGCTTGTGCAGCGGCTCGACCAGCGCCAGCCGCAGGTGCTGCTGGAGGTCATGCTGGTCAGCCTGTCCGAGGGCCAGTCGAAGGACCTGGGCGTGGAGCTGCAGGCCCGGATCAACGATTCGGGCACGCTCATCGGGCTGGGGTCGCTTTTCGGCCTCTCGAACATCGGCCCCGGGAGCGGGGCGCCGAACGTGAGCGGGGCCGGCGGCACGGCGGTGGTGCTGGACCCGGGCGACTTCTCGGTGGTGGTCCGGGCGCTGGAGAACGTGAACCGGGGCCGGTCGGTCAGCCGGGCCAGCACGCTGGTGAACAACAACGAGTCCGCCAGCCTGAGCAACACGGTCAGCGTTCCCTACGCCACGACCACGTTGACGGACGGCAACACCATCACCGCCCGGGGCGGGTCGGAGTCGACCGGCACGCAGATCACCGTCTCGCCGCAGATCGCCGAGGGCGATTTCCTGCTGCTGAACTACAACGTGAGCATCTCGTCGTTCCTGGGCGAGTCCTCGTCGACGGGCCTGCCGCCGCCGAGCCAGTCCACCACGGTCAGCTCGATCGCGACCATCCCGGACGGCTACTCCATCGTGCTCGGCGGGCTGGAGTTGCTGGCGGAGTCCGACTCGGTGGACAAGGTGCCGCTGCTGGGCGACCTGCCGGTGCTGGGCAACCTGTTCCGGTCCGGCTCGGATTCGGCCAGCCGCACGCGGTTCTACGTGCTGATCCGGGCCTCGATCCTGCGCGACCCGGGCTTCGAGCGTCTCAAGTACCACAGCGACACGCGGTCGGAGGAGGCCGGCGCCACGCTGGGCTGGCCGACGGTGTCCCCCCGCATCATCCGGTGAGCCGAATGGACGCGTTGCCCGAGTTCATCGAGCGGATCCCGCACGCGTTCGCCCGAGAGCACCTCGTGCTGGGCGTGGTCGCCGACGGGACGCCGAGGGTCCTGCACGCGGCGAACACGCCGCCGTGGATCGTTCACAACGCGGCCGTGGCGCTCGGGATGGCCTTCCCGTTCGCGCAGGAAAGCGTGGACGCCGCGGACCTCGCCGCACGCATCGACCGGGTCTACGCCGAGGCGGGGCAGGGCGGGCTTGTGCCGGGCGAGGGTCCGGAGGCGGAGCACGCGCTCGACGACGCCCTGGCCCTGCAGGACGCCGACCTGCTCACCAGCGCCGGCAAGTCGGACGCGGCGAGGTTCCTGGACGCGGTGCTGTTCGACGCGATCCGGCGGGGGGCGTCCGACGTCCACATCCACCCGCTCGCGGACGAGACGATCGTCCGCTACCGCATCGACGGCGTGTTGGTCGAGGCGCGACGCCTGGCGCGGCGGGCGGCGGACCCGGTGGTCAGCCGGCTCAAGGTGATCGGCTCGATGGACACCGCGGAGACGCGCGCCCCGCAGGACGGCCGGGCCACGGTGACGCTCGGCCGGCCGGGGGCCGGGGGCGACGCCGGCGACCACGGCCGGCCGGTCGACCTGCGCATCAGCACCATCCCCACCGCGGAGGGCGAGCGTGCGGTCGTGCGCATCCTCGACACGGACCGGGGCCGGCGACTGGCCGACCTCGACGCGATCGGCATGCCCGCGGACGTGCGGGCCGCGTACGACCGGGTGGTCTCCCGCCCCAACGGCATGGTGCTGCTCACCGGGCCGACCGGGTCCGGCAAGACGACGACGCTGTACGCCACGCTGCGACTGATCGCGACGCAGGCGAACGAGCACGGGCGCATCGGCGGGGCCAGCCTCAACATCATGACGGTCGAAGACCCCGTCGAGTTCCGCCTGTCAGGGGCCGGGGTGACGATCAGCCAGTCGCAGGTGAACCGCAAGAAGGGGATGTCCTTCGCGTCGGGCCTGCGCCACATCCTGCGCCAGGACCCAGACGTGGTGATGGTCGGCGAGATCCGCGACGCCGAGACGGCCGGGCTGGCCATCCAGGCCGCTTTGACCGGGCACCTGGTCTTCTCCACCCTGCACACGAACGACGCCGTCGGGGCCCCGCCGCGCTTGATCGACCTCGGCGTCGAGCCGTACCTCGTCTCGGCGGCGCTCACGGCCGTGATGGCCCAGCGTCTGGTGCGGACGGTCCACCGGGCGTGCTCGGGGGAAGGCTGCGCCGGCTGCCTGGGCACGGGGTACGCCGGGCGGACCGGCATCTTCGAGCTGTTCCAGCTCGACGACGACGCTCGCGAGCTGGTGTCCCGGGCCGAGTCCGCCGCCGCGTTGCGCCGCCACGCCGCCTCCCGCGGCATGCGCACGCTCCGCGCCGACGGCCTGCGCCTCGTCCGGCTCGGCCTCACCACCCGGACGGAGGTCGAGCGGGTGACGGTGGACCTCGGCGAGCTCTCAGAGCCCGCGGGCGTGGAGGCCCCGGCGTGACCGTGTGGCGCTACAAGGCGGCCGTGACGGGCGGCGCCGCCCGCGCGACGCAGGGCGTCATCAGCGCGCCCGACGCGCCGGCGGCCCGACGGCTGCTGCGCCAGGCGGGGCTCCGACCTATCCACCTCCGCCCCGTGCGGGCCGTCGGCGCCCGCGGCACGCCGGATCTGCTCGCGGGCTACCTGCGCAAACGGCGCACCGCGGCCAAGGCGGAGTTTTTCGACGCCGTGGGAACCCTGGTCCGGTCGGGGGTGACCCCGCGCGAGGCGCTGCTCGTGCTGGCCGGGTCGCGGTCGAAGACCTCCGGCCCGGGCGTGCTGGCCAGGATGCTCGCCGACGAGGTGTCGCAGGGGACGCCGCTGTCCGCGGCGGCGGCGGCCCACCCGGGCTGGTTCGATCGGGCCGAGTGCGCCGTGCTGGCCGCGGGCGAGCGGGCGGGCGAACTCACCCACGCCCTCGCCCGCCTGTCCGAGCGTCAGACGCGGGCGCACGACCTGGCCACGCGCCTGACCGGCGTGCTGGCCTACCCGCTGATCGTCACCGCGTCGGGCGTCGGCGTGGGGTGCTTCCTGGCCGTGCGCATCCTGCCTCAGTTGACGGGCGTGCTGACGGACGCGGGGATCGAGACGCCCGCCCTGACGCGGGTGGTGATGGCGGCGGGCCAGGGGCTGGCCGCGCACGCGCCGTGGCTGCTGCCGGCCCTGCTGGCGGTCGGCGTGGGGCTCGGCGTGGCGCTCACCTCGAAGCGGTCCGGGCTGCCCCCGTGGGCGGTGCGCCGGGCGCCGGCGGTGCTGCGCCGCGTGCGCACGGCGGAGTCCTTCATGGCCCTGGCCGAGCTGACCGAGTCCGGGCTGACGCTGGTGGAGTCCGTCCGCGTGGTCGCGCCCTCCGCGACGGGGCCGCTGGGGGCGGCCCTCGCCCGGGTCTGGCTCGGCGTCGCCGAACGCATCGAGCAGGGGGCCCGGTTCGAGGCGGCGCTCGACGACGACGCCTGGTTCACCGAGGAGCACCGCCGCCTGATCGCCGCGGGGGCCCACTCCGGCGAGCTCGCGGCCACCCTGCGGCGGATCGGCGAGCGCGAGCGTCGCGGCGCCCACCGCCTGATCGACCGCGCCGCCTCGCTGCTCGAACCGGCGGCCATCGTCGGCCTGACCTTCTTCGTGGGGGCCGTCGTGATGGCCGCCATTCTTCCCATTGTCCGGCTGCAGGAGATCATCGGATGACCCCACGCCCGCGTCGCCCCCGCCCGGCCCGCCGGGGCATGACCTTCGTCGAACTGCTCGCCGTGCTCGTCATCCTCGGGCTGGTCGCCAGCGTGCTCACCGTGTCCTTCGCGGGCCGCTTCGCGAAGGGCAAGCGCGAGATCGCACGGACCCAGATCGCCCAGCTGATCCAGGCCGTGGAGACCTACCGCCTGGAGCACGGCGAGTGGCCGCCCGTCGAGCAGGGCCTCTCGGCGCTCACCACCCCCACCGCCTCTCCGTCCGCGCCGTACTTCCTCAAGCCCGACCAGGTCAACGACCCGTGGAACAACCCGTACGCCTTCATCGCCCCCGGCCCGGACGGGCACCCGTACGAGATCGTCACCTACGGCTCCGACCGCCAGCCCGGAGGCGAGGGCGAGGCCGCGGACCTGAGTTCCACCGCCCTGCGCGACTGATGCACCGCACGCGTTCCAGAACGGGCTACCTGTTGATCGAGCTGGTCGCAGCGGTCGTGCTGATCGCCGCGGCGACGGCCGCCCTGCTGCCGTCGCTCGCGGGGCGGTCGGAGGCGGCTCGGCGTGCGGAACTCATCCAGCGGTTCGTCGACTTCGACCGCCGGGCCCGCCTGCTGAGCCTCCGCGAGGGGCCCGTCCGGCTGACGACCGATGCGGATGGCGCTTCGCTGCGCGTCGGAGCCGTACACGACGAGGTTCCGGCGCTCCGGGCGCCGGCGGACGGCTGGACGCTCCACCTGCTGGACGCCGGGTCACGGCGGGAGGTTCCCTCGGTCACGATCGACCGGCTCGGACGCTCCGACGACTACCTGGTGCTCCTCGACCGCAACGGGACACGGCTCACGCTGCGGTTCGACGGTCGCACGGGCCGTCTCGTGACCACGGAGGCCGCGCCGTGACCCGCCCCGCCTTCTCGCTGCTCGAAACGCTGCTCGCCGCGGCCCTCCTCGCGCTCGTCGTGGCCGCCTGCCTGCCGCTGCTGGTCCGCTCGCCCGCGCCGGCCCCGGTGCGCCCCGACGCCGGCTTGCTCCGGTTCGCCGCAGCGCCGGACCTGCCGGACGCCCCCAACCTCGGCATCGAGCGGTCGCCCTCGGTTCTCGCCGGCGGGATCGAAGGAACCTGGGTGGTGGTCCGCGTCGGGGACCGAGTGGCGGTGGCCTGGGTCCCCGCGGAGCCGACGGACGCGGAGGACGAGCTATGACCCGCCCGCGCGGATTCACCCTGCTCGAAACTTTGCTCGCGCTGGCCCTCATCGGCGTGCTCGCGATGACGAGCGTGTCGTGGACCACCTCGACGCTGCGGCTCCGCGCAAGCAGCCTCCGGTCGGACGACCGCTCCCGCGCGATCGCGGACCTCGAGCGGGCCCTCCGGATCGACCTGCTCAACCACGACCAGACCACGCCCGCCCGGCTGCGCCGCGAGGAACGCGTCTGGATCGCCGACGGTCAGCTCCATGTCCTGACCCGCG
Organism: uncultured Phycisphaeraceae bacterium; assembly: GCA_964464165.1. Lineage (GTDB taxonomy): Bacteria > Planctomycetota > Phycisphaerae > Phycisphaerales > UBA1924 > UBA6054. The sequence goes on along the minus strand of CAYXFA010000001.1, from coordinate 150,690 downwards.
AGGCGGGCGACGTCCGCGTGACCTACGCCGTCCGCGACGGGGTCCTGACCCGGACGATCGCGCGGCTCGATGGCGAGGTCGTCCGGGCCAACGCCATGCTCGGCTCGTTGGACGCCGCCTCTTTCACAGTGCGCACGGCCGAAGGCGACCCCTGGGCCGAGATCGTCGTCACCGTCCGGGACGGGCTGGGCGAGTCGGTGGTCCGCCTGGACGTGCCGCGGGAGTGGGTCCGATGAGCCGTCGCCCCGCACGACCGACCGCACGCCCCGGCGTGGCCATGCTGATCGTCCTGGCGGCGACGGTGCTCCTGCTGTCCGCGGCGTCCGTCATCGCCCGTTCCCACGCCACCACCGCCCTGACCGCCCGCACCGACGAGCGTCTCCGGCTGGCGTGGGCCGCGTGCGAGAGCGCCGAAACACCCGTCCTGGCGTGGCTGGAACAGGAGTCCCGGCGCACCGTGCTCCCGCCCGACGCGCCCCCGATGGTCCGCGTGCTCGACGATCGGTTCACGCTCGCGGGCCTGCCGGCACACGTCCGCGTGACGGCCTGGGACCAGACAGGGATGGCGCCCGCGGTCGACGCCGCGGCGATGCCGTCGTTCACGCCGCTGCTGACCCGGCCCCAGCGTCGCGCGGCGCGCTGGGTCGGCGTTGAGGCCCCCGGGCTCGACCTCGCGGACAACAGCGTTGCCGTCTTCCCGAGCCCTGACCAACCCGACGCCCTGGGCGCCCGCATCGCCACGCACAACCCGCCGCCGGCGTCGGGGCGTCAGCGGGGCGGTCCGTCGCCCGCGATCAACATCCACACCGCGCCGGAGCCGCTGCTGCGTGCCGCGTACGAGCACCTCGGCGTGCCGGGTCTGGACGCCGTGCTCCGCGCGCGCCGGGCGGGCGAGCGGTTCGAAGGCCAGACCGGGCGCGCCGCGGACCCCGGCGGCCTGCGCCTCATCGGTTCAAGCACCGCCTGGGGGGTGCGCACCGACGCCACCGTGGGCGGCCTGCGCGCCTCCGTGTGGTCCGTTTACACTCTCCGAGCCGGGACCTGGGTCCGGGAGCAACGCCTTGTCATCGCCGAGTGACCCCATCCGGAAGCTGGCCACGGCCCGGCGTGCGGCCCACGCGGCGATCGCGCTGACGCTGCTCGGCGTGGCCGGCTGGGCCGCGATGCCCCTGAAGAGCCCCGGCGATCAACCCGAACAGCGGACGGCTCTGGCCGCGGGCGCGGACCGGTCCGCCCGGACCGTCTCCGCGTTCGACGCGGGCGCCTTCGATCGCACGCTCTGGTACGTGCCGCCGCCGGCGCCCCCCGCGCCGCCTCCCCCGAAACCGCCCGAGATGCCACGGCTCGAACTGGTCGGCATCCTCCGCGGCGGCGAGCTCCGGGCGTTGATCGTGGACGGGGCCGACAACGAACTGCGCACGGTGTCCGTCGGGGACGCCTTCGGCGTCACGGAGATCCTCGCGATCACCGAGACCGGCGTGCGATGCCGCGCGCACGGGCGCGAGTTCGAGCTGTCCCTCGACCACACGAACGGGGGCCCGCCGTGACCCCCGTCGCCGTGCCGTCTTCCGAGCTGTACCTCGCCGTGCTGGATCGCCCGGTCTCCCCGCGCGGGCGGGCGAGGGCGGAGGAAATCGCGTACGCATTCGAGGCCGCGATCCCAGTGCCGCTCGGCACGGTCCACGCGGTGTACCGCTCGTTGCCCAACGAGCGCGTGCTGGCCGTGGGGATCGAGCGAGCCCGCGCCGAGGCCATCGCACGCCGCCACTCCTGCGCTCACCCGGCCGGTTGGCCCGACTGGCTCGACCCGGTGGCCGGCGGGGTCGATCCCGCCTCGATCAATCTGCTGACCGGCCCGTGCCGCCCGCCGAGCGTGGCCGCCGCCCGGCGCGGGCTGGTGCGCGACGTGTGCGTCGGCCTGGTGTTGATCGCCCTGGCCGCGTCGGTCGGGCTCGAACGGCGCATCCGCGCCGAGCGCGACCACGCCGCCGCCGCGGAGGCGCGGGCGGCCGAGATCTACCACCGGGCGCTCGGCCCGTCGCTCAACCCCGCCCAGCCCCCCGCCGCCCGCATGACGTCCGCGCTCCGACGCCTGCGCTCGACGCGCGGCCCCGCCGCGGCATCGAGCGAGCAGCCCCCGGCCGACGCGGTGCTCGCGGGCCTGCTGTCCGTCTGGCCGGACGACGCCAACGCCCGCACCGAGTCGATCACCGTCGCCGAGCGGACCGCCGAGGTCGTGCTCCGCGTGGACGACCTCGACGCGGCCCAGGCGATGATCTCCGCGCTCGGCGCCGCGCCGGGCCTGCGCCCCGGGCCGGCCAAGACCGACCGGCAGAGCGACGAGACCCGCCTGACCCTGCGCCTCGACCGGGAGGACGGGCCATGAACCGGTCCCTGGCGGCGTACGGGCTCTTGGCCTTCGCGGCGTGCGCGATCGGCGCGGCGCAGGCCGCCCGCTGGCACAACGCCCGCGAGCGGCACGCCGCGGCCCGGCGCGTGGTCGCCGCGGCGAGCGCCGACGCCGCCGAACTCGCCCGCCTGCAGGCCGCGGCCGAAACCCGCATCTTCGGCGAACCGCCCGCGGAGGACTTCGTCGAGCGGGTCAACCGCACGCTCGGCACGATCGGCCTGCCCCCCACCACCGCCAGCAACATCACCCGCGAGGCCGACCGCGGCGTGTCGGGCGCGGACGCCGGCCGCCGCCGGCGCGACATGCGCATCGAGCTCCGACCGATCACGCCGCCGGACCTGGGCCGGTTTCTCGCCGCGTGGAACGCCGACAACCCCGCGTGGACCGCGCGCCAGATCACCCTGCGCAAGGGCACGGACCGCCGCGCCGCCCCCGAGGAGTACCACGCGTCCCTCGTCTTCTCCGCAGAATACACCCAAATCGCCGCCGGCCCGCCGACGGCGGGCCAGCCCCGGGAATGACCCCGAGTATGACCATGCACCGGATTTCCAGAGCCTTGTGCCTCGCCGTGCCGCTCGCCCTGCCGGGCGCCCTGTGTTGTTTCACGGGGTGCGCCGCGCATACCGGCCCGTACCGCCCGGTCGATCCCGACCGGCGCGACACGGCGAAGGCCGAGGCGCTGACCCGCCGGGCCGCGGACTTCGTCGATTCCGACCCGTCCGAAGCGGAGCGGCTCTTGCGGGACGCGTTGACGGCCGACCTGCTCTACGGCCCGGCCCACAACAACCTCGGCGTGATCTACCTGAACGAGGGCAGGCTGTACGAGGCCGCGGGCGAGTTCGAGTGGGCCCGCAAGCTGATGCCCGGCCACCCGGATCCGCGCCTGAACCTCGGCCTGGCGCTCGAACGCGGCGGCCGGATCGACGAGGCGATGGACGCGTACCGCGCCGCCCTCGCCCTCGCGCCGGAGCACCTGCCCACGGTCCAGGCCCTGGCCCGCTGCCAGCTGCGCTACGGACGGATCGATGCCGACACCGCCGCGCTGCTGGCGATGATCGAACTCCGCGGCGACGCGACCTGGCGGGCGTGGGCCGCCGACCAGCGCATGGGCCTCGCCGGCAGGAACCACTGAGGCCGAGACCCTCCGGGGCGGTTACGGGCAGCCCGCGTTGAACCAGCCGATGTAGGTCGACAGGTCGAAGAAGTTGATCGTGCCAAACGGCGCGGCGATGTCGGCCCGGGGGTCGTTCGCGTTGAACAGGCCCAAGAAGGCGGCCACATCGAAGAAGTTGAGCGAGCCGAACGGCGGGGCCAGGTCGGCCCGGCAGGGCTCGGCCGCGATGGCGGCGGGCCAGAAACCACCGTACAGGTCGAACGCGCCGCCGCCCATGGCGGGGCCGGCGTCGTGCTGCCCGACGGTGCCGGACAGCGTGTAGTTCCCGCCGGACATGGTGGCGCCGGCGCCGGTGGTCCACGCCGTGATCTCGTACGGGCCGCCGGACTGGGCGGCGGCGGGCGAAACGAGCAGGGCGGCGGCGAAAGCGCTGATCCGGGTGATCACCGTCGCGGGCGAGGCCGAGATGTTCATGGTGCGGTCCTCTCGGTGGACGGCCGTACGGCCGGGTCTTCTGGGCTTACTTCTCGGCCTGTTGGCGGCGCATGGCTTCCAGGCTGTCACGCAGACGGGCCTGCTCGGCGCGGAGTTGCTCGATGGCGCGGCGCTGCTCGGCAATCTGCTCGGCGAGGATCTGCTCGTTGGAAAGCGGCGCGGCGACGGTGGGCCCCGGCTGGTTGTCCATCATGTTCGGCACGACTTCGCCGTAAGTGGTCGGGATGTAGATGAGCGTGAGCTGCGGGTTTCCGATCGTGGCGTTCCCGAAGCCCGTGGCGCTCGCGTTGAGGTAGAACGTGTACTGGCCCGCCGCGGGGACGTCGAAGACGCCGTGCGAAGCCCCCGGGAAGTCGTACTGGCCGAACGTGAGCGCGCTCCGGGGCATGCGCAGGACCACCCGCGTGGTGAACGGCACGGTGTTGGCGACCTCCGAAACGGCCATTGCGAGAAGCCCGTCGGCGTTGCTGGCCCGCTGAACGCCGATGTTGGCCGTCCCGATGACGACCACGTACCCCGGCCCGGGAACCGTGATCGAACGTGACGTCACGGTGGTCGAAGTGGCGCCGACGGCCACGTTCTGGTTGCGGAAGTTGTTGGCGATGCCGGGCGCGGCGAAGAGTTCGTCCGGGCCGACCGAGCGGGCGGGCAGGACGAGGGCGCCGTCGCCCGTCAGCGCCGTGTTCAGGGTCAGGCCGGACGACAGGCCCGTGATGCTGAAGATGCTCCCGGCCGCCGCTCCGACGTCGCCGTCGAAGAGCAACGCCCCGCCCGCGCCCACGACGCGGAGGTACCCGCCCGTGCCGTGGAAGTCGGCCTCCACCTGCGCCACCTCCGTCCCGGCTTCATCCCGGATCCGGATGCTGCCGCCCTGAGCCGAGTTGTTGTACATCGCGATGACGGGCTGCGGGGTGCCGTTCTGGAAGAGCTGGAACAGCCCGTGCGTGGAAGGATTGCCCACCGCGACCGAACCCAAAACCCGGAGGGGTTGCGCCCCGGTCTGGACGACCGGCCCGTTGTCGTACGCCTGCTGCAGCGTCGTGCCCGAGTTCTGGGCGTAGATGGCCTGGGGGGCCGGGTTCAGGGGCTGACGGGGGCTGAGCACCGTGAACGCCCCGCCGTTCTTGCTGACGGCGATCTCCAGCCAGCGGACCGGGCCGGTGAACACGCCGGGGCCGAAATCCAGGTCCTGGAAAGAGAACACGCCCTCGTCCGACGTCTGCAGTGACACCGAGCGGGTCAGCACGCTGCCCAGGGCCGTTCCCCCCGACTGGGTCGGGTACACGGTGAAACGCAGCTCGTACTGGCCGCTGGGGACCTGGCCGTTGTCGGTGAAGCGGCCCTGGTACGAGACGGGCTGGGCCCAGGCCGGGGCGGCCGTCGCGGCCAGGGCGAGAAGCAGTGCGGAAAGTCGACGCATCGGGTTGCCTCCTGGTGTCGCGGCCGGCGCTGGGTCGGGCGGCGGGCGCGGTTGATGCATGTCCGGTTCGGCCCGTCCGGCGAGCCATCAGTGGCGCGGGCGGGGGTCCGGCGCGGGTCTTGTCGCGCCCCTCTCGCCGGCGCGGCCGGTCGAGGGGTACTCTACCCGACATCTCCGAGAACCCCAAGGAATTTCAGAAAGCCAACCCGACGGCCGGGCCGGCACGCCGCGCATCCCGCCGGCCTGATTGAACCACCTGCCGCGTGTCGCAACGGAAAAAAGCCCTAGAAGCGGGTTGCAGCCCCGCAACCGGGCTATTGTGCTCGCCGAATCGTTCGACGGCCCGCCGCCCGCGCTGCGGGGACGGGCCGAGGCGGGGAGGTCATCCGGCGGGAGCCGGAAGACACACACAGCGGGCGCGCCGGCTATCCGGCCGGTGGTTCGCGGCGGTCGCTTGGCCAGCCGGGGATGTCGTCTCGCCGTGACAGCTTGAAAGCGCATCCGACGCCGGGTGGGTACCGGTCGGAACGGCGGGTCGGGCTTTCGTCCCCAACCGACCCGTCGCCACCCCCGTCCGGGCGTGTGCCCGGGCGGGGATTTACCGGGGAGGGTAAAAATCCGCGTGAGCGGCCGGGGGGGACCGTCGCTGGGATATCCACAACGGCCGAAAGGGATGACACCGCGCCTCACCGGGGGGTGAGGGCGGCGTGTCGTTCCGGCCGCCAAGGACCCGGAGACCCACATGGAAACGCAGACTCTCACTCCGCACGCGGAGGTGCCCGCGCTGTCGGGCCGCCCGGCCCCTCGAACGACGACCGACTCCCGCTGCCCGATCCACGGCCTGCTGCGGGCGGATGGCGAAACATCCACCCTAATAAGGGTGGCAACGCTCGGCGTCGGGCTCGTGGCCTACCTGATGTTCTACGGCACGATCCTCTACGCCATCGGGTTCGTCGCGAACTTCGGGGTGCCCAAGGGGATCGACTCGGGCACGCCCGGCGCGCTCGCTCCCTCGCTGCTAGTCAACACGGCCCTGCTCGGGCTGTTCGTCGTCCAGCACACGGTCATGGCCCGCCCGGCGTTCAAGCGCTGGTGGACCCGGTTCGTGCCCGTGGCGATGGAGCGGAGCCTGTTCGTCGCCGCGGCCAGCGGTTCGCTCATGCTCCTGTTCTGGCAGTGGCGGCCCCTGCCGGAGGCCGTCTGGCACACCGACCAGCCCGCGCTGCGCGCTTTGCTGATCGGCGGCTCGCTGGCCGGGTGGGCGATCGTCTTCGCCTCCTCCTTCATGATCAACCACTTCGACCTGTTCGGCCTGCGCCAGTCCTTCAACGGCTTCCGCGGGCGCCCGACGTCGCCGCTGGGCTTCAAGCTCGTCGGCTTCTACCGGCTGGTGCGCCACCCGCTGATGGTCGGGTTCCTCCTGGCCTTCTGGCTGACCCCGACGATGACCGTCGGCCACCTCTTCTTCGCGGCGATGACCACGGCGTACATCTTCATGGGCACCGCCATCGAGGAACGCGACCTCGTCCGGTCGCTGGGCGGGACGTACCTGGACTACCGCCGGCGCGTCCGGGCGTTCGTCCCCATCCCGAAGCGGGCGTGACCGCCCGCTTCAGTCGACCGCCACGCGCTCGATCGTGAAGGTCGGCAGGGGGTTGTTCTCGCGAAAGGTCCCCCTCTGCGAGGCGATGCCGTTCTGCTCGACCGGCTCGACCGTCCTGGTGTGCGGCGGGCCGTACACCAGCCGGAAGATGCCCACCTCGCCCGGCGTCGCCAGGCCCGCGTGGATCGCGGCGGCCGGGATCGAGTTGCGGTGCGTGTACTTGCCGTCGGCGTAGAACAGCTGGCCCACGCGCTTGTCGCGCTCCGTCACCTGGACGATCACCAGCGCCTCGTCGCCGGGCTGCGGGTTGACGGGCGCGACGGCGGTGGCGCCCAGCCTCAGGGCGGCGAGCCGGGCCCGCCCCAGGTCGTCCAGCGGGGGCACGTCGTCGGTCGGGGTCAGGATGAACCAGTCCTGGTTCCCCGGGCCGGGCGCGGTCGAGCCGGTCAGGCGGGGCGTGCCGTCGGCCCCGTCGACGAGGGCGAGGGTGATCTCGAACGGCTCGGCGTCCCGGGCCCGCTCGGGGTCGGGCGCGGGCTTGACCACGCCGCGGAGCACGGGCATGCCGTGGTCCTCGACGACGGCCCCCTCGAACAGCGCCGGGGGCACCTGGCGCCAGCGCGAGGCCGTGCCGAGGACCTCGCCGCGCACCGAGCCGGGCGTCGGCCCGGAGGCGAACACGAAGCGGGTGCCGTCGTCGCGGTCCGCGGCTCGGTCGGTGGTGCGGGCGTCGAACGCCCGCCCGTCGATCGCCGCGAGCAGCCGCGCGGTGGCGGTCGCGGGGCCGTCGGACGGCGCCCCGGTCAGGACGATCTCGCCGCCGCCCAAGCGCGTGCCGGTCAGACGCCCGCGGAAGGCCGGGGCGGGGTCCAGGCCCTGGAACTCCAGGCTCCACCGCTGGTTGGTGTAGGCGGCCACGTCCGCGCTGCCGTCCAGCGGCGCGCCGGACTCCAGCGTGACCGCGCGCCCCCCGATCGAGCCGCGGAGCGCGAACCCGCCCTTCTGGGCGACCATCCACACCGAGCCGCTGACGGAGCCGTCGGGGTGCGTCCGCATCTCGACCGAGACCGGCCAGCGCGTGACGTTGGTCGCGCCCTGGCGGCGCTCGATGAAGCCGGTGAACCGCTGCGGGCTGCGGAGGTCGTCGCGCAGGTAGGACTCGATGGCCGCACGCTCGGCCGCGACCTCGTCCATGGTCCAGCGTCGCTCGGGCGTCAGCTCGACCGAGCCGTGGCCGAGGAAATCGGCGCGGGGGTTGGGACGCCAGAGCCCGTAGAGCATGCCGGGCTCGTCGCCCTGCTGGAGACGCCACTGCTCGCCCCAGGGCAGGTTCACGTACACCGCGGCCCGGCCGAGGAGCAGCTCGATGGCCGCGACGGCGGCCTGATCCGCCCGGTTGCCCACCGTCACCACGGCGTCGTACCGCCCGCCCGCCTCGTTGTATTCGAGCTTCAGCAGCACGGGCTCGCCGTCCGGGACGCCGAACACCGTTCGCACGCCGCGGAACGCGACCCGGCCGCCCAGAATCTCCCGCATAGCGTTGATCTCACGCTCGGCGGCCCCCCGCTGCTCGGTAAGGGCGGCGATGGTCGAGGCGTGCGCCGCGGGGTTCGTCTCGAGCACGACCGGCCGGCTGGAAGGCCAGATGGTCGGGAAGGACGCCTCGCCCGTGATAGTCGGGGCGTCGATCGCGCCCGTGATGGACAGGCGGACCACGCCGGACACTTTCTGCTGGCCCGCGGGCTCGACGGCCGGGCCGGTGCGGAACACCATTTCGATCCGGTCGGACCGGAATCCGGCCCGGCGCGGCTCGGCGCGGACCGGCAGCACGCGCACGGGGCTGAGCGCGTCCGTCCGCCCCGCCACCGGGGCGTGCAGCACCATCGACCCTTCCAGCGCGATGTCCGGGCTGCCGAACTCCAGGGCCATGACCCACTGGTCGTCGCCGTCGGTCGTGCGGATCACCGCGCCGCCCGACCGGAGCAGGGCGCGGAACCGTTCGAGGCGCTGCTCGGCCCGGGCGCTCGCCTTGGCGTTGACCTCGGCCATGGCCGCGGCGAGCGTCTGGCCCTCGGGGACCCGCTGGAACCGCTGGGGCGTGGCCCCCGAGTTCTCGTCGTCCAGCTCCAGGGTGTCCCCGGCGACCGTCGCCCGCACCACCCGCGTCTGGCCCTGGGCGTCCACCAGGCTCATGCGCCCGTCGTCGAGCACGGAATAGGTCATTGTCAGGGTCCCGCCGCCGGGCCCGTCCGTCAGCATGGCCTTGTTGTCCTTGAGGAACTCGATGCCCCCCAGCTCGCCGTCGGTGATCGCGGCCCAAGCCCCCACGACCTGGTTCGGCTTGGACACCGACCGGCCGCCGAGCGGCACGGAGGTGTCGGCCCCCTTGGGGGCGGCGTCGGCCGGGGCCGGGTCCCCCCGGCCGCAGGCGGAAAGAAGGCAGGCGGCGAGCAGAATCGTGGCGATCCGACGCATCGGCGTTCTCCGTTGGGACGGCGGCATGGTACCGGAACCGTCCCCTGTTCGTGCGGCAAATCCCCGGGCCGCCGGGGCCGGACCGGGCGGAACGGGGCGGGTTCACCCCTGAATGCGCGGTACGATGGAAAGGGCGAAAAATCGGGCGGGCTGCTCCCAATCAGCCGGCTGGCGACGTCGCCGGGAGGGCGCGATGGAACTCATGCTCGAGCAGATCTTCCAACGGGCGGAACTGTTCCTCCCCACGCTGCTGGCCGCCAGCGTCCTGACGGGCATGGTCATCAGCGCCGTCACCCGGGTCCTGACCACCGCGTCCCGCGAGCGGACCCGGCGGGAGATCGCGGCGTACGTGGCCGAGGGGTCGATGACGCCGGAGCAGGCCGAGCGGATGCTCAAGGCCGGGCAGTCGCGGACGGTGGGCTGACACACGCACGGGAGCACGCGATGGACACCTTGACGATGGCGAGCAACGACACGGCGGTGATGGGCATCATCTTCGGGGTGGGCGGGGCCGTCGCGGTGATCGCGATCGTCTTCGACACCGTCCAGAAGGTGCTGGTCACCAGGCAGCGCGAGACCACCAAACGCGAGGTCGCGGCCTACGTGGCCGAGGGCTCGATGTCGCCCGAGGACGCCGAGCGGATCCTCAAGGCCGGGCGGAAACCCGAGAAGTAACCGTTCCTTCGACCCGCCGGCCTCAGGACGCGCCCGAGAAGGCCATCACCAGCACCCGCAGGGTCTCCGCGACCGACCACGCCTGCGCCGGGCACCCGTCGAAACGGTGCATGCCGTCCGGCCCGGGGTTCGCATCGGCGACCTCGGGGATCTGGCCGATCGACACGGTGTCCACCGTCGCGGCCAGCGCGAGCAGGCGCTCGGCCGCCTCGCGCCGGGCCGGCTCGCCGAACCCCTCCGCACGCATCAGGGCCTCGCAGAACGGGCCGAGCAGCCACGGCCAGACCGTGCCGTTGTGGTACGCCTGGTCGCGTTCGAACAGCGGGCCGTCGTAATGGGAACGGAAACCGGGGTCGTCCGGGGACAGCGTGCGCAGGCCCGCGGGGGTCAGCAGGTTGTCCCGGACCACGCGGACCACCGCGCGGCGTTCGGCCTGATCCAGGGGCGCGTGGGCCAGGCTGGCCGCGAAGATCTGGTTGGGACGGAGTTCCGGGGAACGGACCCAGCGGATCGTCCGGGCGCCGGGCCGCGGGGTGAGGCAATCGGTCAGTCCGCCCTTGGGCCCGCCCAGGAAGGCCTCGCGGAACGAGCGGGCGGCCAGGTCCGCGTGCCGGGCCAGCCGGGCCGCGCCGTCCGGGTCGGTCGGCTGCACCGCCCCCGCCAGGCTGCGCAGGGCGTGGATCCACAGGGCGTTGATCTCGACCGCCTTGCCGTGGCGCGGGGTGAAGACGACCGCCTCCCGCTTGGCGTCCATCCAGGTCAGCTGGGTGTCGGGCGAGCCCGCGGCGACGAGGCCGTCGGCCGGGTCCACGCGGATCTGGTAGTCCGTGCCCGCCAGGTACGCCGCGACCACCCGCTCGCAGGCCGCCCGAAGGCTCTCGAACCGTTCGCGGTCGCCGGTCGCGTGCAGCCACGCGACGCAGGCGTGGATGAACCACAGCGAGGCGTCCACCGTGTTGTAGTGGGCAGGGCCGGCGTGGTCGTCGAAGCGGTTGGGGATCAGCCCGCGCCGCTGGGCGTCCGCGAAGGTCAGGAGCGTGTCGAAGGCCTCGTCGTGCCGCCCGGTCACCAGCAGCAGGCCGGGCAGCGAGATCATGGTGTCCCGCCCCCAGTCCGCGAACCAGGGGTAGCCAGCGATGACGCTGACTCCGGCTCCAGATCCGGCCCGGGTGACCACGAACGCGTCCGCCGCGGCGGCGAGCTGGGCGAGCCGAGCCCGCGCCGGGGCGTCCACGCCGGGCCCGGCCGCGGCGACGGCCGAATCGATCATCAGCCGGCGCCGGCGACGCCGGGCGTCCCGCCGTTCCGGCCAGTCCGCCCGGCCCGCGGCGTCGACCGACGCGACGATCTCGACGACCTCCGCCCCCTCCCCCACGAACACGCCCGGGCAGAACCAGTCCTCCTCGTCGTCGAACCCGCGCTCACGCTCGACGAGCAGCTCGATGGCCCGCCAGGTGTCCGGCTCGTGGCGGAAGGCGGTCAGGCCCCGGCCCGACAGGTGGATCCCCAGCTCGTTGCGGAACACCAGCACGCCGGGCCGGCCGTCCGGCGCGGGCAGCTCGCGGGCCGTGATGGGCGGCTCCCGCCCGGTCAGCAGGGCGTGGAAGTCCCGCAGCGCGACCAGGGGGCGCAGCTCGAGCCGCGCGCCCAGGCCGGGGGGCAGCTCGTACCGCACCAGCACGGCGTTGCGCCGGTCGGCCAGCTCGATGGTCTTGCGGACCGTCACCGGGCCGCGGGGGCCGGGCAGCTCGAAGGTCCAGCGGACGAAGTCCTCTTTCTCGAACCGCGTCAGCCACGGGTGCAGGCACGGGCGGTCCGGGGCGGTGGCGAAGTGGAAGCGGGTCAGCCGGTGCTCGGCGGGCCCGCCTTCGGCACCGGGGAAAACGACGGTGTCGTCGATCGCCGCCAGAGTCAGCATGCGGAGCACGGGCGGGGCCATCGCGGCCACCAGCAGGCCGTGGTAGCGCCGGGTGGGCACCCCCAGCACCGTGCCCATGGCGTACCCGCCCAGCCCGTTGGCGAGCATCCACTCCCGGCGGACCGGCGGGGTCCCCGGCTCGCGGGGGTCGATCGACCACACCGGGTGCTCGTCGAGCACGGCGGGAACGGCGGCCTGCGGCGTGCTGAGGCGGCGACGGGGCATCGCCAAGCGTATGGCCGCCCGTTTCTGGCCCAGAGCGGGCCCGCGGGGTCGGGCTCTTCCCCCCACCGCCCCGCGCACGCCCGGAGGGCCCGCGACGGGCCATTCCGGCTTTCGCTGTTGACGGGGCCCCCCACCCCTGCGAAACTCATCCATGGCGACCCTGACGAATCCCGGCGGCACTTCCTCCTCCCTCCCGGCCGACGCGGGCGCGTCCGACCCCCGGGGGGCGGCGGCGTTCGCCGACGTCATGCGGGAGAAGATCGTCGCCGAGGGCGTCACCTTCGACGACGTGCTGCTGATCCCCCGGCGCTCGGCGGTCATGCCGGCCACCGCGGACACCTCCACGCAGCTGACCCCCAACATCCGCCTGAACATCCCGATGCTCTCGGCCCCGATGGACACGGTGACCGAGTCCGACCTGGCCATCGCGCTGGCCCAGGAGGGCGGGCTGGGCTTCATCCACAAGAACCTCTCCATCGAGGAGCAGGCCCGCGAGGTCGCGCAGGTCAAGCGGTCCGCAAACGGCGTCATCACCGACCCGATCACCCTCGGCCCGGACGACACCGTGGGCCGCGCGAAGGAGCTGATGTACACGCACTCGGTCTCGGGCTTCCCGATCACCGAGGACGGCGGGCGCGAGCTGCGCAGCAAGGGCCGCCTGCTGGGCATCCTCACCCGGCGCGACCTGAAGTTCGCCGACACCGATTCCACCAAGGTCGGCGAGGTGATGACCAGCGCCAACCTCATCACCGCGCCGGCGGGCACGCTGCTGCCCGAGGCCGAGATCATCCTCAACCGGCACAAGGTCGAGAAGCTGCTGCTCGTCGACAAGGCGGGCAACCTGGCGGGCCTGATCACCATGCGGGACATCGAGCGGCTCAGCCGCTTCCCGATCGCCTGCGTGGACGACCGCGGGCGCCTGCGCTGCGGGGCCGCCGTCGGCCCGGGCCAGTTCGACCGCGTCGAGGCCCTGATCGCCGCGGAGGTGGACGTGATCGTGGTCGACACGGCGCACGGCCACTCGGAGAACGTGCTCAACTCCGTCCGCGAGATCAAGAGCCGTTACGACATCGAGGTGGTGGCCGGGAACATCGCCACCGCCGAGGCGGCCCGCGACCTGGCCCTGGCGGGGGCGGACGCGGTGAAGGTGGGCATCGGGCCGGGCTCGATCTGCACGACGCGCGTCGTGACGGGCGTGGGCATGCCGCAGGTGACCGCGGTGATGAACGCGGTCGCCGGGGTGCGGGCGTCGGGGCGCCGGGTCACGGTGATCGCCGACGGCGGCATCCGGCTGTCGGGCGACATCGCCAAGGCGCTGGCCGCGGGGGCGCACTGCGTGATGATGGGCTCGCTGTTCGCCGGGCTGGACGAGTCGCCGGGCGAGGTGGTCATCTCCGGCGGGCGGCGCTTCAAGAGCTACCGGGGCATGGGCTCGGAGGGCGCGATGGGCGCCGGCTCGGCCGACCGCTACCGCCAGGCCGACAAGCTCGACGCCCGGGGCAAGCCGCAGCAGAAGTTCGTGCCCGAGGGCGTCGAGGGCCTCGTGCCCTACCGCGGCTCGCTGGCCGACTTCGTCTACCAGCTCGTCGGCGGCCTGCGCAGCGCCATGGGCTACTGCGGCTGCGCCACCATCGCCGAGCTGCACGAGCACGCCCGTTTCGTCCGCGCGACGAGCGCCACCGTGGTCGAGAACCACCCCCACAACATCCGCATCACCAAGGAATCGCCGAACTACTCGCACGAGGGGCGGGGGTAAGGGCAGAGGACGGTGGCTTAGGCCGCGAGCAGCTCGATGGGTCTTGCCCTCGCGTGCGGCGCCCTCGGCGCATGACTTACCGCGCCCTCGCCTTCCAGCGCGTGGACGGCACGGCTGACCGCGAGGCGTGTGGCTCCCGTCCGCTCGGCGACCGCGGCCAGCGACGGGGCGGATCCCCGGAAATCCAGCCGCAGTGATTCGAGCACGCTGGCGCGCAGGTCGCCCCGCCGCACCACCCGCGCCGCCCACGACGGGTTGTGCGTTCGCACCCACGACGCGGGGCGGATCGCGTCGGTCTTCGCCTGGACCGGCGGCAGCCACACCCCCCACCGCCTCGACGCGTCCGACGCGTCCGACGCCTCGGACTCGGCAACGCCACGCAGCCCGGGATGGGCCTGGAACGCCGCCACGAGCGGGCCCGGCCGGGCGGCGGGGCGGCACACTTCGCGGACGATGCGCAGTTCCGCCGGAGCGCCCAGGCCGATCGCCTCGTCCAGCAGCAGCCCGAGCACGGGCGATGACCGGGCGTCGAGTTCAGCCACCGCAAGGGCCTTGAGGCGGTGGCGCGCCACCCCCACGCCGTGCGTCGAGAGCCAGGTGACGACCAGCGGGATGAGATAGGGCCGCTCGGATACGCCCCGGGCGGCGTCGATCACGGCGCGCTCAACGTCCGGGGCGGTCGCGTCCGGAGCGCAGTTGAGCAGCACCCCGAGCCGGGCCCATCGGGCGTCCAGGTTGTCGCGGGTGTCGTTCATTGGTGATCTCTCAGCGCTTGAAGAATCGCCCGTTGCGGCGCGTAATCGAACCCGTCGAGGTGTTCGGACGACAGCCAGTCCAGATGGGCCTCGATCGCATCAAGTTCCTCCAGCGACGGCCGCATGGCTTGGACATCCAGCTCGTCGTGCGGGCGTTTGGGTCCGCTGACGACCTTGGCCGCCATCAGGCCAGCTCGGCTTACCCGGTGCACATCGAGCGGGCCGAAACTGCCCACGTGGTGCGTCCGACTTCTCCACCCGAGCGGAAAGCACCAGGCGTACTGCCCGCAGTCACGGTTCAGCCAGTTCGCGGGCAAGCCCAGAACCGTCGCGGCTTCGTCGGCCGCCCGCGCGAGCAACCCCCAGTCGGCCTCCTGGTCCACCGCCAGCACGTCGCAATCTCCCGTCGTGCGATGACCAAGAAACCCACGCGAGCAGACCGGCCACCCCACCCGCCAGCACGATCGAGACGGAGCGGACAAGCCCCCGGCCTTCCAAAATTTCGCCGGTCATCCTGATGGCGGTCAGGGCCCGCTCTTGGTCCAGCCCGTACTCCATGGCGTTACTATACGAATTTTTACCGATCAATTCAGGCCGAATCTCACGATACTTGGATGGCCGCCCCCTGACCGGCCGATCTTTTCCGCCATCCCCCTGCTGGGGCGGGGCGTTTCCTACGCTTGGGGGTTCCGGCCCGGCCGGTGCACAGGTGCACAGCACGAAGGAGACCACATGAGCCTGTCACTCCAGAGCGGAAACCCCGCCATGGGCGCCCTAGAGCGCTGGGATCAGAACTTCACCGACGCCGCCAGCCGGCCCAAGGTCATGACCATCGGCGGGACCGTCCAGGCGACGGGCATCCTGCTGGCCATCGTGGCCGGGGCCGGGGCGATCACCTACCAGGCCGTCATCAACGCCTCGGTCGCGGCGGGGAACACGCTGACGCTGCCCGGCTGGGCGTGGCCCATGTTGATCGTCTCGTTCATCGCGATGGTCGGCGTGGGTTTCCTCATCCACGGCAAGCCCAGGCTCGCGCCGTTCGTGGCCCCCCTGCACGCCGCGGTCCAGGGCGTCTGGGCGGGGGCCCTCAGCGCGATCATCCCCGCGCGGTACCTCAACAACATGGAGGTCTTCTCCGGCGGGGCGACCACGCTGATCATGCAGGCGGTGCTGGCCACGATGGGCATCTGCGCCGTCATGCTGCTGGGCTACGCGACGGGCATCCTGCGCGTCGGACCGTTCTTCCAGAAGGTCATCATCACGCTGGGCGCCGGGCTGCTCTTCTACGTCTGCGCCCTGTACCTGCTCCGTTTCTTCGGGATCAACCTCTGGAACGGCTTCATCGACTCCGGCCCCATCGGTATCGGCTTCACCGTCTTCTGCCTGGGCCTGGCCTCTGTGTACCTGCTGCTGGACTTCAAGTTCATCGAGGAAGGCGTCCGCAACGGCGCCCCCAAGCACATGGAATGGGTCGGGGCGTGGGGCCTGATGGTCACCCTGGTATGGGTGTACGTCGAGGTGCTCCGCCTGCTGGCCAAGCTGCGGTCCAGCGACTGAAAAAACCGGACGTCGAGCCCCACGAAGCCCGCGGACCCGATCCGCGGGCTTTTATCGTTGGGGCGGGGCCGAAGGCGGGACGCCGCGGAAGGGAGGCGGGATGGTCGGGTGCCTGCTGGTGATCGGGGCGATGCTGATGCCCCGGGTGCTGCTGTTCGTGTACTGGGTCACGGGGTCCTTCCGCCGGGCGGACGCCTGGGACACCTGGGTGTGGCCGCTGCTGGGCTTCGTGTTCCTGCCCGCCACGACGCTGGCGTACGGGCTGTGCCAAGTGTACGGCGGGGGCGACTTCGGCTTCTGGTGGACGGTGGCAATGGTGGTCGCGGTGCTGTACGACCTTGGCGCGATCGGGGCGGGCGGCTCGAAGAGCCGGCGCCGGTGAGAACGCCCTCCGCCCGGGTCACACGTTAAAAAGGAAGTGGCAGACATCCGAGTCGCGCATCACGTACTCCTTGCCCTCGATGCGCATCTTGCCGGCCTCCTTGATCGCCTTCTCGCTCTTGTGCTCGATCAGGTCGTCGACCGAGTAGACCTCCACCCGGATGAACCCGCGCTCGAAGTCCGAGTGGATCACGCCCGCGGCCTGGGGGGCCTTGCAGCCGATCGGGATGGTCCAGGCCCGGACCTCCTTCTCGCCGGCGGTGAAATAGGACTGGTAGCCGAGCAGGCGGTACGCCGCGTGGGCGAGCTTGTTGAGCGCGGGCTCGTCCATGCCCATGTCCCTGAGCATCTCGGCCTTGTCCGTCTCGTCCAGCTCGCTCAGCTCGCTCTCGATGCGGGCGCAGACGGGGACCATCTCCGACCCGACGGACTCGGCGTAGACCCGGACCCTCTGGGCCAGCGGGCCCTGGCCGTTCACGTCGGTCTCGTCCACGTTGGCCAGGTAGAGCATGGGCTTGACGGTGATCAGGCTCAGGCCCTTGAGGGCCTTGGCCTGGTCGGGGTCGGACAGCTCGAGCGTGCGGGCTGGCTTGCCCTCCTCGAGGACCGGGATGATCTTCTCGAGCACGGCGAGGCGGGCCTTGGCGTCGCGGTCGTTGCCGCGGGCGGCGCGCTCGGCCTTGGGCTTGGCGCTCTCGCAGGTCTGCAGGTCGGAGAGGATGAGTTCCTGCTCGATGGTCTGGATGTCGCGGATGGGGTCGACGGACCCCTCCACGTGGGTGATCTCCTCGCCGCCGGGCGCCTTCTCGAAGCAGCGGACCACGTGGATGATCGCGTCGACGTCGCGGATGTGGCCGAGGAAGGCGTTGCCCTTGCCCTCGCCCTTGGACGCCCCGCGGACCAGCCCGGCGATGTCCACCAGGTGGAGCATCGCGGGGATGACCTTCTGGGTCTTGATGTGGGACTGGATGACGTGCAGACGCTCGTCGGGGATGGGGACCACCCCGACGTTGGGGTCGATCGTGGCGAAGGGGTAGTTGGCGGCCAGGGCGCCGGCGTTCGTCAGGGCGTTGAACAGGGTGGACTTGCCGACGTTCGGCAGCCCGACAATTCCGGCTTTCATCCAGGCGCTCCGATGGAGGGTCGCGGCCGCGACCGGCGGTCGTGGCGGGCCGAAATCATAGCGCCGCCCCGCCCTTCGACCCAACGGTCGGGGGACGGGGCGGCGCGGTCCGGGCGGGGCCCGGTGCGGGTTTCCCCTTCAGATCAAGGGCAGCCGGCGTTGAAGGCCGACATGAAGGCCGACACGTCGAAGAAGTTGAACTGCCCGTCCCCGCCCGCGGGATGGAAGTCCGCGGCCGGGTCCATCGCGTTGAACAGCGCGATGAACGAGGACATGTCGAAGAAGTTCAGCTGGCCGTCGCCGCCGGCGGGGAACAGGTCCGCCGGGCATGCGTTCGCGGCGGGGCGGGTGAACAGCGACAGGCCGATCTGGGCGTAGAAGCCGCCCGGCTCGTCGCCGCAGGCGAAGCCGCCGGTGATGGTCTCGAGGAACTGCGGGTCGCCCATCGTGTCGCGCCGGTACACGTCGATCGCGTCGGTGGCGCCTTGGGCGTTCGGGGCGGGATCCGGGACGATCGTCCAGCCGCCCTGGCCGTCCGGCACGGCCTGGCCCTCGGGCGCGCCCAGCAGCAGGTAGGCCGCCCGCGGCGGGTGCTGGTCCGTCAGCGGGTGGATGTACTCGAGGGAGTACCCGAAGTCCGCCAGGCCGTCGCCGTCCGTGTCGGTCGATCCCAGCGGCACGCCGTCGGGCGAGCCCACCCCGGACAGATCGACGGTCAGGACGTACGGCTCGACCATGCCCGAGGTGTTGCCGGGCAGGTCCATCAGCGTGACGGAACCGACCTCGGTCGAGGAGCCGCCGCCGTTCTCGCCGGAGTAGAAGGCCAGGCGCACGCCGAGGCCGGGCACGCCGTCCGCGAGCCCGTCGCCGTCGGCGTCCTCGTCGTCGTACCCGGTGGCGATGCCGATCTGCGCGACGGATACGGTGGTGTCGGACGCCACGTCGCCCCAGTCCATGTGGATCAGACCGAAGCGGTCCGGGTCGGCGGGATCGTCGGCGACGATCATGGAGACCTGGCCGTTGCACGGCTGGGCGCCGAGCGTCCAGACCGGCTCCAGGGCCGCCCCGCGCGGGGCCGCCCCCGTGGTCGCGATGACCTCGCCCGTGGCGGCGTTCACGAACAGGTGCGCGGGCCCGGCCGAGGCGACACCGCCGGCGGCCACGATGAGGCAAGTCGCGAGGAAAGTGCTGTTCGACATCTCGAAACTCCTTCGCGGGAGCGAGGCCCGAAACGCTCGGGCGGGGCCCCATGCGCGTCTAAACGGCTCAGCTCGTCCGGCCCGGTCTCCCGGGCCGGACTGTCAGGGCGCGGATGAGAGAGATCCGGCCTGTCACCTGGTCTTTCCGGGCCCCGATACCGGGCGGTTTCGTATTTCCAGAAATATTCTAGGGGTTCCGACCCCGCCGGAGCAACCCCCATCCCGCCAAAGGCGCAAAAGAACCGCCGGGCCCTACAATGGCCCCGTGCGCCCGTAGCTCAGCCGGATAGAGCGGCGGTTTCCTAAACCGCAGGTCGGAGGTTCGAGCCCTCCCGGGCGTGTTGTTGGGGCAGCCGAGCCGCCAGCGAGGGGCGTTCACCCCGTCCGCGGTCGCCGGAGAACCCGGCGCCGCAGCTCCCGACAAGATCCTGGCTCGGATGAAAGCCCGGCCCGCGCGGCAGCGCGGGCCGGGCGGAAGATCACGGGCAGCCGGCGTTGAACTCGCCGACGAACGTCGAGATGTCGAAGAAGTTGAACATGCCGTCACCGCCGGACACCGGGAAGAAGTCCGCGGACGGGTCCTGGGCGTTGAAGCGGGCGATGAACGCCGAGATGTCGAAGAAGTTCACCAGGCCGTCGCCGTTGACGTCCACACGGCAGGGCGCGTCGGCCGGCGGGCCGAACATGACGTGCCAGAACTGGGCGTAGGAGCGGTACGGGCCGTTGGTGCCGTCGCCGTCCGAGTCGCAGCTCATGCCGCCGTAGTAGTACGTGCCGACGGAGTTCCAGAAGTCCCCTTCGACCAGGAAGCGGTCGAAACGGTCCTCCATGCCTTGGCCGTTGGGCAGGGGATCGATCGGCGAGATGATGTAGCTGTCGGCGGGGCCGGCCGGGTTCGGGATGGCCGGGCCGCGGGGGGCGACCAGCGAGTTGCCGCAGTCGGCCGCGGCGGCGGGGTCGCCGTCGGGCGTGCCGTCACCGTCGAAGTCGGTCGTGCCGGGCTGGAAGAAGCGCTGGTAGTACCCGAAGTCGACCAGACCGTCGAAGTCCAGGTCGGCGTCCAGGCTCGCCCCGAAGAAGGGGTTGTGGATGGAGGCGCCCTGCGGGTCGCCGTCCGTGTCGCCGATCTCGAAGCTGAGGTCGTTGGCGGCGAGGTCCACGGTGTACACGTACACGGACAGGGCGGTGCCGCCGGTGGTGCGGCCGGGCAGGTCGTAGATGGTCAGGCTGACCAGCGGCGTGCGGGTCAGGCAGCTGTTGAAGCCGTTGTCGCCCTCGACCCAGCCCCACTCGCAGCCGAAGCCCACGACGCCGTCCGCGGCGCCGTCGCCGTCGGCGTCGACGTCCACGTGGCGGGTCGAGTAGCGGACCTGGACGGAGTCGATCACGGTGTCGGCCGGGATGTCGCCCCAGTGCAGCACGACCGAGCCGGTGGCCCAGTCGTTGGTCGCGTCGATGTCGTCGATCAGGCCCGAGGTGCCGCCGGTCTGGCCGAAGTTGGCGCAGGGAAGGCGGTTGTCGGCGATCCAGACCTCGGGGGCGGTCGAACCGCCGCGGGGCCGGGTCAGGTCGGTGACCGGGGTGAAGATCTTCTCGCCGGTCGCCATGTTCAAGTAGACGTACCCGGCCTCCTCCTCGGGCACGAGCATGTGGGCCGGCTCGAGGAACACGTCGGTGCGGTCGACGCTGTTCCCCGCGGCGGCGCCGACGACGGCGGCCAGACCGGCCGCGCTCATCAGACCCAGTGCGCTTGTCTTCGTCATGTCATCTGCTCCTCGTGTGGGTGTCAGGCGGCGACGCCGCCGGTGCGGCCGGGCGGCGCCGCGCTGCTGCACGACGGATCAACTTTCCGTCTTGACGACTCGGGCGCCCCCGCCGGTCGGAAGCCCGTCGCCGGGCTATCGGGCGCGAGCATACCGGAATTCCCACCGCCGTAACAGCCCCCATGATGAATTTTGCCCCGCCGGAAGCGGGCCCGACGCGAACCGCCCCGGGCGCGCGGGGTCCATACCCTTCCGGCAGGATGACGGACCGTCCCCCGACACCGCACGCGCCAGCCCGGCGACCGCCGGACCGCGCCTGGGTTCTTACCGAGCGACGGGCGGACGATCCCCCGCGTCTGGACGCCATGGACACTGGGGAAATCCTGCAGGCGATCTCGCGTGCCGACCACGAGGTCGCCCCCGCCGTCCGGGCCCGGCTCGGTGAGATCGGGGCCTTCGTGGAGCTCGCCGCGAACCGTCTGGCGCGCGGCGGCCGGCTCGTCTACCTGGGGGCGGGCACCTCGGGCCGGCTCGGCGTCCTCGACGCCTCGGAGTGCCCGCCGACTTTCCAGACCGACCCCGCGATGGTCGTTGGGTTGATCGCCGGGGGCGACGCCGCCCTGCGCCGGTCCTCCGAGCACCGCGAGGACGACCCATCCGGCGCCCACGCCGAACTCGACGCGATGCAAATCGGGCCCGGCGACGCCGTGCTCGGCATCGCCGCGGGCGGCACCACGCCGTACGTGCTGGGCGGCGTCGCCCACGCCAAGTCCGCCGGGGCGGCGACGGGGCTGCTGACCTGCACGCCCATCGACCGGCCGGCGTGGTGCGACGTGCTGATCGCCGTCGAAACCGGCCCGGAGGTCATCGCCGGGTCGACCCGGATGAAGGCGGGCACCGCGACCAAGATGGTCCTCAACATGATCAGCACCGCCGCCATGGTCCGATTGGGCAAGGTCTACGGCGACCTGATGGTCGACCTGCGCGCCACCAACGACAAGCTCCGCGACCGCGCGGCCCGGATCGTCTCGGCGATCTGCGCCGTGGACCGGGAGGAGGCGTTCGATCTGCTCGACCGCGCCGGCGGCCGGGCGCGCACCGCCGCGGTGATGGGCGCGCTGGGCGTCGGACCCGACGAGGCCGACCGGATGCTCGCCGGGGCGGGCGGCGCCCTCCGCGCAGTGATCGGGGACCGCCCATGACCCTGCTGGATCTGTGCGGCCGGGTGCTGATGGTCGGCGTGCGCGGGGGATCGATGGACGATCCGCGCACCCGCGAGGACGTGGCCGCCTGCCGGGCCGCACGCGTCGGGGGCGTCGTGCTCTTCGCGACCGACCTGGGCGAGGGCGGCGAGCGCAACGTGCACCACCCCGAGCAGCTCCGCCGGCTGGTGAGCGACCTGCGCTCGGAGCTCGGGTCCGGCCTGATCGTCGCGATCGACCAGGAGGGCGGGCAGGTCGCACGCCTGCGCCCGGAACGCGGCTTCGAGCCCCACGTGTCCGCCGCGCTGTTCGGGCGGATGGACCCCCACAGCCAGCGGGCCCAGGCCCGCTCCCAGGCGCGACAGCTCGCCGACCTCGGCATCGACCTGAACTTCGCGCCCTGCCTGGACCTGGCGATCGACCCTGACTGCCCCGTCATCGCGCGCAAGGACCGGGCGTTCGGGCGCGACCCCGCCGCCGCCGCGGCGTGCGCGAGCGTGTGGATCGAGGAATCGGCCCGGGTCGGGGTGCGCTGCTGCGTCAAGCACTTCCCAGGCCACGGCTCGACCCACACCGACACCCACGAGGGGCTGGCCGACGTGACGGGCACCTACCGCGAACACGACGAGCTCGCGGTGTTCGAGCGCGTCCTGGCCGAGCACGGCGACCGCGTCGCGGTGATGACCGGCCACCTGATGCACCGCGGCATCGACCCGCACCTGCCGGCCTCGCTCTCCCGGGCCCACACCGGCGGCCTCCTCCGCGCGCGGCTGGGGTTCGAGGGCGTCGTCGTGACCGATTCCCTGGACATGGGCGCCATCACCGAGCGCTTCGACCCGGCCGACGCGATGGCCCTGGCCCTGGACGCCGGGGCGGACGTGCTTCTCGACGGGGCGAACATGCCGGGGCGGGTGCGCCCGGGGGCGGCCCTGCCCCTCGCCCGGGCCCTGGCCGGGGCGGTCGAGTCGGGACGCGTGGCCGGCGGGGCCGACCGGCTGGCCCTGAGCGCCGAGCGGATCGCCCGGCTCTTCGGCCCGCGGCGCCCCTGACGGGCCGGGCAGGGTCCGATCAACACCGCAACGGGGTGCCGCCGGGCGCGATCCGGGGACTCCAGCGCGGATTTCGCTCGCACGTCCGGGCAGTCGGGGGCATGATGAACGGGTGCGTGGAACTCCAAGACAAGAACGCCGCCCGGGCTTCCGGATCGCCCTCGCCCTCGGGCTGGGCCTGCTGACCGGCTGCGCGGCCGAGGAGCGGGCCTGGCACTGGGACGCCGGGCCGCACGAGGCGCCCCAGGTGTTTTCCCGATCGAGCCGGGCGGCCATCGGGGCCGACCCCGGCGTGATGGTGCTCGGCGGGACGGCCTTCCGGGCCGACGACCCGCCGGAGGCGACGCGGCGCGACGCCGTCATCGGCGCCCGTTCCGGCGAAGCCGTGCCCGACCGCCTGGGCTGGGCCGCGGAGCCCCGGCCGGACTGGCGGTACGCCCGATCCGCCCGCACCTCGCGCACGCCGGAGCGGTTCGTGCTCCCGGACCGCCGGCGCGACCCGCCGGCGCGGAACCGGCACCCTCACCACGGCTGGTGAACGAACGGAGGAGGCCGGCCCGCGACACACGGGCCGGCCTCGCACCAACACACGGGCATGCGAAACTCGGGAGAAGGTTCGTCCGGCGGGGCCGGGCTCGTGCGCGCGGAAGAGGCGACCGCGGCCGGTCGGCCGCGGCGCCGCGGGGATCAGTCGTAAAGCGCCGCGGTGGGCGGGAGCTGGACGGTCCGCAGCTCGAGGGTCGTCTCGATGCGGAAGTTCGACTCGGTCGTGTGACGCTCGGCGAAGAAGAAGCTGAGCGTGTAGGTCCGGCCGTCCTCGAGCCAGTTGAGGCGGTCGAGCTCGATCGTCTGGCTCACGGCCGAGTGCACGCCGCCGATGTCGATGACGAGCTTGCCGTCGATGTACACCCAGACGTCGTCGTCACCGATGAAGGTGAAGGTCAGGCCGCGGTTGGCGTGGTAGGTGAACTCGGTCTGGAGCTCGAAGGTGAAGTGGAAGTTCTTGTTGGTGCTGGCGTAGTTGCCGTACAGCTCGTTGTTGATGGGGAAGAAGCCGCCGCGGGTCTTGAAGACCGGGTCGATCTTGTCGTCGAACACGTAGGTGCCGTTGGCGCTGCGGGTGAGCGTGATGTCCAGGGGCGCCGAGACGTTCACGCCGCGGACGTCCCGGAACCACTGCGAGAAGTTGTTCGCGTCGGTGAGGGCGCCGCCCGTGGTGCGGGCGATGGACCCGGACTGGTCGCCGGGGCGCGTGTCGATGTAGGACCGCGGCGGGATCATGTTGCGGTTCTGGGCGTCCCGCCAGTTGCTCTGGAGCTTGTACCCCTGGGACGCGAACACCGGCTTGCCCTGGGAGTCGAGCTCATCGGCGACCATGCCCACGTAGTGGGCGAAGCCCCCCGACGGCTGGCGCTGGAAGTCCGGGTGCCCCCCGTTGGCGTTGCGATCCTTGAAGTCGCGGATCACGCCCTGGAGGGTGATGGTCTGCGGCGGGTCGCCCGCCAGGGCCGGCGCGCCGCAGAAGAGCATCAGGCCCGCCGCGCCCGCGGCGGCCAGAAGTCGGTTGGTATCGCTGAACTGCATGCCTGTCCTCCTCATCCGGCCTCGGCCGGCCCGTGCAAGGCTCCCGCGGCTTTCCCGGCCGGCGGGTTGCGTGGCGGAAGCCATCGCGAAAACGCCCACCGGGCGAACGGCGCGGGGGGCGGTGTCAAAACGCGTCACTCGAACCGGTCCACCGTCACCGCAGGAGCTTCCGGGCCCGCGGACCGGGCCGACGCCACGGCGGTGCCGATCGAAAAGAGCATCGAGAGGCCGGAAGCGGCGATGGCCGCCACGAGCAGGACGGGC
The DNA here is from genome assembly GCA_964464165.1 of uncultured Phycisphaeraceae bacterium. GTDB lineage: Bacteria > Planctomycetota > Phycisphaerae > Phycisphaerales > UBA1924 > UBA6054. Next base: position 125,722 of record CAYXFA010000001.1, on the reverse strand, counting down.
ACGAGCCGGTTGCCCTGCCCGGGGTTGCCCTCGAGCAGACCGTGCTCCAGCGCCCCGTCGGGGCGGAGTTCGCCGGGCGAGAAGGGTGTGTTGAACTGAGCCACGTCCGTGCTCCCGAGCCTTGAGATCCCGGCCCGCGCCCCCGCCACCTTGGCGGAATCCCGGCGGACCCTCGGCCCAGACGGTCAGATACGCCCCGCCGCCCCGCCAGCCGGTCCAACGGGGAAACAGGGGCGGCCGCGTCCGGTCGTGCGGGCTGGCGCGTCGGCGCGGCGCGAGCCGATGATGCCGGTCGCCGCCGGAGGCCGACGCGGGCCCCGGAACCGGGGAGCCGCGTCCGAAAACCCCGCGGTTGGTAGGATTCGAGCGAGGAGGCCCGCATGGACGCGTTTGTGATCGAGGGCGGGCGGAAACTCGGGGGACGGATCCGCGTCAACGGCTCGAAGAACTCCGCCCTGCCCATCATGGCGGCGGTCCTTCTGACCGACCAGCAGGTCGTCCTCCGCGACGTGCCCGACCTCTCCGACGTTCGGAACATGGTCCGCCTGCTGGGCGAGCTGGGCGTGATGATCGCCCGGGAGACCGACGCCAAGGGCCGCCCGGTCCTGGCCCTGCAGGCCATCGACGCGGCGCCCGACCACGCCCGCTACGACATCGTGCGGACCATGCGCGCCAGCATCTGCGTGCTCGGCCCCCTCCTCGCCCGGCGCGGGCGGGCGCGGGTGTCCCTGCCCGGGGGCTGCGCCATCGGCCAGCGCCCGGTCGACCTGCACGTCCGCGGCCTAGAGGCCCTGGGGGCCAAAATCACGCTCGACGGGGGCGACATCATCGCGGAGGCCCCCGGCGGACGCCTCCGCGGGGCCACCATGTTCCTCGGCGGGCCCAACGGCTCGACCGTCCTGGGCACCGCCAACGTGATGTCCGCCGCCACCCTCGCCCGGGGCACCACGGTCATCGAGTGCGCCGCCTGCGAGCCGGAGATCGTCGACCTGGCCAACATGCTCAACGCGATGGGGGCGCGCGTCGAGGGGGCCGGCTCGCCGCGGATCACCGTGCGGGGCGTCGAGGAGCTCGGGGGCGTGGACCACGCCGTCATCCCGGACCGCATCGAAGCGGGCACGCTCATGTGCGCCGCGGCGATCACCGGGGGCGACCTGGCCCTGCACAACTGCCCGCTCGATGCGCTCATGGCCGCGACCGACACCCTGCAGGGCATGGGGGTGTCCGTGGACGCCGTCGGCTCGGCGGACGACCCGATGCGCCGCGTCTGCCGCGTCACCCGCACCGGCCCGCTCCGCCCCGCCCAGATCACCACCCAGCCGCACCCCGGGTTCCCCACCGACCTGCAGGCGCAGTTCATGGCACTTCTGTGCCTGGCCGAGGGCGACAGCGTCATCACCGAAAAGATCTTCCCCGAGCGCTTCCTGCACGTGGCCGAGATGCAGCGCATGGGCGCCCACCTCGTCCGCCAGGGCGCGACCGTCGTCGCCAGCGGCGTCGAGCGACTGACCGGGGCCCCGGTGATGGCCTCGGACCTGCGCGCCTCGGCCGGGCTCGTGCTGGCCGCCCTGGCCGCCGAGGGCGTCACGACCATCAACCGCGTGTACCACATCGACCGGGGCTACGAGCGCCTGGAGGACCGCCTGGCCTCCGTCGGCGCGTCGATCCGGCGTCAGGACGTGCCGGCCGAGCCGGCGCCGGTCGCCTGAGCGTCCGGCGTCAGCACCGCGATCCCGTCCACCACCGGGTACGCCCGGCCTGACGGCGTGCGCAGCCGGTCGCCGTCACGCTCCAGCGGCTCGCCCGTGACCGGGCAGCGCAAGAGCGCGAGCAAAGCCCCGTCGATCGGCGGCGCGGCGTGGCGGGGTGCGGGCGCGCCCACGGTCAGTCCTCCTCGTCGAAGCCCCGGGACACCAGGGCGACCAGGCGGCTCAGGCAGGGCTCGGCGTCCTCGCCGACGCAGCGGATCTCGATCTCCGTGCCGTTGGTCGCCGCGAGCATCATCAGCTCCATGATCGACTTGCCGTCGGCCTCGGAGTCGTTGCAACGGACCTGCACCTCGGACTTGAAACCCTGGGCGATCGTGACGAAGTCCGTCGCGGGGCGCGCGTGCAGCCCGTACTTGTTCGTGATGGTCACTCTGGCCGACCGCGTGTCCGGCAAGGCGTGCTCCGCTGTGGGAAGATGCGCCGTCATCCCCCGAGTTGCTGGTGGTCGGCCTCGTCCAGCAGGCCGATCACGGCCTCCGCGCTCGAAGACTGGCGCAGGAAGCGGCGGAACGTGTCCTTGGAAAGATTCTTGAAGATCGTCTCCATCGCCTGCAGGTGCTCCTCCGGGCGGTCCTCCGGGCTGAGCAGCAGGAAGATGGTGTAGACCGGCTGCTTGTCCAGCGCGTTGAAGTCGATCCCGGCCGGGGAGATGCCCACCGCGGCGCGGATGGCCGTCACCGAGCGGTGCTTGACGTGCGGCACGGCCACGCCCCGCCCGAAGCCCGTCGAGCCCTTGCGCTCGCGCTCCAGCAGACGCTCGACCAGCGCCGGGACCGCCTCGGCCTCGACCGCCCCCGAGGTGATGAGGGCGGTCACGAGCTCGCGGATCGCGTCGTCGCGCTCCCTCGCCTGGAGCTGGGGCACGATCGCGTCGGGGTGAACGATGTCGGTCAGCTTCATCCGCGTCCTCGCCTCACCGGTGCTCGAGCTTGAGCCGTTCCTTGAAATCGTGCAACTGACGGCCGGCCTTGGTCACCGCCTCGTCGATCAGGGCGTACAGGTCTTGGCCCTGGGCCTTGCCGATGATCTCGGGGTGGTTCCGGACGGAGAAGATCACTTCGGCGGAGAACAGCTCCTTGCCCGAGGCCTCACGCGACACGGTCACGTCGCACCGGATCACCTGGTCCTGGTACTTGTCCAGCTTGGCGATCTTCTGCTCGGCGTGCTGACGGATGGGGTCCGTGACATCCATGTGCCGACCCACCACGGTGATCTCCATGCCAATCCTCCTTCCGCGGGCCGGCCGGGGCCGGGCCGCTCCGAACACAGTCTAAGCGCCCCGTCCGTCCGGGTCCGGTTCGGGTCCGCCCGACGCGACCGGGCCCGTCGCCAGCCCCGGATCAACCTCCGGGCTCTCGGTCAGGGTCAGGTCCGCGCGGACTTTCGCCGCGGCCGCCGCGGCGTCCTTCGCCCGCACCGACGGGACCCCCGCGACGGGCCGGCCGGCGAGCGCCGCGGACTCCGGCGTCAGCACGCCCGCCGTGATGACGAACCGCAGCGCCTCCTCCATCGACACGTCCACCTCGATGGCCCGCTCGGCGAGCACGTTGATCGTGAAGCCCGTGAACGGCGTGGGCGAGGTCGGGATGAACACCGTCACCACCGCCCCCCCCGCCGGGCCGTCGATCGCGCGCAGCGAGTTGCCGGTCAGGAACCCCAGCGTCCAGATGCCCCGCGAGGGGTACTCGACCAGCACCACCTTTGAGAAGGCCATCTTCTTCTCGCCCATGATCAGGTCCACGACCTGCTTGACGTGCGGGTAGACCTGCTTGAAGCCCGGGATCGCCGCGATCAGACGCTCGATCCGGTGGTAGATCGTCCGGCCGAAGAAGTTGCTCAGCAGCAGCCCCGCCAGGTAGATCAGCAGGATCGCGACCCCGAAGCCCGTCAGGTTCAGCCACCACCGCTGGTCCCAGTACCGGCGCAGCCACTCCCGGCGCAGCTCGCGCACGATCGCCGCGTCCGGCGCCGACGCCCGGAACCGGTCCGTCGACTTCGCCTGGGCGATCTCCTCCGGCGTGATCTGGTACCACTCGGGCTCGCTCCCGGGCTTGTAGATCTGCGGCACCACCCACAGCACCGTCACCCGCGTCGCCCGGTTGATCGGCTCGGCCACGTTGACGTATACGAAGCTGAACGCCTGCCACAGGATCCACAGCGTCACGATCGTCGGCAGCAGGATCGCCAGACCCCGCCCGAAGAAACGCTTGAAATCCGAGGTGAACGTGTCGGCCATCCGGACGGCTCCTGTCGTCGTCTGGGGCGTGGGGTCCGTCCCGTCAGATCCTATGGGGCCCACGCGCCGGACGCCGCGGCGGCGTATGGTCCCGACCGGACGCGGGCCCGGCGGAACGCCCGGCGGACGGCCCGGCAAAGGACAAGGAGCGGACGCATGCGGGTGTTGGTGACGGGCGGGGCGGGGTACATCGGGTCGCACGCTTGCCAGCGCCTGCTCCGGGACGGCCACCACGTCGTGGCCCTCGACTCGCTCTTCCGCGGCCACCGGACCCCCATGGCCGCCCTGGCCGCCCGCCACCCCGACCGCTTCACCTTCATCCACGCCGACCTGGGCGACGCCGGCGCCGTCCGCGACGCCGCCGAGACGCACGAGATCGACACCGTCATGCACTTCGGGGCCGTCGCCTACGTCGGCGAGTCGGTCGAGCAGCCACTCTGGTACTACCGCAACAACGTGGGCGCGGCCATCACCATGCTCGAGGCCCTGGACGCCGCCCGGGGCGGGCGCGGCGTCGAGCGCTTCATCTTCTCCTCCTCATGTGCCACCTACGGCGACCCACCCGAGGGCATGGTCCCCGTCCCCGAGCACTGCCCGCAGCACCCCACCTCGCCCTACGGGCGCACCAAGCTGCACCTCGAGCACGTCCTGCTGGACTACGCCCGGCGCCGGGCGGACGCGGGCAACCCGCTCGCCCTGACCATGCTGCGCTACTTCAACGTGGCCGGCTGCGACCGCTCCGGCCTGCTCGGCGAGGACCACACCCCCGAGACCCACCTCATCCCCGTGGCCATCCAGGCCGCGCAGGGCAAACGCCCCGGCATGTCGATCTTCGGCGCCGACTACCCCACCCCCGACGGCACCTGCGTGCGCGACTACGTCCACGTGGAGGACCTGATCGACGCCCACGTCCGCGCCGCCGAGCGCGTCCAACCCGGCCGGGCCGAGGCTTTCAACGTCGGCATCGGCAAGGGCTACTCCGTGCGCGAGATCCTCGACGCCGTCCGCCGCGTCACCGGCCGGGACTTCGCCGTGACCGAGTCCGGCCGGCGCCCGGGCGACGCCATCGCCCTGTACAACGACCCGACCCGCATCCGGCGCGAGCTCGGCTGGAACGCGGCCGTCACTGACGTCGACGAGATCGTCGCCACCGCGTGGTCGTGGATGAACGCCCACCCGGACGGGTACGCCGAGTAACCGCCCGCGACCGGCCGGACCCCGGCTCCCGAACCCCGTCCGCGTACCATCCCGCCGCATGGGCTCGCCGACCACCCACCTGCTGGAACCGGAGCTGCGGGCGCTGATCGCCCAGCGGGCCTTCCGGCAGATCCGCGACGCCCTCTCCAACCTCGAACCGGCCGACGTGGCGGACCTCGTGGACTCCCTCGAACCCGAGGAGGCCGCGGTCGCCTTCCGCGTGCTGCCCCGGTCCCTGGCGGCGGTGGCCTTCGCCGAGCTGTCCGGCGAGTCGCAGGAGCACCTGCTGGCCGAGCTCGGCGACGAGCGGGCCGCCCGCCTGGTCGAGTCGATGGACCCGGACGACCGGGCCGCCGTGCTCGACGAGCTGCCCGTCGAGGTCGCCGGCCAGCTCATGGAGCGCTTCAGCCCGACCAACCGCCGCATCACGCAGGCGATCCTCGGGTACGATGCCGAGTCCGTCGGCCGGCTCATGACGCCGGACTACGTGCGCATCCGCCCGGACTGGACGGTCGCCCAGGCGCTCAACCACATCCGACGCTACGGGCACGACGCGGAGACCATCCACTGGGTCTACGTGGTCGACCGCGAGGGCGCCCTGCTCGACGACATCCACCTCCGCCGCCTGCTGCTGGCCGACCCCGAGACGCCCATCACGGACCTGATGGACAACGAGTTCGTCTCCCTCCGCGCCGACGAGGACCGCGAGGAGGCCGTCCGCAAAATGTCCCGCTACGACCGAACCGCCCTGCCGGTCATCGACTCCCTGGGCCTGCTGGTCGGCATCGTCACGGTCGACGACGTCGCCGACGTCGCCGAGGAGGAGTTCACCGAGGACGTGCAGATGCTCGGCGGCATGGCGGCCCTCGACCTGCCCTACACCGAGACCTCGCTCGCGAGCATGCTCCGCAAACGCGGCGGCTGGCTGGCCGGGCTGTTCCTCATGCAGATCCTCACCATCGGGGTGATGAGCGGCTTCGAGGAGCACCTCAACCGCGCCGTCGTGCTGGCGGTGTTCGTGCCGCTCATCATCGCGTCCGGGGGCAACACCGGCACCCAGGCCGCCTCGCTGCTGGTGCGGGCCATCGCGGTCGAGGAGGTCGGCCTGTCCGACTGGTGGCGCATCTGCCGCAAGGAGCTCGTCACGGGCCTGGCCCTGGGCGCCATCCTGGGCCTGCTCGGCGTGGCGACCGTGCTGGGCCTGGGCTGGGTCGGCTTCATCGACACCCCCTACACCCTGCCCCTGGCGCTGACCGTGGGCGGGGCCGTGCAGGCCATCGTCCTCTGGGGCACCCTGATGGGCTCGATGCTGCCCCTCGTCCTCCAACGCCTGGGCCTGGACCCCGCGGCGTCGTCCGCGCCCCTCGTCGCGACCATCATGGACGTGTCCGGGCTGACGATCTACTTCGCCTTCGCCCTGCTGCTGCTCCGCGGCACGCTGCTCTGACCCTCACTCCCCCCGGCCGGCGACCACGCCGCGGATCCACCCCGCCACCAGCCCCATCGTGGCCTCGTCGAAGGTGATCTCGATCGCGCCGTACTCGCCCATCAGACCGGTCTTCGCGGGCTGGAACAGGTGGTTGAGCCCCGGCAGGCGGACGATCGTCGCCGACGGGCACGGGCCCTCGGCCAGGGCCTTCTCGATCGCGGGCAGGTTCAGGTCGGCGGGCACCTGCATGTCCAGCGTGCCGCACAGCGCCAGCACGGGGGCCGACACCCGGCGCAGGTCCGCCGGCGGATCGACCGAGACGAACTGGCGGAACCAGGGCGTGACGAACTGGTTCATCAGCGTCGCCACGGCCCGCTCGCGCCCCGCCTCGTCGGCCAGGTAGTCCATCTCCTGCTCGACCCACGCCCGGACGAGCGGGCGCATGGCCTCCTCGTCCGCCCCGTCACGCAGCGCCCCGAACACCGCCCGGCGCACGCGGCTGTTGGCCTCGAGCCACGCCGGGTCCCGCCCGACCTGCCGGTACGCCGTCTCGGACTGGAAGATCAGGGTGTCCGTCCCGGAGATGCCCATCGCCGCGAGCAGCACCACGAAGGCCGTCTCCGGCTGCTCGCCCGCCACCTTGGGCCCGACCGTGCCGCCCTCGGAGTGCCCGATCAGCCCCACGCGGGCGGGGTCCACCGCGGGGTGGGCCCGCAGCGCCGTGGCGGCCGCCGCCGCGTCGCGCACGAAGCCCGCGATGCCCCCCCCGCCGAAGTCGCCCGTGGACTCGCCCACGCCCCGGTCGTCGTAACGCAGCACCGCGATGCCCGCGCGCGTCAGCCGGTCGGCCAGCACCAGGAACGGCTTGTGGCCCAGCATCTCCGAATCGCGGTTCTGCGGCCCCGAACCCGTGATGAGCACCGCGCCGGGGTACGGGCCGTCCCCCCACTTCGCCGGGTCGGGCAGCGTGATCGTCCCCGCCAGCGTGTGCGACCCGCCCTCCTCCACCACCTCCACCACCACCGGCTCCGCCCGGTACGGCACGTCCGGCCCCGGCTCCTGCGGGCGCGGCTGTGCCCCCAGCGAGACGGGGGCGGACGCGAGAACGACGGCGGCGGCGACACGGATCCACGAGCGCATAGGGCCTCCTTGCGGGCTGTGATTAGGATAAACACGCCCTGGCGTTCCGCCCGGCTCGCCCCGACACCCGCAAGACGAAAAAAAGCCCCGGGACGCGCCCGGGGCTCGGAAATCCTTGATCGCGGTCCGGTCAGGCCGGCTCGGCGGCCAGGTTCCGCACGGACGCCTCGCGCCGGACGCGCCGCGCCGCGGCCTCGGCCTGCTCCCGGGCGATCGTCTCGGCCTCGAGGAAGTCCTCGCCGAAGCGGAACAGGCGGAACGAGTTGCCGATCACGAACACGTCGGGCAGGAAGTGCAGCATCGCCGCCGCGCCCACGCCCAGGCTGGCGCCGCCGACCTCGATGAACACGCCCGACGCCGCCAGCGCCAGGCCGACGATGGCCATCAGCACGGACACGGCGATGTTCTGGCCGACGATCACGCGCGTCCGCCGCGCCAGCTCCATCAGGAACGGCAGGCGGTTGAGCTCGTCGGTCATCAGCGCCACGCCGGCCGAGTTGGCCGCGATGTCCGAGCCGGACAGGCCCATCGCCACGCCGACGTCGGCCTCGGCCAGGGCCGGGCCGTCGTTGATGCCGTCGCCGACCATCATCACCCGGTAGCCGTCGGCGTTGAGCTGCTTGACCAGCTCGTGCTTCTCCTCGGGCAGGCACTCGGCCTCGACCATGTCCACGCCGGTCGCCAGGCCCACGCGCTTGCCCACGCTGAGCCGGTCGCCGGTGAAGATGGCCACCGTGCGCACGCCGATCTCGCGCAGACGCTCGACGACCGACTTGGCGTTCGGGCGGACCTTGTCCTCCAGGCCGACCGCCCCCAGGTAGCGCCCGTCGCGGACCACGTGAACGCCCGACATGCCCTCGATGCGGGCCTCGACCGACGCCACCTGCGACGCGGCCTGCGGGAACTGCGACTTGATCCAGTTGCCCCGGCCCGCGACCAGCGAGCCCAGACCCGTCCGGGCCTTCACGCCCGCGCCGTGGACCTCCTCGTACTCGCCGCGGTTGTCCACCGAGATCCGGGCCTGCTCGGCCGTGCGCAGGATCGACAGCGCCAGCGGGTGGTTCGAGTGCGACTCGGCCGACGCCGCCGCTCGCAGCAGCTCGGCCCCCTCCACGCCCTCGGCCGGGGCCAGGCGGGAGACCTCGAACCGCCCGGTCGTCAGGGTGCCCGTCTTGTCCATGACCACGGCGTCCACCGTGGCGGCCGACTCGAGGAACTCGGTCCGCTTGATCATCACGCCCAGGCGGGCGGCGGCGGCGAACGCCGCGACCATCGCCGACGGGCTGGACAGCAGCAGCGCGGTCGGGCAGGTGACCACCAGCACCGTCACCGCCTTGAGCGCCGCGGTGTCGCGCACCGCCACGTCCGGCGAACGGGCGTTGAAGAAGAACACGATGCCCGCGACCGCGATGGCCACCGGCACGTAGAACTTCGCCACCTGCTCGATGAGCAGCTGGCGGGGCGTGCGGGTGCTCTCCGCCTCGCGGATCAGGTTCGAGACCTTGCCGATCGTCGTGTCAGCGCCCGCCGCGGTGACCTGCACGTCCACCGCGCCGGTCAGGTTGGTCGTGCCCGCGTACACGTCGCTGCCGACCTGCACCTCGACCGGCATCGCCTCGCCGGTCAGGGAGGCCTGGTTGATGCTCGACTGGCCGGTCAGCACGCGACCGTCCACCGGCAGGTTCTCGCCGGGACGCACACGCACGGTCATGCCCGGGCGCACCTCGGCGACCGGCAGCGTCCGCTCCGTGCCGTCCGGGTCGACCACGCGGGCCTCCGTCGGGGTCAGGCGGACGAGCTGCTCGATGGCCCGCTGCGCGCCCGACGCCGTGCGCCGGACGATCTGGTCGGCCACCAGCAGGATGAAGGCCAGGAACGCCGCCGTGCCGTAGTTGCCCACCGCCATCGCCGCGATGATCGCCAGCGCGGCCAGCGAGCTCGACGACACCCGCTTGTCCAGGATCTCCCGGACCGCCGCCAGGAACAGGTGGCTGCCCAGCAGGATCGCCGCCAGCGCCGCGGGCAACGCCGCGACCAGGGGGTTGGTGATGCCGGCCTGGTCCGCGATGAGCGACACCAGCGCCAGCACGCCGCCGATCATGTAGAAGCCCAGATACCGCTCGATGTTCACGTCGTGGTGCGAGCAGCAGTCCACCGGCGCGTGGGTGTGCGCCGCGAGCGCCGCGGGGGGGTGGGCATGGTCCTCGTGATGATGGGCGTGGTCGTGACGGGCGTTGGCCATCGGGTCGAACCTCGTCGCGCGTCGCGCGGTGGCCGGGGAACACCCCGGCGGGCGTCGGACCGGGTCCAGGACCCGGAGGGGTGCAAGCATAGGAAAGAACGGGCCGACGCCGCGCCGGGCGGACCGCCGGTCCCTGCCGCTACCCTTACGGTGATCCGACCCCGCCGGTTCAGACCCGGCCCCCACGGAGAACCCCGTGCCGCAGCGACCCGCCAAGGCCAAAGACCCCAACGTCCCCCGGGTGGCCGTCCTCGGCGTCGGCCAGATGGGCCTCGTCTGCGCCGGCGTCCTCGCCCGGCCCGACCCCGTCAGCGGCCCGGCCCCGCGCGCCGAGGTCGTCATGTGGGGACACGACGAGACCGAACGCGGCAACCTCGCCCAGACCCGGCGCTCGCCCCGCCTGCCCGGCTTCGAGCTGCCCGACTCCGTCCGCGTCGCGATCTCCGACCCCGAGGCCCTCCGAGAGGCCGACCTGATCGTCTCCGCCATCCCCGTGCAGTTCATCCGCGAGGCCTGGACCCGCCTCCGCCCCCACGTGCCCCCCGGAGCGGGGGTGGTCTCCGTCGCCAAGGGCCTCGAGATCGGCACCATCCTCCGCCCCACCCAGATCATCGCCGACGCGCTGGCCGACGACCCCGACGCCCGCCCGCGCCCGCTCGGCTGCCTGTCCGGCCCGACCATCGCGACCGAGCTGGCCCGCTGCCTGCCCGCCACCATGGTCGCCGCGTCCGACCACCCCGGCTTCGCCGAGCGCATCCAGGCCCTGTTCACCACCAGCTGGCTGCGGGTCTACACCAACCCCGACCTGCTCGGCGTCGAGCTCGCCGGCGCGACCAAGAACGTCATCGCCATCGCCGCGGGCATCATCGACGGACTCGGCGCGGGCCACAACGCCAAGTCCGCCCTGCTCGCCCGCGGCCTGGCCGAGATCGCCCGCCTCGGCGCCGCCATGGGCGCCCGCACCGAAACCTTCTTCGGCGTCGCCGGCGCGGGCGACCTCGCCACCACCTGCTTCTCCCCCGAAGGCCGCAACCGCTCCTGCGGCGAGGCCCTGGGCAAGGGCGCCAGCCTCAAGGAATACCTGGCCAACTCCCTCTTCGTCGTCGAGGGCGTCGAGACCACCCGCGCCGTCGTCGAACTCGCCGAACGCTACAAGGTCGACATGCCCATCACCCGGGCCGTCCACGCCGTCCTCTTCGAGGGCCTCGACCCCGTCGAGGGCATCGGCATGCTGATGAGCCGCGAGCCCAAGAACGAGCGGGTGGGCTGAAACCCCATCGGCCCGGCGTCACGACACCCGCCCTCGACGCGCCGCGTGCCACAGCAGCCCGGCCCCCAGCACGCCCAGGCCGGTGAGCCAGACCGCGGGCTCGACCCAGAACGCCAGCGTCAGGCAGGCCGCCAGCCCCGCCCACGCCACGACGCGCGGGTATCGTCGGTCCGCCGCGGGCAGTCGCAAGGCCGCCAGGTTCGTGATCGCGTAATAGACGAGCACCGTGAACGCGCTGAACGACCACGCCGCCTTCACGCTCCCGACCGCGCCCAGCGCCCCCACCGCCACGCCGACGCAGACCGTCGCGACGGCCGGCGTCGAACGCCGCGAAACCCGGGCCACGGACACGGGCAGGTCGCCCCGCCGGCCCATCGCGAGCACCACCCGCGAGAGCCCCAGCACCAGGTTCAGCAGCACCCCCAGCATGGCCGCGCACGCCCCCACCGCCACCACGCGGTCGAGCCCCCGCACGCCGGACGCCCGGGCGGCGGCCTCCAGCGGGGCCGCGGTGGACTCGGCCGCCGACGCCAGCGCCCCGGCCCCGGACACCCCCACCGCCGCGATCGCCACCGCCAGGTACAGCAGCGCCGCCACGACGAGCGTGGCGACGATGGCCCGCGGGATCGTCCGCCGCGGGTCGCGGACCTCCTCGCCCATCGTCGCGATGCGCCCGTACCCCGTGAACGCCACGAACATCAGGGCCGAGGCGTGGAGCAGGCCCGCCGCGGGGTCCGGCCCGGCGAAGAACGGATCAAACCGCCCGCCCCCGCCGCGCGCCACGGCCGGCACGCACGCCAGCACGAACAGCGCCAACGCCCCCAGCGCCACCGACACGATCACGCCGTTGACCGCGCTGCTCCGACGCACGCCGCACAGCAACACGCCCGTCACCGCGCCGACCACGCCGACCGCGACCGGCCGGACCGCCCCCGGCCCCGCACCCAACGCCGCGGCCAGGTACCCCGCGAACCCGATCGCCGCGGTGGCCGCCGATGCGCTCTTGGCGCACAGGAACATCCACCCCGCCGCGAACCCCATCCATGGGCGCAGGTAGCGGTAGCCGTACTCGTAGGTCCCCCCGCTGACGGGGTGGCTCGCCGCGAGCTGGGCGCTGCTCAGCGCGTTGCACGCCGCCACCCCGGCCGCGATCGCGATGGCCAGGATTACCGACGGCCCCGCGACGCCCGCGCCCACGCCGATGCTGACGAACACCCCGGTCCCGACGATCGAGCCCAGCCCCATCATCACGGCCCCGAACAGGCCGAGCTCCCGACGCAACGCCGGGGCGGGGTCTGACGACGCGACCGGGTTGGACGGCATGCGGCGACCTCCCGGCCCTCGACCGCGGACGACGGCCCGCGGGGAGATCCTAACCGACGCCCCGCCCTCTCAGCACACCGGGCACACCTCGCTGGCGGGGATCCAGTCCACGCTGTCGGATTCCACGGTGGACAAAGGCGTCAGCGTGACGAACCCGTCCAGGCACCGCGAGGTGTCGCACGCCGGATCGCGCCCCGAGTCCGGCGCACCGACCTGGAACGACAGCCGCGCGTCCGCCTCGTTCGTCGTCGCCACGCGGAAGTAGCCGAACTCGTCCAGCGGGGCCCAGGTCACGCCCGCCACCTCGTCCATCGCCCGCGCCGGCACGTTCACGTTCAGCACCAGCGAGCCGCCCGGCCGGGCCAGCAGCCAGGCCACGATGCTCGCCGCGACCTCCACCGCCGTCCCCCACCGCCAGGGGTCCGACGGCGCCAAACTGACGGCCAGCCCGCGGCTGCCGAAGGTGCGCGCCGTCAGCGCCGCCCCCACCGTGCCCGAGTGGATCACCGAGTGGCCCGTGTTCATCCCCGCGTTGATCCCGGACACCACCAGGTCCGGCTTGCCCCCGAACGCGCCCAGCGACGCCGCCATCACCGCGAGCCCCGGCGGCCCGTCCACCGCGTACGACTCCACCCCATCGATGTCCCCCGGGGCGTACCGCACGCCCTCGCGCGGGTCGAACCGGCCGATGCCGGTCCCCGCGCCGCTGCGGTCCGTCGTCGGTGCCACCACGACCACCTCGTGCGAGCGGGCCAGCCGCTGGGCCAGCAGACGGATGCCCGGCGATTCGATCCCGTCGTCGTTGGTCAGCAGCAGGCGCGGCCGACGCTGGGCGGGCTTGCTCGCCGCGTCGACCACGATCTTGCCCCCGGACTCCGGTTCACGGCTCGGCATGGCCCGCGCTCCTTCCGACGGCCTCCACGCCGACGCGCTCGGCCAGGCTCCGCACGAGGTCGGCGTCGGCGTTGCCCAGGCCGTGGCGCGTCACGTTGGCCGCGCCCGCGGCGCACGCGAGGCGCAGCGTCTCCGCCGCGCCCAGCCCGTGCAGCGCCGCGTACGCCAGCGCGGCCGTCATCGAATCCCCCGAACCCCGGTGGTCCACCGCCTTGAGCGACGGCAGGGTCGCCCGGTGCGCCCCGTCCGGGCCGAGCATCAGCGTCGCCCCGCCCGCCGAGGACACGATCACCCGCTCCGCCCCGCACCGGCGCAGCGACTCCATCGCCGCCAGCCGCTCCGGCTCCCCCGCGGAAGCCTCCATCTCGCCGTCCGCGACCAGCTCCTCGTCGCTGACCTTGAGGCTGTGCATCGGCCCGCCGCGGAGGAAGGCCTTCATCTCGTCCCCGTGCAGGTCGCCCACCACCCTGGCGCCCACGGCCTTCAAGTCCGCCCCGAGGCGCTCGTAGAAGCTCAGCGCCAGGGGGTCGCCCGGCGTGCGCCCGGTGACGACGCACAGCCCCGCGCCCGCCGCGGACGCCAGCACGCGCCCGTACAGGTCGTCGATCTCGTGCCGGTCGAGGACGGGCAGGGCGCTCACGGCGATCTGCGACCGCTCGCCGTTCCGCCGGTCGTGGATGTACGCGGGCGAGTCGTCCGCCACGCGGACCGGGTCGAGGTCCACGTCCCACGCCGGCGCGAGCCCGCGGAGCACCTCACCCGACTCGCCGCCGGTCGGCGCGATCAGCACCGTCTCAACGCCCAGCCGGCCGAGCATGCGGGCGATCCAGAACCCCTGCCCCCCCGGGTGGAAGTGCAGCTCGTCGCCCGGGCCCCCGTCCCGCGTCTTCTCGATCGACACGGTCAGGAAAAAGGACGACGCAAAGACGCACACCTCGGCACGGTCGTCGGGCATGGGCGCACTCCGAGCGTCGCGGCACGCCGTTCCGAACGGGCCCGCTCGCCGGGCCTATTGGAGTGCATCCGCCGCGCCGGAGCGCGTGAAATCTTCTTGAATCGGCGCCACCCGACCGGGAACCGGCCGGCTCACTCCGAACGCAGGTACGACGCCTCCAGGGCCCGCGCGATGCGCTCCTCCACGTCGCGGAAGTGGGCCGCGCTGTAGTCGTCGACGCCCCGGGCCTTGGCGTACAACGCCACCCTGGCCCGCAGCACCCCCAGCTCCTGCCGGGCCAGCGCCTGGATCGTCCGGCCGTTCGCGTCCGGCCAGCGGGCCCCCGTCGCCAGGCTGACCAGCCGGGACAGGTGCTCCATCTGCAGGTTGCGCCCGAGCTGGCCGACCAGCGGACGCCGGTTGGTGTACTCCCCGTCGGGGTCGGGCAGGTCCCAGATCTTCTCGCGCACCGCGGCGAAGATCTCGGGCACGGTCAGCGCGTCCTCGCCCGCGGGCGTGCGCAGCTCGTTGTCCATCACCCACGCCAGCCGGCGCGGGTTGATCAGCCCGGTCAGCGCCGACGCCTGCACGCCCAGCACGCTCTGGGCCACCGGCCACGCGTGCGCGGCCGAATAGCCCTCGTCGTACCAGTTGTCGCTCTGCAGGTGCGCCAGCACCTCGGGGTCCAGCCCGAACGCCGCCGGGTCGAACGCGTGGTCGACCACGAACCGCAGCGCCCGGCGCTGCTGCGCCGCGTCCACCGGGCGCACCGGCGCCGGGGCGTCCGGGTCGCCCTTCATCGACCGCTGGATGAACGCGCCGCCGATCCAGTGCGTCGCCGTGCCCACCGCGCCGGACTGGATGCCCAGCAACTGCTGGTAGATCCGCCGGGCCTTCGCCCAGCTCTCGCCGTCCTTGACCGCCTTGGTCAGCAGCTCCCCCCGCGCCTTGTTCACGAAGCGGATCCGCTCCTCGGCGAAGTCGATCGAGTCACGCCCGAGGTCCCAGGTCTTGGCCGTCGGGTCCGGCGAGAACTGGCCGTCCTCGGCCATGTACGCGTGCGCCGGCTCGGCGGCACGCTTGGCCACCTCCGCCGGGTCGCCGAAGGTGTAGTTCCACTCGATCGCCCACATGTCGTACGGCCCGATGTCGTTGGGCACGTACGCCCCCTGCACCACGCCACGCTCCGGGTCGTCGAGCACGATGTTCGTCGCCGCGTAGTCCATCACCGTCGACTGGATCGGCTGGTCGAACCCGTCCGAGTTCATCTCGGCGATCGAGTGCAGGGCCGAACCCTTCCAGTTGTGCGTCAGGCCCAGCGTGTGGCCGACCTCGTGCATCACCACGTCGCGCAGCAGCGGGCCGACGAACCACTCCGGCAGCCCGTCGAGCAGCGAGGCGTCCTCCGCCCCCGGCCGGTCGACGCTCAGGCCGGCCACGCCCATGTCCATCGCCAGACGCGCCGCCGCCACGCCCGAGGCCAGCCCCGGCTGCATCAGGCACGCCGCACGCCCCGGCGCCAGGTGGGCCCGGTGGCCCTCCCACACCATCGGCGCCATCGTCGGCGGCGCGTCGGCCAGCAGCAGCGCCGCGTCCCGCGGCCGGTCGGCCAGCGCCCGCGTCAACGCCGCCACCCGCTCCCGGTCCTCCGGGTCGGCCAGCAGCACCCGCGGGTCCCAGTCCGGGTTGTCCGCCAGCCACCCCGCCAGGTCCGGCGGCAGCACGCTCATCGCCGTCGCCGCCAGCTCCGACTGCAGGTACATCGCGGCGTACGACCCGATGAACCCCTCGTCCATCACGATGTCCGCCTCGTAGATCTGCCCGGTGTCGGGGTGCACGTTCACCGGACCGATCGCGAAGCCCATCCCCGCGTTCGTCCAGCGCACGAACGAGTAGCGGATGTCCTCCGGGTCGATGTCCATGTACGCGCCCGTCGTCGCGTCCTGCTGGCGGACCTCGATGGCCCCGATGATCCCCACCCGCTCGAACGCCTTGTTCCACGCCAGCACGCCGTCACGCACCCAGCGCCGGTAACGCACGGGCGTCGTGTGCTCGATGTGGTAGACGATCGGCTCCTTCGGCGGGCTCATCCGCAGCGACGGGTCCGCCTTCTCCAGGTGCCACCGGTTCGCCAGACGCACGATCTGCGACTCGCCCGTGTTGATCGCCCGGTCCTCGTACGACTCGAAGTAAATCCCCACCCGGCGGTCCGCCAGGCGCGGCTTGAAGGACGGGTGCCGGTCCGGCATGCCCAGCGAGAAACGCACCTCGCCCAGGCGCCCCCCCGCCCGAGGCACCTCGAAGCCGATCTCCACGTTCTTGGGGTACGCCTTGGCCTTCGTCAGCCGCGCCAGCCCCGTGTTCGCCCCGCGCAGGAAGCCGCCGATGAACTCGCCCGAGCTGCCCAGCAGCACCCGGTCCAGGTCGATCACCGGCCCCCCGCCCGGCCCCATCGCCAGGATCGGCGCCGAGAGCACCACCCGGTCCGTGTTCACGCGCGACACGCCCGCCTTCGACTGCTCGTCGCCCGTGCTCCGCACCGAAAGGTTCGGCTCGATCAGCACCAGCTGGTCCCCGCGCCGCGACCAGTACACCGTCTTCGTCGGCACGCCCACCGCGTCGTGCCAGATCGAGTACACCCCCGCCTGCGGGTGCCCCGCCGCCACCGTCGCCACCAGGTAGAAACGCTTGCCCTCGAAGTCCCGGGGCAGCTCCGCCAGCACCTGGGCGTCCTTCTCCCGCTTGTACAGGGTGTAGAACGCGCCCTCGCCGGACGCCACGGCCACGCGCTCGTAGCCCTCGACCACCTTCTCGAAAGGCGGGAACGGGCCGTCGGCCGCTCCGGCGAACGAGGACACCAACGCCGCAACCCCAGCCGAGATCAGGACCTTCGCACGCATCCGCCGCCTCCTTCGCGGGCCACGCCGCTCGCCGCCGCGTCCGAACGACGGAACGCGACCCGGGCGACGCCCCGCCGGAACGCCCCGGGACGCCCGCCAATCACGCAGGAAAGGCTTGTGCCCGGGTCCAGGAATCGGTACGGTACACCAAGATCCGTTCTGGATCGACACGGGATCTGACCCGACCCGCCGCCCGGCCCCGCCGGCGGACGGGCAGGGTTGTCCCCGTCGCACCGTCTCGTCGCACACCACAGGAGACTCGCACATGGACCCCCGCGTCGCACTCGCCCTGCTCGTCGCCGCCGCAGGCGCCACCGTGTCCGCCGCCCACCCAGACCCCATCGTCTACGACCCGGAGGACCCCGAGTCCTACCTCCGCGAACAGCACCCCGAGGTCACCCCCCTCGCCCGCCGCGGCGTGGCCCTCGACGTCGCCTCCGGCCCCGTGGCCGCCCCCGCCCCCCGCGCCGGCGAGGGCCCGCGACCCATGCAGACGCCCGTCTGGTCCACCGAGATCGAGATCCCCGACGCCGCCTGGGTCCGCCTCCGCTTCGGCGAGGTCCGCCTCGCCCAAGCCACCGCCGACGCCCGCGACTCCTACCTCCGCATCACCTCCCTCTACGACGGACACGAGCAGTACCTCGACATGCAGGCCCTCTCCGAGTGGGCCTACACCTCCGCCTACTTCAACGGCGGCCGCCTCCGCGTCGAGATCATGGCCGGCCCCGGAAACCCCGGCCTCAACTCGGTCGAGATCACCGCCGCCACCGCCTCCGAGCCCACCGTCTTCCCCCGCTCGATCTGCGGCACGGTCGACGACCGCGTCCTCTCCTCCGACCCCCGCGCCGCCCGCATGATGCCCATCGGCTGCACCGGCTGGCTCTTCGGCGACCAACCCCACTCCTTCATCTCCGCCGGCCACTGCAACCCACGCGCCGGCGACGTGATGCAGTTCAACGTGCCCCTCTCCAGCGCCGGAGGCACGCCGCAGAACCCACCGCCCTCCGACCAGTACCCCATCGACGCTTCCTCCGTCCAGCGCCAGGACGGCGGCGTCGGCAACGACTGGGCCTTCTACGGCGCCTTCGCCAACGCCAACACCGGCCTCGCCCCCCGCGACGCCATGGGCGATTCCTACCTCCTCGCCGACTCCATCCCGCCCGTCGACGGACGCGACATCCGCATCACCGGCTACGGCAGCACCACCGCCCCCGTGCCCGCCACGTGGTACCTCGTCCAGAAAACCCACGCCGGCCCCTTCGTCTCCAACCCCGGCACCACCCTCCGCTACTCGACCGACACCACCGGCGGCAACTCCGGCTCGGCCGTCCTCGACGACACCACCAACCGCGTCATCGGCGTCCACACGCACGCCGGCTGCAACACCGGCGGCAACCAGGGCACCAGCCTCGCCCACAGCGGCTTCCAGGCCGCCCTGGCCAACCCGCAGGGCATCACCGTCCCGCTCGGGCTCGAACTCGACCTGATCGGCCAGGCCCCCCTGACCGTCCACCCCGCCGGCGGCGACGCCATCTCCATCACCGTCCTGCCCGACAACGGCCGCCTGCCCTCCGGCGTCGTCACCCTCTGGGTCGACCGCGGCACCGGCTTCGAGCCCTTCCCGATGACCCACGCCGGAGCCGACACCTACACCGGCGTCTTCCCGCCCGCCGACTGCGCCTCCAACGTGCGCTTCTACTTCACCGCGCAGGACACCATGGGCTCCACCTGGTCGCTGCCCACCGCCGGCCAGTCCGCCGCGTGGACCGCCCTGGCCGCCACGGGCCTCCAGCTCGCCATGGACGACAACTTCGAGACCGACCAGGGCTGGACCGTGCAGAACACCAACCTCCAGACCGGCGCCTGGGTCCGCGCCATCCCCGGCAACTTCGGACGCAACGACCCGCCCGCCGACGCCGACGGCTCCGGCCGCGCCTTCGTCACCGGCAACACCAACCAGGAGGACGTCGACGGCGGCCCCACCGTCCTCACCTCGCCCGTCATGGACCTGACCGGCATGGCCAACCCCACCGTCACCTACGCCCGCTGGCACTACTCCAACGGCGCCGACCCGCTCGTCGTCCAGTTCTCCAACAACAACGGCGCCACCTGGCACACCGTCGAGTCCATCCCCACCAGCACGGGCTGGGTCAACGCCGAGTTCCGCGTCGCCGATTTCGTCACGCCCACCGACAGCTTCCGCGTCCGCTTCAGCGTGGCCGACACCGGCGCCGCCTCCGTGGTCGAGTCCGGCGTCGACGCCTTCCGCGTCTACGACGTGCTCTGCGCCGACGCCTGCCCCGCCGACCTCGACGGCGACGGCGCCCTCACCTTCTTCGACCTCGCCGCCTACCTCGACCTCTACAACGCCGGCGACGACGCCGCCGACGTCAACGGCGACGGCCTCTTCAACTTCTTCGACCTCAGCGAGTACCTGAACCTCTACGGCGCCGGCTGCCCGTAACAGGGGACCCAACGCCAACCCCCAGCAAGCCCGGGCCCGCGCCCGGGCTTGTTCTTTTTGCCCGGCCCCCCATCCCGCCCGTGACCGCGCACGCGCCCGCCCGCTCTCACGCAAAGGGCCAACCGTCAACCGGCCCCGCGGAGAAACGCCATGCGGCCCGCCACACCCATCGCCCTCGCCGTCCTGTCCGCGCCCGCCCTCGCCCAGCCCTGCGCCGTCGGCAGCGACCCCATCGCCCGCCCGCTCGACGACTCCCTCGTCGGCGTCGTGCTGATCCACCGCGGCAACGCCCCCACGCCCGGCCCGGGCACGGTCACGAGCTGGCGCTTCTACGACGCCGACGGCCCCGGCCGCGTCGTCACCCCCCTGCTCTTCCGGCGCGAGGCCGACACCTTCGTGCTCGTCGCCATCGGCGCCTCACGCGCCAGCGACGCGTCCGGCCTCCAGGAGCACCCCTTCAGCCTGACCGCCGGCGACCCCGCCCTCGAAGCCGGCGCCGAATACGCCTTCGGCTTCGCCGCCCGCTCGTTCATCCCCGGCGACCAGCCCGGCACGGCCACCCAGACCGGCTCCTCCGGCGGCGCCATCGACTTCAGCGGCTACGGCGTGTTCACCGACCCCTGGGACTACGCCAACCCCGCCTCGCTCGGCATCGGCCAGGTCTACGGCCCCGGCGCGGTCGGCCTCAACGGCCTCGGCTTCACCGGACGCATCTACTCGGCCCAGTTCGAGCTCGACTGCGCCTGCCCGGCCGACCTCGCCGCCCCCTTCGGCACGCTCAACTTCTTCGACGTCAGCGCCTTCCTGTCCCTGTTCAACGCCGGCGACCCGGGCGCGGACTTCGACCACAACGGCGCCCTGAACTTCTTCGACCTCAGCGCCTTCATGACCGCCTTCAGCGCCGGCTGCCCGTAACGCCGCCGGCCACGCCGGGGGATACCCTCCCCGATGCGTCTCCGCTTCCTCGGAACCGGCACCTCCTCCGGCGTGCCCGCCATCGGCTGCGACTGCCCGGTCTGCACCTCCACGGACCCGCGCGACACGCGCACCCGCACCAGCGCGACCGTCGAGTTCACCGATGCGCAAGGCCAGGACCGCGTCATCCTGATCGACGCATCCGCCGACCTGCGCCAGCAGGCCCTCGCCGCGGGCATGCGCCGCGCCGACGCCATCCTCATCACCCACGACCACGTGGACCACGTGTTCGGCCTCGACGAGGTCCGCCGCTTCAACGTGCTGATGGACGCCCCCATCGAGGTCTACGCCGATGCGCACACCCACGCCTCGCTCAGGCGCGTCTTCCCCTACATCCTCGACCGGGGCGACCAGCCCCCCGAGTCCTTCGTCGCCACACTCATCCCCCGCACCGTCGAGCCGGGCCGCCCGTTCAACCTCTACGGGCTGACCGTCACCCCCTTCAGCATCCTCCACGGCCGACGCCGCATCCTCGGCTACCGCTTCGACCCCCCCGCCCCCCCCGACCGCCCCGGCGAGCCCGGCGGCCTCCTCCCCCTCGCCTACGCCACCGACTGCTCGCGCATCCCGGACGACACCCTCCCCCTGCTCGCGGGCGTGAGCACCCTGGCCCTCGACGCCCTCCGCCACCGGCCGCACCCCAGCCACATGACCGTCGACCAGGCCGTCGCCGCCGCCCGCGCCCTCGGCGCTTCTCGGACTTTCCTGATCCACATGACCCACGATCTCGGCCACGCCGAAACCCAGGCCGCCCTGCCTGACGGAATCATGCTGGCCCACGATCAACTCGTCGTGACCTGAACCCGACCGATTCGCTTGCCAGGGGTCCGACCCTGGCGCATGGTCGGCCCGCGGCGGAAAGAGAGGCCCGCCGCCCACGCACGAGGAGAGATCCCATGGCCACCCCCCAGAACAGCCAGCCCCGCCAGAACGACCGGCCCCCGCTGCCCCCGGGCAACACCCCCCTGGTCACCATGTACCCCCTCTACCTCGACAGCTCCAACAACCCCCACCCCCGCCGCCCCACCCCCGCCCACAGCCGCCCGGACACGCTCAACGGCGGGAAGTAGGCCCGAGGCCCGACTCCTCAATCCCGCCCGACCCCGCTTGGGCGTCTGCGCCGCACCCGCGTCCCAGACGCCGCCTTCACGCCTCGCGGCACCACCGCCAGACGCAGTTCGAAGAGGGCCGCCCGGGGGCCAGCTTGGCCGCCTGGGAGAGCGTGATATGCTCCTCCGCGGCCGGGGCCCCGTCACGGGAGTCAGCCCTCGCCCCGCTTGCCGTTCCTGTTGAATCTTGCTCGTACACGCTGGACTCCTCGCTCGTCTGGCCCGGCCCTCACTGGGCTCCGGCTGCTTGCGACGGGGAAGAATCCACGCTGTTTTGGGGGCGGTAACTCGGTGGCCCGCCAACGACAACGGCCCTCCCATGCTGGGAGGGCCGCTTGGAGACCGAAGAAAAATGTCTGGCTGGGGAGCGGGGCAACTGGACGCTTGAGGAAGAGGATGGCGGCAGGCCCTGGGTTATCGGTCGTCAAACCCCTCGCGAAAGGATGCCAAAGTCGGCATTTCCCCTATCAGAACCCCAAAATCGTTCAGATCGCTTGAACCTGGACCACTCTTGGCCGATACTACTAGTAGCTCATCCACCATGTGTGGAAGGAGTATTCGACGCCGCCCGAAAGGGCGGCGTCAGTCATTTTCGGCGGTGTCGCGCTCTCGGCGGAGCTTGGCCTTGGTGTGCTCCCGCCCGGTCACATAGGCAGTCTTGAGCAGGTAGTAGTCGCTGCGCTCCGCCAGCACGACGAGATACTGCTCCCTGAGCCACAGGAGGTGGTTCGTTTCGGTTCCCCGCCGGTTCGTCCAGTGACTGATGCTGGGATCCCCGTAGTTTTCAATAATCGCCCGGATCCAACAAACTCGCTTGCATCGTTCAAGGTCGGGGATTCTGGCGTCCTCGTGCTGGCCTTCCGAGACGCAATGCCAAAACCCGTACCCTTTGCCATTTGATTCTGGCATTCTCCGCACACTAACTCGGGTTCCCTGAAAGGAAACCCGGTTGTGAACAAGGTCGTCGCAAAACTTTGCGTAGACATCATCGATGAAGGCATTCCATTCGCCTCCAAATTCGATGAGCCCCGGTAGCCATTCCGGAAGGTCATCCATTTCGACCACCGGAAGCCTGCCACACGAGCAAGTTGAGCTTTGATTCACGAAGTAGGGTCGTGTGTGTCAATGTCTTTTGCGATCGCTCACAGATTCGAGCAATAACACGAGACTTGGCATCACTCTTACTGAGGCCTCGATTCCTGTAGCCGACTGCGCCCATCAAGAAATCGGCAAGTTGCATCAGTTCGGACTCGTGCGACCGAATCTGTTGAACCCGCTCTACGATCCGGCCATCCATGTCGTGGCGGGCATTCCGGAGCACATCTTCGAGCTTCCGCCGCTTGTCTTCGCTCCGAGTGTCCTTGATATCGAGATACACGCGGTAGCGGTGCTTGGGGTCAATGATCGGCTCAAGCATGCAGAAGCACATCTTGTAATACCAAGTGTCATGGTCCTGTTGGAATTCGTCGTGCCGCAAAGCCGACTTGTCGGGGATGACGACACCTCGAAAGTGCAGATCGTCGTCGTCAAAGAAGTAGTCCACAACACGGAGGTAGTAGTCGATCTTGGCTGGTGACACTTTGTGCCACTTCAGCTCGAATGGATGGTCTTCTCCCTTTTCACCTCTTCGGCGAATGAGTCCCGCTTCGCGCTTGATGTCCCGGAGCCGACTGGAGATCTCGGGCACGCGGTCGGTGAGACTCCAGACGCAACCAAGCACCATGACAGGCGATTGGTCGTTAAGAAGGTGACAGCTCTCGTCGCAATAGATGTTGAACGTCTCGGCCATTGGGGTCTCGCGGTACGAGTGTATCGCGATCCAAGGTGGGCGCGCACTTCTCCAAGCCTAGCCCACCAGCCGCATAATCTCCGCCACCTTCGTCTGGTCCCGCTCGGCGTAGACCGCGTCGGTGACCTGGGCCGAGGAGTGCCCGAGGGCCAACTGGGCGGCCTCGAGGCCGAAGGCCCGGCGGATCTCGGTCGCGGCGGTATGCCGGAGTTGGTGCGGGTGCCAGCGGTGGGCCTTCTGCCACGCCGCCAGGTCGGCCCTTTGCGTCAGGTTCAGCCCGGCCCGCGCCAGTCGCCACCGTCTCGACCCGCGGCCGCCCGGGCGGGCCCGTCCCAGCCGGAGAAGAGCGGACACGCGGCGAACCCCAACCCGGGCGATCCATCAACCAACCAAAAACCGTACAATAGCGTCGGCGACCTTTCCATCGCCCCACCCCCGCCTATCCTTCCGCCCCATGGGCAAAAGCCGAGAAATCAAGAAGCGCATGAAGGCGGTCGGCAACATCAAGCGGATCACCCGCACGATGCAGATGATCGCCACCAGCAAGTTCGCCCGGGCCCAACAGGCCTCGGTCGCCTCCAAGCCCTACACCGAGGCCCTCTTCGGCCTCGTCGGGCAGCTCGGGGCCGCCGGCGTCGGCGAGGGGCACCCGCTGCTGGCCAAGCCGGAAGGCGATGCGCCCGAGCTGACCCTCATCATCACCGCCGACCGCGGGCTCTGCGGGCCCTACAACGGCTCGATCGTCCGCACCGCGCTGACGCACCTGCGCTCCGGCCCGAAGGTCTCCGAGGGCCCCATCGAGGTCGTCGGCAAGAAGGGCGCCAACACGCTCCGCTTCAACGGCTTCACCCGCTTCGTCCACCACACCCATATCGGCGACAAGCCGCGCTACGAGGACGTCGAGCGCCTGGCCGCCTCCTACATCGAGGCGTTCACCAAGGGCGAGGTCTCCGCCGTCCGCGTCGTCTACATGAAGTACTTCTCCGCCGGGCGCCAGCGCCCCGAGGTGCTCCAGCTCCTGCCCTTCTCCCCGCCCGTCCGCGAGGAGGCCGCCCAGGGGACCGGACGCAACGAGATCTACGAGTTCTCCCCCAACGCCGGCGAGCTGCTCGACTCGATCCTCCCCGCCGCCGTCAAGGCCGTCCTCTTCCAGGCCTTCAACGACGCCGTGGTCTCCGAGCACGTCGCCCGCATGGTGGCCATGAAGGCCGCGACCGACAACGCCGGCAAGATGGGCAACGCCCTCCGCCGCGAGTTCAACCGCGCCCGCCAGGCCCAGATCACCACCGAGCTGACCGAGATCATCTCCGGCGCCGCCGCGCTGGAGTGAACCGGCCCGACCCGACCACCAACGCCCCCGCCCGGGGGCGTTTTTCATGGGTCCGGCGTGACCAGCACCCGCTTGTGTACGCCGCCCGCCACGCACTTGGCCAGCGTCGATCGCACCGACTCCGGCGTCATCGCGTCGTACGCCGCCGGCATCGCCGCCAGCGCCCCCACGTCCAGCCCGTGCACCGACAGGCGCGCCAGCCGGTCCGACCAGAACCGCGCCTGGGACCACACCTCCGCCACCGACGCCCGCGCCCGCCCGATCTCCTTCGCCAGCACCGCGTCAGCGCCGCCGTTCGCCACACGACGCACCGCCCGGTCGATCGCCTCCATCGCCCGCTCGGGGTCCGCCGCCCCCTCCCACCGCACCACGAGCGTCGCCCGGTCCGGGATGCCGTCGCCCTGCCACACCCAGGCCCCCGTCTTGCCGCCCAGCCCGCTCTCCGCCCGCGCCCGCTCCAGCTCCGCGTCGATCGCCCGGGCCGCGATCGTCATCGGTCGCACGCGCCCCAGGTCCGCCGCGTCCGCGAACACCACCCCCAGCACCGCCTCCGGGCTCGGGCCCGTGATCCGGTGGACCGTCTCCGCGCGAGCCAGCGCCGTCCACGCCCGCGGTCGCTCGCGCGACGGCACGGCGCGCGCGGGCAACGAACCGAGCGTCTCCGCCGCGTGGCGCAGCGCCTGCTCGGGCGCGAAATCCCCGACCACCGAGACCTCCAGCGGCGACCCCGCCAGCAGCGACAGCCACCGGTCCGCCGCGACCGGATCGACCCGCGCGCCCGACGCCGGCTGCCCCGACCGCGGGTCCGCCGGGTCCAGCAGCAGCGCCCCCAGCCGGCGCAGCCCCGCGCTCGGCTCGGGCGACTCCGTGCGGACCCGCGCCGTGTACGCGTGGTCCACGCCCGGCGAAGCCAGCAGGCACGCCGCCAGCGTCAGCGCGTCCGCCGCCCCGCCCGGGTCCGCCGCCTCGACCTCCAGCCCGAGCAGCTCGTCCGCCACCACCGCCTTGAACGACACCCCCCGGTCCAGCGACCACGCCCGCACCTCCGAGGCGTCCGCCCCGTCCGTCCGCGGGTAACGCCACGCCGCCGCGGCCCCGACCGTCCGCCCGAAGGTCCGCTCGTCCTCCCGCACCGCGCCGTCCGCCACCGTCACGCGGACCATCGCCCGGTCGGCCCCCGCCACCCGCTTCGCCCGCACGACCACGCCGTTGGACAAAACCGCCGTCCACGCGTCGGTCGTCGCGTCGTGGCTGACCTCCGCCACCCGGCCCGGCGCGCCGAGCCGGCCGGGCGTCGCGGGCGCGTCCGCCCGAACGGCCTGCCCGCCGGCCCTCGCCGCGTTCAGCACCGCCCGCGCATCCGCCGGCGTCGGCGACGCGCCCGAATCCGGCGCGAGCAGGATGCACGCCAGCCCGTCCGGCGCGAACACCGCGCGCGCGTGCTCCGCCAGCGCCTCGTCCGTCGCCGACGACAGCACCCGCGCCGCGGTCGCCGCCATCTCCGCCGGCGCGACCCACCCAACCCCCGCCCGCCCGCGCGACTCGATCGCCGCGACGGCCAACGCCTCGACCACCTCCGCCGGGCCCGCCCGCCCCCACGCCGCGGCGCGACGCTCGTACCCCGCCAGCACCGCCGCACGCGCATCCCGCACCTCGTCCGGCGTGAAACCCCCGACCGCCACCGACCCGAGCACCGCCCCCACCGCCCGGCCCACCGCGCCCAGCCCCTCCGCGTCCACACGCACGGAGACCTCCGCCACCCGACCCCCGGCCCACGCGCGCACCGCGGCGTCCACCGACCGCACCCCCGCGTCCGCCCGCGGCGCCGCGCCCCGCGCCCGCACCCCCACCAGCTCGGCCGCCACCGCGTCGAGCACCGACTCCTCCAACCGGTCTGCGGCACGCTCGGCCAGCGGCCCCACGCTCAGCAACGCCACCTCGGCCGGCTCGTACCCCGCCACCGCGTGCGCACTGACCCGGCCGCCGATGCCCGCGTGCGCCGGCGTTTCCGCCAACCCCGGCGCGCCGCCCGAGCGCTCAACCCCCTCCAGCGCCGCGTGCACCGCGCCGATCGTCTCGCCCGCGTCCACCGGCCCCACGACGATCAGGACCGCCCGCTCCGGCCGGTAGCATGCGCGCACGAACGCCCGCACCGCCTTCGCCCCCGTCCCCGCCGCACGCTCGGGCGACGGCACGAGCTGCCGATCGCCCAGCGGGTGGTCGCCGAACAGGTCCGCCATGAACAGCCGCCGCGCCCGCTCCTCGGCGTTCATCGAGCCCGCCCGCTCCGCGGCGAGCGCCCGCGCCCGCTCGACCGCCCCGTCGTCCGGCGCCCACGACCCCAGCAGGTCCGCGTAATGCGCCAGGATCAGCCCGCGCGCCGACGCGTCCCCCGCGTCGGCCACGAGCGTGTACACCACCGCGTCGTGCGACAGCAGGGAATGCGCCCCCGCGCTCGCGACGCCGCGCCGCGTCGTGCGCCCGAACCGCGTCGCCAGCCCGTCCAGCGCGTCGCTCGGCGCGGAGGCCGTGCCCAGCCCCGCCGCCCGCTTGGCCAGGTACGCCGCCCCGGGCGCCCCGTCCGGCTCGGACAGCACCCCCGCGCGCACGACCAGCCAGAAACCGACCTGGTCGCCCGCCGCCGGGTCGGTGGGGTGAACCCACAGACGCAGGCCGTTGGCCAGCGTGTGCTCCGTCAGTCCCCGGGGGTCGGCCGGCGGCGCGCCCGCCACGCAAGGGCCCGAACAGAGCACGGCGAGCAACGCCACGAGCCACCACAACGGCCTCACGAGGTTCATGAGCAGACTGTACCGGTCGCCCCGCCCCGGCGCTGCGGCGTCAGTCCTCCGGCCCGTCTAGGAACGAGCACCCGCCGTTGCACCCGCGCCCCTGCTCCCAGCGACCCTCGGCCATGCCGCGGACCGCCTTCGTGATCGCCGCACGCACCTTGTCCAGGCGCAGGTTGGCCACCGCCACCGCCCCGCGCTCGCCCGAGGACAGCAGCCAGTACTCGCAGGCCGACCCGGGCCCGGGCTCGATCCCCAGCGCCGGCAGCGCCATCGCGTAGATGCCCATCTGCAAATCGTCGTCCGGGGGTTCCAGCAGCTTGTTCGTCGGGTTGCCCGTCTTGTAGTCGATCAGACGCACGCCGCCCCCGGTCTGATCGATGCGGTCGATCGTGCCCCGGATGGTGTGCGTCACCCCGTCGACCTCGAAGGGGAAGCTGAACGGGTGCTCGACGTGCAGCACGTGCGCATCGTGCGGGTGGAGCTGCTCGTGGAACACGCGGGCCATCGCCAGCCCGCGCTCCAGCAGCCCGTGGTCGAACTCCAGCTCCCGCGGCCAGCCGCGGAGCAGCCACCGCCGGGTCTCGCGCTCCAGGTCCTCCCAGCCCGGCAGCGTGCGCCCCTCGCTGTCGGCCTCCGCCCAGGACTTCCCGTAGACCTGCAGCGTCCGGTGCACCGCGGTGCCCAGCGACAGCGCGGTCGAGCTCTCGCCGGGCAGGCCCAGGACGAACGCGAGGTAGTAGCAGCGCGGGCAGTCCAGGTACTGCTTGATCGCGGTGTAGCTCAGCGACATCGGGCCGCGGACGCCCTCGCCCGGGCCCGGGGCCTGCACCTCCTCACGCAGCCGCTCGGCCAGGGCGCTCGCCTCCGCCCCGAGCCCCGCGCCCGCGGCCCAGCGCGGCGCGACGCCGGTGCGCTCCACGTGACGGATCATCGCCAGCCGGTCCGCCGCGCGACGCAACCGCTCCCCCACCGCCTCGTCCGGCTCGGTGAGCCGCTCCGCCTCGTCGAGCGCGCGGGCCGCGTCCCGCCGCGCGGCCCGCTTCGCGGCGGCGAGCACCGCCGCACGGTCCGCCGCCACGCCCGCCTCGATCTCCACGCCCGTCAGCTCGTCCTCCAGCCCGGGCGCGCCCACGTCCGCCTCGTCGTGCTCGACCACCGCAGCGCCCAGGTCCGCGATAATCTCCAGGGGGTAGTTGGCGCCCGTCGGCTTCTTCGGGATCTTGCCGAGCATGACCGCGCGCCGCTTGGCCCGCGTCAGCGCGACGAAGAACACGCGCCGCTCCTCGTCGTCGCGCCGGGCGCGCAGGTCGCGCCCCTGCGGGTCCGGGTCGAGCACGCCCTCGGGCAGGTCCGGGTCGTCCGCCCGCGGTTTGGGGAACCCGTGCGGGCCCGAGCAGCGCAGCAGATACACCGTGTCGAACTCCAGCCCCTTGCTGGCGTGCGCCGTCAGCAGACGCACCCCGGGCCGGTCCGGCGCTTCCTCCTCGCCCGCCACGGCGTCCTCCGGCGTCCGGTCGAAACACTTCTGGCCCGGCGGCAGGTCGTCGAGGTACGCCAGAAACTCGCGCAGGCCCGCGGGCTCCTCCAGGCGCGACAGCCGCTCGCGCGCAAACCGGATCAACGCGACCAGCGCCCGCACCCGCGCCGCACGCTCCCGCGCCGGCAGCGCCTCGGCGTGCGCCGCGCCGCTGACGCGCACGACGTGCATCAACGCGTGGTCCGCGGGCAGCGAGCACGCCGCCTCCGCAAGCTCACGCTCGACCTCCGCCGCACGCCGGAAGGCGTCCGACGCGTCCTCCGGGGCGTGGGCGCTCAGCCACGCCAGGAACGGCCCAGGCTCGTTCTCGCCCGCGTTGGCGTTCGCCCACGCACGCTCCTGGCGATAGCGGTGCTCGAGCGTCGCCAGCGTCGCGCCGTCCACGCAGAACGGGGCCCGCGTCAGCACCGTCCGCGCCGCCCAGGTCCGCGTCGGGTCCACCGCCAGCTCCGCCCACGCCAGCACCGTGCGCACCCCAGCGTCCTCGCGCGACGGGTCCGGCACGGACGAGACGTACGGAACGCCCATCGCCTCCAGCGCCGCCCCCGCCCGCAGCAGCTCGGTCGAGGTCCGCGCGATCACCGCGATCCCGGACAGGTCCAGGCCCGGGTCCTCGTCCAGACGCCGCCGGATCATCGCCGCCGCGGTCTCGCCCACGCGCATGTCGCTGCCCATGCGCACGACCTCGACCGCCGAGCCCTCCGGCGCGCCCGGCCCGGGCCGGCCGAACTTGCTGCTGTCGAACCGGTACCCCGCCCGCCCGATCACCGCGTTCGACGCGTCGATCACCGCGCCGCCCGACCGGTAGTTGGTCGTCAGACGCACCGTCCGCGACCCCGGCCAGACCGACTCGAACCGGTCGAACGCACGCTCGTCCGCGCCACGGAACGCGTAGATCGACTGGTCGTCGTCGCCCACCACGCACAGGTCCGGCCGCGTCCGCGGCGGGCACAGCGCGCTCAGCCACGCGATCTGCGTCGCGTTCAAATCCTGGAACTCGTCCACCACCACGTGCCCGCACTCGTGACGCACGATCGCCGCCACCGTCTCCGAGCGCTCCAGCAGCATCATCGGCCAGGTGATGAGGTCGTCGAACCGCGGCGTCGCCCGGTCCAGGCACGCGGCGTCCATCAGCCGGGCCAGCTCCGCGCCCTCGCGCGCCACCGACAGCTCCGCCCGACGCGCCCGCGCCTCCGGCGAGCCGTCCGAGCCCAGCCCCGCCAGCAGCCGGTCGATCCGCGCCAACGCCCCGCCCGGCGTCAGGCCCGCGCTCACCAGCTCGTGCGCCACCCGCAGCCCGTGCTCGACCGCGTGGTCGATCCCCCGCCCGATCGACGCCCGGTACAGCCCGTTCGCCCGGATCAGCTCGCGCGCCAGGCGGCGCTGCTGCGCCTCGTCCAGGATCTCGAACTCGCCCGGCAGGCCCAGCACGTCCCCGAACCGCTGGAGCAGGCGCACGCCGAAGCTGTGCATCGTCCCCGCCGTGATCCGGCAGGCGGCGCTCGCGCCCAGCAGGCCCTGCAGCCGGGACCGCAGCTCCCCCGCCGCCTTGTTCGTGAACGTCACCGCCAGCACACGCCCGGGGTCGGCCCCCCGTTCACGCACCAGGTGCGCCACCCGGGCGGTGATCACCCGCGTCTTGCCCGTGCCCGGGCCCGCCAGCACGATCAGCGGCCCGCCGGCGTGCTCGACGGCCAGACGCTGCTCCTCGGACAGCGCCACGGTCGGTGAAACTGGTTCGGCGGCGGGCATCGTCTGAGTGTACCGACCGATCGCCGCCCGTCCCGCGGACAGGAGCGCCCCACCGACACACGGTCGTCAGCGGGGGCCGGCCTTCATGTACAGGTGGACCGCCGTCGTGCCGTAATCGTGCGTCTCGGGGCCCCGGGCGTGCTCGATCGTTAGGCCGACCGGCGCGGTCGCGCCCCGCTTGCGCTCCGCCTCCGCCGCCAGCTCGGCCTCGAAGGCGTCCAGCGCCTCGTCCGCGTCGTCCCGCGACAGGTCCAGCGTAAGCGTCCCCGCCGGCCCGGAACGGGCGGGGGCGTCCTCCTCCACCGGGTGGAAGAACGGCCACGGCGTGCGCAGCACGAGGTAGCCCGAGTCGTCCAGCAGCTCCACCAGCCGCGCGGCCTGGCGCGTCACCCGCCCCCAGCCCTCCGGGTCGCGCACCAGCTCGTACGGCGGGTCCATGAACACGATGTGCACCGGACGCGGGCACCGCGACAACGCCGCCGGGCCCAGCGCGTCCCCCGCCACCACCTCGCACGCGTCCTCCGCCCCCAGCGTGGCGATGTTCCGCTCCAGCACCTTGACCACCTTGCGGTCACGCTCGACGAACACCACCCGCGGCGAACCCCGCGACAACGCCTCCAGCCCCATCGTGCCCGTGCCCGCGAACAGGTCCAGCACCGGGCCGTCCTCGCAGTGGCCGCGCAGCAGGTTGAACACCGCTTCCTTGACCAGGTCGGGCATGGGTCGCGTCGTCGCGCCCTGCGGCGGGCCGAGCAGCGACCGCCTCTTGAACTTGCCGGAGATGATCCGCATGCGAGCCCCTCCGGTGCGGGCCGCGGCCCGGGGAACCGCATCGTATGCGCCCGCGCCGGGCCCGAACCGCGCTCAGCACCCGACCGGGTTCGTCAGCGCGTCGATCGAGCAGACCGACACCGGCGGGCGGGTCAGCCCCGTCACGATCGACCAGAACGGCACGCCGCCATCCTCGTCGGTCCACGCGCGGAAGCACGAGCCCGGACGCTTGGCCGCCTCCCGGAGGCTCTCCGGACCCAGCCACACGCAGCGCTGCACGAACAGCCCCCCGTCGCCCGCGAACTCCAGCTCCGCCGACACGCCGGTGATCGCCTCGACCAGCTCGGCGAACAGCCCGGGACGGGCGCGCTCCAGGACCTCCGCGTCGTGCCAGACGATCACCCGCTGGCGCGGGGCCGGCCGGCCCGGCACGACGCCCCGCCGGCGCAACGCGGCCACGACCCCCCGCGGGCCGTCCACCGTCCGCGCCAGGTCCTCGACCGCCACCTGACGCTCGAGCTGGGCGCAAAATGACTCCAGGTCCGTGATCGAACGCCCGTGCAGCACGCATACCTCCGTGGCGGGCTGCGCCTGGAGGTACGACTGCAGCGAAGCGGCGAAACGCGTCCGAGAACGCAGGTCCCGCGACCACGCCACGAGGTGGTGGCTCTCCAGTTTGCTGCACACCTCGGGCTGCCAGGTGCACGGCTCGAAGAAGAATCCGGATGAAGCCAGAGACAGATGCATGGCGGAACCGTCGCGGCGGGGCACGGCGTCCCCCCGTTCCGGGCGTCCTCTCTCGATCCGGGGGGTGGTGAGTCAGGGTGCGGGGCCCCGGTATCGCCCCGCACACCGCACAATGTGCGCCCGATTCGCCGAGGTTCCAGCGAATCAGCAGGTTCTGCCGGTTTTTCCGGCCAGAACCGGGGGGGGAAGGCCCTCAACCTCTCTATCAAAGGATTTTCACGACACTTCGCCAATCCCGGTGGTACGCTCAAACGGGTGATGAGCGGGTCCGAGAGCCTCCACAACAAGGCTCAACCCGACCACACCCAGCCCGGGATTCGTGACCGGGACCGATAACCAAGGGGAATCGGAGGGTTCGAACTCGTCCTCGCAGCCGGCTATAAGGGGGGAAAAGCCGGAGACAAGAAAGGAAGTTGGCCGTGACCGACGCACGCGCACTGGCTCAACGCGACTCGTTTGATCAACGCACCCTGGCCCGCGTGGCCGGGGCCGTCATGGACTTACCCGCCGTCGCCACCCAGAACTGGGTGGAACAGGCCGCCGCCACGCTGTGCGGCATAGACCCGTGGTGCCGCGTGGCCGTGGTCATCACCCAGGCCGACCCGTCCGGGCAGCTCCGCGCGGTCGAGGCGGTCGGGGTCCAGGCCTCGCCGCAGGAAACCGACCGGACCGCCGACCCGAAGGCCGAACTCCTGGCCGTCCGCGTCCGGCTCGAGCGATTGACCGACCTGGGCCTGGCCCTGCCCGCCCAGGGATTGACCCAGGGCCTGGCCGCCTCCGCGGAGGACCTCGGGGCGTGGAAGGAAAGCCCGATCGGCCGCCTCTGGGGCTCCATGTCCGTCGAGCGCCTGCTCGTGGGCGTCGTGCCGATCGGCAAGGAGCCCCAGGACCGCGTCCTGCTGCTGCTGGTGGCGCTGGGGACCGCGCCATCCGTGGCCCGGCGGGCCAACGCCCAGACCCTGGGCGCCCTCATCCCGCTCATCGCCCGCCGGGCGTGGCGGGCTCTGCCCCCGTCCGGGTCGGTCGCCTGGATGACCGACCGCGAGCAGGACGTGCTCGACCGGCTCATCCTTGGCCGCTCCGTCCGCGAGATCGCCGAGGAGCTCGGCCGCAGCCCACACACCGTCCACGACCACGTGAAGAGCCTCCACCGCAAGCTGGAAGCCTCGTCCCGGGGCGAGCTGGTGGCCAGGGCCCTCGGCCACGGCCCCAGCCGGCGCGAGGACCTCGAACCGGTCGTGGTCGAACGCGTCCGGGCGGCGACGCAGATCGAGGCGGCCCCCCTCACCCCGGCCACCGCGGCGCGCCGTCCCTGACGCCCCCCGGCTCACACGCCGGGGTCGCCCACCGACGCGTCCAGGCCGGCCCGCTCGCGGATGCGGGCGAGCAGCCGGGCGGCCAGCGCCCGGTCCTCGCTGACGGGCTCGCGGAACTCGGGCGGCTGCCCGGCCCGGATCCCCAGGGGGTCCCGCGCGTGCGTCGAGTGGCGGATCGAGTCCGTCTCCACCCGCCAGTTCGGGCGGTGGACGCGGTGTACCACAACCTCGACCCACACCCGCGTCGGGGCCTCCGGCGGGTCGAAGGTCACCCGCACCACACGCTCGTGCTGGTTCATCAGGTCGGCGCTCATGGTCCCGGCCGAGGACTGCTCGGCGTCCCACGGCGTCAGCAGCCCCGCCGTCCGCTTCGGCTCCGTCGTGATCACACCCCGGGCCGCGTCGACCCGGTCCAGCGTGAAGCGGAACTCGGCCAGCGTCTCCCGGGCGGCGTCGAACACCGCCGGGTACGCCGCCGCCCCCAGCTCCGCCCCCGCGGGCGTGCCGCTCGGGGCGCTCGCGCAGCCGGACAGCACCCATCCCGGGCCCAGCAGCAGCAGCGCCAACCGGAAAAGCGGACGGGGACGCGGGATGGCGGGGCGGCGGCTCACGGGCCGGACTGTACCACGCCGTCCGCGGCCGCGCCCAGCTCGGCCAGCAGCAGGTCGATCGTCGCGTCCGTGGTCGTCGGGCTGCCGATCGCGATCCGCCCGACCGGCCGGGCCGGGCCACCCGGCGTCAGCGGCGCCGCCGTCGGCGTCAGCAGCACCCGCCGGCGCTCGTTGACCGCCTCGATCAGCCGCGTCGTCCGCGCATCGTCCCCCACCACGCGGAAGCACACCAGCGCCAGCGACCGCCCGAACGGCAGCTCGAACCGCGGGTCCCCGAGCAGCGCCCG
This sequence comes from uncultured Phycisphaeraceae bacterium, assembly GCA_964464165.1. Lineage (GTDB taxonomy): Bacteria > Planctomycetota > Phycisphaerae > Phycisphaerales > UBA1924 > UBA6054. The sequence goes on along the minus strand of CAYXFA010000001.1, from coordinate 90,911 downwards.
CTCGACCCGCTCGGCCATCGCCACGTGCCGGCGCACGTGGGCGCGCAGGCCCGCGGCCCCGAAGTGACGAACCACGAACCACAGCTTGAGCGCCCGCAGACGCCGGCCCAGCGGCACGTGCCAATCGCGGTAGTCCACCACCCGCCCCGCCGCGCTGCGCTCGTCGCGCAGGTAGGCGGGCGTGATGCCCATCGACGAGGTCAACGCCCCCGCGTCGCGCACCCAGAACAGGTCGCAGTCGAAGTTGGTCAGCAGCCACTTGTGCGGGTTGACGCACAGCGAGTCGGCGTGCTCCAGCCCCGCCGCGAACCAGCGGTGCTCCGGGCAGACCATCGCCGCGCCGGCCCACGCCGCGTCCACGTGCAGCCACGGGCGCGCCGGGCCCCCGCCCAGGCACGCCGCGACCTCCGGCAGCGGGTCGAACGCCCCGGTCGAGGTCGTGCCGAGCGTGGCGACGACCAGGCACGGCGTCAGCCCCGCCGCCCGGTCCTCACGCAGGGCCCGCTCCAACGCCCCGGCGTCCATCCGCAGGCCGGGCCCCGCCGGGATGCTCCGCACCCGGCTGTCGTCCCCGGGATGGTCCGCGAGGCCCGCGATCATGGCCGCCTTGACGACCGACGAGTGCGCCTCCGACGAGGCGTACACCGTCACCCGGTCCCGCGAGGCCCCCGCCCGCACGGCGCGCGACCGGGCCGCGACCAACGCGGCCAGCGTCGCCTCCGACGCCGTCGCCTGGATCACGCCACCGCCGCCCAGGCCCGCGTCGAAGCGGAAGGCCTCCGGCAGCCCGAACAGCCGGGCGCACCAGTCGACCATCCGCATCTCCAGCTCCGTCGCCGCGGGCGAGGTGGCCCAGAGCATGCCGTTGGCGTTGAGCGTCGCGCTCGCCAGCTCGGCCGCGATCGCCGGCGCGGAGGCGTTGCACGGGAAGTAGCCGAAGAAGCCCGGGTGCTGCCAGTGGACCAGCCCCGGCGTCACCACCCGGTCCAGGTCGCGCACGATCGCGTCCCACCCCGGCTCGCCGAGCCCGTGCTCCGGCGGCATGTCGGGCAGCGCGCCCAGCACCTCGCCCGGCGACACCCCCGTCCGCACCGGCCGGTCGGGCAGCCCCGCGAGGTACCCCTCGCCCCACGCGACGACACGACGCACCAGCGAACCGTACAGCCCGGCGTCCAGCGCCCCCGCCGGGTCCGTCCCCGGCGCGTGCCCGCGCGCGTCACGATCGGATGCGTTTCCCAAGGCTCCTCCTCCCGGCGCCGCTCACTCCCGGGGCGGCCGGATGCGCTCGCTGATCTCGCCCGGCGGACGCCCGTCGCGCAGCTCCGCGAGCAGGCGCCGGTAGGTCTCCAGGCGGACCGGCGCGATCTCGCCCCGCTCGGCCGCCGCCGCCACCGCGCAGCCGGGCTCGTGCTCGTGCGTGCAGTCGCTGAACCGGCAGCCCCGCGCCGGCCCGATGAACTCGGGGAACATCCACCGCAGCTCGTCCGGCGTCACGTCCGCCAGGCCGAAGTAACGCACGCCCGGCGTGTCGATCACCCGGACGCCCCCGGGCACGCGGTGCATCGACGAGGCCGTGGTCGTGTGACGCCCGCGCCGGTCCTGCTGGCGCACCGCGCCGACCTCCAGGCCGAGATCCGGGTGCAGCGCGTTGGCCAGCGAGCTCTTCCCCACCCCCGAGTGACCCACGAACGCGCACGTCAGCCCCGCCAGCAGCCCCTTGAGCGCCGACACGTCCCGACCGCCCGACGCGGGGTCCGCCCGGCACACGGCCACCGGGATGCCCGCCGCCCGGTACGGGTCCAGCCGGCGCAGCTCCTCCTCAAGCTCCGCCGGGCCCAGCAGGTCCGCCTTGTTGACCGCGATGATCGCCCGCGCCCCGCCGTGCTCGATCGCCACCAGGTACCGGTCGATCAAACGCGGGTGCAGCGGCGGCGAGACCACCGACACCACGATCACCACCGCGTCCACGTTCGCAGCCACCACCCGCTCCGTCCTCGGATCCCGCGGGTCGGGCCGGCTCAGCACCGTCCGCCGCGGCAGCACGCGCACGAGGCGACCCCCGGGCTCCCCGTCCTCGCCCTCCTCCGCGCCCTCTTCCGGCGCGGAGATCACCACGCGGTCACCCACCGCGACCGCCGACTGCTGACGCGACGCCATCTCCGCGGACAGCCGGCACGCCACGACGCCCGGTTCGGGCGCGCCCGGCGGAGCGTCGGGCAGCACGTCCGCGCGCCGCCGCGTCAACCCCACCACCACGCCCTCCACCAGCCGCCCCGCGGGCTCGTCCCCCGGCGCGTCGCCCGCCCCGCCCGCGCGGCCGGCCCGTTTCTGCTCCGCCGCGAGCAGACGCAGCACCCAGTCGACGAGCGGGTCGGGCCGCGACCGCCCGCCCACGCGCTCGCCGTCGACGGATTCTCGGGCCTTGGCCGAGCGCCGCCGCCGGGCCTCGGAACGCTGACGCCGCGCCTCTTCGAACAACCGGTCCCGCTCACGCTTGGGCAGCGCGGCGAGGTCCTCTTCAAGCTGGCGACGCTGCTTGGGGTTCAACGCGGGATCGTAGGTGGCGCGCCCCGCGCCACCGCCCGCCGAAAACCGCCGCGCGGACGGCCGGGACGCGTGTTGCGTGGCACGGGCCGTTTCAGTAACGTATGCCGGGCCGCCCCGCGGCCCCCACGCGCAGGAGACCACGATGGCGGAACAACCCGACAAGGTTTGTATTTTTTGCGGCACGAGCTGCGCCGCCCAGCCCAGAGTGAAGGACGAACGCGGCCGGTACGCCCACCAGACCTGCGCCAAGCAGGCCGCGAGCCGCCCCGCCGCGCCCCCGACCCCGCCCGCCGGGGACGACCCGGACGATGCGCTGCTCGGCCTGCTCGACGACATCAACCCCGCCGCTCCGGACCCCGGCCCCGGCGCGCTCCGCCAGGCCTGCCCCGGCTGCGGCGCGGCCCTGAACCCCGACGCGGTCATCTGCACCGGCTGCGGCTTCAACACCCAGACCGGCAAGGGGCTCAAAACCAAGGTCGCCAAGCAACGCCCCGCCAAGCCCGGGGCCGTGGGCGCCGTCGCGGGCGCCGCCGGAGAGTTCGCCGCCGCAGGCGCCACCTTCCTCGTCGGCTCCCTGCTCGGCGGGGCGGTGGGCGCCGCCATCGGCGCGGCCGTGTGGGCCGGCATCATCATCGGAACCGGCTACCAGGTCGGCTACGTCGCCATCGGCGTCGGGGCGCTCTGCGGCTTCGGCACGGCGATCGGCTCCCGCGGGCAGACCGGCGCCATGACCGGCGTCATCGCCGTGCTCTTCGCCGTCCTCGGCATCTGCGCCGGCAAGGCCGTCGGCGTGGCCTACTACGTGAACAAGGAGTTCGGCGACAGCGGCATCATCGCGCGGATGACGGGCGACGACCCCGACCGCTTCATGCTCCAGGTCCGCACCGACGAGGCCGTGCAGCGGATCCTCGATACCGGGGACCTCGACGAGGACGAATACGACTACTACGCGATGCTGCTCGAAGACGGCGAATACCCCCACGACTACCCCGAAAACCTCGTGGCCGAGGTCGAGGAGGCCTGGCGCGCCCTCAGCGACGAGGAGCGGGCGGCCGCCATCGCCGCCGAGGAGGCGCGCATACAGGGCGTGGTCCTCACCGGGGGCTTCATGAGCACCTTCAGGTTCCGCGACGTCATATTTTTCCTGCTCGCCATCGGGGTGGCTTACAAGGTCGGCTCGGGTTCGGAGTAACGCCCCCACGCCCGGGCCCGCCCGCGGTACGCTTTCGGTCATGCACCTGACCCGCCGGCACTTCATGATGCGATCCGCCGCCGTGGCCATGGGCCTCGGCGGCCTGCACGTTGCCCTGGCGCGCGCCTCGCTCCGCCAGGCGTTGCCCACGCTCGACGCCTCCCCCGCCGGCTTCGGGCCCCTCGTCCCCGACCCCGACGGGCTGATGGACCTGCCCGCGGGGTTCCGCTACCGCGTCATCTCCCGACAGGGCGAGACCATGACCGACGGCCTGATCGTGCCCGGACGCCACGACGGCATGGCCGCCTTCCCCTGCCTCCGCGAGGACGGCACGCCCGACGGACGCACCGTCATCGTCCGCAACCACGAGGTCCACTACGCCCACGACCTGCCCGGCCCATTCGGCGCCGACGCCGCCCTGCTCGACCGCGTCGACCGCGCCCGCGTCTACGACCTCGGCCACGGCAAGCCATGCCGCGGCGGCACGACCACCCTCGTGTTCGACACCCGCACCCAGGAACTCGAAGCCCACTTCCTCTCACTCGCCGGCACCCAGTACAACTGCGCCGGCGGACCCACGCCCTGGGGCACCTGGATCTCCTGCGAGGAGACCACCTGGAAACGGAGCGAACGCCACGAGCAGGACCACGGCTGGTGCTTCGAGGTCCCCGCCACGCCCACGCCCGGCCTGGCCGAACCAAAGCCCATCCGCGCCATGGGCCGCTTCGTCCACGAGGCCGTCTGCATCGACCCGCGCACCGGCTTCGTCTACCTCACCGAGGACCGCGACGACGGCCTGCTCTACCGCTTCCGCCCCGACGTGCCCGGCGAACTGCACGCCGGCGGCCGCCTCGAGTGCCTCGCCGTCCAGGGCCGCCCAAGCCTCGACACGCGCAACTGGGAGCAGGACGTCGTCCGCCCCGGCCAACGCTTCCGCGTCGAATGGCTCCCCCTCGACCAGGTCGAATCGCCCGACGACGACCTCCGCTTCCGCGGTTTCCGCGCGGGCGCCACCCGCTTCGCCCGGGGCGAGGGCATCTGGTGGGGCGCGGGCTCGGCCTACTTCGCATGCACCACCGGCGGACGCATCGGCGCCGGCCAGCTCTGGAAACTCACCCCCGGCGAGACCGCCGACGCCCTCGAACTGTTCATCGAGCCCAACGACCGTTCCGTCCTCGAGAACGCCGACAACGTCACCTTCGCCCCCTGGGGCGACGTGGTCGTCTGCGAGGACGGCAAGGAACCCCAGCACCTCCTCGGCGTCACCCCCAAGGGCGTCGTCTACAAGATCGGGCGCAACAGCGGCAGCAAGTCCGAACTCGCCGGCGCCTGCTTCTCCCCCGACGGCACCACCCTCTTCCTCAACGTCCAGAACGAGGGCCTGACCCTCGCGATTACCGGACCTTGGGACCGCGTCCAACGCTGACCCCGCCCAACCGCTCAAAAACAGGGGGTTAAGCCTTGCTTCCCCTGTACGGCGTCTGTACGCTGGGCTCAACGGCCCCAGCACGGGCCGTCGCACAGGAGACCGCGGATGCCACCACAACAAGCCAACGAGAAAATCTGCGCGCTGTGCGGCCAGAGCTGCGCCGGCCAGCCGCGAGTGCGCGACGAAAAAGGGCGATACGCCCACCAGGCCTGCGCAGCCAAACGCAAGAGCGCGCCCCCCCGGCCCGACCCCACGCCCGCCCGCGACGACGACAACCTGATGAACGCCCTGCTCGACGACCTGCCGGTCGCCGTCGCCGAGCCCCCCGGGGGCGGCCTGCGCACCGGCTGCCCCGGCTGCGGCGTGGCCCTCGCCCCCGACGCGGTCGTCTGCGTGCGCTGCGGGTTCGATGCCCGCTCCGGCAAGGCCCTGCGCACCGCCGTCGCGCCCACGCACGAGCCAAAGCCCGCCGCGCCCCCGAAGGAACGCTCCGCCCTCGCCGCGGGCACGAGCTACCTCGTCGGCGCGTGCCTGGGCGCGGGCCTCGCCGCCGTGCTCGGCGCGGGCATCTGGGCCGGCCTGATCTCCGCGGCACAGATCCAGCTCAAGTTCACCGCCGTGATCGTCGGGGCGCTCTGCGGCATCGGCGCCGCCTACGGCGCCCGGGGCAACGTCAGCGCCGTCACCGGCGCCATCGCCGTGGTCTTCGCCGTCGCCGCCATCATCGGAGGCAAGTGGTACGGCGGCTCCGCCGTCATCGACAAGATGATGGACGACGCCCTCACCGAGTTCCAGGCCGAGTGGGACGCCTTCGACGACGAGCAACGCTGGTGGTACGCCCAGGAGGACCGCGCCGTCGAGATCATGCAAAAGCGCATCCGCGACGGCGCCACCGACGCCGTCGAGGACATGACCTACGCCGCCGCCTTCCGGTCCGAGAACTACCCCGACTCGTACCCCAAGCCCATCGTCGCCCAGGTCGAGGAATGGTGGTACGCCATGGACGAGGACGAGCAGGAGCGGTACATCGCCGAGCTGCCCGGCCGGCGCATCGCCGAGTTCGAGGCCGCACGCGCCGAGATGCACGAGGCGGGCTTCATGGCCACCTTCGGCGTGCGCGACGCCCTGTGGTTCGCCATGGCCATCATCCTCGCCTTCGGCCTGGGCTCGAACGAAAACACCGCCCCGTTCGTCAACTAGACCCGCCCAGGTCCGGAAAGCCCCCGCGCGGCCCGCCCATCCTCGCCAGCCGCCACCAGCCGCCGGGGGCTTCCGCCGACCCGCCCCGGCCCCCCGTGCAGACGGCCCCCCGTCCGGCCGATGGCCGATGCGGGAAACCGCCGTGGACACGAAGCCCCCCCAGCCTGCGCCCACGGATCCCCCGCCCTTCGGCGGGGCGTTTTTCCCCGTGCCCGTCGACGCCCTGGAGTCGCCCGAGCTGGCCCTGGACCTCTACCTGATCCACGACGGCCACGAGCCCGTCCTGTACCGCTCCGTCGGATCCCCCTACTCCCTGGGCGACAGCGCCACCCTCGCCGCCCAGGGCGTGCGCTCCCTCTTCGTCCCCACGCGACAGCACCGCGTGTTCCAGAAGGCCATGGTCGACCGGCTGGAGCGGGCCTACGCCGACCCCGCGCTGACCCCCGCCGAGCGCTCCCGCGTCGTCCGCGCCTGCTGCGCCAAGATGATCGAGGACCTGATGGCCCTGCCCCAGATCCCCGGCATCGCACGCACCATCGGCGACATGGCCGCACGCTTCGCCGCCTGGTGTGTCGAGGACGAAGAGAAGTTCGGCCACCTGCTCGACCTGTCCGACCACGACTTCCACACCGCCGCACACATGGTCAACGTCGGCGTCGGCTGCGGCCTGCTGTGCTTCGAGATGTTCGGCGCCGAGGGCGCCTGCCTACGCGACGCCGTCCAGGGCGGCCTGCTGCACGACGTCGGAAAACGCGGCATCCCGGCCCCCGTCCTCGCCAAGGAGGGCAAGCTCACCGAGGAGGAGTGGGCCCTCATCCGCGCCCACCCCCAGGCTGGCGTGGAGCTGCTCGCCTCGCAGAAGGGCGTCTCCCCCGCCGCCATCGAGATGGCCCGCGACCACCACGAACGCCTCGACGGCCGCGGCTACCCCAACGGCCTCAAGGCCAGCCAGATCGGCCGTCTCGCCCGCGTCTGCGCCGTCGTCGACGTGTTCGACGCCCTCTCCGCCGGACGCCCCGCCCGCCCGGCGCTCCCGCCCGGGCGCGTGCTCGACGGCATGCGCGAGGAGGCGGGCACCGTGATCGACCGCGCCGCCTTCGAGGCCTGGGAACGCGTCGTCCTCCGCGCCGTGCAGCGCGACCCCGGCCGCTGCGTCAAGGACGGCGCGGGCGTCGCCACCCCCCGCCTGCGCGCCATGATCCCCTCGGCCCCCAAGCAGGCCGTCGTCCGACACGACGCGGACGAGGCCGTCGCCGCCGGCCCGGAACAGCACTGCGACATCCCAGTCACCGTCACCGGACGCGACGGCGCGGAGATCGCGGGACGCATCGTCGTCATCTCCGCCCGCGGCGGCATGCGCCTCGTCCTCGATGCGCCCGCCCCCACCGGCGACACCCTGCGCCTGCGCATCGACGGACGCCCCACCCTCGCCGCCGCCGTCAAGAGCCGGCGCTACGGGCCCGCGGGCGAGCCCATCCTCGAGTGCGAGATCACGACGGGCCGACGCGCGTCCTGACCTTCCCGAAAAACGCACACCCGGGCGTGTCCAACCCGGGTGGACGCGGGCCGGAAAAACCGGGCCCCCACAATCCCCCCCGACGACGCGGTCGTGTCCCCGTTGATGCGGCGTCGCGGCCGGGATCAACGCCGGCGCGGGCGGCCGAGCCGCATGCCCTGCCCTCTCTCCTGGATCCCAACGTACCGCGCCGCCGCCGGCGTACAACCCCCCGAACGAAAGGTCCAACCCCCCTTATCCGTGACCGCCTGACAGGGTGGTGTCAGCCGGCACGCCCGCGCCGCTCCCCATCCGCTGCATCAGCTCGCGCTGCCCGCCCACGCCGCAGTGCCGGTAGATCCGCGACGCGTACTCGGCCACCGTGTTCGAGCTGATCCCCAGCCGGTCCGCGATCTGCTTGCGCGACAGCCCCTGCGTCAGCAGGTCGAAGGCCATCCGCACCCGCGGCGGCAGGCCGGCCACGTCCGGAGCGCCAGACGCCACGTCCATCAGGTGCGGCCCGTCCGCCGCCCCGAACACCGCGTGAACCAGCCCCCGGTGCCGGTCGCTGAACGCCGCGCGGCCCGCGATCCGGTCGAACCACACGACGCTCACCAGCCCCCCCGGCAGGGACCGCACCGAACACAGGTACTCGTCCAGGCCCAGGGGCTCCCGTCCCCGCCGGTAGTGGGCCGAACCCCGCCACACCGGATCGGGCACGAAGTCGTGGCGCCGGCGGGTCACCTGGCCCGCCCGGCTCGCCGACTCGATCAGCCGCGACGGGATCGACGCGACCACCGTCCGTGCCTCCTTGTCCGTGTGGCCCCGGTGCAGCAGGGACCGGTTCGCCCCCCGCTCGCCCGACCCGGGCCGGGCCGAGACCACCCACACCCACCGGTCCGCGTCGATCAAACGCCCCACCCGCTCGGCAAGAGCCGATTTGCGAGCCCGCAGGTCACCCCCCGCGGCGACCACCTCCGCCAGCAGGGCCAGCAGGTCGCGGGTGTCGTGCGCCGCCAGTTGTCCGTCGTCCCCCATCGCATGTCCCCCCCGGGTCAAGGTGTCGGATGCATTGTAAGGAGTTCCGGGCGAAAGTTGCGGGCCTTTCCAGAAACCTCTCGCCCCCCGCCCTCCTTCTACGGGCCCTTCTCCCCATCGGACGGGGAAAAAAACCGATCTGCGGTGAACTCCTGCCCCGGCGGGTTCCGACACTTACACCACACCCCGGGGGAGGAACGCATGACCGGCCCAGCCCAACCGACCGCACAGCCGCGCCTCGTGGCCGCGTTCTTCCCGATCCCCATCGATTCCGTCGAAGCCGACACGCTCGGACTGGACCTCTACCTGGTCCACTCCGGCGGGCGCCCGGTCCTCTACCGCTCCACCGGCTCGTCCTACTCCCTGGCCGACTGCCGCCAGCTCGCCGAGCAGGGCGTGACCCACCTCTACGTGCCCCTCACCCAGCACCGGGTCTTCCAGAAGATGGTCACCCAGCGCCTCGTCGAGGCCTACGAGGACCCCGAGCTCGAGCGCGCCGAGCGCACCCGCATCGTCCGCGGCGCGTGCGGCAAGATGATCGAGGACTTCCTCGCCGACCCCACCACCCCCGGCCTGGCCGGCACCATCGGGGCCATGGCCAACCGCTTCAGCTCCTGGTGCACCGAAGATGAGACCCGCTTCGGCCACCTCCTCGACATGTCCGCCCACGACTTCTACACCATCACCCACATGGTCAACGTCGGCGTCGGCTGCGGCCTGCTCGGGGCCGAGCTGCTCGGGCCCGACGACCCCAGGATCCGCGACCTCGTGCTCGGCGGCCTCGTCCACGACGTCGGCAAGCGCGGCGTTCCCGCCGAGGTGCTCAACAAGGAAGGGAAGCTCACCGACGACGAGTGGGCCATGATCCGGGCCCACCCCGCGCACGGCGCGGAGATCCTCCAGGCCCAGGAGAACGCCGAGCCCGTCGCCATCGAGATGGCCCGCTGGCACCACGAGCGCCTCGACGGCAAGGGCTACCCCGACGGGCTGACCGAGCCCAAGATCGGCCTGCCCGCGCGCATCTGCGCCGTCGTCGACATCTACGACGCCCTGACCGCCGCGCGGCCCTACCGCGGCCCCATCCCGCCCCGCACCGTCCTCGGGCGCATGCGCGAGGAGGTCGGCCTGGCCGTGGACGGGGCCGTGTTCGGCGCCTGGGAACGCATGGTCGAGCGGATGCTCGAGGCCGACCCCGACCGGGCCGTGCCGGACGACCCGAAGGTCAAGGCGCCCAGCCTGTCCGAGGTGCTGCCCGGCCCCGGGCGCAAGGCGGAGGCCCCCGAGCCCCAGGCGCCCGCCGCGGGCTCCGTGCTCGTCCGCCGCCCCGACGGCGCGATCGTCACCTGCGAGGTGCTCGCGACCGGCGTGGACGAGATGACCATGAAGACCGCGGGCGCCCGCTTCCGCGTGGGCGAGCGCGTCCGCGTGGTGCGCGCGGACGGCAAGTCGTGGACCGCCGTGTTCCACTGCGCCCGCTTCGCGCCCGACGGAAGCCCCGTCGGCGTCTTCCGCCTGGACGACCGCTTACGCGCCGCCGCGTGAGCCCTGCACCGGCACCCGCTCGACGATCTCCAGCCCGAACGCCTCGAGCTGCGGGTACGGCGTCGACGAGTTGGTCAGCAGTCGCAGCCGGTTCAAGCCCAGCGCGCGCAGGATCTGCGACCCCGTGCCGTACTCGAGCATGCCCGGGGGCACCGAGCTGCGCGGGGAGTCGTGCTCGTCGTGGCCGTGCGGGCGCTGCAGGCGGTCGCGCCAGTCGTCGCCGCTGAGCGTCGGGCGCAGGTAGACCACCGCGCCGCGCCCCTCCCGCTGGATGGCCCGCATCGACGCGCGCAGCGTCTCGCCGGTCGATCCCTCCGGCGACGAGTCCAGGTCGCAGAAGATGTCGCCCAAGAGGTCCCGCCGGTGCACCCGGACCAGCGTCGGCTCGCACGACTCGCGCACCACGCCCGCGTCGTCCGGCGCACCCACGCCCCCCACCGTCAGCGCCAGGTGCGGCAGCGGGTCGACCAGCGAGCGGAACGCGTACAGCGTGAACTCGCCCTCCGGCGTGCGCACCGTCGTGCCGGACCGGGGCTCCAAGCGCTCGACGATCGGGCTGCGCGCCAGCCTGTGCTCGATGATCTGCGCCACCGAGCACATCTTCAGCCCGTGCTTGCGTCCCAGCTCGATCAGGTCCGGCACGCGGGCCATCTCGCCGTCGTCGCGCATGATCTCGATGATCACCGCCGCCGGGTGCAGCCCCGCCAGCCGGCACAGGTCCACCGACCCTTCCGTCTGGCCGATCCGCACCAGCACCCCGCCGTCGCGCGCCCGCAGCGGGTTCACGTGCCCGGGGCGCACGAAGTCCTCGGGGCCGTACTTCGGGTCGATCGCCATCCGGATCGTCCGCGCCCGCTCCGCCGCGGAAACGCCGGTCCCGAACCCGTGGCGGGGGTGCCCGTCGATCGACACCGTGAACGGCGTGCCCCGCACCGAGGTGTTCACCGCCGTCTGCGGCGTCAGCTCCAGCCGGTCGCACTCCGCCTCGGTCAGCGACAGGCACATGTACCCGCGGGCCACCGACAGCATGAACGTCACCGCCTCCGGCGTGACGAACTGCGCCGGCAGCACCAGGTCCCCCTCGTTCTCCCGGTCCTCGTCGTCCGTCAGGATGACCATCCGCCCGTTGCGGAGCTCTTCGAGGATCTCGGGGATGGGCGAAAAAGGGGAATCGGCGGGCATGGGGGATGTTAGGAGGAAGAGACGGAAAGACGGAGGGGAGGTGAAGAGATGAAGAGGCGGAGACGGAGAGACGGGGACCGGGGGCCAGATAGCCCCGACCGCAAGGGAGGGGATTGGTCGGTCGCGACCCGCCTGGAGAAGCGACAACTTCCCGAAAAGACGCTCAACCGGACGCTCGCCTCGGATCTCCGCCCTCATCCCGTCCGTATCCTCGCCCGATGCCGACGATCCTCAAATGGAGCATCCCGGTTGTCGTGGTCGGCGCGGCCGTGTGGCTCGTGCTTTCGCTCGGGATCAGGATGCCGATCGACAAGCAAGCGCGGATCGCAACGCCCGCCGGCCCGATCGAATTCCGCGTTCTCGTGTTCCCGGACGGCCCGGTGCGTATCCAAACAGCGCATGATTTTCACGATGTTGTTCTGCCGCGTCGCGAGATTGACAGGATCTACTCGGAAGGTCGGAAGAGTGATCGGCTCCAGGTGCCGCTGCCCGGCGGCGCCGACGTGTCGATCCGCCGCAGCGCCGATGGTTCGTGGGACGGATTCTGGACGATGCCTCCCGGCACACCGGCCGCGCCGTATCTGCCCGTCCGCTTCTTCGATTTCGAACCCGGCGAGACCAGCAACGACCCGGCCGCCGTGCCCGGGTACGGGGGCCGCTGGCGGGTCCAAGCCACGGACGGCGCGTCCGCACTGCTCGAACTCCACGCGTTCCGCGATGCGTCGGGCCTGCTCGGCGTGTGCTCCACCTTCACCGGCCATCTCGAACTCATCGGCCATGCCGACGCCGATGGGCTCCGCCTGACCTACTTCGACGGCGAGCGAGCCATCGCCGTACGCGGACGCATCAACGACTACGGCACCCTCGCCGGCGACTGGTGGGATTCCCGACGCGGCTTGCTCACCTGGACCGCCGAGCGCGAGGACTGATCCCACGCCGGATGAACCACAGCATACAGGATTCGATCTGACCATTTCACGAAGACACGCCGCACGCTGGTTGACGCTGGGATCGGCCGCCGCCCTCCTCATCGTCGCCGTCTGGTGGTACGGCCCAACGCTGAGCACCCGGGCTCCCCACCCCTACCGCGTCGAGATCGACACGCCGGGCGGGCCCGCGCTGCTCAAACTGACTTTCTGGCCGAACAGCCGCGGCACCCGATGGTCGGCGCACCTCGCGCAGAGCGGCCCGCCCGTTAAACAGGCATCGTTCGATGGCTTCGCGCTCGCACAGACCCTGCGGTACGACCCAAAGGGCGGGCTGATCGAGGTCGCCTTCCCGGACGGCCCGTCCAGCCTTCGGCTCAAAGGCGACCCGGAGCACGGCATGACGGGCGCATGGACCGTCCTGCGTCCGGACGGCCCCCGCACGCTGCCTGCGCGCGCGTGGAAGCACGGCCCGTCCGGATTCCCCGAGATCCCCGGCGCCGGACCGCCGCGCACCCTCGGCGAGATCGGCCGTTTCAGAGACCCGTCCGACGGCGCGGTCATCGAACTGGCTCTCTTCACAAGCTCAGGCCACCCGGCCGTCACGGCCGAGGCGGTCGCCGGCCTTGAAACCCGGGACTACCTGCACGGGCGGCTCGACAACGGCCTGCTCCGCCTGACGCATTTCGACGGCCGCCACGCCTACCTGATCGTCATCAGCACGGACGCGCAGGGCGGGCTCACCGGTGAACTCTGGGACGGCGATTGGCAGCACCGGCGCCTGGAGCCCCTCGCGCCGTAGGCGGTTCCGGCCCCGCCAGGCCCTACCCTCCCTCATGGACATCACTCCTGACCGCTGGGACGCCACCAACGTTTACCTCGACACGGTTTTCGGCCGAGAGGACGGGCCTCTCGCCGGGCTCATGGCTCGGGCCGTCGCGGCGGGGCTGCCCGACATCGCCGTTTCCGCCGGCGTGGGGAGCATGCTCACCGTCCTGGCCCGGCTCGTCGGCGCGGAGGTGATCGTCGAGGTCGGCACGCTGGCGGGGTACTCGGGCATCCACCTCGCCCGCGGCATGAGCGCCGGCGGGCGGCTTATCACCATCGAGGCCGAACCGAAGCACGCCGACTTCGCCGAGCGCGCCTTCGCGGAGGCCGGCCTGGCCGGCCGCGTCACGGTCCGCCGCGGCACGGGCCTGGACGAGCTGCCCCGCCTCACCGACGAACTCGGCCCCGGCGCCGTCGACCTCGTCTTCCTTGACGCCGTCAAGACCGAGTACCCCGACTACCTCCCCCACGCCAAGCGCCTGCTCCGCCCCGGCGGCCTGCTCGTCGCCGACAACGCCCTCGGCTCAGGCGAATGGTGGATCGACGACGCGCCCGGCGCCGACCCCAGCCGCGACGCCGCCGACCGGTTCAACCGCCTCGTCGCCGCCGACCCCGACTTCGAGTCCTTCTGCACGCCCATCCGTCAGGGCGTGCTTGTTGCGCGCAAGCGGGGCTGACGCAAGATCCGGCTCGTTCCAGCAAGTCGCGTCCGTCAGGAAGGGGCTTTTTTCGATCCCCCTGCGGCTTTGCGGGTTGGCGGGGGGTTGTGGTGTGTCTTTGGGCGCGCGTGCGGGGGGGTATCCCCCGCGCTCCCTCTTTCGGATTGGGGCGCTGGCGGGGTTGGGTGGTGGCGGGGTTGCTGGGCTGGGCTTGCGCCGCGGGCGCTGGTGGATCCCGTGTCGGGGCGTGCGGCCGGGGGTGGGTTTGCGGGTCGGCAGCTGCCGCAGGCGGCGTGGAGGGTGGTTGTGGGGGTGATGGGGAGAGGTGTTGGTGTGTGCGGGGGCGCGGGGGTGAGGGGCCCGTCACCGCGAGCCGCCTCCGACTTGTCCTGTGTTGGTGTGTGCGGGGGCGCGGGGGTGAGGGGGCCGCTTCCTGACGGGCGCGGCTTGTCGTTGGGGCGCGGCTCGTCGTGGGGAAGCGGTTGGCTTTGCTGGTCCTTTGCGCCGGGTTTGGGCGGGGGTTTGCGGATCTGGTTGGCGGCTTTGCGGACGGGTTCGGCCTCGCGGGAGTCCATGGGGACGGTGGCCGCGAGGTTGAGGAGGGCGGCGTCGGCGACGAACTTTTTGTGCATGTCGACGGCGCGTTCGCGGACGCGCAGGCAGGCCTCCACGTCGTCGAGGGCGCGGGCCATGAGTTCGGATTCGAGGATGCGCCGGAGCCGGGCGATGGACAGGCCGGTGACGTCGCAGAGCCGGAAGATGGAGTAGGAGCGGTCGACGAGGAGGGGGAGGATGGTGCTGACGGCTTGGCGTTCGTCGGCCCCGGGGTCGAGGCGCGTGGCGGGGCCGAAGGGCTCGACGCACATGCCTGCGGGCGGGTCGCCCTTGCGCGGGTGGTGTACTTGGAAGGTGGTCATGCCGCCAAGATACGCGGGCGGCGGGGCGTGGCAAGGGCTTTGTTCGGTAGGTCGCGCTTTTGGCGCGCAGGCGTGGATGTTGGGGCGAAGAAGAGGCGGAGAGATGAGAGGTTCAACCCACCCGGGTCGGCGGCCAGGACACCGGCGGCACCGGATGACGGCCGCTTATGGCTGCTGCGGTCAAGCCCTGACCAGGTTCACGGGCCACCCGTGCACCGGGCCCGGCCGCCGACGCGGGCGGGTCGAGGCGGATCTTACCCCCGTGTCGGCCCGTACACTGTCCGGACGCCCGGGGGTTGAGGCCTTGGGCGCACGCGAGCCCGCATGCCACGACGCGATCCCATCCGCAGCGACCTCGCCCCGGTGCTCCGCCTGGTCCGGGTGGGGTTTTTCCTGCTGCTGCTGTTCCTGACGATGCTGTACGTGATCCGGGTGGGGGCCCGGCCGTCGGGCGAGTTCGACGTGCAGCTGGCGATCTCGTGGTGGATCCCCGTGGCGCTGGCGGGCGTGCTGGCGATCGTGTTCCTGGCGATCGACATCTTCACGCCGACCAAGAAGATCCAGGTGATCTCGGGGGTGGTGTTCGGGCTGATCGCGGGGCTGGTGGCGGCGTGGGCGATCGGGGCGGTGGTGGACCTGGTGGTGGAGACCTGGGACCTGACGCCGACGCCGATCGTGCCGTCGATCAAGGTGCTGGTGGGCGTGTCGCTGGCGTACCTGGGCATCACGACGGTGCTGCAGACGCAGGACGAGTTCCGGCTGGTGATCCCGTACGTGGAGTTCTCGAAGCGGATCCGCGGGCCGCGGCCGCTGGTGCTGGACTCGTCGGCGCTGATCGACGGGCGGATCGCGGAGGTGGTTGGGACGGGGCTGGTGCAGCAGCCGGTGCTGATCCCGGCGTTCGTGCTGGAGGAGCTGCAGACGCTGGCGGACTCGCAGGACCGCACGAAGCGTGTAAAGGGGCGGCGCGGGCTGGACACGGTGGCTCGGCTGCAGCGTGACTCGGGGGCGGACGTTTCGATCGACACGACGCCGGTGACGGGGCGCGCGGTGGACCAGATGCTGGTCGAGCTGGCGACGGAGCTGCCGGGGTCGATCGTGACGACGGACTCCGGGTTGGCGCGGGTGGCGGCGATCAAGAACGTGTCGGTGGTCAACCTGCACGAGCTGGCCAACGCGTTCAAGCCGACGGTGCTGCCGGGGCAGGCCGTGACGGTGGAGCTGATCCGGCGCGGGGAGCACGACGGGCAGGCGGTGGGCTTCCTCGACGACGGGACGATGGTCGTGGCCGAGGACGGGGCGGCGTACATCGGCCAGGCGGTGGAACTGACGCTGACGAGCAGCACGCAGACGGCGGCGGGGCGGCTGCTGTTCGCGAAGGTGGCGCGGGCGGGTGAACCGGGGGAAGGGAGCGAGGCGGATTCGGCGCAGGACGGGGCGTCGGCGCGGGCGGCGCCCGTGACGGGCGAGGTGCCGCGGACGCCGTTCGGGCCGGTGCGCCCGGGCGGGGAGCGGGGGAGCGGGCGGAATCCGCGGCGGTGAGGCAACCACCACTCGAACAGGTCCATCACCAGTGCCGCTCAAACCCACCCACGTCCTGGAAACCGTGCTGTACGCCCGCGACATGACCGCCGCACGCGCGTTCTACCGGGATGCGCTGGGCCTGGAGCTTCTGCGCGACTGGGGCGAGACGGGGCTGGTGTTCCGCGTGTCGGCGGAATCGGTGCTGCTCGTGTTCGACCCGACGGTCACGTCGCGCCCCGGCCGGCCCGTGCCGGCGCACGGCGCCGACGGCCCGGGGCACGTGGCCTTCCGCATCGACGCCGGCGCACGCGCCGAGTGGATCGCCCACCTCGCCGCGCTCGGCGTGGCCGTCGAGCAGGAGCAGGCATGGACGGAGGACGAGAGCTGGCGCCCCGGGCGCTCCGTCTACCTGCGCGACCCCGCGGGCAACTCCGTGGAGCTGATCACGGCGGACATCTGGCCGGAGTCGCCCTGACGGCCCGGGGGCCGCGCGTCAGTTCTCTTCCCGCATGATCCGCTCGATGTCCTCCCGTCGGTCCCGCAGGACGCGGATGGGCGCGAAGTGGTTCGGCGTGATCGTGCCCACCGGGGACTGCAGCATCCAGTCGCTCAGCCGCTCGATCGGTTGGTTCCCGCGGTCGCCCTGGTTCATCCCGGCGATGTCGAACGGCTGGTTGAGCAGCGTGCCGTCCAGGGTTTCCTCGCCCACCCCGTGGACCGAGAACCACATGTGCTCCTTGCCGCCCGAGTCCGCGGGGCAGGCGACCTTCGCGAGGACCGGCAGCTCCAGCGAACCGAACTCTTCCAGCAGGCCGCGGAGCACCGGCAGCGTCTGGCGGGCGCGGTTCGCCATCCGCTCGCTGGCTGAGCTGCTGAAGTTCACGGCGACGGACCCGCCGTCGAACGTGCGCACGAACCGGCTCGGCTCGGGGCGGTCCGGGCCGCGCCGGAAGAGCGAGAAGCCCTTGCGCGCCGGTTCGCACAGCACCGCGCGGTTTTCCGTGTGCCCGGCGTCGCGGAGGTCCCGCAGCGCCGCGTAGCGCGGCTCGGCCCGCGCGTCGAACTCCGCCGCGGGGACCATCCGCACCACGCCGCCGGGCCGGGCCAGCTCGAAGGAGGGCTCGTCCACCACGATCAGTTCCTCGATGATGGCGTAGGCCAGCGCGCGGATGAGGGTGGACGCGGCGTGGCAGGTTCCCTCCGACGGCGCGAGCAGGTCCACGTCGAACCCGCCCAGCTCGCCCAGCCCGTGCGTGTGGATCCACCTGGGCTCGCCGTCGTCGCCACGCACGCAGTGGATGCAGTAGAGCGACTCCACGTCCAGGTCCGCGTCGGTCATCAGCTCGTCCTCGATGGCCGGCGCGGACCACACCCGCGACGAGGCCAGGTCGACGGCCCCCACCGCGCCCAGACGCATCAGCTCGCCGAGCGCGCCCAGCGAGCGTTTGCGGGTCGAGAGCACCGGCCCCTCGCCGGGGTGGACGCGGACCACCAGGTGGGCCCGGGCCGCGCCGATGCGGTCCCGCTCCTCCTTGGACAGGCCCCAGGCCGCGTCGACCACGGGGCGGTTGTCCTTGGCAGGCTCGGGCGGGCACATTACCTCGGCCACGCACCCCGCCAGGCCCTCGATCCGCGCCACCCAGGCGCCCTCCCTGGGCGTCACCTGCACCGGCCCGAAGAGCTCGGTCAGGCGGTCCGGCCCCGGGGGCCGTTCGCCGGGGAAGTACATCTCATACAGGGGCGGTGTGGACCAGTCGAGCATCGCCATGGGGGTTCCTCCGAATCGGGGGCGTCCAGCATACCAGAACCGCTTCCCCCTACCATCCGTCATGTCCTACACCGTCCTCGCACGCCGGTACCGCTCGCACGACTTCAACGAGGTCGTCGGCCAGGAACCCGTCGCACGAACACTCAAGGCCGCCATCGACGCCAACCGCGTCGCGCACGCCTACCTCTTCTGCGGCACCCGCGGCGTCGGGAAAACCTCCATGGCGCGCATCTTCGCCAAGGCCCTCGCCGGGGGGAGCCCCGAGGCCGACGCCGCCATCATGCGGGGCGACGACACCGACGTCATCGAGATCGACGCCGCCTCCAACCGGGGCGTGGACGAGGCGCGCGAGATCATCGCCAACGCCGTGTACCGGCCCATGCGGGGCAAGTTCAAGGTGTACATCATCGACGAGGTCCACATGCTCACGAAGGAGGCCTTCAACGCCCTCCTGAAGACCATGGAGGAGCCGCCGGAGCACGTCAAGTTCATCCTCTGCACCACCGAGCCGCACAAGGTCCCGGCCACGATCCAGAGCCGGTGCCAGCGGTTCGACTTCCGCAACATCCCCGCCTCGGCCATCGCCCGGCACCTCGCGGAGGTGGTCAAGCAGGAGAAGCTCAAGGCCGACCCCGAGCTGATCCACGCCGTCGCCGTCCACGGCAACGGCTCCATGCGCGACGCCCTGTCGCTGCTCGACCGGCTGATGGCCACGGGCGAGAAGACCCTCACCCTCGCGCTGCTGGAGGATTTGCTCGGCCTGCCCGACCGCACCCTGGTCGGCCGGCTCATCGACACGCTCGCCGACGGCGACCCCGCCGAGGCGCTCCGCGCCACGGGCGAGCTGCTCAACAAGGGCGTCTCCGGCGAGCAGCTCCTGCAGACCCTCTCCGAGCGTCTGCGCGACCTGATGGTCCTGAACGCCTGCGGGCGCGGCACGGACCTGGTCGACCTGTCCGACGAGGCCCGGGCCGAGGAGGCCGACCGGGCCGCGCGTTTCGACCCCGCGGGCCTGACGCACATGATCGCCGTGTGCGAGTCGGTCCAGCGGGCGCTCAAGTCCAGCCCGGCGCCCCGCGCCCTGCTCGACGCGTGCGTCGTCCGCCTGGCGATGACGGAGAAGATCGCCGACGTGGCGGCCCTGGTCGCCGGGGCCCAGCCCCGGGGCTTTGCGCCAAAAAAAGCCTGACGGCGGGCGCCGCCCGGTCGCGCCCACCCGCGCCCGAACGCCCGCCGCTCTCCCACCAGCCCTCTCAGGCGCACGCCGAGGTCAAGCCGCGTCCGGACTTCCAGGCGCGGGCGGCCGACCAGCCGCGACCGTCGGGAGGCGGGTACTCCGCCGCGCCCACGCCGCCCGCCAGCCCTGCTCCGCAGCCGGCCCAGGAGCTGCCGACCACCAACCTGCGCGGTCCCACGCCGGACGAGATCCTCGCCGACCCCCTGGTCCGCACCGTGCTCGACGTGTTCGAGGGCGAGGTCAAACGCATCCACCCCCGACCGAAGCGCGCCGACGGCGCGGAGTGATCCATGCTCGACAACCTCAAGACCATGCAGGCGCTCGCCGGCCTGATGAAGAACAAGGACAAGCTCAGGGAGGCGGGCGAGCGCATCAAGGCCCGCACCGAGACGCTCCGCGTCACCGGCGAGGCCGGCGGCGGGGCCTGCCGGGCCACCGTCACCGGGCGGCTCGAGCTCGTCGACCTCACGCTCGACCCCGCTTTGCTCGCGGGGATGTCCGTGGACGAGAAGACCCGCGCCCTGGCCACCAACCTCATCCGCGACGCCGTCAACGACGCCAACCGGCGGGCCCAGGAGCAGGTCAAGCAGATGATCGCCCGCGAGGCCGACGCGCTCGGCCTGTCCGGCATGGCCGACCAGCTCGGCGGCATCATCGGATGACGGGCTGCCGCGTTGAGCCTGTCCGCGGGCCCGTGAGCGTGCGCGTCCTCCGCGAGCCCGCGCCGCGCACGCCCGAGCAGGCCCGCGCGGTGCGCGACGCCTGGGCGGGCCTCCTGGCGTCCAATCCCCGCTACTTCAACGGGCGCATCCTCTCGTTCGAGTCCTACGACGCCGCGACCGGGATCGCCCTGGCCCGCGAGGAGGAGTACCGGGCGCACGCCGTCAAGCGGTTCGTGGACCTGGGCCTGCGCTTTTTCGGCATCACGGGCGTCCTCTGCGCCCCGGGGCCGGGCGGCGACCGGTACGCCCTCGCCCGGCGGGGCGAGCGCGTCCACGACTACCCCGGGCTGTGGGAGTTCGGGCCTTGCGGCGGGATCGACCCGCCCGCGGTCGGCGACCTGCTGGGCCCGGACGATCTCGCCCGCGAGCTGGCGCGCGAGGCGGAGGAGGAGCTCGGCCTGTCGTTCGAGGGCGCGGCGCTGACGCACCTGGCGCTGGTCCACGACCGCCCGAGCGTGGGCTCGACGGACCTGATGGTGCTGGTCCGGCTGGCGTCCGTGCCGGAGGGGGGCGGGCCCGGGAACTGGGAGGTCAGCGCCGTCCGCTGGGTCACGCTGCCGGAGTTGCTCGCCTGGGCGGCGCGGGCGCCCGACGAGATCATCCCGACGACGCGGGCGATGGCGGCGTGGATGGCCGCCGCGGAGCCGGCCGGGGCCAATACTCCGCCATGACCGACCCCGTCGCCAGCCAGCCGCTCGGAACGCTCCTCGGAGCGATCGCCGCGAAGATCCCCGCGCCGGGGGGCGGTGCGGCCACGGGCGTGGTGGGCGCGACCGCCGCGGCGCTGGCGGGCATGGTGGTGTCCTTCTCCGTGGGGAGAAAGGCGTTCGCGGAGCACGCGGCGTTTCTGGAGGACGCGGCGGCGCGGCTGGCCCGGGCGCGGGCGGTGTTCCTGATGCTGGCCGACGAGGACGCCGCGGCGTTCGGCGAGCTCAACCGCCTGATGCGTCTGCCGGAGGGCGACCCGGAGCGCGAGGCCGGGTGGGCGGCGGCGGTGGACGCGGCGATGGCCCCGCCCCGCGCGACGCTGGCCGCCGCGTGCGACCTGCTGCGGATCTGCGAGGCGCTGTGCGGTCGGTCGAACCGCCAGCTCCGGTCGGACCTGGCCCTGGCGGCGATCCAGGCCGAGGCGACCGCCCGTGGGGCGGCGGTGAACGTGGCGATCAACCTGCCGCTGCTCCCGCCGGAGCGTCGGAGCGTGCTGGAGGCCGAGACGGGCGCGATGGTGGCCGAGGCCCGGGCGCGGACGGAGCGGGTCGAACGGGCCTGCGCCTAGGGCCGCTACGATCCGTCGCGTGCCCGAAACCGACCTCAACGAGCACCCCCGGGTCGTGGGGTTGACCCGCGTGATGCGGGAGGTGTCCGGTCTGACCGACCCCGCCGGGGTCCTGCACGCCTTCGCGCCGTGGCTGGCGGTGCGCCTGCGCCGGGACTTCTTCGTGACGGTCTCGCGCCGGGGGCTGCGGCCGGGGCGGTACCGGCTGACCCGGGTGATCCCCGGACGCCCGCGCTTCGGCGAGGACGCCGGCGTGTCCGACCCGTGGGCCCGGTGGGACGAGCTGCCCGAGTACGAGGGGGGCCTGATCGGGGAGGTGCTCGAACGGGGCGAGCCGCGTCTGTTCCGGGCGCTGGACCTGGCGGGCGACCCGGTGCTCGGCCCGTTGATGGGCGAGGCGAGCGGGCGGATGCGGTCGCTGGCGGCGATCCCGACCTTCGACGGCGGGGCGGCGCTGAACTGGTCGTTCGTGTTCTGCGCGGACGAGCGGCCGTACACGCCGGACGAGTTCGAGGCGGCGATGCTGGACATCAACATGCTGGGCACGGCGACGCGGAGCCTGGTGGCGCGGCGCGAGGCCGAGCGGCTGAACGCGCGCCTGTCCGGCCAGATCGAGCAGATCGCGCGGATCCAGCGGGCGCTGCTGCCGGACCGCAGCCCGTCCGTGCCGGGGTTCGAGATCGCGACGAGCTACCTGCCCTCGGACGACACGGGGGGCGACTACTACGACTTCTTCTCCGACGCGTCGGGGCGCCTGGGGGTGCTGATCGCGGACGTGTCCGGGCACGGGGCGGGCGCGGCGACGGTGATGGCGATGCTGCGCGCGATCATCCACTGCTACGAGAACCGGGGCGCGATCGACCCGGCGGGCTTCGCCCGGTACTGCAACGAGAAGCTGGCGGGTGCCCGGCTGGAGGGCAACTTCGTGACGGCGTTCTTCTGCCTGATCGACCCGGCGACGGGCGAGACGTGGTGGTGCCGGGCGGGGCACAACCCGCCGCGCGTGCGCCGGGCGGACGGGACCATTGAGGCGTTGTCGGGCGAGGGGACGCTGCCGCTGGGCGTGCTGGACGAGCTGCACGCGGTGACGGAGCGGGGGCGGCTGGGGCCGGGCGACTCGCTGGTGCTGTACACGGACGGGATCACGGAGCTGCGCGGGCCGGGTGACGAGCTGTTCGGGGAGGCGCGGCTGGACGCGGCGCTGGGGGCGTGCGACGGGCGGCCGGAGTGCGTGGTGGACGCGCTGCACGGGGCGATGTTCCGGTTCACGGGGTCGATGACGCGGCAGGACGACCAGGCGATCGTGGTGGTGCGTCGCACCGGGGGGGCGTCGTGACGGCGCGGGAGTGGTTCGACGAGCCGGACCCGACCGGGCTGACCGCGACGGGGGAGCGCGGGCTGCGGTTCGCGTGCACGATGTGCGGGGCGTGCTGCACGGGGCCGAGCGGGTACGTGCTGTTCACCCCGGAAGAGGCGGAGGCGATGGCGGCCAAGGCGGGGCTGTCGGCGCAGGAGTTCTGGGAGACGAAGACCCGGGACACGATCATGGGGCGGTCCCTGGCGGAGCGGACGACGGCGTTCGGGCAGGACTGCGTGTTCCTGGACCGGGAGTCGGCGCCGGGCAAGGCTGTGTGTTCGCTGTACGAGGCTCGGCCGATGCAGTGCCGCACGTGGCCTTTCTGGAAGGGGAACCTGGCGAGCCCGCGTCACTGGGAGCGTGCTTCGCGGGGTTGTCCTGGGATGAACCGGGGGGAGCTGACGCCGCCGGAGGTGATCCGCCTGACGCGTGACCGGCTGGACATCTGAAGTCGGGAAACCCCGGCGTGCGGGTGACTTAGGTTCCGCCGCCGCGAATACTTGGGGTCACATGGACGCGTTCTGGCAGTTTGCACGGAAGATGGGGCGTTACCGGGCGCTGCTGGCGACGGGGTTTTTGTTCGCGGTGATCTCGGCGGGCGGGCTGGGGGCGGGGCTTGTGGCGGTGCAGCCGGTGCTGGACGCGGTGTTGGAGCCGGGGCACACCGGCCTGCCTCGGATCGCGGCGGATTTGAACGCGCACGGGCTGGTGAACGGGCGGATCCCGCGATCGTTCATCGACCGGCTTCCGGAGGGGGCGTTCGTCGGGGTGGTGTGGATGATGGTGGGCCTGGGCGTGCTGACGGTGATCGGCGCGGCGGGCAACTTTTTGCACCAGTTCTGCGCGTTGACGGTGGTGCAGCGGACGGTGGCGTTGATCCGGCGGCAGGCGTACGGGCGTGTGCTGCACCTGCCGCTGAAGACGGTGGTGGCGGAGGGGCCGACGGACGCGATCTCGCGGGTGGTCAACGACACGGAGGCGCTGGCGCAGGGGTTCATCGCGTTGCTGAGCAAGGCGGTGGCGCAGGTCACGAAGGGCGTGGCGGCGCTGGTCGCGGCGTTCGTGATCCACTGGCAGCTGGCGCTGGCTGCGTTGATCGTGATGCCGGTCCTGGCGACGGTGATCCGCAAGCTGGGCAAGAGGATCCGGCGGGCGTCGGGGCGGGCGCTGACGGCGCGGGCGGGGCTGTTCCGGGCGGCGACGGAGTCGCTGCAGGGCCTGCGCGTGGTGAAGGTCCACACGACGGAGCGGTACGAGGCGGGGCGGTTCGGGAAGATCAACAAGGAGCTGCTGCGCCAGCAGTTGAAGGTGCGGACGGCGCGGTCGATCGCGTCGCCGCTGGTCGAGCTGCTGACGGTGTTCGTGCTGGGCGGGCTGGTGGTGCTGTCGGCCAAGCTGATCCTGGACGGGCAGCTGGTCAAGTCGGACTTTTTCTCGACGCTGACGGCGCTGGGCATCGCTGGGGCGAGCATCAAGCCCCTGACGGGGCTGCTGAACGACATCCAGGCGTCGGGGGCGGCGGCGGACCGGCTGTCGCGTCTGCTGGCCAACGAGCCGGAGCCCGGGCACGAGGCGCGCCTGCCGCGTCTGGCGCCGCACGGCAGGTCGATCGCGTTCGAGGGGGTGCGGGTGACGTACCCCGGGCAGACGACGCCCGCGGTGGACGGGGTGAGCCTGGAGATCCCGCACGGCCGGACGGTGGCGTTCGTGGGGCCGAACGGGTGCGGGAAGACGACGCTGCTGTCGCTGGTGCCGCGGCTGTTCGACCCGGACGAGGGGCGGGTGCTGATCGACGGGACGGACGTGACGCGGGTGCGGGTGCGTTCGCTGCGCCGGCAGATCGGGGTGGTGACGCAGGAGGTGATCCTGTTCAAGGGGACGGTGCGGGAGAACATCGCGTACGGCAACCCGCACGCGGACCACGCTGCGATCGAGGCGGCGGCGCGGAAGGCCCGGGCGCACGACTTCATCGCGGCGATGCCGGAGGGGTACGACACGCCGGTCGGCGAGCAGGGGCTGACGCTTTCTGGCGGCCAGCGCCAGCGGATCGCGATCGCGCGGGCGTTCCTGCGCGACCCGCGGATCCTGATCCTGGACGAGGCGACGAGCATGGTCGACGCGGACAGCGAGAGCCACATCGGCGAGGTGCTGCGCGATTTCTGCGCGGGCCGGACGACGCTGGTGGTGGCGCACCGGCTGCGGACGGTGCTGAGCGCGGACATGATCGTGGTGATGGACGCGGGGAGGGTGGTGGCGACGGGGACGCACGAGGAGCTGCTGGGCTCGTGCCCGCTGTACGCGCAGCTCGCGGCGGGACACCTGGCTGCGGCTGAGGCCGGGTCCGCCGGGTCCGCTGGTTTTGGGGCGGGGAGGGCGGGCTGATGCAGGACCACGGTCCGGACGGGTCGGTCACGTTCCGCTGCGACTTCTGCCTGGCGGCGTGGGACGGGGCGCTGCCGATGGTCGAGGGGCACCGCGGGTCGATCGTGTGCGGGCGGTGCCTGTCGGTGGCGTACGCGGAGCTGGTGCATCTGCGTTCGGGGCGGCCGTGCCAGCCGGGCGAGGCCTGCGTGCTGTGCCTGGAGGAGGGGCGGCCGGAGACGCACTGGGAGAGCCCGTCGCGGGCGGGGGTGCTGGCGTGCCGCCGGTGCGTGAAGCAGTCGGCGGGGGTGCTGCACAAGGACCGCGACACGGCGTGGACCAAGCCGCCGGCGCCGGAGGGGGCGGACGGGGAGGGCGGGGACGGGGCGTCCGCGGGTTAGGTCAGCGGCGGACTTCCATCATGGCCTCGACGCGGAAACGCTGGCGCTGGAAGTACTCGCGCCAGCGTTCGTCGGTCTCGCGCATGGTGGCGGTCTTGATCTTCTCGACGAGGGTGTCGTCGGCGCGGCCGATCATCTCGGCGGCGCGGACATAGCCGCGGAGGGAGGGCAGGTGCGAGGGGTCGCGTTCGAGGGCGATGGCGAAGTTGCGGAAGGCCTCGTCGCCCCAGCCGTTGCGCTGGTAGGCGAGGCCGATGTTGTAGGGCGGGCGTGGGTCGCCGGGCATGAGGTCGGAGGCGACCTGGAAGGCTGCGACGGCGTCGGAGTAGGCGCCGCGGTCCATGAGGAGCAGGCCGAGGTTGTTCCAGGCGTTGTGGAGGCTGTCGTCGAGGGCGAGGGCGCGGCGGTAGGTCTCGATGGCGGTTTCCGGGTCGGTGGCGGCGCGGCGTTCGGCGTCCTGGGCGAGGCGGAGGGCCTCGGCGCGGCGCTGGGCGAGGCGGTCGATGGAGTCGCGTGCGGCGTCGCGGTCGGGCAGGCGGGGCTGGTTGGAGCAACCCGCGGCGCCCGCGAGGGCGAGGGCGAGGATCGCCGCCGAGAATGTGCGCATCGGTGGTTTCCTTTCGGTCAGTCGAGGCGCTCGAAGCGCGCGAAGTTGAGTTCGACCTGCCACGCGTTGGGCTGCGGGACGACCTTGACGGCGGTGACGTGCATGCCCGGGACGCGTTCGGTCGCGAGGTTGGCCCAGGCGATGACGGGGGCGAGGGATTCGGCTCGGACGTTGGTGTAGCGGTAGGTCAGCCGGCGTGATTCCTGGAAGGTGTTGGCGCCGGCGGTCGGGACGGGGACGGAGGCGAGGCCGGCCTCGGTGGCGATGTTGCTCATGCGGCTGAGCACGTCGGGGATGGGGCGGTAGCGGTCGTCGGTGGGCGCGGCGGCGAGCTCGTCGCGGAGGGCGGCGAGGTGGTCGGCGCGGGCGCGGAGCATGTCGAGGTCGGTGGAGACGCGGCGGAGCTGCTTGGCGGCGCCGGCGTCGGCGCGCCAGGCGAAGAGGGCGACGACGACGGCGAGGAAGAGGACCATGCCGGCGAGGGCGACCAGGTGGGACGGGCGGTTGGCGCGCGTGGCGGCCTCGGCGCGGGCGGCCAGGCCGTAGCGGTCGTCCTCTCCGAGCCTGGGTGTGTTCACGGCGTGCTCCTGGCTCGCTGCCACTCGGCGGTGTAGACCGCCTCGATCTGGTCGCGGATGGAACGGATGGAGCGCGGGCGCCATTGCAGCTGCGAGCCGCCGACGCGTCGGAGGGCCTGGTCGAGCTGCTCGGCGACGACGATGTCCTTGACGCGGGTCTTGACGGCGACGAGGGCGTCGTTGACCTCGATCTCGTCGAGCGTGACGCCGGGCATGGCCAGGACCAGAGAGATGGTCTCCAGCTCGTTGAGGATGGGGCGGCGGTTCTCCTCGGCGACGGCGCCGGTGCGGCGTTCGAGCGTGCCGATCTGTGCCTCGATGGTGGCGAGGGGGAAGGGGTCGAGGACGAGCGAGGGGTCGACGCGGTTGAGGAGCTCGGTGCGGGCGGCGCGCTGGCGGGCGATGAGGTCGCGGGCCTGGCCGGCGCGGGCGAAGAGCAGGCCCGCGAGGACGGCGATGCAGGCGGCGGCGACGAGCAGGGCCAGTGCCGACCAGCGGAAGGCGGAGCGGTGGGCGCGGGTGGGGCGCTCGGTGAGCGGGGTGAAGGCGTTGACGTGGCGGGCGTCGAGCGTGCGCCGGAGGGTTTCGGCGACGGCGTCCTCGCAGCCGACGAGGTCGGTGAGGGCGCCGGGCCAGGCGCGGGTCAGGCCGGCGCCGACCTCGCCGGGGGTCAGGCCGCCGGGGCCGGGCGTGCCGACGACGACGACGCGGGTGGGGCAGACGCCGGTCTGGGCGGACCAGCCGAGCCAGTCGCCGGCGAGTCGGGCGACGTCGTGCTCGTGGATCTCGGCCTCGGGGAGCTCGCCGGGGCGGGCGTCGATCGCGGGGCGGGCGCGGCGGAGGCGGGCCGAGCCGCAGGCGAGCAGGCGGCCGCCCTGGGACCATGCCCAGACGAGGCGTGCGGCGTCGTGGTCGATGGCGACGACGGCGGCGGGCGGGTGCTCGGCGGTGATGACGCCGGGGCGGTCGTTGGCGGCGGGGCGGGCGCCGGGGTCCCAGGCCTCGGCGAGGGCGTGCCAGAAGGTGACGACGCGCTCGACGCGGACGCCGAGGGCGTCGAGGCGGTCGAGCAGGAGGCGCGCGGGGGCGTCGGGCGCGGCGAGCACGGCGGCGCGCGCCTCGGGGGCGGGGCTGCCGAGGAGGTCGTAGCTGACTTCGAGGGGGAGGCGCGGGAGGCGGTCGGCGATGCCGGGGGTCTGGGCGGGGTCGAGGCCGTCCTCGTCGGCGGGGGCGGGGCCGGCGCCCTCGACGGCGGAGCGGATGAGGGCGGTGTCGGCGTCGCGCCCGCGGACCCAGGAGCAAGCGGCGCCGTCGACGTCGAGGCAGACGGTGTCGAGGCGTCGGGGGGTGCGGGTCTCGGCGAGGCGGTCGCGGAGCCAGGCGGCGGCGTCGAGGGCGGCCTGCTCGGCGGCGTCGGCGCCGGGCGCCTGCGGGGCGTGCCAGGACTCGTCGGCGCGTTCGCCGAGGAGGCGGGCGCGGACGATGCGGGCGCCGCGGTCGGCCCTCTGGATGTAGCAAACGCGATCGCTCACTGGATCTCACGCATGCGGGCGGGGTGGGGTTGGGTGGAGGGCACGGCGGCGGGCGGCGTCACTCGTCGGCGTTCTCCGCGGCGGCCTCGGGGGGCGTGGTGCGGCGCGCGCCCATGTTGACGGTGCTGCGGACGCCCTGGGGGATGACGGTGCGGGGACGCTCGCCGTTGCGGGCCCGTTCCATGGAACGGGCGCGGCGGTCGATTTCGCGCTGGGGCAGGTTGCTCCCGGGCAGGCTGGCGTTGGCGGGTGTGGTCGCGGGGGCGACGGCGGCGGGCTCGATCACGCCGCCGTCGGCCATGGTGACGGAGGGGCCGGAGCGCGGGGCGGGGGTGAGGCGGTCGCGGGCGGTCCCGTCGCTGACGACGATGAAGGCGGGGGTGATGCGCTCGATGGTGAGGCGGGCGAACTCGGGCCGGTCGGCGGGGGGGTCGATCTGGGCGCCCTCGCGGACGAAGCGCTGGCGGCCGTCGGCGTTGATGAATGCGGCGTGGGTGTCGCCGGTGCGGACGACGCCGAGGAAGCGGACGCGGTCGGCGATGTCGCCGGCGGGCTGGCTTTCCTGGTTGGAGACCTCGGCGGGGCCGTTTTCGGTGTTGACGGTGACGGTGGTCGGGGTGGGGATCTTGGGGGCGTTGTCGAGCATGGCGAAGCGTGCGGCGACGGCCTCGGCGTCGACGGGCTCGAAGGCGACCGGGCGGACGCGGGCGCCGGGGGCGGCGGCGGAGCCGGGGTCCGGGGCCGCGCCGGGGGGCAGGCCGGAGCCGGGCTCGGGCAGGCGTCGTTCGGGGAGCCCGGTGAGGGCGAGGGCGACGGCCCCGATGGCCAGCGCGGCGGCCGCGGCCCGGGTGATCCGGGTGGTGAGGACGGCGTTGGTTCGGGTCATCGGCTCGGGCATGGGGTTCTCGCGGGTCAGTTTACGGCATCAGCGGTCGTCGAGATCGGCGAGGTCGAAGCCGTCGGAGTCTGGGCCGAGATCCTTCCAGGTGAGGAACGTGCCGAGCTCGGCGGGATTGCCGGTGTTGCCGCGTCTTCCGGCGGAGCCGAGGCGGAGGCGGGCGAGGCCGCCGTAGCGCGACAGGAGTTTGCCCCGGTCGAGGCCCCTTCCGCCGCGGAGTTCGACGATGATGGCCCAGAGTTCGACGTCGGTGGCGAAGAGGCGGAGTGCGCGGACGCGCTGCTCGTTGTTGAGGCCGGCCTCGCCGATGGCGGTGTTGAGGTCCTGGCGGGTGACCTGGCCGGCGCGGGCGCGGGTGCGGACGATCTCGCCGGCGAGGGCCTCGCCGCGTTCGGGGGAGACGGCCATGGCGACGGCGCGGATGACCTCCTCCGGGGCGGAGTTGACGGAGACGGCGGAGGGGCCGACGGAGCGGGTCATGCGGAGGTAGGCGTTCGGGCGGACGGACTGGTTGAGGTAGCGGAGGACGGCGCCGGCCTCCTCGACCTGGGCGCCGGGGAGGGCGGAGAGGTCTGCGAGCGCGGAGCCCTGGCCGTCGCGGAGGAAGACGGAGACGACCGAGCCGTCGGCCATCTCGATGTCCATGGCGTGGCCGGTGACGGGGTCGATGAGGTCGGCGATGGCGCGGCCGGTCTGCTGCTTGAGCCAGGCGCCGATGGCCTCCTGGAGGCCCATGCCGGAGTGGTGCTCGTGGTAGGCGCGGAGCTGGCGTTCGACGACGCGGGTCTCGGCGGCGAAGCGGGACATCGAGACGCCCACGCCCAGGCCGACGACCACCAGGGCGAGCAGCACGAGCGGCATGACGAAGGCGCGGCGGGTCATCGCTCGCCCCCGCGGCGGTTGCCGATGTTGACGGTGCTTTCCTGGCCGGGGCGGTAGGGCCCGCCGGGGCGACCGCCGGGTCCGCCGGGGCCGCCCGGCCCGCCCGGTCCGGCGGGGTTGCCCGGGTTGCCGGGGCCGCCCGGGCCGTCGGGGTCGCCGGGGTTGGCGTTGGGGTCGTTCGGGTCGGTGGTCGGGTCGGCGCCGGTGGTCCAGCCGATTTCGAAGAGCCAGTTGGCGTACTGGCCGGTGAGGGTGCGGATCTCGAGCTGGGCGTAGGCGGGCAGGTCGGGGATGGTGGCCGCGGAGTAGGCGGCGACCATGGTGTCGGACTTGAAGATGCGCCAGACGAGGGCGTCGATGCCGGTGAGGAGGGGGATGGCGCCGGCGAGGCGGGTGCGGAGGGCGTCGGGCGGGCCGGTGTCGGGGCGCGGGGTGGCGCCGGCCTGGAGCTCGGCCAGCTCGGCGCTGAGGATGGGGCGCCACCAGAGGGTCCAGCCGTCGGGCGGGTCGGTGCGCATGCGGCGGGTGAGGATGGGGTCCGGGTCGAGGAGGCCCAGCTCCATCATGATGAGTTCGCGGGTTCCTGCGGGGCGCATCTCGAACACGCCGCGGATGGCGCCGGAGGCGAGGTCGGTGGAGGCGAAGTCGAGCGAGCCGGCGCGGTCTGCCTCGACGAGCCAGGAGCCGAGGCGTGAGCCGACGATGGCGGGGACGGGCGAGCGGGCGACGGTGACCTCGAAGCGGTACGGGCGGACGCCGAAGGCGTCAGCGGGCGCGCCGGCGTCGGGCTCGAGGATGAGGCGGGGCCGGGCGGTGGCGGCGGCGGGGGTGACGCCCGCGGCGGCGGGGGCGGCGGCGGTCTGCTCCTCCATGAGGAGCTGGAGGAAGGTGCGGCGGATGGCGGTCTGTGTGGTCCAGAGTTCGTTGGTGCGTTCGTAGCGCTGGGAGAAGGCCTTCTCGCTGCGGCTGGCGGCGAGGAAGACGGAGACGCAGCCGAGCGTGACCATGCCGCCGACGACCATGGCGAGGACGGTCTCGATGACGGAGAAGGCGCGCCGGGTGCGGTTCACTGGAGACCTCCGCCGGACTGGTTGAAGAGGTTCATGAGGCGCTCGATGCCGTCGGGCTGTTCGAGCAGGCTCTGGAGGGAGTCGGGGTTGGAGAAGGCGAGGGGGTCGACGAGGCGTGTGATGACCACGCCTGGGATCTGGGGGTCGTAGGCCATCGAGCCGCCGGACTCGGGGGCGAGCCAGACGCGGATGACGAGCATCTGGACGCGGTCGAGGGAGGCGCCCGAGCCGATGCCGGCGTCCGGGGCGGCGGAAGTTCCCTGGGCGGGGGTGCGGGTGACGAAGCGGACGCGTTGCTCGTCGAGGGACCAGCGGTAGAGGTTCTCGCCGTATTCGAGGGGGAGGGAGGGGCTGGGGAGGGACTCGCGGTCGTCGATGAACTGGAGGATGAGGCGGTTGGCGAGCTCGGCGGCGCCGAGGCGTCGTTCGAGGCGCGCGTGGGAGCGTTGCATGAAGGAGACGGCCGAGGCGAGGGAGGTGGTGACCAGGGCGAGAAGGACCACGCCGAGCACGGACTCGAGGAAGGTGACGCCCGCGCGGGCGCGGGGGCCGGCGTGATGGCCGGGTCGGGGGCGCATGGTCAGGGGGTGTCGAGGGTCCAGAGGTCGAGGTTGTCCTCGGTGGTGGTGAAGTCGCGGTCGGGGCCGGCGCTGATGAGTTCGTAGGGGCGGGCGCCGCCGGTGGTGACGCGGTAGTAGAAGGTGGTGCCCCAGGCGTCGCGGTCGGAGCCTTCCTCGAGGTACGGGCCGATGAGGGCCTGGAGGGACTGCGGGGGCGCGGCGTGCTCGACCATGTAGCTGTTGATCTGGGTCTTGACGGTGCGCATCGAGTTCTTGGTGGTGTTGACACGCGCCTTGTTGACCTGGGGGAGGATGGCCACGGCGGCGGCGGCGGCGAGGATGCCGATCATGAGGATGACGGCGGTGATCTCGATGAGCGAGAAGCCGGGGCGGGCGTGGCGTCGTGCGTTGCGGGGCATGGGGTCTCCTTGCGCCGGCGGGGCTTCCCGCGGCCTTGCGTTGTCACATCACCTGGTTGGTCACCGTGAGCATGGGGAGCATCACGGCGATGATCACGGTGCCGATCACGACGAAGAGGACGACGATAAGGAGCGGTTCGAGGACGGCCATGAGCCGGCCGGTCCTGGTGTCGACCTCGTTGGCGTGGTCTTCGGCGAGGGCGTTGAAGGCCGAGTCGAGCTCGCCGCCCTGGTCGGCGGCGATGAGCAGGCGGCGCGTGGCCTGGGGGAGGGTCTCGACCTTTTCGACGAGGGTGCGGAACACGCCGCCCTCGACGAGGCGGGTGCGGAGGCGGGCCAGGTCGCGGGCCATGGCGCGGTCGCCGATGGTTTTGTTGCTGACGGCGAGGGCGTCGGCCAGGGGGATGCCCGAGCGGGTCATGGCGGCCATGACGGAGAAGAAGCGGGCGAGCTCCTGGTGCTTGACGACGGTCTTGACGCCCGGGAGGCGGCGGACGACGCCCATCACCGCGGCGATCACGGCGGCGCGTGCCGCCACGGCGAGCACGACGCCGACGGCCAGGAGGGCGGCGAGGAGGATCGCGTTGGTGCGGAGGAACAGGCCGAGGGCCAGGACGACCTTGGTGAAGCCGGGCAGCTCCACGCCGGCGGAGATCATCGCGTTGCCGATCATGGGCACGACGATGGTGAGCAGCACGAGGACGGCGGCGGCGGCGATGGAGAGGACGACGAGGGGGTAGATGAGCATGGTGACCGCCTTGCCGGCCACGGCGCGGACGCGGCGCGCGTTCTGGCCGAGCTGGTCGGCGGCGCCGGCGAGGTCGCCGGTGCGTTCGCCGGCGCGGTAGACGGCGGTGGCGACCTCGTCGAAGGCCCCCACGAGCGTGCAGGCCTCGGCGAAGGACTTGCCGGAGGCGACGGCGTCGCGCATGCGGAGGACGCGGTCGGCGGCGCGGGCGGAGACGACGGTGGAGGCGACCTCCAGGGCGTCGACCAGGGGCACGCCCCGGGAGAGGAGCTGGGCGAGCTGGAGGTTGAGGGCCTCCTGGTCCGCTAGGCCGAAGTACCCATCGGCGCCGGCGGAGGCGGGGAGCCTCCAGGTGCGCTGGAGGACTTGGCGTTCGCGCCGGAGGGCGTCGGCGAGGGCGCGTTCGGAGCGGGCCCGGCGGATGCCGATGGTGCGGCCGCCGCCCGGCTTGTTGGCCAGGTAAAGGAAGGACCCGGCGTTGGTCGCCGTGCGGCTCATGGCGGTTCAGCGGCCTCCGGGGGCGATTTTCCCCCTCACACCCGGTTCTGGTCTCCGGACGCCGTTCCGTACGACGCCGTGCGGGGTTTGTTGATCGGCCCCGGCGACCAATCCACAATATGAACGCAACCGGGCCCGCGTGGCTTGCATGCCTCGGGGCCCGGGCCGCGGCCGGGCGCGTTCTCGGCCCCGCCTGTCCCGATTCCCGATTGGACGACCGCAATGCCCACCGCCGCCACCGAGACCAAGCAGCCCGCCGCGGGGACCGTTCCCGCCACGATGCGCGGGCTGATCAAGCACCACGCCGGGCCGGAGCTTCGGCTGGTGGAGGACCGGCCGGTGCCGGAGCCGGGGGCGCGGGAGGTGCGGATCCGGGTGATGAAGGCGGGGATCTGCGGGACGGACCGGCACATCTGGGAGTGGGACGACTGGTCGGCCTCGCGTGTGCCGGTGGGGATCATCACGGGGCACGAGTTCGTGGGGGTGATCGACAAGGTGGGGTCGGCGGTGACGCAGTGGCGCGTGGGCCAGCGTGTGAGCGCCGAGGGCCACATGACGGCGGGGACGGACTACAACAGCCGCACGGGCAACGCGCACATCGCCAGCGACACGACGATCTTCGGGATCGACCGGGACGGGTGCTTCGCGGACCACATCGTGGTGCCGGAGAGCAACGTGTGGCCGATCCACGAGGCGATCCCGGACCGGTACGCCGCGGTGATGGACCCCTTGGGCAACGCGGTTCACACGGTGATGGCGGCGGGGGTGAGCGCCAAGACGGTGCTGATCTCGGGGGTGGGGATCATCGGGCTGATGGCGGTGACGGTGGCGCGTGCGGCGGGCGCGGCGCGGATCTACTGCACGGACGTGAACCCGGCGCGGCTGGAGCTGGCCCGGAAGCTGGGCGCGGCGGAGGCGTTCGACGCGCGGGACGACGCGTGGATCGGGCGGGTGCGCCGGGAGACCTACGAGGGCGTGGACGTGCTGCTGGAGATGTCCGGGGCGCCCAGCGCGATGGACCAGGGCTTCCGGACGCTGCGGAACGGGGGCACGGCGGCGCTGCTGGGCCTGCCCGCCAAGCAGGTGACCTTCGACTTCAACAGCCACATCATCTTCAAGGGCTGCACGGTGCTGGGCATCAACGGCCGGAAGATGTGGGACACCTGGTACCAGATGGAGAAGCTGCTGGTGTCCGGGCGGCTGGAGCTGGACGAGATCGTGACGCACGAGTTCCCGATGGCCGAGTACCGCAGGGCGTTCGAGACGATGATCTCGGGCGATGGGATCAAGGTGCTGCTGGACATGCAGCGCTGACAGGCCGGGCGTGACGAGGGTGCGCGCGGGCGGTCCCTATGATGGGCCGTGTCCGGGGCACCCGTCATCGTGGGCATCGATCTTGGGACGACCAACTCGCTCGTCGCCGTGGCCGACGAGCGCGGGCCGCGGGTGCTGGGCGGCGAGGGGGCGCTGGTGCCCTCGGCGGTGCGGTACGACGGCGGGACGGTGACCGTCGGGCGGGCGGCGCTGGACGAGGCCACGCTCCATCCGCGGACGACGGTCACGAGCGTCAAGCGGCTGATGGGCCGGTCCGCGGCGGACGCGGGGCCGGACCTGCCGTACCTGTCGTACGGGGTGGCGGCCGGGCCGAACGGGGCGGCGCGCGTGCTCCTGCCGGACGGGCGGCTGCTGTCGCCGGAGGAGGTCTCGGCGCAGATCCTCGGCGAGCTGAAACGGCGCGCGGAGGAGGAGCTGGGCGTCCCGGTGCACAAAGCCGTGGTGACGACGCCGGCGTACTTCGACGATGCGCAGCGTCAGGCGACGCGCCTGGCGGGCCGGCTGGCGGGGCTGGAGGTCGTGCGGATCGTCAACGAACCCACCGCGGCGGCGCTGGCGTACGGCATCGGGCTGGAGCGGGCCGCGGCGCGGAACGCGGGCCCCCGGACGGTCGCGGTGTACGACCTGGGCGGGGGCACCTTCGACGTGTCGATCCTGCGCCTGACGCCCGCGGCGGCGGAGGGCTCGACGGACTTCTTCCAGGTGCTGGCGACGGCGGGCGACACGCACCTGGGCGGGGACGACGTGGACCACGCGCTGGTGGCGCTGCTGTCGTCGGAGATCGGGGCGCGCCTGGGCCGGGGGGCGGACGCGCTGGCGTCGCTGCCGGTCGAGACGCGCCGGGCGCTGCTGTCGTTCGCCCGGGCGGTCAAGCACAGGCTGTCGGACGAGGAGTCTGCGGCGGTCGAGATCGGGCTGGGGCCGGGCGAGCCGTACCGGCGGACGGTGACGCGGGCGGAGCTGGACGCGATGCTGACGCCGCTGGTGGACCGGACGCTGGCGGCGTGCGAGCGGGCGTTGCGGGACGCGTCGCGGGCGATGGGCGGGGCGCCGGTGGACGCGGTGGTGCTGGTGGGCGGGGCGACGCGCACGCCGCTGGTGCGCGAGCGGGTGGGCGCGTTTTTCGGGGTCGAGCCGTACACGGCGCTGGACCCGGACCGGGTGGTGGCGATGGGTGCGGCGGTGCAGGCGTCGATCCTGTCGGGGGCGCGGAAGGGCTCGCTGCTGCTGGACGTGATCCCGCTGTCGCTGGGGATCGAGACGGTCGGGGGGGCGGTGGCGAAGCTGATCGTGCGGAACACGCCGGTGCCCGCGCGGGCGACGGAGCGGTTCTCGACGAGCGTGGACGGCCAGACGAGCGTGAAGCTGCACGTGCTGCAGGGCGAGCGTGAGATGGCCGCGGACTGCCGCAGCTTGGGCACTTTCGAGCTCAAGGGGATCCCGCCGATGCCGGCGGGGATCCCGAAGCTGGAGGTGGCCTTCCTGGTGGACGCCAACGGGGTGCTGTCGGTGTCGGCGGTGGAGCAGCGTTCGGGCAAGCGGGCGGGCATCCAGATCGTGCCCAACCACGGGCTGACGGACGAGGAGGTCCGGCGGATCGAGGCGGAGAGCTTCGCCCACGCCCGCGAGGACATGGCCCGGCACCGGGTGGTGGACCTGGTGGCCAACGCGAAGCTGGACTTGAAATGGATCGGCGAACGCCTGGCCCGGCACGGGGGCAAGCTGGAACCCCCCCAGCGGGAGGGTGTGGAGTCCGCGATGGCGGCCCTGGCGGGGTTCGTCGAGCGGGCGGAGGCGGACTGGCGTTCGGTGGACCCGAACGCGTTCCACGCGGCGAAGGAGGCGCTGGACCGGTCGAGCGTGCGCCTGCAGGAGATCGGGATCGCCGAGTCGCTGCGTGAGGAAGGTTCTCGGGCCTGAGGGGCCGGGTGTGGGGGCCACCCAAGCGGGGGACGGCGTCGCGGACGCCGGGCCACCGATGGGCGGGGCGGGGCGGGTCGATGGACCGGCCATGCTGCGATGGATGATGCGTTGCGTGGTGGTGTTCGCGCTGATGTCGGGCGTGTCGCACTCGTCCGGCGCGGTGCGCTACGTGCGTGCTGGGGGGAACAACGCGCTCGACGGGGATTCACCGGAGACGGCGTGGGCGACGGTGGCGTACGCCGCGTCGCGCGTGGCGCCGGGCGACACGGTGTACGTGGGCGCGGGGTCGTACGGCGGGCGGGTGTCGCTGACGGACCTGGGGCAGCACAACGCCGTGCCGGTGCGGTTCATCGCGGACACGGAGGGGACGCACACGGGGGACGCGGGCGCGGTGGAGATCGTCTCGGGGGAGGTTGCGATCGCGCTGCAGCGGGCGGGCGGGGTGGAGTTCCACGGCTTCCGCGTGCGGAACGCGGGCACGCCGGCGACGCTGGTGAACGCGGACAACTCGCGGGGGGTGACGCTGGAGGGGTGCGTGCTGGAGGCGGGCGGGGCCGCGGTGCGCGGGCAGAACGACTACAGCTTCGTCGTGCGGGACTGCACGGTGTCGAGCGAGCAGGGGCACGCCTTCTACCTGCAGGGCGGGGCGGCGGACGTCACGGGGACGACGGTGACGGGGGTGGGGCCGACGCACTCGGCGGTGTACCCGATGAACTTCTGCGTGGTGACGGTGGACCGGTGCTCGCTGCTGGACGGGTACGACGCGGTGTCGTCGTCGGGGGCGACGGTGACGCTGCGGAACACGGTGATCGCCAACGCGCGGCGGCACGCGGTGCACGTGGTCAACAACACGCAGCTCACGCTGGTCCACTGCACCGTCGCGGACGCGGCGGGCAGCGGGGTGCGGGCGGACGGCGGGAGCCAGACCATCCGCAACACGATCTTCGCGGGGCTGGGGGGCAACGCGATCATCCGCCTGAACATGAGCGGCATGAGCGTGGCGGGGTGCCTGTTCTTCGATTACACCGGGGCGCTGGCGAACGGGATCACGGTGGCCGACGCGCTGGAGGGCGACCCGCTGTTCGTGGACCCGTCCAACAACCTCTACACGCTGTCGGACGGGTCGCCGGCGATCGACGCGGGCGTGGACGCGTCGGCGTTCACGACGGTGGACCGGATCGGCCGGGCGCGGCCGGCGGGCACGGGGTGGGACGTGGGCGCGTACGAGGGCGTGGGCGGGGTGGAGCCCGGCGAGCCGGAGGCCGGGGGCGGTGACGGCGGCGACAACGGCGGCGGGGGCGCGCCGGCGCGTCGGCGGGTCGTGCGTTGGCGCGAGGTCTCGCCGCTGGGGGAGTGAAACGCTGCGGGGTGGTTCCGGTATGATCGGCGCATGATCAGACCAACCCTCGCCGCTTTCGCCGTATCGGTTCTGCTTGCCGCGGGCTGCGCCTCGGACCCCGAGCCCTCGCCCGGCGTGGTCTCGCGCGGCGTCGTGCTGACGCCCGGGGCGGCGCCGGTGGACCTGCCGGGGCTGGAGCACGTGGCGGAGCTGCGCCCCAACCTGATCTCCGGCGGCGAGCCGGTCGGCAAGACGGGGTACGAGACGCTGCGGGCGCTGGGCGTCAAGACGGTGATCTCGGTGGACGGCGTGGCCCCGCCCGCGGACCTGGCGCGGTCGATGGGCATCCGGGTGGTACACCTGCCCATCGGCTACGACGGCGTGCCGGAGGACGCCCGGCTGGCGATGGCCAAGGCGCTGACGGAGCTTGAGGGGCCGGTGTACGTCCACTGCCACCACGGCAAGCACCGCGGGCCGAGCGCCCTGGCGGCGGGCGCGGTGTGCGCGGGCGTGATCACCACGGAGGAGGCGCTGGCGTTCATGGAGTTGGCGGGCACGAGCCGCTCCTACGCCGGGCTGTGGCGTGACGCGGGCGAGGCCGCGCCGATCGATCCGCTGGACCTGGCGATGATCGAGGCCGACCTGCCCGAGCGGGCGGACGTGGGCGGGTACGCGGGGGCGATGTCGCTGATCAGCCGGGCCAACGACCGTGTGAAGCTGGTGATCGACAACGGCTGGATTGTGCCCGCGGAGCACCCGGACCTGGCGCCGGGCAGCGACCTGGGGCTGATCCATGACCTGCTGCGCTCGCTGCGCGAGGACGCGGACGCGGCGGCCATGGGCGCCGAGCACGCGGCGCTGCTGGAGGCCTCGATCGAGCACGCGCTGGCGGCCGAGGAGGCCTTCATGAAGGGCGACACCGCCGCGGCGGGCCGGGCCTTCAAGGAACTCGGGGCTTCGTGCAAGGCCTGCCACGCGGTCTATCGGGACTGAGCGTCTGGGTGGACCCAGGACCAGGCGGCCAGGCGGTCGGCCAGGTCGAGGAACGGCGCGGTGTCGGGGTCGCCCTCCGGCACGGCGACGGCGGTGCGCCGGCCCGCGGCGGTCAGCTCGACGAGGTAGACGCGCCGGCCGGAGGGGGCCTGGAAGACCTCGGGGCCGGGGATGCGCATGGCGTCGGGCACGCCGTGGGGGTCGGCCGCGCGGACCATCGACCAGAGCTCGTCGCGCTCGCGGGGGGTGAGCCGGCGGGCCAGGGGCGGGTGGGCGTCGGCGGCCGCGTCGCCCCCGATGGCGGCCCGGAGCCACCCGTCGGGCGTGACGGCGTAGCGGGCGGCCCGCTGGCCGGGCCGGCGGACGGGGCCGTCCGGGGCGTGGACGCTCAGGGCGAGGGTGAAGTCGGGCGGGCGGCGGTCCGGCGCCTCGGCGGGGCGCGGGGCGGCGCAGGCGGCGAGCAGCACGGGGAGGAGGCCGGCGAGGGCGTGGGCGGTGCGCATGCGCCAGTGTACCGGGCGCGGGCGGCGGGCCCCGGGCGGCCCGGCGCTATCCTTCGGGCCCCATGAACATCTCCCTCCGTTGGCTCAACCAGTACCTCTCGCCCGGTGACCTCGGAGCCGACGAGGCCGAGGCGGTCCTCACGGCGGCGGGCCTGCCCATCGAGTCGCGCACGGTCCGCGGCGACGACGTCGTGCTGGACGTGGAGGTGACGAGCAACCGGGGGGATTGCCTGGGCCACGTGGGGATCGCGCGGGAGATCGCGGCCAACCGCCAGGGGGGCGTGCGCCGGGAGCTGGCGCCGCCGGAGGACGCCGAGCCCGGCGTGCGCGGGCGGCCCGTCACCAACGACCTGTCGCTGGAGAACCGCGAGCCCGGGCGGTGCCCGCTGTTCACGGCGCGGCTGATCCGGGGGGTGAAGATCGGCCCGAGCCCGGCGTGGCTGCGCGAGGCGCTGGAGGCGGTCGGGCAGCGCTCGATCAACAACGTGGTGGACGTGACCAACTTCATCACGATGGAGCTGGGCAACCCGTGCCACGTGTTCGACTATCGCAAGCTGGCCGGGGGGCGGCTGGTCGTGCGGTTCGCCGAGCCGGGCGAGCGGGTGCGCACGCTGTACGCGGGCGAGCACGAGCTGCGCGCGACGGACCTGGTGGTGGCCGACGCGGAGCGGCCGCAGTCGCTGGCGGGGGTGATCGGCGGGCACGACAGCCAGGTGGACGAGACGACGACCGACGTGGTGCTCGAGGTGGCGACCTGGGACCCGGTGACGATCCGGAACACGGGGCGGCGTCTGAACATCCGGACGGACGCGGCCTACCGCTTCGAGCGGGGGATCGACGCGGGGACGGTGGACGCGGCGGCGCGGCGCGCGGCGCGGCTGATCTGCGAGGTGTCGGGCGGCGAGCTGGCGTCGGGCGAGTTGCGGGCGGGGGCGCCGGCGTCCGGGCCGCGGGTGGTGGAGCTGCGCGTCGAGCGGATCGGGCGGATCCTGGGCGTGGGGGTGGCGCAGGCCGAGGCCGCGGACCTGCTTGGGGCGCTGGGCATCGGCGTGCGGGAGGCCGGGGCGGGGGTGCTTGCCTGCACGATCCCCCCCCACCGCGCGGCGGACCTGACGCGGGAGATCGACCTGATCGAGGAGGTCGCGCGGGCGAAGTCGCTCGCGGCGATCCCCATGCACGACCGCCTGGGCGTGCGGGTACACGCGCCGCAGCGGGCGGAGCGCCTGCAGGCGGAGGCCGCCCTGACGCTGTCGGCGCTGGGCTTCTACGAGACGGTGACCTTCAGCTTCACCAGCCCGGCCAAGGGGGCGTTGTTCCTGCCGGATGGGCTGGAGCTGGTGGCGGTGGACGACGACCGGCGCAAGGCCGAGCCGACGCTGCGCCCGAGCGTGGTGCTGGGGCTGCTGGGCTCGCGCAAGGCGAACGCGGACGCACGCGCGGGCGTGCCGGGGGGCGTGCGCCTGTTCGAGACCGCGGCGACCTTCGCCCAGCACCCGGGCACGCGCGAGACGGTCGAGCGCCGGATGCTGGCCCTGCTGGCCGACGTGACGTTCGAGGGTCGTTCGGCGCGGGTGGAGGACGCCCAGCACGCGGTGCGCGTGGTGCGCGGGGCGGTCGACGCGGTCGTGCGGTCGTGCTTCGGGGCGGACGCGGCGGTGCGGGTCGAGCCGGGCGCGCCGGCGCACGCGGGCTTCGCCCCCGGGGCGTACGCGCGGGTGCTGGTGTCGGGGCCCGGGTTCCCCGAGGCGGAGCTGGGGCGCTTCGGGCTGGTGTCCGACGAGGCGCGGCGGCTGGAAGACCTGGACGTGCCGGTGGTGGCGGCGGAGCTGTGGCTGGACGTGCTGACGGCGGCCCCGCCCGCGCGGGCGGGGGTGCGTCCCCTGCCCCAGTTCCCGGGCATCGAGCGCGACCTGTCGCTGATCGTGCCGGAGCCGACGCCGTGGGCGGCGGTGGCGTCGCTGGTCGAGTCGTGCCGGCTGGAGCGGTGCGTGGGGGCCGAGATGGTCGGCGTGTACCGCGGCAAGCAGATCGGCGCCGGGCGCAAGTCGGTGACGGTGCGGGTGCGCTTCCGCGACGAGACCCGCACGATGCGCCACGAGGAGGTCGACCCGCAGCTGGAGCGGCTGGCCGAGCGGGCGAAGGCCGAGCTGGGCGCGGAAATCCGGGCCTGATCCGGGGTTGCGCCCCATTCCGGGGCGAGCGGCGGGAAGTTGGCGGGCCGGTGCGACCCGGGCGGCGGGCATCCGTATAATGGATTTGCCCGGAAACGGGCCATGATCGCCGCAGTTCGCGCCAGAATCGGCGCATATCGGGGTTTCGACCGGGAGAAGACGCCCGGGCCCCCGCGGCTGGACGCCGGCGACGGGGTCGGAACACGACCGGCCGGCACGGGGTTGTCGCGGCGTTCTCGGACGCGCGCGAAGGGCGCCCGGCGAACACCGGCCGGGACGGGCCCATACAGTCCGTCGGCGGTCCGGCTCCCCCGTTCTCCCGGCCGCCGTCCTCAGGAGGGATCCATGAGCGCCATGATCAGCAAGCCGACCACCTCGACCGCTCCATCCACCCCGGCCGAGGCGGGGGACCGCCCGCTGATCTGGGTCAACGGGCGCATGCTCCCCAAGAGCCAGGCGGCCGTGAGCGTGTACGACCACGGCCTGCTGTACGGCGACGGGGTGTTCGAGGGGATCCGCGTGTACAACGGGCGGATCTTCAAGTGCAAGCAGCACATCGACCGGCTGTACGCCTGCGCCGCCAGGATCCACCTGGACCTGGAGAAGTTCGTCTCCCGCGAGGAGATGGTCCGCATCCAGCGGGAGTGCATCGAGGCGAACAACATCCGCGAGGGCTACATCCGCCTGGTGGTGACCCGCGGGGTGGGCACGCTGGGGCTCAACCCGTACCTGTGCCCCGAGCCGGGCGTGATCTGCATCGCGGACACGATCCAGCTCTTCAAGCCGGAGATGTACGAGAAGGGCATGCGCGTGGTCGTGGCCCAGCGCCCGAAGACGCCCATCGAGTGCCTGGACCCCCGGATCAAGAGCCTGAACTACCTGAACAACATCCTGGCCAAGTGCGAGTCGATCCACCTGGGCCAGAAGCTGGGCATCACCCGGCCGGAGGACCAGCTCCTCGAGGTCATCATGCTCAACACCGAGGGGCTGGTGACCGAGGGCTCGGGCGACAACGTGTTCATGGTCAAGGACGGCGTGGTCTACACCCCGCCGAGCGAGGCCGGCATCCTCGAGGGCATCACCCGCCGCTTCGTGATGGACACCCTGTGTCCGGCGTGCGGCGTGAAGATCGTCGAGAAGGACATCACGCTGCCCGAGCTGCTCGGCGCGGACGAGATCTTCCTGACCGGTTCGGCGGCCGAGATGATCGCGGTGCGCGAGGTCATCGAGCACAAGGATCTCGAGGTGACCGGCACGCACGCCATCTCCGCGGGCGAGGGGCCGATCACCAAGCGCCTCCGCGCGAAGTTCCGCGAGATCGTCACCTCGGACAACGTGCCGGAGGACTGAGCCGTCCCCCGCCCCCGGGCGGGCGCGGAACCCACGCATGGAAGGTTCGGTCGGGACGCATGGCGGCGGTCGGCTGCGCCTGGCGGGCGCCTGGCTCGGCCCGGCCCTGGCGCTGGCCTGCTACGCGCTGCTGTCGGGTTCGGGCATGGACGAGCCGGCCCGTCGCCTGGCGGGCGTGGCGGTGCTGATGGCGGTGTGGTGGATCACCGAGGCGGCGCCCTTGGCGGCGACCGCCCTGCTGCCGCTGATGCTGTTCCAGCCGCTGGGCATCGCGCGGATGCGCGACGCCGCGGCGCCGTACGCGGACCCGGTGATCTTCCTGTTCATGGGCGGGCTGATGCTGGGCAAGGCGCTGGAGCGCTGGGGGGCGCACCGGCGGCTGGCGCTGCGCGTGATCCTGGGCGTGGGGATGGGCCCGCGCCGGGTGGTGGCCGGGGTGATGATCGCGGCGGCCGTCCTCGGGATGTTTGTCTCGAACACGGCCACGGCGGTGATGATGCTGCCGATCGCCACGAGCATCGCGGGGCTCGTGACCGGCGACAGCGAGGGGTCGGAGGAGTCGCGGCGCTACGCGGCGTGCCTGCTGATCGGGCTGGCGTGGGCGTGCAGCATCGGCGGGATGGCGACGGTGACGGGCTCCCCGCCGAACGGGATCCTGGTCGGGTTCCTGGCCGACCGCACGGGGTCGCCCGTGGCGTGGGCGGACTGGCTGTGGGTCGGCCTGCCGATGACCTGGCTGCTGCTGCCGCTGGCGTGGGCGATCCTAGTGTTCGTGTCGCTGCCGGTGCGGGTCAGGACGATCCCGAACGGGCGTGAGCACGTCAGAGAGATGCTGCGGGCGCTGGGGCCCGCTTCGCGGGGGGAGAGGCTGGCGATGGCGGTGTTCGCGCTGACGGCGGCGGGCTGGGTGCTGCACCAGCCGGTGACGGCGTGGGTCAACCGGGCGATGCCCGGCGCGGGCTTCGCCGGGCTGCACGACGCGGCGGTGGCGGTGGCCGGGGCGCTGGCGCTGTTCCTCCTGCCCGCGGGCGGGGGGCGGCGCGTGCTGGACTGGGAGACGGCCGAGCGCATCCCGTGGGGGGTGCTGCTGCTGTTCGGGGGCGGGCTGTCGCTGGCCTCGGCGTTCGGCGCGACGGGCCTGGACGTGTGGATCGGGGGCGGGCTGGCCCGGATGGGCGAGCCGCCGTCGGTGGTGGCGGTCGGGACGGTCACGGCGCTGATCAACCTGATGACCGAGCTGACGAGCAACACGGCCACGACCAGCACGATGCTGCCGGTGGTGGCGGCGGCGGCGGAGGCGATGAACCTGCCGGCCAAGCCGCTGCTGATCGCCACGGCGCTCTCGGCGAGCTGCGCCTTCATGCTCCCGGTCGCGACGCCGCCGAACGCGCTGGTGTTCGCGTCCGGGCGGGTGTCGATCGGTCAGATGGTGCGGGCCGGGGTCTGGATGAACCTGGCGTGCGTCCTGGTGATCACGGCTTTCGTGACGCTGTTCGGCGAGCGTCTGCTGTAATGTCCGCCGCGGGGCCGCTCGGG
This sequence comes from uncultured Phycisphaeraceae bacterium, assembly GCA_964464165.1. Taxonomy (GTDB): domain Bacteria; phylum Planctomycetota; class Phycisphaerae; order Phycisphaerales; family UBA1924; genus UBA6054. Next base: position 46,368 of record CAYXFA010000001.1, on the reverse strand, counting down.
CCCCGGGCGGGCGCTCGTGGGGGGGTCAACGGCGGCGGCGGGCGCCGAGGAGGCCGAGGGGCAGGAGCAGCGCGCCGACGCCCGGGCCGGGGACGACGCGGACCTGCGAGACCATGCCGCCCGCGCCATGCACGGCGCAGTGGTAGTCGTACACGCCGATGTCGTTGAAGGTGAACTCGTAGACCGTGCCGGGCGTGCCGGTGGGATCGCCGGACGAGAACACGGAGCCGGCGTCCGCGTCGCCGGGCAGGCCGGAGACCACGTTGTGGAAACCGCTGACCCAGGTCCAGCGGACGGCGTCCCCGGCGTTGATGACCAGGTCGATGGCGGTGTTGGTCTGGCCGTTGTAGACGAAGTTCATGCCTTCGATCGTGACGTCCCAGGTGGTCTGGGCGGCGCTCGTGCCAGCGAACACGGCGGCCGCGGCGGCGGCCGCGGCGATGGGGTGGGTGCGCATGGTCCTCTCCTCTGCGGGGGGAAACGGGTCGCGCCGACGCGGCGCGGCGATACCACCGTTATAACCCCCGGCGTCGGGGAGCCCGCCCCACTGAATGGTGGGGTGGCCGATCGCGGACCGCCGGGTCAGGGGAAATGTTGGGTGACGCGCGCCTCGTCGGCCCGGTGCAGGGCCAGGGCCACGTCGATGACCGCGAGGTGGGAGTAGGCCTGCGGCGTGTTGCCCAGGGCCAGGCGCTCGGAGGGCAGGTACTCCTCGCTCAGCAGGCCGGTCGGGCCGGCGAGGTCGCACATCGCGTGGAAGAGCTCCTCGGCGTCCCGGCGTCGCCCGACGAGCAGGTAGGCCTCGGCCAGCCATGCGGCGCAGATGTGGAAGCCGCCCTCCTGGCCGGGCAGGCCGTCGTCGGCGATGTAGCGGTAGACGGTCGGCCCGTCGCGCAGGACGCGCTCGACGGCCTCGACGGTCCCGACGAGGCGCGGGTCGTCCGGGGGCAGCAGGCCGGTCAGGCCGACGGCGAGGGCCGCCGCGTCGAGGTCCTCGCCGTCGTAGGCGGCGGTGAAGGCGTTGACGCCGGGCTTGAAGCCGTGGGCGAGCACGTCGCCGCGGATGCGGTCGCGCAGGGCGGCCCAGTTGTCGCGCCGCTGCCCGAGGAAGCGGGCGGCGATGCGGACGGCGCGGTCGAGCGTCATCCAGTTCATCACCTTGGAGTGCACGTGGTGACGCCGGGCCTTGCGGATCTCCCAGATGCCGTGGTCGGGGTCGTTCCAGCGGCGTTCGACCGCCAGGACCATGGACTCGACCAGGCGCCAGTGCTCGGCGGAGAGGGGCGCGTCGTGGGCGAGCAACTCATCCACGAGGGCGACGATCGGTCCGAACACGTCGAGCTGGACCTGGTGCGCGGCGGCGTTGCCCACCCGGACCGGGGCGGAGCGGCGGTAGCCCGCGAGCTCGCCGATCTCGGCCTCCGGGCCGACCTCGTGCCCGGCGACGGTGTAGAGGGGGTGGAGGCGGTCGGGCGACTCGGCGCGCTCGACGACGCCGACCATCCAGTCGAGGAAGTCCATGGCCTCGCCGAGGCTGCCCAGCCGGACGAGCGACGCCGCGGACATCGCGCCGTCGCGGAGCCAGCAGAAGCGGTAGTCCCAGTTGCGTACGCCGCCGATCTGCTCGGGCAGGCTGGTGGTGCCCGCGGCGAGGATGGCGCCGGTCGGGCCGTGGCAGAGGGCCTTGAGCACGAGGGCCGACCGCTTGACCAGGTCCGTGCGCACGGGGGGCAGTTCGAGCCGGTCGGCCCAGTCCTTCCAGTAGTGGGCGGTGAGGTCGGCGCGGTCGAGGCAGGAACGCTTGGAGGGGGTCAGGTCGCCGGAGCCGTATCGCAGCTCCAGCTCGACCGGCGCGCCGTCGACGCGGACGGTGGCTAGGGCGGTCTGGTGACGCCCGCGGTCGACGATCTCCCATTCGATGCCGGGGGCGCGGAGGACGACGGGGTCCTGGGTGTCCTCGACGACGAGGCCGCCCTCCCGCCGGGTGATGCGCGTGGGGATGCGCCCGAAGTCCAGGCGCGGGGCGAACTCGATCCGGACCGTGCCGCGGCCCTCGACGATGCGGATCAGGTCGGAGCGGCCGGCGCGCTGGTCGGGGCGCGAGCCGGAGCAGTCGAGCAGGTCGGTGAGGGTCACGCCCCCCCACCGCGTGCGGAGGACCATGGAGTCCGGGTCGTAGGCGTGGGCGTCGGGCCGGCCGTCGGCGCGGACCGTGAAGTGCCCGGCGTCCTCACCGCCGAGCAGGTCGGCGAAGAGGGCGGAGGAGTCGGCGCGCGGGGCGCACATCCAGGACACCCGCCCGCCGGGCGTGACGAGCGCGACGGTGCGCTGGTCGCTGAGCATGGCGTGGTGCTCGATGGGCACGGCGGGGCCGCTCTCCAGCCACGCGGCGCGGCGCTCGGCCAGGCGGGCGAGCAGTCGGGTGGCATCCTCGGTGCTGGCGACGCGTTCGGCGGCGGCGGTCTCGCCGGGGCCGATCTTGACGCCCAGGTCCGGGCCGCGGAGGCGTACGAAGGCGTCCTCGTCGGTGACGTCGTCGCCGAAGAAGACGACGGCCTGCGCCCCGCAGCGGACGCGGATGGTCTCCAGGGCGGCGCCCTTGTCGGGCTCGACCGCGCACAGCTCGACCACCTTCTTGCCGTGCTTGACGTGGACGCCGGGCAGTTTGGCCGGGCCTTCCTCGACGCGGCGGAGCGCGGCCTCGGCGTCCTCCGGGCTCGCCTTGCGGTAGTGCAGGGCGACGCTGGCGGGCTTGGGCTCGACGACCAGGCCCGGGCGGGACGACGCGACGGCCCCGAGCTCCATGCCGATGCGCTGGCGGAGGGCGCGCACGGCCTCGGGCAGGTCGGAGTGGAAGCCGGGCTCGAACTCGCTGCCGTGGCTGCCCACCAGGTGGACCCGGGGCGGGAGCTGGGTCAGCCCGACGAGGTCCGCCAGCGAGCGGCCGGAGATGACCGCGACGTGGGTGCGGGGCAGGGCGGCCAGCATGGTCAGGGCGACGAGCGCCTCGCGGTGCGGCTCGGCCTTGGCTGGGTCGTCCACGATCGGGGCGATGGTGCCGTCGTAGTCGGTGGCCACGAGCAGCGTGGGGCTGGTGGCGATCTCGTCGATGCGCTGCTCGACACCGCTCATGCGTCCAGCTCCTCGTGGAAGCTGCGGGCCCAGCGGTGGACGTCGTAGCGGCGCACGATGGAGCGCAGGCGCTGCATGCGGCGGGCCTGCTCCCCCTCGGGCATCTCCAGGGCCCGGGCGAAGGCCGCGGCGACGCCGTCGATGTCGTGCGGGTTGACGAGGATGGCGTCGGCCAGCTCCTTGGCCGCGCCGGTGAACTCGCTGAGCACCAGGACGCCGCGCTCGTCGCAGCGGCTGGCCACGTACTCCTTGGCGACCAGGTTCATGCCGTCGCGGCAGGGCGTAACGGCCATCGCGTCCGCCAGGCGGTACAGCGCGACCAGTTCCTCGGGTCCCACGCTGCGGTGCAGATAGTGGATCGCGGCGCGGCCCACGTCGCCGAACTCGCCGTTGATGCGGCCGATGAGCTCCTCGACCTCCGAGCGCAGGTCCTGGTACTCCTCCACCTTCTCGCGGCTGGGGACGGCGACCTGGACGAACACCGTGTCCTCGACCTTGCGGAGGCCGGACTTGAGCAGGTCGCGGTACGCCTCCATGCGGATGTCGATGCCCTTGGTGTAGTCCAGCCGGTCGACGCCGAGGATGATGCTCCGGCCGCCGAGGCGCTCGCGGATCTGCTCCATGGTCGAGCCCACCGCGTCCGTGCGGGCCAGCGCGTCGAAGTGGGCGAAGTCGATGGAGATGGGGAAGTCGCGGGTGACGACCGGGCGGCCCTCGAACTCAAGGGTGAGCCCGCGCCGGCGCACGCCGAGGAAGCGCTTGCAGAGCTGCTCGAAGTTCTCGCTGGCGACGCGCGTCTGGAAGCCCACCACGTCCGCGCCCAGCATGCCCTCCAGGATCTGCTGGCGCCAGGGGAGCTGCGCGAAGAGCTCCTGCGGCGGGAAGGGGATGTGCAGGAAGAACCCGATGCGCACGTCCGGGCGCAGCGCCCGCAGCATGCCGGGCGCCAGCTGCAGGTGGTAGTCGTGGATCCACACCAAGGCGCCCTTGCCCGCGACCTCCGCGGCGGCCCGGGCGAAGCGCTCGTTGACGGCCTTGTAGACCCCCCACCACTCGCGCCGGAACTCCGGGGCCCGGATGGCGTCGTGGTACAGCGGCCAGATGGTGCTGTTCGAGAAGCCCTCGTAAAAGTCGCGGATCTCGCGGGCGGTCAGGGGGACCGGGCAGTTGCGGATGCCGTCCAGGACGAACGGCTCGGGGGCGTCGGCGGGCACGCCGGTCCACCCGATCCAGGTGCTCTCCTGGCTCTGGAGGATCGGGCGCAGGGCTGACACGAGCCCGCCCGGGCTGGTCTCCCAGCGGTCCTTGCCGTTCTCGGTGACCCGGTACACCGGCAACCGGTTGGAAACGATCACGATGTCGCGTTCGCCCGGCATGATGGGACACCATACCCCCGTTCTCGCCCGAACGGGGTGAATTGGCGTTCATCACGCGGCGCACGGGCCGATCAGGCCGGCTCGTCGGCGGAGCGACGCGTCGGCAACGGTGCGGGTGGGATTCGAACCCACGAGGCCCTTTCGGGCCTGCACGATTTCAAGTCGTGTGCCTTCAACCGCTCGGCCACCGCACCCGCGCCCGGCCGGGCCGGGGCGAGTGCCGAGTGTAGAGGGGGACCCGGCGGGCGGCCCGGCGGGCACGCGGGGGCGCCGCGGCGCCCCGTGAGGCAAAAAAGCGCCAATACCCCCATTTTTGGCATCCGGGAGCGGGGCTGCTTGGGATATCTTGGGACGTGACCGGCCCGGCGTCGGGCGGTCCGCTTGGCAGGAGAAACGAGATGAAGCATCCAACCTTTGTGATGGCCCTGACCGGCGCGGCGCTGGCCGCGAGCTCCGCCGGCGCCGCTCCGGTTCGCTTCGACGGACCGCTTCCCCCTACTGGCGGGTACATATGGTTCGATCTAACGGCGCCGTCCCCTGCCCAACCGGGCACAACCAGCCCCTCGTTTTTCGTTCTGGAGCGCTATCGGGCCGCTGGGCACGATTATGTCGAGCTGAGGTCCACCATGAAGACCCAGGGCAGCGCCATAGCGGCCTCGATCCTCGGGGCGAACGCTGTCATCGACGAGAGCCTCGACTGGCGACCGTCCGGGCAGCCGAGTTGGACGATATTCACACTGCTTCGGGCGCAGAAGGGCTATTACGAATGGGATTTCTCATTGCTTGACATCGGCGAGTCAGGGTTTGTGGCCCTTTCCTTCGACTCCGACGCCGGCACGCACTACGGGTGGGTCGAGCTGCGCAACATTTCGATGCCCGATGCGAAGTATTGGGCCTACGAGATCCTCGCCTGGGGCTACGAGACCGAGGCCGGCGTGGGGATCGCCGCGGGCGCCGTGCCCGCGCCCGGCGCGCTGGCGCTGCTCGGGTGCGTGGGCGTGGCGGCCCGGCGTCGCCGGCGCTGAGCGGCCCGCTCCTGGCGTGCAACGAAAAAAGGCCCACCCCTCGGGGCGGGCCTTTGTCGTTGATTGGTCCGGATCAGGCCCGGTCGGCGGATTGGCGGCGGACGCCCTGGCCGCGGTGGGGCTTGCGCTTGGAGCCCTGGCCGGGGCGGGCCGGACGGGCCGGGCCGCTCGCGTTGGGCCGGCGCGGGCGGCCGGGCTTGGCGGGGCGGGCGCCGGCGCGGGGGGCGTCGGAGCGTTCGGGGGTCTTGTGCTCGCCCACGCTGGGCACCTTGGCGCCGATCTGGCGCTCGATGGCCCGGAGCAGGCCGCGCTCCTCCGGCGAGCAGAAGGCGACCGCGACGCCGGTGGCCCCGGCGCGGCCGGTGCGACCGATCCGGTGCACGTAGGCCTCGGGCTCGAGCGGCAGGTCGAAGTTGAACACGTGGGTCACGCCGTCCACGTCCAGGCCGCGGGCCGCCACGTCCGTGGCGACGAGCACGCGGAATCGCCCGCGCCGGAACGCGTCGAGGGCGCGGTCACGCTGGCTCTGGTTCTTGTTGCCGTGGATGGCCGTCGAGTCGATGCCCGCCTCGAGCAGACGCTTGGCGACGCGGTCGGCCCCGTGCTTGGTCTTGGTGAAGACCACCGCGCGGCGGACGCCGGCGTCCGCGATCATCTTCTCCAGCAGGCGCTGCTTGTCGCCCGCCTCGACGAGGTGCACGGACTGCTCGATCTTCGGGACGTTGGCCTTCTCCTGCGGCACCTCGACCCTGGTGGGGTGCTTGAGCAGGGTGGCGGCGAGCTTGGCGATCTCCGCGGGCATCGTCGCGCTGAACAGCAGCGTTTGGCGCGGCTCGGGCAGGGCGGCGGCGATGCGGCGGATGGGGTTGATGAAGCCCATGTCCAGCATGCGGTCCGCCTCGTCAAGGACGAGCGTGCGCACGGCGGACAGGTCGACCACGCCCTGGTCCATCAGGTCCATCAGGCGGCCCGGCGTGGCGACGATCACGTCGACGCCCATGGCCAGGGCCTTCTCCTGGCGGAACTGGGACACGCCCCCGAAGATCGCCGTGTGGCGGAGCTTGCAGTGGCGGGTGTAGTCGTTGAAGGACTGGCAGATCTGCGTGGCCAGCTCGCGGGTGGGCGAGAGGATGAGGGCGCGGGGCAGGAAGCCCGGGGCGCTCGGCCGGCGCTGGCCGCGCCCGTGGGGGCGCGGGGCTTCGGGGGCCCGCGCGGGGCGGGGGGCTGGGCCGTCCTTGAGCAGGCGGTGGATGATGGGCAGGGCGAAGGCCGCGGTCTTGCCCGTGCCGGTCTGGGCGATGGCGAGCACGTCGTGCCCGTTCATCGCGGGGGTGATGGCCAGCGCCTGCACGGGCGTGGGCGTGGTGTAGCCGGCCTCGGAAAGGGCCTTGAGGATGGGGTCGGCGAGTTTGAGCTGCGCGAACGAGGCGCGGGTCTGGTCGGTCGTCAAGAAAATCGTCTCCGGTGTGATGCCCGTCCGGCGGAGGGCCGGTTTCGGGCGGGAACGGGTGCGCCGGACGGAAGGGCCGAGCGGCCGTCGCACGGATCGCGTGCGCCGGTGTCGCCAAGTCCCTCGGTTGTCCGAGCGGAGGTCAGCCCGTTCATCACGCCGGTGTCGATCCCCGGGATCGTCCGTCTGTCTTGCGTGCGCCGAGCTGCGGCAAGGGGAATCGCGGGCCACGCTTGCGGGCGTGGCTCGCGGGAGTTTCGATGAAACCCGGGTCAGCGCGGCCGTGCGGCCGCGGGTTGCTCAGTAGCGGGAGCCGCCACCGCCGTAGCCGCCGCGGCCACCGCCACCGCCGCCGCCGCCGCCGTAACCGCCACGGCCGCCGCCGCCGCCGTAGCCACCACCACCGCCGCCGGCCCGGCTCTCGCGGGGCTTGGCCTCGTTGATGTTGAGCGTGCGGCCGCCGAAGTCGCGACCGTTCAGGCCCTCGATGGCCTTGTTGGCCTCGGCCGAGTCGGGCATCTCGACGAAACCGAAGCCGCGGGGGCGGCCGGTCTCGCGGTCGTTGACGAGGGTAACCTCGCCGACCTGGCCGAACTGGCTGAAGAGGTCCTGAAGGCCGGACTGGGTGGCGCTGAACGGCAGGTTGCCAACGTAAATTTTCATGTCTGATCTCAAGCCCCGAAAATGTCAATCCGAGCGAGATCTTCAGGGCGGATCAGGACGGATGCTTCGGTCCGGGCGATGTCGCCCGAGAAAAACCGAGCATGACAATAGCGCCCCCGGGCAAGGAAATCCCCGGGGCGCTTAGGTTTACGCCAAATTGCCGTTCGCGGGCCCGAAAACCGGCCTCGGACGGGTCAATCTTCCTGGAACAGGTCGTGGGCCTGCTTCTGGGAGGCGAGCAGGGCGTCGCGGGCCCGGGCGGCCGCCGCGGCGTCGCCGGCGAGCACCGCGTCCTCCAGGTCCAGGGCCGCCCGGAGCGAGGCGTTGACCGCTTGGCGGAAGGCGGCGGCGTAGGCCGCGCGGTCGTCGCCGAAACGCTCGCGCGCCTGCGCCGACACGGGCGCCTCACCGAAGGTGGCCTTGGCGGTGACGAGCGCTTCCTGCACGGCCTGCAGCGCGCCGAGGTCGGCCTCGGCGCTGCCGGAGGAGAAGTCCGAGCGGCGCAGCACGCGCATCGCGCCGCCGGCCTGGCGCATCGCATCCTCGAAGCCGCGGGCCTCGCTCGGCGCGCCCTGGCGCGGGCCGCGGGGCGGCGCGTTGCGCACGTCGGGGCGCTCGGCCGGGGCCCCCACGCCGGGGCCGCCGGGGCCGCCCGGGCGGGCCTCGCTCAGGTGGGCGATGAGCTCGTCGCGGGTGATCGCGCCGTCGCCGTCCGCGTCCGCCGCGGGGAAGAGGCGCTCGGCCAGGCGTGCGGGCAGCTCGTCGGCCTGGAGCTTGCCGTCGTTGTTCTTGTCGTTGGCCATCAGGCGTTCGGCCTGGGCCTGGATGCGCCGGTTGGGCCCCTGGCCGTCGTCGGCGGGCTGGGCTGCGGCGAGGCCGGCGAAGGCCAGGACGAGTGCGGCGAAACCGGCGGCGGGTGCGGGCTTGAACATCTCGTGTTCTCCTCTTTCGGGCCCGGCAGCATACCGCCGGGGGACGGACGCTTGCAAGGCGTCAGAGACGCTTGGCGGCGATCGAGGCCAGGTCGCTCCGCTCGGACCGCTGCAGGGTGACGTGGCCGACCAGGCCGATGCCCCGCAGACGCTCCACCGCGTACGACAGGCCGTTGGACGACTGGTCGAGGTACGGGTTGTCGATCTGGCCGATGTCGCCGGTGAGCACCAGCTTGGTGCCCTCGCCCACGCGGCTGACGATGGTCTTGACCTCGTGCGGCGAGAGGTTCTGGGCCTCGTCGACGATCATGAACTGGTGGGGGATCGAGCGGCCGCGGATGTAGGTCAGCGGCTCGAGCACGAGCCGCCCGTCGGCGACGAGCTTGTCGATGCGCTGCTCGGTGGACTTGCTCTCGGGCTGCTGGTTGGGCGAGCCGCGGGTGGAGAGCAGGTAGTTGAGGTTGTCGAAGATCGGCTGCATCCACGCGCCGAGCTTCTCGTCCTTGTCGCCGGGGAGGTAGCCGATGTCGCGGCCCATGGGCATGATGGGGCGCGCCACGAGCAGCTTCTCGTAGCGCTCCTCGCCGAAGACCTTGGCCATGCCCGCGGCGATGGCCAGGAGCGTCTTGCCCGTGCCCGCCGAGCCGAGCAGCGTGACGAGCTTGATGTCGTCGTCGAGCAGCAGGTCCAGGGCCATCGTCTGCTGCACGTTGCGGGCGAGGATGCCGAAGGTCGGCTTCTTCTGCGGCGCGACGGGGATGACGTGCTCGGTGTCGGCGAGGCGCCGGCCCAGGCCGGAGTGGGCCTCGTCCTCCTGGTCCTTGAGCACCACGAACTGGTTGGGCGAGACCTGGCGCACGAAGGGCTCCTCGCCCTCGTAACGCACGGTCAGCGCCTCGGTCAGCTTGGACACCGCGAGCATGCGGTCGCGGTACAGCTCGTCGATCAGGTCGCGCGGGGTCTCGATCTCGACGAAACCGGTGTAGAGCCGGTCGGCGTCGACCTTCTGGTTCTCGAAATCCTCGGTGCGGATGCCCAGCGCGTCGGACTTGATCCGGGCGGCGAGGTCCTTGGAGACGAACACCGCCCGCTTGCCCTCGCGGTGCAGGCGCCACGCGACGGCGATGATGCGGTTGTCCGGCTTGTCGTCGCGGATCACCGCGGGCCGCTCGTCCTCGATCGTGTCGACGCACACCGTGCCCGTCGCGCCGCGGGCGCCGGTGCCGAGCAGCGCGAGGTCCACGCCGTCGGTCAGCATGCCGTGGCGCCGGATGCGGTCCAGGTGCCGGATGGCCGCCCGGGCGTTGCGGCCGACGTCGTCCTCCCGACGCTTCATCGCGTCGAGCTCCTCGATCACCGGGAAGGGGATGACGAGGTGGTGCTCCTGGAAGACGAACAGCGCGTCCGGGTTGTGGAGCAGCACGTTCGTGTCCAGCACGAAGTGCTTGACGCCCTGCTCGCCGTCCCGCTTGCCCGCCCGGCCGGGGCGGGGTTTCACCCCCGACTCCTCGGCGTTGCCTTGCGGTTGCATCGCGGGCGCGGACTCCTGCATCGGCACTCTCCATCGGCCAACCCGGGCCGGACCTGAGCATATCGCGCCGTGGTCGCGGCGTTGCGGCCCGCCGCGGATTCCGGCGCAAGTCAGAACAGCGCCAGCACCGCGTCGACCGTCAGCAGCACCGCCACCGCCACGCCCACCGCCGTCTTGAGCACGATCGACCATGCCCGGCCCGTCGCCGCCCCGCGCCCGGACCGCCACGACTCGCCCCAGGTGCGCCCCGCCACGCCACGCTCGGCGAACAGGGCCCCCGCCCCGGCCCCCACCACGCCCCCCACGATCGCGCCCACAACCGGGAAGGGGATCAGGATCGACCCGATCACCAGCCCGGCGATCGTCCCCGCCAGCGACCCCATCGCCCCGGCCCGCGTGCCGCCCGCCCGCTTGGAGCCCGCGGCGGAGGAGAAGAACTCGACCACCTCGGCCAGCAGCGCGAGCGCCACCGCCGTCACCAGCACCCAGTTGGTCAGCACCTCGGGCCGCCACCACTCGATCAGGGCCGCGACGAGCACCGCGACCCAGATGCCCGGCAGCGTCACCGCGACCAGCACCACGCCGAGCCAGGCGAACAGCACGACGATCGCGGCGGCCAGCCATGTCATGGAGGGTGTTCCTCAGGTCGCCGCCGACGGGGCGGCCTCGGCCGGCTCGGCCGCGCCGGGCTCTTCCTGGGATCCGAATGCCGCGCGTTGCATCGCGAGCACCCAATCCTCCAGCTCGTCGTGCTGGTAGGTGTCCAGGCGGACCTCACGCCCGCCGAGGCCGGCGTGCGACGCCTTGATCTTCAGGAACACGATGAACTTGTCCCACTTGCGCTTGTCGACCTCTTCCAGGTCGGCGGGCGTGACGCGCTCGCCGCCGGGGAGGGTCAGCGTCATCGTGCCGGCGTCCCAGCGGTACTTGCGCGACGCGATCACGAACAGACGCGCGACCAGCACCGCCGCGAGCGACCAGCAGACCAGCACGATCAGCCACTGGCTGGGGATGTCCCAGCGGGAGAGCGGCTTGGGGTTCGCCGCCGTGGACAGCTCGGCCTGCAGGCGCTCCAGCTCGGAGCGGGGGTTCTGGATGACGGTGCGCTCGGCGTCCAGCGCGCCGATGCGGTCCAGGCCCTCCAGCCACGCGAGCCGGGCCCGCAGCATGATGGCCCGCAGGCGGCGCGGGCTCTGCGCGTTCGTGGCGTCGGCGTCGTTGCGCTGGCGCTGCTCCGGGGCCTTCAAACGCTGGTACTCGGCGACGGGGTCCGGCACGGACGAGTCGCGCTCGAAGACACCGAAGTCCTCCTGGTTGGCCTGGCGGGCCGCCTCCAGGTAGGCCATCTTCGCCCACGTGGCGAAGCGCTCGCCTCGGGCGGGGTAGGCGTACACCGCGTCGTAGAAGCCCCAGCCGCCGAAGCCGACGAGCACGACGATGAAAATCGCCATCTTGCGCGCCCAGCGCTTGCCCAGGGGGGCCGTGCGGATCCCTTCGTCTGCCATCGGTCGCGTGCTCCCTCGTCTGTCGGCCGCCGGGGCGGGGGGTTCCTGCGAGATCGGCCGGCGGGGAACGCCGGGTGAGCGCCGACGCCCGGTCGCCGCGGAATCCCGTGCCGGCGGCCGGGATCGCTCGCATCATACGGTGAAAAGCCCGCGCACACGCCCGCCGCGGACCGGTTGGGGTCAGAAGGCGTCGTTGACCCGGGCGAGCGCCGCCCGCCACCACGCCGCGGCCCGCGCCAGCCCGCCGGGGCGCCGTCGCAACGGGTCGAACCCCCCGTGATCCGCACGCCGGGTTGGGATGCGGGGGTAGGGCCGGCCGGTGAGCATCGCCAGGGTGAGCCACGCGGAGTGCTCGGCCCGGAACCGCTCGGAGGCGGACCGCACGTCCCGGATCGAGCGGTGGTTCCAACGCATCGGGCCGATTCTACCGGGGCCGGCCGCCGGGCCGCGCCGAAAAACCCGGCCCGGCGCCGTTTACGAGGTCTTCTCCGGCCCCTTGTCCGGGCTTTTCTCGGGGCCCTTCTCGGGAGCGGCCTGCGGGCCCACCAGGATGCGGGCGATCACCTCGCGCACGTGGGTGCCCTTCTCGTCGCGCCCGTGCCCGGACACGTGCATCGCGTCGACCACGCCGTAGCCCATGCCCAGGTGGATGAGGGTCCACGCGATGACCTCTGCGGAGAAGCGCGAGGTGACCCGGTGGGCCTCTTGCGCCCGGCGGATCTCGCCGGTGAGGAACTCGTGCAGCATCCGCATGTGCTCGGCGACCGCCTTGGCGATCAGGGCGTCCTCGATCTCCGGGATCGCCTGGAGCAGCACCTTGTACCCCGCGCGGCCCTCGGGCGAGACCATCGGGTTGTCGGCGAGGATGCGGGCGAGACGCCGGGCCGGGTCCTCCGAGTCCGACACGTCGCCCTGCCAGAGGGCCAGCGTGCGCCGGCCGGTCCGCTCGATCAGCGCGACGAACAGGTCGCGCTTGGACTTGAAGTGGCGGTAGATGATGGGCTCGGTCACGCCCGCCGCCTTGGCAATCTGGGCGGTCGTGGCGCCCGCGTAGCCCTGCTGGCTGAACAGGGTCTCGGCCACGTCGAGGAGTTGCTCGCGACGCTGCGCCGCGGGGAGTCGGCTCATGGATCGCTCCGGCCGTCGTGCGGCGGTTGGGGCTCGTCCGGCAGCGGCACCGGGTCGTAACCGCCACGGACGAACGGGTGACACCGGAGGATACGCCGCAAAGTTAGTGCCGACCCGCGCAACGGCCCGTGGAGCCGGTACGCCTCCAGCCCGTACCGCGAGCAGGTCGGCTCGTACCGGCAATGACGCCCGATCAGCGGCGAGAGCGTGACCCGGTACAGCCGGATCAGCAACACGAAGGGCGCGTTGCCCGCCCTGGCCCACGGGCCCAGCGGCGACGGGGGCCGGGGCTCGGTCGGCTCGGGCAGAGGCCCGGTCACGGCTCAGACCCCTCGGTCTTGCCGGCCCGGCGCCGGTGTTCGCGGTCCGCGGCGGTGACGGCGTCGAGGATCAGACGGCGGTAGTCCTTGAGTTCCAACGGTTTGTGCGCTCGGCCCGAGACGATCAGGTCGTAGCCGGAGCCGTCCGGCGATCTTGGATAGACCGGTCTGTCTAGCCGAAAGGCTTCCCGGATCATCCGCTTGAGGCGGACGCGGGCGACGGCGTTGCCGACGCGTCGGCCGATCGACAGGCCGAGCCGGTGCTCGGGCAGGCCGTTGGGGAGCAGGAAGACCGTCAGCGGCCCGCGGGCCTTGGCCAGCCGGTTCTCAAACACGGCCTTGTAGTCGCGGTCGAGGCTCAGGCGGTGTCGGGCTCGGAACGGACGCTCGGGCACGGGGGAATCCTACCGACGCCCGGGCGGGCGCCCGGTCACTCGGGCGCGGGCTCGGTCAGCGGGGGCATGAGGCCCCAGAGCATCGCCAGCCCGGCGATGGCCAGGAGGATTAGCCGGCCCTTGCCGTCGGTGGCCAGGCGGGCCAGCGTGGAGGGCACGGTCGCGGACGGGGCGGGCAGCTCGGCGGGCGGGGGTTCGAGCAGTTCGAACAGGCGGGGGTCCTCGGGCGGGCCGGGGAGGATCAGGGCCGTGCGGTCGGCCGGCACGAGCTGGAGCTGGGCGGCGAGGATCAGGCGGATGGTGTCCGGGTCGCGCCGGTCGAGGGCCCCGAGCATGGCGCGGTAGTTGGCCAGCCGGGCCAGGTCGGTCTGCTCCATCGCGAGGATGCGGTCGCGCTGGTAGCGGATGTTGTCCAGGTCCGCAGCGGGGGGGATCAGCCCCACCGCCACCACCAGGAACAGGCCGGCGAGGAAGGACACCCACTTGGACGCGTGGAGCACGAGGGCCGACGCCCGGTCGGAACGGGCGCGGTCGATGGGCGCGGAGTTGGCGCGGATCGCCACGGGCACGCGTGGAGTATCGGCCGCCGGGCCGCGCGGACTCAAAGCGCCGGGGCGCGCCGGGCGGGCGCGGGGGGCGGGTTGCCGGGGTTCGCGTACACTTGCCCGATGCGTCGACGGGTTGTGATCACGGGACTGGGGCCGGTGTGCGCCGTCGGCTCGGGGGTTGAGGCGTTCTGGGAAGCGCTGTGCGCCGGGCGGAGCGGGCTGGGCCCGATCCGCTCGTTCGACGCGTCCGCGCTGGGGCCCAAGGTGGCCGGCGAGGTGGCCGGGCTGTCCGTCCGCGATTTGGTGCCCAAGAGCTACCGCAAGGCGACGAAGCTGATGGCCCGGGACATCGAGCTGGCCGTGGCCGCGGCCCGGGCGGCGGCGATCGACGCCGGCGTGGTGACGCGCGGGCTGGAGGAGGAGGGCGTCACCGGGCACAAGCTGCGCGGGGACCGCACGGGCTGCCACATCGGCGCGGGCCTGATCTCCGCCGACCCGGCGGAGCTGGGCTACGCGCTGGCCCGGTCGCTGAACGAGCGCGGGGAGTTCTCCCTGCGCAAGTGGGGCACGGAGGGCGGGCCGGACTCGGGCGCGGGCGGGGCGATGAACAGCCTGCCGCCCCTGTGGCTGCTCAAGTACCTGCCCAACATGCTCGCCTGCCACGTGACGATCATCCACGGCTGCGAGGGGCCCTCGAACACGATCATGGGGGCCGAGGCGGGGGCGCTGCAGTCGATCGGCGAGAGCGTGCGCGTGATCGAACGCGGGGACGCGGACGTGTGCTTCACGGGCGGGGCGGAGAGCCGGCTGAACCCGATGGGCCTCGTGCGGATGGTCCTGGCCGGGCGTCTGGCGGAGACGGCGGCGGACGGGGACGCGGCGGGGCTGGTCCGGCCGTTCGACGCCGGGTCCAGGGGGGTGCTGGGCGAGGCGGGGGGGATGCTGGTGGTCGAGGACGCCGCCCACGCCGCGGAACGCGGGGCCCGGGTGTACGCGGAGATCGCCGGTTTCGGGGCGGGGATGGACACCCGGCCGGTGGCCCCCGCGATGGACGGCGACGGGGACGAGGACCGCGGCCTGGCCCGGGCGGTGCGCTGGGCGCTGCGGGACGCGGGGATCACGCCGGACGAGATCGACGCGATCGCGCCGATGGGCGCGGGCATGCCCGGGCCGGACCGGCGGGAACTCGGCGCGCTGCGCGCGGCGCTGGGCGACGCGGCGGGGCGCCCGATGATCACGCTGACGCCCAACGTGGGCAACGCGCTGGCGGGCCACGGCGGGCTGACCGCCGCGGCGGCGGCGCTGGCGCTGCGGGACCAGCGTCTGCCGGCGCGCGTGCACGCGGGCCGGCCGGAGGGCGCGGACGCCGGCGCGTGCGACGCCCGGGCGGCGACGCTGCGCCACGTGCTGGTGTGCGCCGGATCGTTCGGCGGGCAGGCCGCGGCGCTGGTTCTCCGCCGGGCGGGCTGAGCCCGGTGGCCCGGTCGCGGGCGACCTACGGTTGAGTCCCGGCGCCCGGTCCGGGCGCGACGGAACAACAAGACGCGAGGAGCATCAAGATGGGCAACGACGGCTACAGGCGCGACTACAGGGAGCACAACGGCGGGCGCGGCGGCGAGCGTGACCGTGGCGGCGATCGCGGCCGCCGGGCCACCCCCCTCTCCGACCTGGACCCCGCCGTGACGGAGGTGTCGCGGAAGGTGATCGGGGCGGCGATCGAGGTGCACAAGGCCCTCGGGCCGGGCTTCCCCATCGAGGTCTACCGCAACGCCTTGGGCAAGGCGGTCAAGGCCGAGGGGGTCGAGCCGAACTTCGACGAGGTCTTCGAGGTCGAGTACGACGACGAGGTGGTCGGCGAGGTCAAGGCCGACATGTTCGCCGGCGAGGCCTTCCTCGTGAAGCTGATGGCCGAGCACCGCGAGATCGGCGTGCAGGAGCGGGCCGAGCTGCGGGCCCAGCTCCGCGCGGCGGACCTGGAGCTCGGGCTGATCATCAACTTCGGCGAGCGCCGGCTCAAGGATGGGCTCGTCCGCGTGCTCAACCCGGACAAGCTCAACGCCCGGCACGACGACGATGACGACGACGAGTACGAGGACGACGACGAGGATTGATGGTGCCTAGCGGACGGGTGGCCATCACGGGCGTCGGCTGGGTCACCCCGCTCGGCTGGGATCTCGAGGGCGTCTGGTCGCGCCTGCTGCGCGGCGAGAGCGCCGGGGCCCCGCTGCGCCGTTACGACGCGACGACCTGGGCGACCAGCTTCGCGGCGGAGGTCACCGGGTTCGACGCGGCCGAGCGCCTGGGCGCGATGCACGAGCGTCACAAGCGCGTGTCGATCAGCACGGCGTTCGCCCTGGCGGCGTGCGCCGACGCCTGGCGCATGGCGGGGCTGGACCGGGCCAGGCCCGACCCCGAGGCCACGGGTGTGTACCTGGGCGCGGGCGAGGGCCCGGTGGACTACCGGTCCTACGTGCCCGCCCACGCCGCGGGCGCGCTCGGCGCGGGGCCGGGCGGGTTCAGGGTCGACGCGTTCGCGCGGGCGCTCGAAGGCGTGGTCGACGCGGCCGGCGAGGTCGAGCAGGAGCCCCAGCTCACCTCGACCCACCTCGCCGCGGAGTTCGACGCGCAGGGCCCGTGCCTGAACTGCATGACCGCGTGCGCCGCGAGCACGCAGGCCATCGGCGAGGCGTCGGAGATCATCCGCCGGGGCGACGCCTCGGTGATGATCGCGGGCGGCTCGCACTCGATGCTGCACCCCCTGGGCATGACCGGCTTCATGCGCCTGACGGCCATGAGCACCCGACGCGACGACCCCGCGACCGCCTCCCGCCCGTTCGACGCGACGCGCGACGGCTTCGTGATGGGCGAGGGCGCCGGCGTGGTGATCCTGGAGGACCTCGACCACGCCCTGGCCCGCGGCGCGACGGTGCTGGCCGAGCTGGCCGGCTACGGCTCGACGGCCGACGCCTACCGCATCACGGACATCCACCCCGAGGGCAAGGGCGGGGCCGGGGCCATGGCGGCCGCCCTGCGCCAGGCCGGCATCGACCCCGGCGCCACCGACGACCGCGGCCGGCCCCTCGTCCACTGGATCAACGCCCACGGCACGGGGACCAAAGAGAACGACCGTATCGAGTCCGCCGCGGTGCGGGCGGTCTTCGGCGAACTGGCCCCCCACATCCCGTTCACCAGCGTCAAGTCGATGCTCGGCCACCTGATCCAGGCGGCGGGGGCGGTGGAGCTGATCACCTGCGTGCAGGCCATCCGCACCGGGCTGATCCCCCCCACCATCAACCTGACCCGCGTGGACCCCGAGTGCGCCCTGGACCACGTGCCCGGCGAGGCCCGCGACCTGCGCGAGCAGGGCGGGGTGTCGGTGTGCCTGTCCAACAGCTTCGGCTTCGGCGGGCAGAACGACTCGGTGTGCGTGCGCCGGTACGAATAAGGCCCCCCGCCGACCCCGCAAAGCTCCCTGGTCCGGTAACGCGTTCCGCGCGTGCGTGCATGGGTTATCCCTCGCTCTGGGGAATGCCGCCGCATGCCCGGGGCGTCGGAGAGAGCGTCCCGGGCGTGCGGCGGTCCGTACAGCGCGTACGTCGACCCGCACAACGCCGGGTGCCCGTGACCGCTGGCGCGGCGTCGGCCGCTCGGCCGATGAACACGCCATGGCGGGCCGCCTCCGCGCCGTTTCCGGGATCCTCATCGGCGCCGCCGGGCTGGGCGCGGTCGCCCTGATCGGGCTGGCCGGGTTGCGCCTGGCCCGGGCCGACGCGGCCGAGCGGGTCTACCGCCAGCGCCTGGAGGCCCTGGCCGGCGACTACGAGGACCTGCGTGCGGCGTACAACCGGGCCGTGCGCCGGACCGCCGTGACGGAGCTGGTCGTCAAGGACGGCACGGTGACCGCCCTGGTGCGCACCGCGCACGGGCCGGTCGCCGAGATCCCGACCGGGGCGGACCCCTCGCGCGAGGTGTACGTGGACTTCGCCCTGCTCGACGGGCGGGTGTGGATCCGGCGCGTGTTCGACAGCTCGACCCGGCCCGAGGACGCCACCATCATCGACCCGCGCCTGGCGGAGATCGACTGGGACGGACGCGAGCGCCCGCGCCGGACCGAGCCCGGCTCGCCCAGCCGGGCGACCGCCATCGGCCAGGCGGTGTACCGCACGCTGGGCGAGGGGCGGTGGGTCGTGCGGGTGTCGGGGGACGGGGCGCTGGGGCTGGAGCGGGTGCCCGAGGACGCGGTGGTGGCGTTGGAGGAGGCCCCGGCGGTGTGGGACTTCGACGAGGTGCAGGACGAGGTCCGGCGCGAGCTGGGCAAGGTCGGCTGGCGCGACGCCCTGGGCGCGGTGCTGCGGGGGGACTGACCCACGCCCGCGCCGGGCCGCCCGCCCCCTACCATCCGGCCCCGTATCTGGAGCACCCGATGACCGCCGCCCCGAAGTCGATGGACGAGATCATGGCCCTGTGCAAGCGCCGGGGCTTCGTGTACCCGGCCAGCGAGATCTACGGCGGCATCAACGGCTTCTGGGACTACGGGCCGCTGGGGGCGCAACTCAAGAAGAACCTCCGCGACGCCTGGTGGCAGGACGTGGTGATGAACCCCTGCTGGGGACGCAACGGCCCGGACGGGAACCCGGTCGAGATCGTGCCGGTGGATACCTGCATCATCCAGAACCCCAAGGTGTGGGAGGCGTCGGGGCATGTGGGCGGGTTCAACGATCCGATGGTCGACGATAGAGAAACGAAGCAGCGCTTCCGTGCAGATCATCTGTACGGCATTTTCATCGTCGAGACGGATGAGAGAACGATCGAACACGACTACAAGAAGATCCAAGCTCGGTACAGCTCGGATCCTACATACGCGCCCCTCTTTACATGTATCGCCTCGACAGAGGGCGAAGCCGTCGAGTATTTTTCGACTCAAGTCAAGAAGTTTGCCAAGGCCGCCAAGTTACGCGTCGAACGCGAAGGCCGGATTTCCCAAGACAGCAACCTCCGAGCCGACGTGTTGTTCAGGGCGGAGAGTGGCGGAATGCTGCTTGGGGAAATCAAGCGGATCGACGATCGCCGTCTGCGGTCGATCTACGGCCAGATTCCTTCGCCGTTTTCGCAGAAGACCAATGTGCTGACTGCTCCCCGAGATTTCAATCTCATGTTCAAAACATTCATTGGAGCGACTGCGACTGAGGACGACATCGCCTACCTCCGCCCCGAAACCGCCCAGGGCATCTTCGTGCAGTTCAAGAACGTGGTCGACACCACGCGCGTCGGCGTGCCGTTCGGCATCGCCCAGACGGGCAAGGCCTTCCGCAACGAGGTGACGCCGCGGAACTTCACCTTCCGCAGCCGCGAGTTCGAGCAGATGGAGATCGAGTTCTTCTGCCACCCGGACGACGCGAAGGACTGGTACGCCTTCTGGCGCGACTGGCGCATGGAGTGGTGGAAGAGCCTGGGCCTGGCCGGCGACAACCTGATCCTGCGCGAGCACGACCGCGACGAACTGGCCCACTACGCCAAGGAGGGCGCCGGCACCAGCGACGTGGAGTACCGCTTCCCGTTCACCGCGCCCGGCTTCGGCGAACTCGAGGGCATCGCCCACCGCACGGACTTCGACCTGCGCCAGCACGCCCAGCACTCGGGGCTGGGCGACAAACTCAAGTACTTCGACGCCACCCGCGGCGAGCCCGCGCCCAACGGCCAGCCCAAGGGTGAGCGCTACTTCCCCCACGTCATCGAGCCCTCCGCCGGGCTTGACCGTGGCGTGCTGGCCGCCCTGTGCGAGGCCTTCACCCCCGACCCCGAGCGCCCGAGCGGCGTGTACATGAAGTTCCACCCGCGCCTCTCGCCCATCAAGGCCGCGGTGTTCCCGCTGGTCAAGAAGGACGGCATGCCCGAGAAGGCCCACGCCCTGACCACGGCCCTGCGCAAGAAGTTCGCCCACCTGGGCACGATCGAGACCGACGAGAAGCAGTCCATTGGCAAGCGCTACGCCCGCATGGACGAGGCCGGCTGCCCGTTCTGTTTCACGGTCGACTCGGACACCCTCGCCGACGGCACCGTGACCGTCCGCCACCGGGACACGCTCCAGCAGGAGCGCATCTCGATGGACGCCGCGCCGGCCTTCCTGGCGGAGAAGCTGGGCGTCTGACGCCGATCCTTATTTATACAACAACGCTCCGCCGGGGAGGCGGGGCGTTGCTCGTGCGCTGGCCGCTCGGATCAGCGGCGGCGCCGGGCGGTCGGGCCGCCCAGTCCCAGCGGGGCCGGCGTGCCCGGGGCGGGCACGGCGAGGCCGAAGTTGTCGGCCGGCCGGAAGTCCCCGGTGGGAACCCGGCCGTGCCGTCCGGCGATGACGCGGCGCGCAAAGCCGCACGGAGCGCGGCCGCGGTGCGTGCTGATCGTGGCGTCTCCTTCTCTCGCCCGCGTCGGCGCGGGGGCTCTCCGGCCACACCGTACCGCGATGGGCGGGAAATCGAAAGACGAAACACGCCGCCGGACGGGAAAATGCCTTGAACGGGGGGAAGTCATCGCCGCGCGCCTGAAACCACGGGGGCGGCCTTCCCTATAACAGGCCGGCCCGCGGGCGGCGGGTCTCGCGTCGCGGGCGCGGACGAGCACGACGGGAGCGGGAGCGCATGGGCATGGCGCGGGTATTGGCGGTCGGGGCCGGGCTGGTCGTGGTGCTCGGCGGCGTCGCCGTGGGCGTGGCCCGGTCGCCGGCGGGCCAGCGCTTCCTGGCGGCGCGCCAGAAGCAGGACCCCGGGCCGGTCGTGGTGATCGAGGAGGCGACGCTGGGCGACGTCACCCGCACCGTCAGCGCGCCCGGGTCGATCGAGCCGCGGACCAACGTGCAGATCTCCAGCCAGGTGTCGGCCCGCGTGCTGGCCCTGCCCTTCCGAGAGGGCGAGCAGGTCAGGGCGGGCGACGTGGTCGTGCGCCTGGACCCGCAGAACCTCGTCGCGGCGCTGGACTCGGCCCGCGCGGGGATGCGCGGCCAGCAGGCCCGCCTGGGCGGGGCCGAGGCCCGCCTGATCACCGCGCGCCTGGAGTTCGAGCGCCTGTCGTCGCTCTTCGAGACGGGCGACGTGACCCGGGCCGAGCTGGAGGCCGCGGAGGCCAACTACCTCCAGGCCCGCTCCGACAAGGAGGCCCTGGAGCACGGCATCGAGCAGGCGCGCGCCCAGATCGACCAGGCCGAGAAGGACCTGGAGAACACCACCATCAGCAGCCCCATCGACGGCGTGATCACCGCGCTGAACGCGGAGGTCGGCGAGACGGTGATCGTGGGCACCACCAACAACCCGGGCAGCGTGATCATGGAGATCGCGGACCTGTCCAGCATGCTGCTCAAGGCCGCGGTCGACGAGGCGAACATCGCCCCGGTCCGCGTCGGGCAGGAGGCCGTCGTCTACATCAACGCCTACCCGGACCGCGAGTACCGCGGCACGGTCCGCCAGATCGGGCTGAAGCGCCGGGTGGCCAGCGACGGGACCGGCACTTTCGAGGTCGAGATCGCCCTCGAACTGGCCGAGGGGGAGACGCTCTACTCCGGCCTGACCGCCTCGACGGACATCGCGGTCGAGCGGTTCTTCGACGCGGTGCGCGTGCCCAGCCAGGCCGTGCTCGACCGGCGCGTCGACGAGCTGCCGGCCCCGGTGCGCGAGAACAACCCGCTCGTGGACCTCAACAAGACCTTCGCCCGGGTGGTGTTCCGCGTGGTCGACGGGCGGACGGTGATCACGCCGGTCCGCGTGGGGGCCAGCGACCTGACGCACACGCAGATCCTGGAGGGCCTGTCCGCGGGCGACCGGGTGGTGGCGGGCCCGTTCCGCGTGCTGGTCACGCTCAAGCACGACCAGCCCGTGCGCGACGAGAAGCAGGCCGAGGCCGAGCCGAAGGCGGGCCCGGACGCCCCCGCCACCGACGACGCGGAAGGCGCGCCCGACGCGCCGAGCGGGGAGTGAGCCGTGGGCCGCGACCCCCAGCCGGTGACCATCGAGATCCGGGGCCTCCGCAAGGCCTACCGCGTGGGGGAGGAGACGGTGCGGGCCCTCGACGGCGTGGACCTGACCATCCGGCGCAACGAGTTCGTCGCCATCATGGGCGCCTCGGGCTCGGGCAAGTCCACCCTCATGAACATCCTCGGCTGCCTCGACAAGCCCACAAGCGGGTCGTACGTGCTCAACGGCCGGCCGACGCACAAGATGGGCATGGGCCGGCTGGCCCGGGTGCGCAACGAGGAGATCGGCTTCATCTTCCAGAGCTTCGAGCTGCTCAGCCGGGCCACCGCCCTGAAGAACGTCATGCTCCCCATGCTCTACTCGCGCCGGCACCTGTTCAACGCCCGGCGCCGGGCGCGTGAGGCCCTGACCATGGTCGGCCTGGCCGGGCGGATGTCGCACCGGCCCAACCAGCTCTCCGGCGGCCAGCGCCAGCGCGTGGCCATCGCCCGCGCCCTGGTCAACGGGCCGAGCATCCTGCTGGCGGACGAGCCGACCGGCAACCTCGACAGCCGCACGACCGTGGAGATCATCGAGCTGTTCAAACGTCTGCACGCCGAGGGTCAGACCATCGTCATCGTCACCCACGAGGAGGACGTGGCCGGCCACGCCGAGCGCATTGTCCGCCTCCGCGACGGCCGGGTCATCTCCGACGCCCCCGCCGGCGAGGACCCCATCCACCGCGACTGGGTCCGTCGCATGCACGAGGGCCGGGGCGGGCAGATCGAGGTTTCCGAGGCCGAGCGTGCGGTGGAGGCCAAGCCCCCCGCCCCCGGCGCGGAGGAACGCGGGCTGTTCGGCCTGCGCCGCTCCGGGAAGGGGGCCGGGTGATGGGCGTGGTGATGGCCCCCGTCTGGGCGGTGGTGCGGCTGCTGTGGCAGACGGTGTTCCTGGCCCTGGGCCAGGTGTGGGCGAACAAGCTGCGCGCCCTGCTGACCGCGCTCGGCATCATCATCGGCGTGGTGGCGGTCGTCGGGGTGATGAGCTTCCTCGACGGCGCTAAGAAGTGGATCCTCAGCGAGTTCGACACCGTCGTCGGCTCGCGCGCCATGTTCATCGAGGGGTTCGTGCCCGAGGCCCAGCGCGGCGTCGTGAGCTGGTCGGACGTCAAGGTCACCGAGACCGAGGCCCGCCTGCTGCTCGAAAAGGCCGCCTCGATCGAGAACGTCACCCCCGCCAGCCAGCGTTCCTGGCGGGCCTCGCACGGCAAGGAGTCGGTCACCTGCTCGGTGTTCGGCGTGTGGGACAGCTGGCACCGGACCGAGTCCCGCCAGGTCGCGCTCGGACGCCCGCTGTCGCGCCTGGACGTCGAGCTGCGCAACCAGGTCTGTCTCATCAACGAGCAGGCCCTCGAGGAGCTCAAGCTCGACACCGACCCCGTCGGCGAGTACGTCCTGCTCAACGGCCGGCGGTTCCTGATCGTCGGCGTGCTGGAGACCAAGACCGTCAGCGCCGTCTTCGGCGGCGGGCAGTCCCGCACCGAGGTCTACATCCCCTACTCCACCCACAAGGTCATGGACCCCTACTCCTGGACCTGGTTCCAGGCCGTCATGGCCCCCGGCGCGACCCCCGAGGAGGCCGAGGCGGAGATCCGCTACCTCCTCCGCCAGCACCGCGGGCTGGGCGGCGACGACGTGGACAACTTCCGGGTATTCGTCGCGCAGAACCTCATCGACGGCTTCAACCGCATCGCCCAGGGCATCACCCTCGTCGCCGTGGTCGTCGTGGGCATCTCCCTGCTCGTCGGCGGCGTGGGCATCATGAACATCATGCTCGTCAGCGTCAGCGAGCGCACCCGCGAGATCGGCCTGCGCAAGGCCCTGGGGGCCAAGCCGCCCGTCGTCCTGCTCCAGTTCCTGGTCGAGGCGGTCGTGCTGTGCCTGGTCGGCGGGGCCGTGGGCCTGGCTTTGGGCGTGGCGATCGTCCGCCTCCCGACGCTGATCCCCAAGTTCCCGTTCAAGGACCTGAGCGTCTCGCCGCTCGCGGTCGTGATCGGGCTGGGGTTCTGCGTCGTGACGGGCGTGGTGTTCGGCATCCTCCCGGCGATCAAGGCCGCCCGGCTCAACCCGATCGACGCCCTCCGCCACGAATGAACACGACCGGAGCCACCATGACGAGAGCACACCGGCGGGGCCCCCGACGCGGAGCGCCCCGCCCCGCGCCGTTCCTCGCCGCCGGGGCCGCGCTGCTGACCGGCTGCACGAGCAACCCCTTCGCGCCCCACCCCAGCGACACGCACGCCCTCGCCGGGCCGGAGCGGCTCCGCCAGGTCGGCACCCTGCAGCTGACCCGCATCGAGCCCGACCCCGCGCGCCCCGACCCCACGCCCGACGAGCAGGTCGCCCAGGCCCGCGCCCGGCGCGAGGCCGTCGAGCGCGTGAGCCTGTCGCTCAACGACGCCCGCGTCCAGGCGTTTACCAACAACCTGGGCCTGCGCGCCACGCTCATCAGCCCCACCATCGCCGCCGAGCGCGTGGGCGAGGAGGAGGGCCGTTTCAACGCCGTCTTCACCCTCGACGCCAACTGGGCCGAGATCGACGACGCCGTCGCCACCGAGCTGGCCGACGCCCAGTCCACCCGCCAGAGCATCACCCCGGGCGTGACCATCCCCCTGCGCACCGGCGGCGAGCTGACCATCTCCGCCCCCGTCTCGCGCATCGAGACCAACAACTCCTTCAGCCTGCTCAACCCCGCCGTCACGGCCGACCTGCAGGTCTCCCTGAGCCACAACCTGCTCCGCGGCGCGGGCCGGCGCGTCGCCACCCACGCCATCCGCCTGGCCGAGTACGACCGCCAGATCTCCGAGGCCCAGACCAAGCTGGAGGTCATCCGCACCCTCGCGGACGTGGACCGCGCCTACTGGCGCCTCTACGCCGCCGTGCGCGCCCTGGAGGTCGTCGAGCAGCAGTACGCCGTCGCCCGCGAGCAGCTCGAGCGGGCCGAGCGCCGGCTCAACGCGGGGTCCGGGGCCGAGATCGACGTCATCCGCGCCCGCTCCGGCGTGGCCGACCGCGTCGAGCAGATCATCCTCGCCCAGAACGAGATCCGCCTCCGCGAGCGCGACCTCAAGGCCCGCCTCAACGCCCCCGGCCTGCCCGTCGGCGGCGGGGCCTCCGTCGAGCCCGTCACCGACCCCGACCCCGTCCGCTACGTCTTCGACGAGGCCTCCCTCGCCGAGGCCGCCGTCAACAACCGGATGGAGCTGCTCGAACTCGAGCTCCAGCTCGCCCGCGACGCGGCCCAGGTCGCCTTCAACCAGAACCAGACCCTGCCCCTGCTGGCCCTGCAGTACACCTACCGGGTCAACGGCCTCGGCGGCACCTTCCGCGACGCCGCGGAGCAGACCATCGAGAACGACTTCGAGGACTGGACCGTGGGGCTGCGGGCCGAGGTGCCCCTGGGCAACGAGCAGCGCCGGGCCAGCCTCGCCCAGTCGATCCTCGCCCGGCTCCAGCACCTGGCCACGCGCGAGGCACGGCGCCAGCAGATCGAGAAGGAGGTCTTCGACGCCGTCGACCAGCTCGCCAGCACCTGGCAGCGCATCCTGGCCAGCCGCCAGGCCGTCCTGCTCAACGCCCGGGCCCTGGAGGCCGAGCGCCGCCAGTTCGAGGTGGGCCGCTCGACCAGCACCGACGTGCTCGACGCCGACGCCAGCCTGGCCAACGCCCGGCTGGCCGAGATCCGCGCGATCGTCGAGTACGAGATCGCCCGCGTGGACCTCGCCGTGGCCACCGGCACGCTGCTCGGCCAGGCCAGGGTCGACTGGGCCCCGCGCGACCCCCGGGAGGAAACCACCACGGACGAGCAGATCCCGGTCCGCTACCGCCCGGGCTCCGGGATTTTCCGCTCGCCCTGACCGAGCCCCTCAAGCCTCGCCCGCATGCCGCCGATGCACCCGGCGGTGCGCGCCGACACGACCATCCCGGAAGCCGCGGGCCACGAGCCCAAGCCGGACCCCCTGGCCGGGATCGCCGTGGACGCCGACAGGCTGGCCGAGGCGATCCGCGCCGGCGCCGGCGACGACGTCAGCCGCCTGATCGCCGACCTGCTCCGCGCCCGCGACGCGGCGTGACGCCCGCGCCTCACCCCGCCAGCTGACCGCCCGAGCCCAGCTCCGCCCCCGCCTCGTGCACGCCCGCGATGGCCCGGCCCGAGATGTCGCCGGCGTGCCGCAACCAGGACGGGTCCCACGCCAGCGCCTCCGGCGTCGAGCACGCCACCGAAGCCCCCGACCCCAGCGTCGCCAGGGGCGACCGCCCGGCCCGCCGGCCCGCCACGAACCGCGCCTCGAACAGCTCACGCATCCAGTACATCTCCGCGTTCGACGGCGTGGCCTCGGGGAACCGCTCCGCCGCTCGCTCCAACGCCCCCGCCGGCAGGCGGCGCTCGGCCATCGCGCGGACCGTGTCCACCCACGCGTACCCGACGCCGTCGGAGAACTGCTCCTTCTGCCGCCACAGGACCGACTCGGGCAGCCACGGATCCCGCGGGTCGTCGAACGCCGCCCGCAGCAGCCACTTCTCCACCGGCCGGCCGCCGGGCCGCCGCGCCCGCGGCATGCGGTCCGCCGGATCGATCGACATCGCGTGGTCCACGAACGCCCGGTCCAGCAGCGGGAAGCGCAGCTCAAGCCCGTGGGCCATCGGGGCCCGGTCCGCCCGCATCACGTCGTACCGGTGCAGGCGCCGCGTCTTGCGCACCGTCTCGGCGTGGAACTCCGCGGGCGACGGGGCCTTGTGGAAGTACAGGTACCCCCCCAGCACCTCGTCCGCGCCCTCGCCCGACAACGCCATCTTGAACCCCGCCCCGCGCACCCGCTGCGCCAGCAGCCAGGTGGGCACGCCCGTGCGGACCTGCTGGTCGCTCTCCAGGTGCTCGACCACCCGCGGCAGGGCGTCGACCGCCTCCTCGATCGTGAACCGGAACTCGTGATGATGGCTGCCGATGAACCGCGCCACCGCTCGCGCGTGCGCCAGGTCCGGCGCGCCGTCCAGCCCGATCGAGAAGGTGTGGATCGGCCCCCGCCCCGCACGCCGGCACGCCCGCTGCGCGATCGACGCCACCAGCGACGAGTCGAGCCCGCCCGACAGCAGCACGCCCCAGGGCACGTCGCCCATGATCCGCTTCTCGACCGCCGCGACCAGGACCTCCCGCAGCTGGTCCGGGTCCGCCGGGGCGCCCGGCGTGGCGTGCGCCCAGGCCGGGTCGTACCAGCGCTCCAGACGCACGCCCGACGCGTCGCGCACCCACGCCGTCCCGGGCTCGACGATCTCCACGCGCTCGCAATCGTCGATCAGGCACTTCATCTCGCTGGCGAACCACATCGTGCCGTCGGCGTGGAAGCCGACGAACAGAGGGCAGATCCCCGCGTGGTCCCTGGCCGCGATCCAGTCCGGCCGGTCCTCATGCGCCACGACGAGCGCGAACTGGCCGTCCAGCATCCCCACCCCGTCCAGCCCGAACCGGTCCACGATCGGCCCGATTACCGCCGAGTCGGACTCCGAGTCCGGCAGCGCCCCGCACAGCGGCCGCAGCGCCAGGTGGTTGAAGATCTCCGAGTTGGTCACCCACGCCGTCCGCGACCCCGCCGGACCGGACACGCACGGCTGCTCGCCGGTCTCGGGCGACACGATCGCCAGGCGCCGGTGCCCCAGCCACCCGTGGGCCAGCGCCAGCGTGCCCCGCTGGTCCGGGCCCCGGTGACGCAGGCGGTCGATCAGGTCCTCGCCCCGGGCGGCGTGGGCCGCGGCCCGGGCGCCGGAGCGGGGGGTGTCCAGGATGGCGAGCAGTCCGCACATGGGAGCCTCCTTCGGCCCGATCGGTCCCGGCCCGGAGCCCTTCCGTGCGACGCGCACGAACAAGGCCCCGTCCGGCGGACGGGGCCCTGGCTGGGTGAACGCGCTGTGAGAAGCCGTCAGCCCGACCGCGAAGCCCCGCCGCACGGCGGATTGGCGTTGGCATTCGGGTTGTTCGCAGGACGGCGGATCACGCCCCGAGACTACCCCGGGCCGGGCGAACCGCCAAGCGAAATCGGCCCGCGCCCGGCGCGGAACCGCCTATGGGACTTTCCCGCCCGGGCCGGACGGGCCCGGCTGGTCCGAAGAAATCGGGGTCCGCCCGCCCGACCGGCCTCAAACCGCGTTTCCGGGTCAACACCCCCCTCGGTCCCGGGCCGACCTGTGGTACACACGGCCCATGGACCGCTCACCCCACGACATCGCGACCCGCGCCGGACGCCTGCGCGAGCCGGAGCGCACCCGCTTCGTGGACGACGCGTGCGCGGGCGATCCGGCCCTCCGCCGCGCGGTCGAGCAGATGCTCCGCCTGCACGAGTCCGAGACCATCGACGCCTCGACCACGGGCCGTCCCCACCCCCGGAACGCCGACGACGGCACACTCCCCGACCGCGTCGGGGCCTACCGCGTCCTCGGCCGCCTGGGCGCGGGCGCGATGGGGGTGGTGTACCTGGCCGAGCAGCGCCACCCCAAGCGGCGCGTGGCCCTCAAGGTCATCCGCCCGGAGATCATGACCCCGGTGCGCGAGCGCCGCTTCGACCTCGAAGCCGAGGCCCTCGCCCGCCTCCACCACCCCGGCATCGCCACCATCTACGAGGCGGGCCGGGCCGAGCTCGACGGCCGCGCCCACCCCTTCCTCGCGATGGAGCTGGTCCAGGGCCTGCCGCTCGGCGTGCACGCCGCCCGCCTGCCGCCCAAGGAGCGCATCGCCCTCGTCGCCTCCGTCTGCGACGCGGTCGAGCACGCCCACGCCCGAGGCATCCTGCACCGCGACCTCAAGCCCGCCAACATCCTCGTGGACGAGGAGGGCCGCGCCCGCGTGCTCGACTTCGGCGTGGCCCGCACCGTCCACACGCACTCCGACGACCCCGGCGGGCCCGGACGCGGCGAGCTCGTCGGCACCGTGGCCTACATGTCGCCCGAGCAGCTCGCCGCCGACCCCGACGTGGACGGGCGCACCGACGTGTACGCCCTCGGCGTGATCCTGCACGAGGTGCTCACCGGCCGGCGTCCGCACGACGTGGGCCACATGACCGTCGACGATGCGCTCGCCGTGGTCGCCAACCCGCCGGAACTCGACGCCGACGCCCTGGGCCCCGAACCCGCGGCCATCATCGCCAGCGCCGTCCACCCAGACCGCGACCGGCGCTACGCGACCCCGGGCGAGCTGGCCGCCGAACTCCGCCGCCACCTCCGCCACGAGCCGGTGGAGGCGATGGGCGGCGGGGCGTGGTACCGCGGGCGCAAGCTCGCCCGGCGCCACCCGATCACGGCCGGCCTGGCCGCGGCGGCCCTGGTGCTGCTCGTCGGCGGCGTCGCGGGCATCTCGTGGCAGGCCGCCCGCGCCACCCGCGGGTGGACGCAGGCCCGGGCCGAGACCGAGCGGGCCGAGGCCGCGCTGGGCCGCGTCGAGGCCGAACGCCGGCGCGTCCACGCCCTCAACGTGTTCATGACCAACATGCTCACCTCCGCCGACCCCGCCGTCGCGCTGGGGTCCGAGCTGACCGTCCGCGAGCTGCTCGACCACACCGCCTCCAACCTCAGCGCCGAGCTGCTCGACCAGCCCGAACTGGCCGCCACCGTGCGGATGGCCCTCGCGAACACCTACATCGCGCTGGGCGAGTACGCCTCCGCCGAACGCCAGTCGTCGACCATGCTGGAGAACTGCCTGCGCGACCTGGGCGGGGACCACCCCCTCACGGCCGACGCCCGGCGCACGCTGGCCCAGGTCTTCGTCGAGACCGACCGCTTCACCGAGGCCGAGGCCCTCATCCACGCGGCCGTCCCCGTGATCGACGCCACCGGCGACCGCGTCGAGTCCGCCCGGGTCCGGGGCGAGCTGGCCCGCGTGCTCATGGGCACCGGACGCCAGGACGAGGCCTTCGCGCTGTGGAGCGCCAGCCGGGAGGAGCTGACCAGCGCCATCGGCCCCGACGCCGAGTACACCCTCGTGATGACGCACAACCTGTGCATGGCCATGCGCCACGCCGGCCTGCTCCCCGAGGCGGAGGACCTCGCGGCCGACCTGGTCGAGCGGCGCCGGCGCGTGCTCGGCCCCGACAACCCCCAGACGCTCGCCGCCATGGACCTGCTCGGCGGGCTGATCATGGCCCAGGGACGCGAGCGCGAGGCCGTGGACCACCTGCGCGCCGTGCTCGACGGCCGCTCCCGCGTGCTCGGCGAGCACCACATCTCCACCCTGCTGACCATGGGCAACCTGGGCGCCACGCTCATCCGCCTCGGCGAGCTCGACGAGGCCGAGACCCTCACCCGCCGCGCGCTGGAGGCCCACACCGTCAAGTTCGGGCGCGAGCACACCAAGACCCTGATCCTGCTCAGCAACCTGGCGTACCTCCTCGAGGAACGCGGCCGGCGCGACGAGGCCGTCGACCTCTACCGCGAGATCATCGCCATCCGCAAGCGGGCCACCGGCGGCCTGGACCCCGAAACCTGGCCCTCGATGAACAATCTGGCCATGATCCTCTCCGACCTCGGCCGCCACGACGAGGCGGACGCGATCTACACCGACCTGCTCGGCCTGTGCGCCCAGGTCGTCCCCGACACCCACTACGTCGTGGCCATCTTCCGCAACAACCACGCCGCCTGCCTGACCGCCCTGGGCCGCTTCGACGACGCGCGCGCCGCGCTCGCCGCGTCGCACCCGGTGATCGTGTCCTTCTTCGGCCCCGACCACGAGCGCACCCGGCGCAGCCTGGACCGGGCCGCCGCGCTCGAGGCCGCAGCCGCCCAGGGCCGCGCCGCCCGCTGACTCACAGCGGGTCGAACTGCACCGAGGCCACCGTCGCGTCGTCGTCCAGCGCCCGCTCGCCCGCGTGGCGCAGCAGAGCGTCGAACACCCGCGCCACGTCCCCCTCGCAGCCCTCCGACCCCCGCACCGCCCGCTCCAGTCGCGCGTGCCCGAACGGCTCGCGGCGCGCATCCACCTGGTCCGGGATGCCGTCGGTGTAGCACACCAGCCGGTCCCCCGGCGACAGCGTCAGCGTCGACGCCGGGAACGACGCGCCCGGATCGACCCCCAACGGCAGCCCGCCCGCCCTCGGCGCGTGCTCCGGGTCCGAGCCCCGCCGCGCCACCATCCAGTGCCCGTGCCCCGCGTCCACCAGCGACACCGAGCCGTCCGCGCCCAGGTGCGCCGCCACCAGCGACACGAACCGCCCGCCCGTCGGACGCGTCGCCACGAAGGCGTTGGTCCGCGACACCGCCTCGCCCAGCCCCGCCCCCGACGCCAGCGCGCTGACCAGGTGGCTCTGCACCAACGCCGCGAGCATCGCCGCACCCACGCCGTGCCCGGACGCGTCCCCGAACAGCAGCGTGGCCGAACCGTCCGCGTGCCCGATCGCGTCGAACAGGTCCGCCGACACGAACAGCCCCGCGATCGTCCGCGACGCGTGCCGGTACCCCCCCGCCCGCGCCTCCGCCGGCGGGGCCAGCATCGCCCGGATCTCGCGGGCCCGGTCCAGCTCGATCCGCAGCGCCTCCTGGCGCCGGCGCAGGTCCGCCTGCGAGTCCCGCGTCAGCGCGAAGGCGTACAGGCGCGCCACGTCCTCGCAGTACCCCGCCGCGTCCCCCACCGGCGACTCGCCCGACCGCGCATCCAGGTACAGCAGCGCCGCCACGCGCCCCTCGGGCATCACCGGCACGCACACCGCCGAGTGGATCGACCACTCCGCGATCGACTGGCCGTACGCCGGGGCGCCGCCCGCCGGGCCGGACAGCACCGCCGTCGTCCCCGCCCGCGCCCGCTCGATCAGCGAGCTCGACGGCGCGAACCCCGCCGGCTCCAACGCCGCCGACGACCCCCCGCGCCGCACCAGCCCCGCCAGCAGCCCCGGCGCCTCCCCCGACCCCGCCGCGGGCGGGATCAGCACCGCCGCACGCCCGAACCCCGTCCCGTCCATGCACGCCCGCAACGCCGCCAGCGCCAGGTCCTCCGCCCCGCCCGCACGCTCCATCTCGTCCAGGCACGCGCTCAACGCGTCCAGCCGGCGCGACGACAGCGGCACGCTCGCCGTGCCCGGCGCGTCCACCGTCAGCCCCACCGTCCGCGTGGCCGAGCCGTCCCCCCCCACCCGGAACACCCACGGCCCGATCGTCACCCGGTCGCCCGGCTCGAGCGGGGCCGGGCGGTCCGGCTCCAGACGCCGCGCGTTGACCAGCGTGCCCGAGGTCGAGCCCGCGTCCGTCAGGAACCACCCACCCGCCGCCTTCCGGAACACCGCGTGCCGGCGCGACACGCTCGGCGCGGGCAGGTGCAGGTCGTTCTCCACCGCCCGGCCCGCCGCGGCGTCCGACTCCAGGACCACCCGCGGCGGCGGCCCCACGTCGTCGGGGCCCTCGAGCCGGATGAGCGTCAGACGGTGCGACATGCGCGGGTAGGCTAGCGGAATCCGCCCCCGATGGGCGGGACCAAACTCCCCATCTTCGCCAAACCACCGGGATTCGGGCGGGTTTGCCTGGCCGAACCGGCCGATTCGGCGGAGAATGACTGACCGGTCAGTCACCCTGCTTGAAGCCCGCCCTTGCCCACGGACGCACCCACCCCGCCCCCGCCCGACCCCGCCGCCGCCCGCCGGGCCGAGCTGATCGACCGGGCCATCCCCCTGTTCGCCCGCGACGGCTACGCCGGGGTGGAGGTCGAGAGCATCGCCGCCGCCGCGGGCTGCGCCAAAGGCACCATCTACCGCTACTTCGAGAGCAAGCAGGACCTGTTCCGCGCCTGCGTGGACCACGTGATGGCCGGCCTGATCGACGCCACGACCTCTCCGGAAGACCTCGACCCGATCGACCGGATCGCCAGCGGCGTGCGCGGCTACCTCGCGTACTTCCGGGCCAACCCCGCCTACATCGAGCTGCTGATCCAGGAGCGCGCCGCGTTCCGCGACCGCGAACGCCCCACCTATTACGACTACCGCGCCGCCCGCCGGGCCAACTCCGTGCCGATGATCCGCGGGCTCATCGAGGAGGGGCGCGTGCGCCCGATGGACGCTGAGCGCGCCATCGGCATCATCGGCGACCTGCTGTACGGCACCATTTTCACCGCCTACTTCGCCGGCCGGGCCGCCGCCCTGGACGAGCAGGCGGACCTGATCCTCGAAGTGCTTTTCAAGGGCCTCCTCACGCCCGGGGAAGCCGCCGCACGCGAACGACACGAATAACGCCCGCCACGGACCCCGATCTCTCCGCGACGGACTTGGGCTTCACGCCCGGGAGCATGACGCATGCCCGACAACAACGACACCGAGCCCCGGTCCGGCGCCCTGCGCCGCGTCATCGCGGCCCACCTCATGCGGGTGGTGGTCATCCTGCTGCTGATCCTCGCCGCGGGCTGGCTGGTCCTCTTCTGGAACGAGGACGGCGCCCACCCCGTGCCCCACGCCGCGCCGGCGCCCGCCGCCGTCGAGGCGTCGGTCCTCACCCTCGCGGCCGAGCGCGTGCCGCTCGAACCCGACTACCTCGGCCAGACCGAGGCCTCCCGCACGGTGGAGATCCGGGCCCGCGTGGACGGCTTCCTGGAGGCCCAGCACTTCACGGAGGGCACGAAGGTCGAGGCCGGCCAGCCGCTGTTCCTCATCGACCCCCGCGTGTTCCAGACCGAGCTGGACATCGCCCGCGCCGCGCTGGCCAGCGCCAAGGCCCGCACCGACCGCGCCCAGCGCCAGGTGGTGCGCTTCCGCGAGCTGACCGCCCAGCAGGCCGCCACGCCCAGCGAGCTGGAGGAATGGGAGACCGAGCTGGCCCTGGGGCAGGCGGAGATCGCCCTGGCCGAGGCGCGCATCGCCCGCGCCGAGCTGGACCTGAGCTACACCGAGATCGTCTCGCCCATCACCGGCGTCATCGGCGAGGCGGAGCGCGACGTGGGCAGCTACGTCGGCCCGCAGGACGGCGGCCTGCTCGCCGTCGTCGAGCAGCACGACCCCATGCACGTGCGCTTCTCCGTCAGCGAGTCCGACATCCTGCGCTGGGCGCGCGACCAGGCCACCGGCGTCGTCGAGTCGCCCGCCATCGAAGAGCTCCAGATCGAGCTGACGCTCTCCGACGGCAGCGTCCACCCCCACCGCGGGCGCATCGAGTTCCTCGGCGTGCGCGTCGACCCCAGCACCGGCTCGACCGTCGTCCAGGCCGTGGTGCCCAACCCGGACCTGACCCTGCTGCCCGGCCAGTTCTGCCACGCCCGCGTGATCGGCCCGCAACGCGTCGGGGCCATCCTCGTGCCCCAGTCCGCCCTCGTGCAGAACCCCAGCGGCACCTTCGTCTACACCCTCGGCGAGGGCGACGCCGCCGAGCTGCGCGCCGTGACGATCGGCGACTGGATCGGCGGGCGCGTCGTCGTCACCGCCGGGCTGGCCCCGGGCGACCGCGTCGTGACCGACCGCCTGATGACCGTCCGCCCCGGCGTGACCGTCAAACCCATCGAGCCGACGCCCCCCGCCGACGCCCCCGCCCCCCCCGCTCCCCACCTCCCCGGCGCGGAAGAGGGCGCCTGACCCATGTTCGCCAAGTTCTTCATCGACCGCCCGGTCTTCGCCAGCGTGCTCTCCATCCTGATCACGCTGATCGGCGCGGTCGCCATCACCGCCCTGCCCATCGCGCAGTACCCGCAGATCGTCCCCCCCACCATCACCATCACCGCCAACTACCCCGGCGCCGACGCCGTCACCATGGCCGAGTCGGTCGTCTCGCCGATCGAGCAGCAGCTCAGCGGCATCGAGAACCTGATCTACTTCAGCTCCACCAGCGCCAACAACGGCTCGGCCACCATCACCGCCACCTTCGAGATCGGCACCGATCAGGACCTGGCCGCGGTCGAGGTCCAGAACCGCCTCTCCCGCGCCGAGCCCCGCCTGCCGCAGGAGGTCGTCCGCCAGGGCCTGCCGGTGGTCAAGGCCTCGACCAACATCCTCGGCGTGGTGGCGC
The DNA here is from genome assembly GCA_964464165.1 of uncultured Phycisphaeraceae bacterium. Lineage (GTDB taxonomy): Bacteria > Planctomycetota > Phycisphaerae > Phycisphaerales > UBA1924 > UBA6054. The sequence continues at coordinate 11,413 of CAYXFA010000001.1, read as the reverse complement.
TCAAGTCCTCCGACGAGCGCTACGACGACGTGTTCCTCTCCAACTACGCCACCATCAACCTGCTGGACATGATCCGGCGCATCCCCGGCGTGGGCGACGCACGCGTCTTCGGCGGCAAGGACTACGCCATGCGGATCTGGGTCGACCCGGACCGCCTGGCCCTCCGCGGGCTCACCGTGTCCGACGTGGCCGCCGCCATCCGCGAGCAGAACGCCGTGTTCCCCGCCGGCACCATCGGCCAGCGCCCCACCGCGGGCGAGGTCGAGCTGACCGTGCCCGTGCTCACCCGCGGCCGGCTCAGCGAGGTCTCCGAGTACGAGAACATCATCCTCACCGCCAACCCCGACGGCTCGATGGTCCGGCTCAAGGACGTGGCCCGCATGGAGCTCGGGCCGCAGAGCTACGACCAGTTCACACGCGTGAACGGCCAGCCGACGACCTCCATCCTCATCTACCTCCAGACCGGCGCCAACGCCCTGTCCACGATCAAGGCCCTCCACGAGGCCATGGACGAGGCGGCGCGCTCGTTCCCCGCGGGCGTCACCTACGACGTGCCGTACAACACCACGCGGTTCATCGAGGAGTCCATCGGCGAGGTCGTCCACACGCTGATCGAGGCCGTGGTGCTCGTGCTCATCGTGGTGTTCCTCTTCCTCCAGTCCTGGCGGGCCACCCTGATCCCGCTGCTGGCCGTGCCCGTCGCCATCGTCGGCACCTTCGCGGGCCTGCTGGTCCTGGGCTTCTCCATCAACACGCTGACGATGTTCGGCCTGGTGCTGGCCATCGGCATCGTGGTCGACGACGCCATCGTGGTGGTCGAGAACGTCGAGCGACTCATGCACGACGAGGGGCTCAACCCCTACGACGCGACCGTCAAGGCCATGAAGCAGGTCACCGGCGCGCTGATCGCCATCGTGCTCGTGCTCAGCTCGGTGTTCGTGCCCGTCGCCTTCCTCGGCGGCCTGACCGGCCAGCTCTACAAGCAGTTCGCCATCACCATCGCCCTCTCCGTGGCCATCTCCGGCCTGGTGGCCCTGACGCTCAGCCCGGCGCTGTGCCGCCTGCTCCTCAAGCCGCCCGGCCACGACCGCCGCCCCCTCGCCCCCTTCCGCTGGTTCAACGCCGGGTTCGACCGGCTCACCCGCGGCTACACCGCGGGCGTGCGCTCCGTCCTGCGCTATGCCCCGGTCTCCGCGGCCGTCTTCGCCGTGCTGTGCTTCGCCACCGTCCGCATGTCCCAACGCATCCCCACCGGCTTCCTCCCCAACGAGGACCAGGGCTACATCATCGTCCAGGTCATGCTCCCCGACGGCGCCTCGCTCGACCGCACCGACAAGCTCGTCCGCAAGGCAGAGGCCTTCTTCGCCGGGCACCCCGCCGTGGCCAACTACGTGGCCCTCGGCGGCTTCGACATCTTCGCCGGCGGCAGCAACGCCAGCAACGCCGCCGTGATGTTCGTCCCGCTCAAGCCCTGGAGCGAGCGCGCCGACCCGTCCCTGAGCGCCCAGGCGCTCGTCGGCCAGGCCTTCGTCGCGCTCAACGCCAACCGCGAGGGCATGGTCATCCCCTTCAACCCGCCGGCGATCTCCGGCCTGGGCCAGCGCGCCGGCTTCCAGCTCGAGCTGCAGGACCGCGCGGGCAACCAGATCACCGACCTGGCCGCCGTCGCGGCCGAGTTCATGGCCGCCGCAGAGGCCCACCCGGACCTGGAGGGCCTGCAGGCCACGCTCCGCGTCAGCCTGCCGCAGATGTTCGTCGAGCTCAACCGCGACAAGACCAAGATGATGGGCGTGCCCGTCGCCTCGGTGTTCGACACGCTCCAGGCCTACCTGGGCTCGCTCTACGTCAACGACTTCAGCAAGTTCGGGCGCATCTGGCGCGTCCAGCTCCAGGCCGAGCCCTCCTTCCGCGACGACCCCGGCGACATCCGACGCATGTACGTGCGCAACGACCGGGGCGAGATGGTCCCCCTCTCCGGCCTGGTCGACAGCGAGATGCGCTCCGGGCCCAACGTGGCCTCGCACTTCAACGGCTTCCCCTCCGTGCAGATCACCGGCGCCCCGCCCGTCGGCGTGAGCAGCGGCCAGGCGATGCGGGCCGTCCGCGAGGTCGCGGCCGAGACCCTCCCCCCCGGCTACGGCTTCGAGTGGAGCGGCGCGTCCTACCAGGAGGTCAAGGCCGGCAACCAGACCCCCGTCGTGCTCGCCTTCGGCCTCGTCGCGGTGTTTCTGGTGCTCGCCGCCCAGTACGAGAAGTGGACCCTCCCCGCCGCGGTGCTCCTGGCCGTGCCCATCGCGGTGCTCGGCGCGCTCACCGCCATCTGGCTGCGCGGGCTCGTGCAGGACATCTACTTCCAGGTCGGCCTGCTCACGCTCGTCGGGCTGGCGTCCAAAAACGCCATCCTCATCATCGAGTTCTGCCTGAGCGCCTACCGCGAGGGCGTGCCCCTGCGCGAGGCCGCCATCCAGGCCGCCCGCCTGCGCTTCCGCCCGATCGTGATGACCTCGCTGGCCTTCGTCCTCGGCGTCGTGCCCCTGGCCATCTCCACCGGCGCCGGCTCCGCCGCCCGCCACTCCATCGGCACCGGCGTGATCGGCGGCATGCTCGCCTCGACCTTCATCGCGGTGTTCTTCGTCCCGCTGTTCTTCGTCCTCATCCAGGGCGGCTCGGCCCGGCTGGCCCGCCTGGTCCGGGGCAAGGAAAAACCCGGGCACGCCGGCTGACCCCCAGGGCCGGAGATCCAACCGATCAACCGCTCACGAGCGACGCGCCAGCAGCCCCGCCGCGCCCAAGAGCCCGTGCGCCCCCGGCGCGGGGATCGTCACGACCCACGGCGGAGACCGCCGCCCCCGACCGGCCCAAACCCCGGAAGGCCCGCCCGGCTGACGGCGTGCCCAGCGGCAGAGCGAGGCGGAACCCCGCGCCCGCCGAGGGCCGGGGCCCCCGCGCGTATCATCGCCGAACGACGGAGGAGCCCCGCCCATGACCACCACCCGCACCGCCCGACCCTTCGACTCGCGGGCCGACGAGATCCTCAAGTCCCTCGCCGATTCCGGCCAGTACAAGCACCTCCACCTGCTCGACTCGCCCATGGACGCCGCCGTCACCATGGTCGGGGCCGACGGCAAGCCCCGCGAGGCCCTCTGCTTCTGCTCCAACAACTACCTCGGCCTGGCCAACCACCCGGAGGTCATCGAGGCCGGCGTCGAAGGCCTCCGCCGCTACGGCGCGGGCACCGCCTCCGTCCGCTTCATCTGCGGCACCTTCACCCCCCACAACACCATCGAGGCGACCATCGCCCGCTACATGGGCGCCGAGTCCGCCTACACCTTCGTCTCCTGCTGGACCGCCACCGAGGCCCTGTTCCCCACCGTCTGCGAGGCCGGGGACCTCATCATCTCGGACGAGCTCAACCACGCCTGCATCATCGACGCCATCCGCCTGACCCCCGTCATCAAGAAGGGCGTCCACAAGGCCGTCTACCGCCACGCCGACCTCGGCCACCTGCGCGAACGCCTCCAGGCCGCCCGCGCCAACCCCGAGGTCACCGGCCAGATCTGGGTCGTCACCGACGGCGTGTTCAGCATGGAGGGCGCCGTCGCCGACCTGCCCGCCATCCGCCGCCTCTGCGACGAGTTCGACGCCATGCTCGTCGTCGACGACTCCCACGGCCACGGCGTGATGGGCCCCACCGGCCGCGGCACGCACGAGCACTTCGGCATGCTGCCCGGCGCCCCCAACCACGACCCCTCCAAGGGCGTCGTCGACGTGTTCACCGGCACCCTGGGCAAGGCCCTCGGCGGCGGCGCGGGCGGCTTCGTCGCCGGCTCCAAGCGGCTCATCGAGCTGCTGATCCAGCGCGGCCGGCCCACCCTGTTCTCCAACGCCCTGCCCGTCACCGTCGCCTGCAGCGCCAACAAGGCCATCGAGATCCTCATGGCCGAGCCCCAGCGCGTCGCCCGCCTCCGCGAGAACGTGGCCTACGCCCGCAAGAGCCTCAAGGAGGCCGGCTTCGAGGTGATGGACTCGCCCACCGCCATCTGCCCGATCATCGTCGGCGACACCGCCAAAGCCATCGCGATGTCCCAGCGCCTGCTCGAACTCGGCGTGTTCGTCATCGGCTTCGGCTTCCCCGTCGTCCCCGAGGGCACCGCCCGCCTGCGCATCCAGGTCTCCGCGGCCCACACCAAAGAGCACCTCGATACCCTGGTGGGGGCGCTCAAGAAGCTGTGAACAAGCCCGACCGGCAGCACATCATCCCCCAACTTCACCTTCGCCGCTTTTCCGACGGGAAGGGGAAGCTATGGGTGTACTCTAAGCAAGCTCCAGAAGCACTAAAATACAGCTCCCCCCGTCATATTGCCTGGGCCGACCGTTACTATACCGATTCCCTAGGCGACGACTTTGACAAAAAATTTTTAGCACACACCGAAACTCAAGCCGGCCGAATACTTCGCAACGACCCACAGACAAACGAGGACGCTGGCAAGATCTGCCGCTTTGCCATCGCACTGCTTTGGAGAACCAGGCTTACAGAACGACTATCCTGCTCACTGGCTCAACAAACCCTCAGCGTCAGCAACAAGCATGTAAACAAGGCCATAAATGGATTTCGTGGGGAATTAATGCATTTCACTGCATCATGGATAGGACGCGGGTGGAGTTTGCGGACATTGACATTTCCTCGGAATGCGCTAATAACTAGCGATCAGCCTGTTTATCCTCTGCATTTAAACTTCAACCTACCATGCATCCTGCTCTATCCATACGCTCCAAATCGCTGCGCCATAATCGGACCGCCCGACCTAGAGGACGATGATTTTGACTACTCACCTCATCACATTAACCATTTCACTATTGCATGGTCACACAATGAGGTTTATTGTCCAACCAGGTCGTCAGCAGAGTGGGTCCATTCCCAGCTACATGACCCTACAGATTTCGCTGCCAACCCCATTTGGAAACTACACGCCAGACATGCACATTTCGGCATAGAACACTGGATCCGTTACTTTACATGCCCACCTCCCGCACGATTCACAGTGCGAAATCCTAGGCACTACACCGTCTGGCACAGCGCGTGGGCGAGGTGGCCAAATTGCAACACCGCAAGCGAATATATTAGCCACAACGAGTATACAGAATACTGCCGCGCCTTTATCGAATCTATGGCCCCAGATGGCCGTGAAGCAACCTAGCTTGCCACAGCGACTAGCTTGCCGCGAACAAGTTTTGCTCAATCGTTCAGCACGAACGTCACCTTCATGTTCACCCGGTACCCCGCGATGTGCCCGTCCTGCACGTCGACCGTCATCTCCTGAACCCAGGCCCCCGTCACGTTGTCCAGGGTCTTGCAGGCCCGCTCGATCCCCTTCTGGATCGCGTCGTCGAAGCCCTTGTCGCTCTGCGCGGTGATCTCCGTCACCCGTGCGATGCTCGTGGCCATGGCTGGTCCTCCTCGGGCCAGCCTACCACACGCCGCCGGGATGCCAAGCCGAAACCCCCGGTTCGGCCGGAAGTGCGCGATGAAATGCCTTTCATCACGCCCCCGCGGCGTCGCGACCCCCGACGCACCGAACCCGGGCCCCGGGACCGCCGATAGGCTTGTCCATGACCATCAGCCAGCCCCTCACCGCCGGCCCCGCGCCCGCCGCCCCGCCGCTCACCGCGGTCGCCCTGGTCGGGCTCGGCGCCTTCGGCCGGCTCGCGGCGGGGGTGCTGCGCGACCACGCCGAGGTCGTCGTCCACGACCCCAACACGCCCGACGACGCCGTGCGCGACCTGGGCGTCCGCCCCGTCACGATCGAGGAGGCCGCGAAGGCCGAGGCCGTCATCCTCTGCGTCCCCGTGCAGGCGATCCCGATCGTCGGCGTGACCATCGCCCCACACCTGCGCGAGGGCGCCCTCGTCTGCGACGTCTGCTCCGTCAAGCTCCGCCCCGTCGAGTGGATGCTCAACACCCTGCCGCCCCACGCGCAGGTGCTCGGCACGCACCCGCTCTTCGGGCCGCAGACCGCGATGGAACTCGGCGGCGTGGCGGGCGAGCCCATCGTCCTCTGCCCCGCACGCGTCACCGAGCCCATGATGGCCCGCGTGCGCGCCTTCCTCAACGACCTCGGCCTGCCCGTGCTGGAGATGACCGCCGACGAGCACGACCAGCAGATGGCCTTCGTCCAGGGACTGACCCACCTGATCGGCCGCGCCGCGTGCGAGATGCGCCTGCCCGAGCTGCCCGCCGCCACGCTCGCCTACCGCCGCCTGCTCCAGCTCAAGCGCAACACCGAGTGCGACGCCCCCGAGCTCTTCGAGGCCATCCAGAAACTCAACCCCTACGCCCGCAACGCCCGCCACGCCTTCGTCAAGGCCATCGCCGAGGTCGACGAGTCGATGAACAAAGCGTGAGCCCGACAAGCCGCGCCCGTCAGGAAGCGGCCGCCCGACGCGACGCTCTCAAAGACCACCTCAACCCCCCAAGTCATCGACCAACCCCGCGAACTGCCGCCGATGCTCGGCACCCGCGCCCACGAACGCACCCCCTCTTCATAGACCAGCGCCGACCCGCACTCCGGGCACACGCGCTCGGCCTCAGCGTCATCGCACACAAAGACCGGGTACGCGCACCGCGGGCGGAGCACCCGCCCGTGCTCCGCCAGGCACCGCTTCACACGCACGCGCCGGTAGTAACCCACGAACACGGCCAACTCGACGCCCAGCCCGATCAAAGCCACCAGCCACACCAACCGATCACGGAGCGCCCGGTCGATCACGTCGAACCAGTACGCCGCCGTGAACACCGCCCACCCGACACACAAAAACAGCCCGCAGACCCAGAGGCTCAGAATAAACACCACCCAAATACGGGGACGACCATATATATACGGTCGAATGCGAACCGCTCTTTCGGCCACACCCCTCACACCGGCAGCTTGTCCAGCTCCTTCTCCGCCCGCTCGACCAGCCGCCCCACCGTGTCCGGGCCGAAGTCGAAGGGCAGGTCCGCCGCCGCGAACAGCTCCGGCAGCGGGCGTGAACCGCCCAGCGACATGGCCCGCCTGTACGCCGCGAGCGCCGACCCCGGGCCCTCCTCCAGGCTCTTGAGCCACAGGCCCAGCGCCCCGAGCTGCGCGATGCCGTACTCAACGTAATAGAACGGGCTGCCGAACAGGTGGCTCTGGCGCTGCCAGATCAAAGGACGGTGCGCCTCGATGCCCGACCAGTCCACGCGGTGGCCCTGGTGACCGAACCGCTCCTCCAGCGCCAGCCACGCCGCGGCCCGCTCCTCGCGCGTGTGCTTCGGGTGGGTGTAGATCCAGTGCTGGAACGCGTCGATCGTCGCGATCCACGGCAGCAGGCCCAGCGAGCCCTCCAGCTGACGACGCCGCGCGCGGTCCGCGTCCTCCGGGTTCGGGTAGTACTCGTCCCAGAACGGCATGGTCAGCAGCTCCATGCTCATGCTGGCGACCTCGCAGAACTCGATCGGGGCGTGCCGGTAGTGCGCCAGCGGCTCGTCCACGCAGTACATCGAGTGGAACGCGTGCCCCGCCTCGTGCACCATCGTCTCCACGTCGCGGTGCAGGCCCGCCGCGTTCATGAAGATGAACGCCTTGCGGCTGCGGTCCCGCATGTACTGGTACCCGCCCGGGGCCTTGCCCTTGCGCGAATCAAGATCCAGGCTCGCCCCGCCCTCCGCCCCGCGGTCGTTCGTCCCGTCGCCCAGCGACGCGAACATCGCGCCCAGCTCCGGGCTGAGCCGATCGAACACCCGGCGCGTCTTGGCCACAAGGTCCGCCCCGCCCTCGAACGGACGCAGCGCGGGCCGGCCCTTCGGGTCGACCGCCAGGTCCCACGGGCGCAGCGCGCCCACGCCCAGCGCCCCCCGGCGCTGCGCGTCCAGCTTCGCCACGAACGGCATCAGGTGCTTCTCGATGCCCTCATGGAACGCGAAGCAGTGCTCCGGCGTGTAGTCGAACCGGCCCTTGGCCTTGAACGAGTAGCCCACGAAATCCTTGAACCCCGCGTTCCGCGCCATCCGGTCGCGCAACGCCACCATCTCGTCGAAGATCGCGCTGATCCGGTCCGCGTCCTGCGCACGCCGCTCCGACACCGCACGCCACGCCGCCTCACGCACCCCGCGGTCCGACGCCTCCTGGTACTTGCCCATCTGCGGCAGGGTCCGCTCCTGCCCGTCGAACTCGACCGTCATCGCCCCGCAGATCGTGTCGTACTCGGTGTCCAGCCGGGTCAGCTCCGTCTGGATCGGCACGTTCTCGTCCCGGAAGATCTCCACCGCCGCGACGGTGTCCCGGTTGATCACCCGGTACCGCTCGCCCAGGTCGAACCGATCCGCCAGCGCCGCCTGCTTCTTGTCCAGCGCGAACCCCGCGGGCTTGACCTTCGGCAGCACGCCCTCGACGAAGTCCATGTACGCCTGCTTCTTCGACGCCGAAGCCGTGTCGCAGGTCATGTCGATGTACCGGATCGCCCCGGCCTCGGACAACGCCGCGTCCAGCTCCGACCGGTCCAGCAGCCACGCCTCGAAATCCTCGGCCGACTCCACCGGCCGGTCCCGCAACTCGGCGAACAGCGGCTCGACGTTCTCCCACCGGGAGGCGTCGAGGTCCGCGGGCACAAAGTCGCTCGTTGCAAGGCTGCTCATGGGGCTTTCTCCTGGGGGCTCAAGGTCGCGGGTCGGGAAAATCCTAGCGCCCCGTGCGCCCCGCCCCGCCGGAGGGCCCCCCGCCGTCCGCATCAGCCCAGAGTTCCAGGGCCAGCGCCCGCGCCGCGTCGGCGTCCGCCACCCGCCCCTCCAACTGCGCGTCGTACACCGCCGCCAGCACCCGCGCGAACCGCGGGCCGGGCGCCAGCCCCATCGCCACCAGCCCGTCGCCGTCGAGCAGCGGGCGCGGACGCAGCCCGCCGAACCGCCCCGCCAGCCGCCCGACCTCCGCCCGCACCGCCGCCGCACGCGCCGGGTCGAGCACCCCCAGCACCTCCATCGCGTCCGCGTAGCCGGGCGACGACGCCAGACGCTTCCGCCCGGCCTCGCCCAGCCCGTCCCACTCCGCCAGCAGCCCACGCAGCGCCGCGAACCCGTCGCGCACGGCCTCCCGCTGGTCGTTGGACAGCAGCAGCGCCCGGCGCAGGTCCGACACCGCCCCCGCGCCCCCACCGGCCGGGGCCAGCCCGCGCCCGATCGCCAGCGCCATCAGCGCCGCCGCATAACCCGCCCCCGCCCCCAGCCCGTCCAACGCCGACCCGTCGTACGCCCCGCGCCCGGGCCCGAGCACCGCCGCGTCCAGCCCCAGCTCGTGCAGCAGCCTCCCCGCCCGTCCGCGGCTCGGGTGGGTCAGCATCCGGCGCATCTCCTCCCCGATCCGCTCCCGCGACACCCCCTCCAGCCGGCCCGCGTGCCGGCGCATCGCCTCCGCCGTGCCCGGGTCGATCGACAGCCCGTACCGGGCCGCGAACCGCACCCCCCGCAGCGCCCGCAGGTGGTCCTCCGCTAGACGCCGATCAGGGTCCCCAACCGCGCGCAGCACCCGGGCCTCCAGGTCCGCCCGCCCGCCGACGAAGTCGATGATCCGACCCGCCCCGCCCGCGAGCGGGTCGATGAACAGCGCGTTGATCGTGAAGTCCCGGCGCCGGGCGTCGGCCTCCGCGTCCGCGAACGCCACCGTGTCCGGGCGGCGCCGGTCCGTGTACGGCCCGTCGGAGCGGAACGTCGCCACCTCGACCGTCGGCCCGAACTCGCGCACCAGCATCACGCCGAACGCCGCACCCACCTCCGCCGTGCGCCGGAACAGCGCGCGCACGCCGTCCGGCCGCGCGTCCGTCGCCACGTCGAAGTCCTTGGGCTCCTCGCCGAGCAGCTCGTCCCGCACGCACCCGCCCGCCAGGTACGCCGTGTAGCCCCCGCCGCGGAGCCGGCGCACGATCTCCACGGCGGCGTCGCGGGGCGTCATCGGGCTTGCTGACGGGTCCACACCGGAGCGTATCGCCCCGCCGCCGCCCGCGCGCCGTCCCACCCCCTCGCCGGGGCAACCTCCGCCCGGGCCCGGGGTATGCTCGGCGATGACCGCCGCCGACCGCAGGCTCGCCGCCGAGCTGTTCAACCACGCCTGGACGCTGCTGGAAACCGACGCCCGCACGCCCGAGCAGGACGACGAGATGGTCCACGCCGCCCACGCCTCGGCCTGCTTCTGGCTCCGCGTGGGCACGGCCCAGAACCACTTCCGCTCCCACTGGCAGCTCGCGCGCGTCTACGCCGCCCTCGGCCGGGCCGAGCCCGCCCTGCACCACGCCGAGCGCGCCCGCGCCCTGTGCTGCGACCGCGCCCTCTCCCCCTTCGACCACGCCTGCCTGTTCGAGGTCAACGCCCGGGCCCTCGCCGCCGCCGGCCGGCTCGTCGAGGCCCGCATCAGCCTCCAACGCGCCCGCCTCGTCGCCGCCGGCCTGACCGACCCCGAAGAGATCGCCGTCATGCAAACCGACATCGCCGCCACCCAAAGCACACTCACCCCCTAACCCCCACTCCGCCTCTTCCCCCCAACAATCCCGTCAGCCGCGGGGCCAACGAGCGGTCCCCGCACACAAGGAGCCGCACATGACCAGAAAAGCCACCGCCGTTTTCGCCGCGTTTGCCCTCACCGCCCTGCCGGGCTGCCTCGTCACCTCGCACCAGGCCACCTCCTACAGCGGCAACCGCGTCGAGCCCGGGGCCGAGCGCGCCGTCCTCCTCAACCGCACCACCATCCACGAGGCCATCGCCACCCTCGGCGAGCCCAGCGACCGCGTCACCGGCGACAACGGCGAGGAAACCCTCACCTGGCGCTGGACCCGCACCCACTCCAGCGACGGCAGCGTCTTCCTCGTCTTCGGAGGCTCGCGCTCCAGCACCGAGAGCCACGCCCTCCACATCACCTTCCGCGACGGCGTCGCCGTGCGCAAGTGGCGATCCTGACGAAAACCCCCACCCGGGCGTCAGCACGCGCCCGCAACGGCGGTCACCGGTCGGAGCCATCGCAAGGAGCCGACCATGACCGCCCAACGCACCGCCGCCCGAGCCGCAGCCGCACTGATCGCCCTCGGCGCACTCGCCGGATGCCGCACGGGCGAGACCCGCACACGCGAGACCTACCACTACCTCCCCGCCCGCAACCCCACCCGCCTCGTCCTCACCACCGCCCCGCACACCACCCACGCCCCGTGCGTCTGCGGCAACCCCTGCGGCGGGGCCTGCAACACCCGCCCCACCAGCTTCGACCCCCGGTGCGACGAGCTCTGCGCCCGCACCGGTTTCTGCGACCCCTGGTGCGACGCCCGCTACAACCGCTTCCACCCCGGCTACGGCTGGAGCTACCGCCCCTACTACCACGGCGTCTGCGTCGTCCACGTCTACAAGCACGACGACTGC